>JAVBLH010000002.1:0-135971 GCA_031553635.1 Evtepia sp. | reverse complement strand
TGGGCCCCCCTCCTCTCGGCCGCTGCCCCCGGAAACGCCGCCTTCGCCCACGGACACGCCGCCTTCGCCCCCGGAAACGCCGCCGCCTCCCCCGGAAACGCCGCCTACGCTCCCGGACCCGCCCCCGCCCCTAGGCCCCATGCCTCCGCCGGAGAATCCGCCCCTGGTGGAGCTCCCCGAAACGCCCCTGCCCTTGGACCCCACGACGCCGCCCCAGGGCCAAGACACCCCCAAAACAGGCGATGAAACCCATCGGCTGCCCTGGGTGGTGGTGAGCGTCTTTGCCATGGTGGGCATGGTGGGCGTGGTGGCGGTGGAGATCCGCAGCAGAAAGCATCGCAAATAGAAAGCAGCGCAACGCCGCCGACTCCGTAAGGGATCGGCGGCGTTGTGATCTGTCACGCATAAAAAAACTCATGGGCACAAGTGGCCCTGGCGGAGCCCCGTCCCAAGGCATTACTCCCCGGGGAACACCGCCGCGCGCTTTTCGGCAAAGGACAAAAGCCCCTCCCGAAAATCCCGGCTCTCCACCGTCCGGCAGGCGTAGTCTGCCTCTAGGGCCAGAGATTCCTCCATAGTGGCCCCCGGGCTCTGATTTAGCACATACTTAATGTTGGTCATAGCCACGGGGCTCTTCTGCGCAATTTCCTCCGCCAGAGCTCTGACCCTGGGCATCAGGTCCTCCTGGTCTGTGACCTCCTGGAGTATGCCCATATCCTTGGCCTCTTGGGCTGTGAGACGCCGCCCGCTGCAGATCAGATACTTGGCGTTTCCCGGGGAGACCAGCTTCGGCAGCCGGGCCGTGCCGCCGTAGCTGGGCATCATTCCTATGGCGGCCTCGGGCAGGGACATGGAGGCGGAGCGGGCGGCAAAGCGGATGTCGCAGGCCAGGGCCAGCTCTAAGCCGCCGCCGAAGGCGTAGCCGTTCATGGCGGCGATCACAGGGGCGGGAAAGCGCTCAAAGCGGCTGAAGGTGCGGTTGGCCATGGCCGCCATGGTCTGAAATTCCTCTGTGGTGATCCCCTGATACTCCTTTAAGTCGCCCCCGGCGATAAAGGCCTTACCTGTTCCGGTGAGGATAAGGCAGCGCAGGTCAGATCTCGCCTCCAGGGCGTCGAGGCAGTGGGAAAGGGCATCCAAAAGGGCGCGCCCCAGGGCATTCACCGGGGGGCTGTCCATGGTAACCGTTGCAATGTGCCCGGTGATCTCGCAGTGGACCAGGCCGTCGAATGTTGTTGACCACATGAATAAGGTCTCCTTATGGTTTGTAAAGTGTGGAATCGGGGGGAAAGGGCGGGAAGCTGGCACTAAGGAGCCCATCCTGCGGGCGCCTTTGGCGCGCTTTCCCGGCCCGGCAAGGGAGGGGTTACGCCTCGCTGCCCTGCAAGCTTTTCATCACCCGGGCGGCAAAGGCGGCGGCGTCCTTCAGGTCGGCTTCGTTGGGGTGGCCTTTGTGCATGAAGGTAAAGGCGCCCCGGCAGTAAAAGTCTAGGGCCAAAACGGGGATGCCTCGCTCCGCCAGCAGCTTCGCCATATCTGCGTTCCCCGTTTTGGAGATGGCCGAGGTGCCAAACAGGGCCACGTGCCCTACCAGGGCCGGGTCCAGCCCTTGGATATAGGCCTTCACGGCCTCGTCTATCCCAAAGCCGTAGACGGAGCCGCCTAAAAACAGCAGGTCCTGGGGCTCGGTGATGGCTGCGGCGCAGCTCTCGGCCTGGGTGCCCGCCGCCTTTGCGATGGCCTCCGCCACCTTTTTGGTGTTTCCGCCGCGGCTGTGATACCTCACTGCGATATTCATGTCCATGCCTCCTCATCAATTCGTTGGTTCTTGGGGGTGCTTCTTCCGCCCGCCTCCATTTGCCCCAGGAGCTGGTGGAGGAGCTGATACAGGGCGCCCGCATCCGCCGGGTCCAGATCGAGGCAGCTTTGCATCTGCAGGGGTACCTGCAAGGCCCTCTGACGCAGAGCCTCCCCCTGGGGCGTGATGGTAACGATCAAATTTCGCTCGTCCTCTTTGGAGCGCTGCCGGGTCAAGAGCCCCTGGCCCTCCAGCTTCTTCAAAAGGGGCGTCAGCGTGCCGGAGTCTAGGTAAAGGGCTTCCCCCAGCTCCTTTGCCCCCAGGGTCTTTCGCTCCCACAGCACCAGCATGGTGATATATTGGGTGTAGGTTAGGCCCAACTCCCGCAAAAAGGGCGTATAGAGCTTCACAACGCCCCGGGCTGCGGCATAGAGGGGAAAGCAAAGCTGGTTTTCAAGCTTTAATGGATCCATTTTTTGCACCTCGCCTGTCTTCTTACCTGGCATTGTATCACCACGCGCGGAATTAGTAAAGCACAATTTAATTGCGTAAAATATAATGTGCTGTCGAAGGAGGTAACCTCATAGCCGCGGGGAAGATGGGAAAATCTGCGGTACGCCTTCAGTTTGTCTTGTGTTTGTCATGGTTTTGTATACTGGTAGCGTTAATTTCAAACTTCGACCGGCAATGGGGGATCACTATGATGACAAAAACAAGAAAACATGTTTGGAAGAAAGGCTTTAGCTGGCTGCTGACCGTGGCTCTGGTGCTCTCGCTGCTGCCTGCTATGACGCCCAAGGCCTTGGCGGGATTTACAAATACCGGAACGATTTCTTCCGGTACATCCGCCGGCACCACCTTATATAGCGGATACATTTACACCGTGTCCGGGAGCCCAAGCATCACTGCGGGCAGCGGGCAAAATGGATTGAATGTCGCCGGTGGGGCAACGGTGGTGATCTATATCCCTGCGGGGCAGACGCTAACGGTGCGCGGCGGCGCAGGCTCGGGTCAAACCGGCGGCGGCGCGGGGATTTATCTGCCCGCCAGCTCCACCCTGGTTGTTACCGGCGGCGGAGCCCTCAGAGCATACGGCGGCGCGGCGGCAAACGGCGGCAGCGGCGCCTCGGGAGGAGATGCTTGGGGACTTGATAATGTCTGGCATCCCGGCTATGGCGGCGCAGGCGGTGACGGTGGCGGCGGCGCGGGTGCAGGCATAGGCACCGGCGGCGGCTCTGGCGGAAGCGGCGGTTCCCAGGTCAATGATCATAGCGCAGGTGGTATGTCACAAAACGGGTGGCCCCAGACCACCGGCGGGAGTGCCGGTTCAAACGGCAGCGGAAGCGGCAGTATGGGAACGCTATCTGTTTTAAGCGGTTCTTCCGTTTCCGGAACCGGCGGCCCAGGCGGAAGCGGCGGCAACGGCGGCGATGGAGGAGGAACCTCTTTTTGGTACGAAGGAGGTGGCTGGTATCGCTATGCAGGAGCTGGCGGCGGCGGCGGCGGTGGGGGCGGCGGAGCATCCGGCCACGATATAGGCGCAGGCGGCCCCGGTGGCGGCGGTGGCGGTGCAGGCTCTACCGGCGCGGTAAAGGCAGACCAAAACAATCCGCATATGCTGTGTGGCACCGGCGGAAACGGCGGCGGCGGCGGCGGTACTGCCGGACACTACGGTTATTATAATAAGAGTGGCAGTGGATACGACACTGCCGCATGGCTCTACGGAACCGCAGATAATGGAGGTGTAGTGGATGGCGGAGCAAGCAATAGTCGCGCCTCATTTCAAGACACCTTGGTAACCGGCGGCTATTGTTATGCAGGATATCCCGGCCACGGCGGAGACAGGGGCGCCTATGGCAGCGACGGGACCAACAGCACACTAAGCACTCACACCGCGGTGCAATACACCCTTACCCTCAACCAGCAGGGCGGCGGCAGCGGAAGCACAAGCGTCACCGCAACCTATTGCGTTTCAATGCCGGCATTTACCGCGCCGTCGAAAACCGGCTACACCTTTACAGGGTATTACACAGCGGCAAGCGGCGGGGTGCAGATTTATGATGCCGCGAGAACCGCGAGAACTAACGTTTCTGGATATACGAATGCCAGCGGGCAGTGGATCCGCCCGGGGGACACCACCCTCCACGCTCAATGGACACCCATCACCTACACCGTGCACTACAACCCCAATAAACCCACAGGCACGGGGAACACTGTCACAGGCGCCACGGCAAACAGCAGCCACACCTACGACCAGGCCAAAAACCTGACGGCCAACGGCTTTTCCTTGACTGGCTGGTCCTTTCAGGGCTGGGCCAACACCTCCGGGGACAATCAGCCCATTGTCTTTGCAAACGGCGCAAGCGTAAGCAACCTGATGTCCATCCAAGGCAGCACCAAGGAGCTCTACGCTGTGTGGCAGGCCAACCAATATACCCTAAATTTCCACGCCAACGGCGGTAAGGGCGCCACCTCCACCACGGTGACCTACGATTCCCCCATCCAGGCCACAGGGGTGACAGCGCCTACCAGAACAGGCTATGTCTTCGACGGCTATTGGACGACCAGCACAGGCGGCACCTGCTATTTTGATAAAGATATGAAGGTGGTACCGCAGGATAAAAAGTGGGACATCGACGCCCACACCACCCTCTACGCCCACTGGACACCCCTCACTTACCATATCGACTTCTACAGCGAGAACAGCTACGCCTATGAAATGAAGGACGTGGTCTACGGTGTCCTAACGGTGCCCACCGCCGAGGCAGCGGGCATCAGCCGGGAAAACTATACCTTTAAGGGCTGGAATATTTACGACAATCAAAACTGGGCCATGTACACCCCGGGCACCCACCATGTGGGCCTCGTCGAAAAACAGGGGGAAACCGTGAACCTCTACGCTGCCTGGCAGGAGAACGAAAAGTTCACCCTTTCCTATAATGCCAACGGCGGCAAGGGGGAGCCGGGGGCTGTGGACGTGTACATCGGCAATGACCACACCCTGGCCTATGAAAACGACCCCACCCAGGTAAATCACAGCTTCTTAGGCTGGTCTCTGGACCCCAACGCCACAGCGGCAAGCTTCGCTAAAGGCGATACCATAGCAAATGTCCGGGCCAACCTCACCCTCTACGCTGTCTGGAAGCAGAACCCCAAGCTGAGCCACAACGCCAACGGCGGTGTGTTCAGCGCGGCGGTTGCCGATGTTTACCCGGCCTCCGGCGTTTTGGTGAGCCCCACCACCATCCCCGTCACCAAGGCGGGCTATACCCTGGCGGGCTGGACTGCGGACGCCCAGGGAGGGGGCCCGGTCTACGGCCCCGGAACGCCCTACACCATGGGCACCACCGATGTGACCCTCTATGCCAAGTGGGCTCCCACGGCCTACACCCTCTCCCTGAGCGTAACGGGAAGTTGCCAGGTAACGGGCCTTGCGGACGGCAGCACCGCTTCCTATGGGGATACCGTGGCCTTTACCGTGGACGAAACGGCGGCCAGGGTATACCTGAACGGCAGCGCCCTGACCCGGGGCCTGGATGGAAAATATACCTTTACCGTCACGGGTAACACCACGGTGCAGGTAGTCATGGCTGCGGCGGGGCAGTACCTGGTCACCTATAACCCCAACGGCGGAACAGGAAGCCCCGTGGACTTTAGCACCTACGCCGCCGGGGAGAATGCTGCCGTTAAGTTCAGCTCAACCCCGCTTCGCAGCGGCTACGCCTTCTCCGGCTGGGCGGAAAGCGCCGAGGCGGCCACCCCGGTCTATACCCCAGGGGGCACCACAAATCTGACGATCTCAGGGGACACCTGCCTATATGCCGTCTGGACGCCCTACCAGTATACCGTCAGCTTTCATTCCAATGGCGGCACGGGCGGCACCATGAACCCCCAGACCATCCAATATGGCACGGCCACAGCCCTCACAGAAAACGCCTTTGAAAAGACAGGCAGTCAGTTTAAGGGCTGGTCTCTCTCCGCCTCCGACGATACCATCACCTTCAAAGACGAGGCCCCGGTGAAAAACCTGACGGAAACCCAAGGCGGCAGTATCACCCTCTACGCGGTGTGGGGCTCCCAGGAGAGCACCATATACTTCGATGCACAGGGCGGCTCTTTGGTAGGGGCCCGGTATATTTACGCCACCTATGGCAGCGCCCTTACCGATAATCTAAATCCGCCCACCCGCCAGGGCTATGTTTTCGGCGGCTGGTATTGGAATACCCTGGAGGTTTACGGCCCCACCATGGCACCCAAGATCGCCCCTTGGACTTATAACATCGCCGAGGTGACCCTTACCGCCAAGTGGACGCCCATCACCTATGCCGTGGTGCTGGTCAACGGCAGTACGGAGCTGAGCTATCCCTATTTTTCCAGCGTTTCCTATGCAGACACCATTACTCTGCCCACGGCGACTTCCTTAGCCGCCTACGGTCTTACCATCCCTTCGGATCAATATCTGGCGGGCTGGACCACCCTGCCCGGCAGCTCGGCGGTCTATTACACCGACGGCCAGGAGATCACCACAGGCCTTTCCGGCCAGCAGGGGGCCAGCGTTTTTCTCTACGCCGTGCTGAAAGACAGGGCCTCTTACACCCTGCGTTACGACACCAACGGCGGCCTGGGCGCCCCTCTGGACAGCAACCGCTACTACCCCGGGGCCACGGTGACGGTGAATTTTGCCACCATCCCCACCCTGGACGGCTACTCCTTCCTGGGCTGGGGCGCCACCCCGACGGGCACCGCCCTGTATACCCAAACAGGAACCACCTCCTTCTCCATGGGGGAGGAGCCCGTGACCCTTTACGCTGTCTGGCAGGCCAACAGCTACACGGTGCAGTATGATAACAACGGCGGGACAGGAACCATCCAGGCCCAAAGCCTTACCTACGGCGGGGCGGGAACCCTCTCCGACGGCATGGGCTTTAGCAAAACCGGCCACCGCTTTTTGGGCTGGGCAACCAATGCAAAGGGCGCGGTGTATTACGGCCCGGGGGCATCGGTGTGGAATTTAACCAGTCAGCCCCAGGGGGTCATCACCCTGTACGCCGTCTGGCAGGCCATAGGCTATCAAGTGACCTTCCAAAACGGGGCCAGCACCTTCGCCACTGCCCAGGTGCCTTACGGCAGCCCCTACGGCCCACTGCCCCAGGGGCCATTGAAGGAGGGTCACAGCTTTTCGGGCTGGTTTACGGCTCCCACAGGCGGCACCCAGGTAACAGCCGCCACCCTTTACACCACCGTGGGCGAAACCACCCTCCACGCCCAATGGGAAGCCCAGCGCTACCTGGTGATCTTCGACGCCCAGGGCGGCGCGGTGAGCCCTGCCAGCAACAGCTTTCTCTATGGGGGCATCTACGGAACCCTGCCCATTCCCACCAGGGCGGGCTTTACCTTCGACGGGTGGTATACGGCGGCAAACGGCAGCGGTACCAGGATACAGGAGACATCCACGGTAGCCATCACAGCCATCAGCACCTTCTATGCCAAGTGGGCGGCCCAATCCGGCGCCACCGTGGGGGTGACAGTCACCGGCGGGGATAACGTGACGGTGTCGGGCCTGCTACCTTCCTATCTCCCCGGGGAGACGGTGCGCTTTTCCATTGCGCCTCAGGCGGGCTATTCCACCTCTGCCATGGCGGTAGCGGTAAACGGCGCGGCCATCACCCCTACAAACGGCTACTACAGCTTTATCATTCAGGAGGATACCACCATCGGCATCACCGGGGTGGCGCAGATCCTCTTTACCGTCAGCCTGCCCGCCCCGGCCAACGCCAGCCTGCAACATACAGACCCCACCAGCGGCATCACCCCGGGGGGGAGCTTTTCCTTCACTGTGACTGTGGCGGCGGGCTACAGCGGGCAGAATATGGCAGTGAAGACAAACGGCAGCGCCCTGACGGCGGTTTCCGCAGCAGGCCAGGTCTATCAGTATACCATTTCAGACATTCGGGCCAACCAAACGGTAACCATCACCGGCATCAGCAGCGGCGGCTCCGGTGATATGGGCGGCGGCGGTGGCGGCGGTGTGGTTGCGCCCGGCGGCCAGGGCGTTATCATCATCGTGGACGGGGTGGAATATCCCATAGGCGCCCTGGAGGAAGCCGGGGGCACCATTCTGGTGGAGGCGGACGAAGCGCAGCTAGCCCAGCGGGTGGCTGCGGCGGAGGCGGGCTCCTCCGTGGTGGTGATCGTCCCCGGTCAGGCGCCCATAAGATCCGCCCAGCTCACCCTGGAGATCGTCGCCGCCATGGCGGAAAAGGAGATGGACCTCTCCGTCCGCTTTGAGGGCCTCACCGTAACCATCCCTGCGGCGGTCTTTTACCAAGAGGCCATCGCCCGGGCGCTAAACGCCTCGGACTACGGGGCCGTGACCATGAATGTCTCGGTGCAAGTGCCCTCGGCGGCAGTAACAGAGGGGGTGGCGGCCACGGTGGAGAAAGGGGGGGCCGCAGTGGTCTGCCCGCCCCTGGAGCTTACGGTCACGGCGACCATGGGAAGTGTAACCCGTCCGGTGACTGCCTTTGGCGGCTTTGTTACCCGCACCGTGGAGGTCACCAGGGAGGAGGCCGCCCAAATCACCACGGCGGTGGTCTGGGAGGGGGGCACCCTGCGCCATGTGCCCACCAGAGTCTATGAAGAGAACGGCCGCTGGTACGCCGATGTGAATTCTCTGACCAACTCTGTCTACGCTCTGATTCATCACGTGCTCACCTTCCCCGACGCCCTGGGCCGGTGGTACCAGGAGTCGGTGGAGGAAATGGGCAGCCGCATGATAATCAACGGCATGGAGGACGGCAGCTTTGAAGGAGACCGCGGCATCACCCGGGCGGAATTCGCCGCCATCACCATCAGATCCCTGGGCCTGCCCGGAACGGCGGGTCAGGTTTTCGACGATGTGGTCCCAAGTGACTGGTACGCCGGGGCCGTTCACACGGCCCAGGCCTATGGCATAATCCAGGGCCGCGACCAGCACAGCTTCGACCCCCAGGCAAACATTACAAGGCAGGAGGCCATGACCATGGTCTGGCGGGCGGCAAAACTCGCGGGGCTCCCGGAAAACCCGGGCGATTTAGTGGGCTTTGCCGATGGCGCCCAGGTGGCGGACTGGGCCAAGGAGAGCGCCCGGTTTAACATAGGCGCAGGCCTCATCCAGGGCAGCGAGGGCCGGCTCTATCCTGAAAGTGAGATCACCAGGGCAGAGAGCGCGGCGGTTCTGCTGCGGCTTTTGCAGGCTGCGCAGCTGGTATAATCAGAAAAAAAGGCGGCGGTACAAGACAGTACCGCCGCTCTTTTCTTTGCCCAAAAGACCAATAGAGTTATTTGCTGGTAGAATCGTCCCCGGTGTCGGTGCAGCTGCGCCTGTAAGCCCCGGGAGAGACCCCCACCACCTGTTTGAAAGCCTTCATAAAATGCTTCTCGTTCTTAAAGCCGCACAGCCGGCTGATCTGCTTGATGCCTTCATCCGTTTCCCGCAGCAGCCGCTTGCCCTCCTCCAGGCGGAGGCTGCGCAGGTAGTCGGAAAAGTTGCTGCCGGTATAGTGCTTAAAGAGGTAGGAAAACTGGGTGTAGTTCATGGAAATATGGTTGCTGGCCATGGCCATGTTCACCTCGCCCCGGTAGCGGTTCTGGAGATAGGCCATAGCCCGCAGAATTTTTTGGCGGTTCTCCTGCTCCCCTTGGGCATCCCCCTGACCAAAGCATTCCTCCAGCCGAGGGCGCAGGGCGGTGTAATGGGCGAAGGCGCTGGGGAAACTGAGGGGATGGGCCAAAAGCTCCCGGGCCTCCTCCTCCAAGAGGGAGCCGAAGGCCCCCAATATCTTGGTGCAGAGGGCCGCCATGCCCTGGATGTAACCCTGGGGCGAGAGGGCTCCGTTCTGGGCCAGGAGCAGAAGGCTGCCCAGCCGGGCCCCGGCCTCCTTCCCTTGGGAGCTGCCCAAAAGCTGCAATACCTGGGCCCATTCGCCCTCCATGCCCTCCTGGGGGGAAGCGATTGGATTTTGAACCTCCGGGGCGTCAGAGGAAACAGCGCGTCCCTGAAGAAAGGCGAAACTTCGGGCCTGGGCCGCCTCCTCATAGGCCAGGCGAAGGGCCCCAAAGCCCCTGTGGACCCCGCTGATGCCTGGACAGTCCTCCTGCCTTGCAGCTTGCTGCGGGACAGCGCCCTCCCCCTGGGGCACCAGCAAAAGGGTGTGGCCCTCCACGCGCTCCAGTTTGTGGCAGGGGGGTAAGACCTGGGGGTGGCAGCCGGGCGGCAGGCAAAGGGCGCGGTAGGAGCCAGCCACAAAGTCCCCGGAGTACCGCTGGTTCAGGGCCTCCACCTCCGCCGGGGAGAGGCCGCCCCCCAGCACGAGGGAGCGCAAAACATGGGAAAGGGCGGCGCTGTCACCCGCCTGGCCCCTTGCCTCGGCGGCCAGTTCCCCCTCCAAACGCGAAAGGAGGGCAAAGACCTGCTCCCGCTCCACGGGCTTGAGCAGATAGTCACGCACGCCGTTTCGCAGCATGTCCACGGCGAAGGAAAACTCGTCGTAGCCGCTGATAACCACCATTTTTGGCGGATGCTCCATGGTCCCCGCCTGCCGCACCAGCTCCAGCCCGTCCATCTTCGGCATACGGATGTCCGTAATCATCACATCCACGGGGGTGTGGGAGAGGATCTCCAAGGCCTCGGCGCCGTTTTGGCAGTCTAAAATGGTTTCAATCTCCACCGGGGCCCGGCGCACCATGGCCAAAATGCCCATGCGGATAGATTTTTCGTCCTCCACGATCAGCAGTGTTTTCATCCTAAGTCTCCCCCTCCGTATAAGGGATGCGCAGGGTCACCCGGGTGCCGCCCCCAGCCTCAGGGGAAACCGTAAGGCCGCAGGGGGCCCCAAAGGCCATGAGGATACGGTCGTGAACGTTTTTCAGCCCTATGCCCGACGATTCCGGCACCGTTTCCTCCACCTGGCCCCGGAGCCGCGCCTGAAGGGCCTCCAGGGCCTGGGGGGAGATACCCTGGCCGTGGTCACAAAGGGACAGCTCCAGGTAGGGCGGCGCAATCTGGGCGGTCATCTCCAAGATCAGCTCATGGGAGTCCTCCGGCATCCCGTGGACCACAGCGTTCTCCGCGATGGGCTGCAAGGAGAGCTTTGGCAGCTTCTGGCCAAGGGCCTCCGGGGGGATGTGGGACACCAGGGTGATGCGATAGCCAAAACGCAGATTCACCAGGGCCAGATAGCTTTCAACATTGTCCAGCTCCTCCGCCAGGGTCACGCTGGAGGCGTTCCAGCGCATGCTGTAGCGCAAAAGCTTACCCAGGGCGGTGATGGCGTCGGCAATCTCATACCGGGCCTCCACCTCCGCCATCATCTTGATGGACTCTAAGGCATTGTAGAGAAAGTGGGCGTTGATTTGGCTTTGGAGGGCGCGGATCTGGGCGTTTTTCGCCAAAAGCTGGCGGCTGACGTTTTCATCCATCAGCTGCAAAATGCGCCCTATCATGGCATTCAGCTGTTGGCCTAACACCCCCACCTCGTCCTGGCCTAAGTGGGGCACCCGCACCTCCAGATTTCCGTCGCCCACCTGGGTCACGGTGGAAACGATGAGATAAAAGCGCCGCAGCATGGCCTTGACCAAGAGATTGATGGCAATGGCCAGGAGTATCAGAGAGGTGCCCGTACCTAAAAGGAAAAGGTTTCGCTGCCAATCCAGGCCGGCGGAAATCTCCCGGGGGAAGAGGGCGGTGAGATACCAGCCGCCCATGCCCTCCAGGTAGATGGCGGAGAGCAGGGCAGGGGCCCCGCCCAGGGTCGCGTTCACCAGCTGCACCCCCTCCACATCGGAATCAAGGGCCGTCAGCGCCTGGCGCACAACCTGGGGGGAAAAGAGGTCGCCGCCCCCTAAGGAGACGGGGCCGTCATCCCCTTCCAGCATCAGGCAGCTGGGGGTGGCGGCGGAGGGCCGAAACAGGCCGGGCAGCTGCTCCTCCATGCGAACGGCAACCTCCAGGGTAGCCAAGGGCCCCAGGCGGTAGTCCTCCATGATGCTCACTAAGCTCATCAGATGGGGCACGGGCTTCATCACCACCTCGGGAAAGATGGCGTCGCTGTAATCCAGCTGCCAGCCGGGGGTGAAATCTGCCCACCAGCTCAGCTGCTCCATCCTGGTATTGTGGTAGAGGATGGGCATGAGCTCCGGGGTTTCCTCCCCCTGGAAATAGACCCGCACCTGGTAGAGGTAGGGATTGGCGTTCACCAGGCGCTCCATGGCCCCCACCTCGTTGCGGTAAAAGGCGATGAGCTCATCCTGGCTGAGATGCGCCCCGGTTTTTGTCCGCAGAAGAAATTCCCGCAGGGGCTGGTTGCGCTGAAAGACCTGGGTGGTCATGTTGCAAAGCTCCTGGGTCTTCTCCATCCTGGCCCGGACGAGAAGCAAATCCTGGGCCACGGCCGAGAGCTTATCCTCCACCACCACAGACTGCATATTGTGAAAGAGTACGCCAGAGAGGATGGTCACAGGGGTCACCGCCAGCAAAAAGACCACCAGGAAGAACTTTTGACTCAGCCGCAGCCCGTGGAAAAAGCGCCTGACTGCCTTCATGACCACACCTCCTTTCCAACGCTCTTACGAAATAGCCGCCAGCCTCTCCTTGGCCAGTACCATCTGCCGGGTGGCCTCCTCCTGCACCAGGGCAAAACCCAGGCTGTCCCGGGTGGCCAGGTAATGGGAGAAGATGGCGTCAAACTCCGTCTCGCTCTTTGCCAAAAGCAGCCGCGGCAGGGTTTTTCCCCACTCCTCCCGAATGCGCTGGTGGATATCCGCCGCCTGGGAGCCCGGGGGGAAGGTCACATCATACTGGGCGGCATAGATGGTGTAAGGAAAGGTCCAGATCCTGGGTTGGTTCAGCTGGGGGTCTAAGGGGGGCTGCCAGTCTAATTGCATCACGCTGTCCTGGAGCATCCAGTAGGTGTTGTCGGCTCCGTAGCGGCGGTTATACTCCACCCGGTCTGTACCCAAGAGGGCCAAAACCTCGGGCCTGTAGCAAACCTTGCCGTCTACCATGTCATAGGTAACGCCCTCCACGCCGCAGTAGAGGATTTTTTGCCCGTGGGGCCCCATCATGTAGGTCATCATTTTGATGGCGGCCTCGGGATTTTTGCAGCTCTTGCTGATGAGGGTCACCGTCCAGCCGTTGATGCCCACACCGGGCAGGGTGTGGTCGTCGCCCCGGGCGTTTTTCGGGCCGTCTACGGCGATGTAGATACTGTCGGGGTCCTTGGCGTAAAGAAGCTTTTGCTGGTCGGCAATATCCGTGTGCTGATAGAGCATACAGAAGTAGCGCCCCTGGGCCGCCTTTTCAGAGGTTTGGGCCCGCCTGTCCACAAAGATATCGTTGGAGAGGCAGCCCGCCTCTCCCAGGGCTCGGAAGGTTTTTAGCCAGGTGATGTAGTCGGGGTCGGTGTAGCGGTCATATTTTTGCCCGTCCTTTTCAAAGGGGATGGCTAAAAAATTCATGAGGATTTCCTCCAAGGAGTAGCAGCCCTCCAGGTTAAACTCATAGAGGCCGATGGGGATCAGGGGCTCCCCCTCCACCTGGGGAAACTGCGCAGCGGCGGCCATCACAGCGTTCTGAAAGCCCTCCGGGGTGGTCATATCGGGGCTGCCCAGGGCCTCGTAGATATCCTTTCTGACCAAAAAGGTTTGGTTGGCACCGATGTTTTGGTGGTTCTGGTAATCGGCGGGGGTGTAAGAAGCGTTGGGGTAGCCGTAGATATTCCCGTCGGGCCGGGTATACCAGGCCAGGCGCTGGGGCTCCGCCACCTGGAAAAATTCCGGTGCATAGTCCTCCGCCAGCTCATTGAGGGGATAGACAAGGCCCTCTTCGATCATGTACTCCAGCTCCGGCTCCCAATGGCCCAGGGTGATCAGGTCGGGCATGGTGCCGGCGGACATGAGGGCGGTAAGCTTTTCCCGCTCGTTGCCGCTGGGCTTTACAAAGTCTATGGTGGTGCCCGTTTCCTGGGTGATGGTGTTTGCCACCAGGTTATCCTCCCAGGCGGAGGCAAACCAGGAGAAGTTGATATACCAGCTCAGCTGGGTCAGATCGCCGTCCTCCGGGGCTGGGGGACCTCCGGCCTCCTGCCCCGTACAGCCGCTGAGGAGGAGGGCGAAAAGCAGGGCGAGGGAGAATAGTCTCTTTATCATGAAAGGCCGCCTCCTATTAAAATTAATAAGGCAATTATACCAATGATGCAAAAATTTGACAAGGTCACTGATTTTATCAGGGTGTCTGGATTCAACGGCAAAAGAGGCGGCAGGGCGCACCCCTTCCCAAAAACGAAGCCCAGGGCCACGATTTCCGCCTTTTTGGGGTCACTGCATTTCACCCGGGTCTCCCGGTTTCAAAGGGCCCCGGGACATATTGACTGCCAGAATTCCCCAAAGTAAAATGAGATATGTGGCAAAGTGAGATGCGTTTTTTAAGATGGAACGGAAAGGTGGATTTTGCGATGAAACGGACAAAATTGCACGGCAGAAAGCGGGTAAAGGCGGGGGTATCCCTCCTGATTTGCCTTGCCATGCTGCTCTCTATGATTCCCTTTGCAGCCCTGGCCCAGGAAGACGGGGCGACACCTTCTGACCCGGCACCGGACGCTGTGGTGGTCACGGAGCCCGCGCCTGCCCCGGAGCCGGAGCCCGAACCAGCCCCGGAGCCCGAACCAGCCCCGGAACCTGCCGCGGCTCCTGTTCCCGTGGCCCAGTCCGTCATGGAGCCGATGATGAATCTCCAAGGGGCCATGGCGACAATCCAATACTTTGGGCTGGACCGCGAGTCCATCACCCAGGGCTCGGACGAATTTTTGACCTTCCAGTTTATGTTCGACCTGCCCCCTGCCGATACAGATTGGCTCACCGTGGTCTTTGAGCCCCAGTGGCCCACAGAGGGCGCGCCCCTGCATTTGAGCATATTCCTGCCGCCCAGTGAAGAACCCCAAATGTTCTTGGGCTACCGCGCCGCGGATTTAGATCTCCGGCCGGGCAACTACATGGTGCGGGCAGAGTTAAACGGCAATCCCGGCATGTCTCCCCCTTGCTTCCTGGAAGTTCTGGGCGGCGGGCCTTTCCTGGAGGCGCCTGTTTCTTACGAGTATCTCAATATTTCGGAAAACCTCTTGGCAGGCTATGACACCCAGGTGGGCGTCAGCTTCAGCCCGGTGTTTGCCAGCGCGGAAGCTGCCAAAAAGGCCGCCGCCAACGACGCGGAGATCGTCCTCTTCAAAGGCGCAGAGGGCCAAGGTGTCGAGGTGGACAGAAGAAGAATTGACCTGCAAAGCAGCTACGACAATCCAAGATGCTGGTTTGGCAGCTCGGAATATTTAAGGGGCATCACAACCGCCGGTGCCTACTATATCGAGCTGCAGTTTAACTACGGTGTCAACAGTGAATACAAAGATCAAAACTGCCACCTGCTGAAAAGCTTCCAAGTGGCAGCAGCCGAGGCCTACCCCTCCACCTTCTATGTTCATACGGAGCAGGGGCCCATGGAAACCACGGTCATCGGCAACCTGGATACCTTCGATGTGGTCTTCCAGGGTTGGGACAGGGCCGTTGGCTATCCATTCTGGCTGAACCTAATTCCCGCGGACAGGGTCATCGGCGCGCCTGGCTGGCGGGACGGCCACTACCGCCTCACCTCCTTTGACAGCAGTAACCTCAAGTGGGGAGGGAATCAGCTCACCGTTCCCGGGGTGGACATGAGTTACGTGGATATTTGGAACTCCGGTGTGACTTACCCCATCGCGCCGGGTGAGTATGTGGCCTACGAGGTAACTAACGGCAGAGTCCTCCTTTCCCAGCCTTTCACCGTGGTAGAGGGTCATGCCGACGCCCAGCCCGTGTTAGAGGGCATCAGCATCACTGCAAAGCCCTTTGTCACAAGCTATGTGGCGGGGGACGCCCTGGATCTTACCGGCCTTGTGGTGACGGCAAATTACGACGTGACCCAGGGCAGAGCTGTGACGAATTACACCACCATCCCGGCCAACGGCGCGGCCCTCACGGCGGAAGACACCCAGGTTACCGTCAGCTATACCGAGGGCGGGGTCACGATGACCGCCAGCTTTCCCCTCACGGTTTACACCCCCGGTGGCTGGACGGTGCATGAGATTGGCAATGTTCTGCCTGAGGACGGCGGATTTTATTCCGTGATCATTCCCAAGAACAGCGGCAACCATATTCTGCAGGGCAACGGTGCGGAATACT
Source organism: Evtepia sp. (assembly GCA_031553635.1). Lineage (GTDB taxonomy): Bacteria > Bacillota > Clostridia > Oscillospirales > Oscillospiraceae > Evtepia. The sequence goes on along the minus strand of JAVBLH010000002.1, from coordinate 119,929 downwards.
GGGGCTATGTCCGGGTGGAATCCGGCTACGAAGGCATCATTCGCATGGACAATGTGAAGCTGTATGATACCGGTGATGCCGGAAGCCCCTTCTACCTGAAACCAAACACAAAGGTGACCCTGGATCTGGTGGGCGAAAACGGGCTTAGCAGCACCAACGGCAGAGCGGCCCTGGAGCTGAGCGCCGACACCCAGGTGAACATCACCAGCTCCACCGCAGGCAGTCTGAAGGCTGTGGCCTCGGGGTATGGGCCGGGCATTGGCGGTCTCGGCGGCAGTATTTCCATCTCCGGCAATGCAGTGGTCCACGCCCAGGGTAACAAGGGCGCGGGAATCGGCGGCGCTTCCGGTGCCAATTCAGCACCTGCCATCCTCATCAGCGGCGATGCCCAGGTTAGCGCCAAGAGCAGCTCCGGGGCAGCCATAGGCGGGGGCGAGAGCGCCTCCAACAACGTTTTGGTCATCAAAGGCAATGCCCAGGTGGATGCCACCTCGGTCTACGGCGCGGCCATAGGCGGCGGCTGGGACACCCACACAGGGGGCAACGGCGGCAGCATCACCATAGGCGGCGATGCCATCGTAAAGGCCAACTCCGAAAATGCCACTGCCATAGGCGGCGGCCGGGGCGGACAGAACGGACGAGGCGGCGACGGCGGCACGATTATCATCGAGGACAACGCTCAAGTCACCGCCACAGGCCACAATCAGGGCGGCGCGGGCATAGGCGGCGGGCCTAACCACATCTACTCTGCCTTTGGCGGCGGCAACATGGGTGCGGAGATCCGCATCACCGGCGGCGTGGTCAATGCCAAGGGCGAGGTGGACATCGGCGGTACCGTAGGCGGCAGCGTGACCATCACTGGTGGCTCGGTTTACGGCGTGGGCACCAGGGTCATGGCGCCCGTGAACCAAAGCAATCTGTCGCTCAAACCTGTGGTCCTTACTGTGCAGGATAGTCAAGGCGCGCCCCTGAACGGCGTTGGGCTTACTATTGGCGGCTACAAGGCAGTTACAGGCTGCAATGAGGCCTGGAACGGCACGACCTTTGAAGGAAGCCAACCCGGCATGGCCTATCTATGGCTTCCCACCGGGGACTATACCGTGGAAACCGACGCGGAGGATGTCTCCACGCCCGCCAGCTTCACCGTGACCCAAAGCGGAGCCAATGCCTTCACTTTGGTGCTTGACCGGGAGGTAGTGGAACCCGAACCCACCTACGCCTTCGTGACAACGGCGGGAGAAGGTGGCACTGTCAGCGGCACCCAGAATGGCGATTACGAGGAAGGCACAGCCATTACCCTCACCGCTACGGCAGCCGAGGGCTACCGCTTTACCGGCTGGACGGCCCAGGGGGTCACCCTAACCGATGCCCAGTCTGCCACCATAAGCGTTACCATGCCCGCCGAGGCCGTGAGCCTGACAGCGAGCTTTGAGAAAATCCCCCCAGTATTGGCGGAGATTACCCTTTCCGGCAGCTACAAAACCGAGTATTTTAAGGGCGACAAGCTGGATCTTACCGGCCTGGTGGTGACGGCCCGCTACTCCGACGGCAGCGAAGGGGTAGTCACCGGCTACACCGTCATCCCCGGCAGTGGTACAGTTCTGGCACTGACGGACAAAACCGTGACCATTAGCTTTGAGGGTAAGAGCGTCAGCTTCGACATCGTGGTGAAGGAGATCCCCAAGAAGGCGGTTTCCATCTCCGTGTCAGACACACCCAGAAAAATTTCCTATGCCAAGAAGGAGGCCCTGTCCCTCTCGGGCTTAAAGGTCACCGTGCGCTATGACGACGGCAGCCGGGAGGTGTTGGACGCCTCTAAGTACAGCACCAACCCCACCGAAGGCACCAAGCTGAACAGCCTGGGCATCACCACGGTGAAGGTGAGCTATGTCACTCCCGAGGGAAAAACCCTCACCACAGACTTTGACGTCTACGTGGTTTCCAGCTCTGCCCAGACGGCAAAAACGGTGAACACCGTGGTGAACGTGGTGAAGAATGTCTTAAACTGGCTTTTCGGATAGGTGTCCGGCCCACTATGTGACAGCATGGAACCAATAGAAAAGAGCCCCGGCGTGAGAGGTGCTTCCTCCCACGCCGGGGCTTTGCTATGTGGTTTTAGCCGCGCTTTTTCTGCGCCCATCCCCAGGGGGAGAAGGGGAAACGGCGCCCGCTCCCGTTGACAGCCCCGGGAAAGGACGGTAAACTATGGAAAAAGCGGTTTTCCGGTCACTGACAGCGGGGCCGAGAAAAGACCGGGAGGAGAAAGACATGAAAACACTGTTGAACAACGTGGCGGAGGCCATAGGCGAAACTCCCATGGTGCGCCTTTCCCGCATCACCGAGGCCTACGGCGCCCAGGGAAACCTTTTTGCCAAGCTGGAATACCTCAACCCCGGCTTTAGCAAAAAAGACCGGGTAGCCCTCCAGATGATCACCGAGGCGGAGGAGGCGGGCCTTCTTACCCCGGGCCAGGCCGTGGTAGAGCTCACCAGCGGCAATACGGGCACGGGCCTGGCCATAGCCTGCGCCTGCAAGGGCTATTCCTTTATCGCCTGCATGTCTAAGGGGAACTCCATGGAAAGAGCCCGGATGATGAAGGCCCTGGGTGCCGAAGTGATACTGGTGGACCAGCTGCCCGGCTCGCCCCGGGGGCAGGTTTCCGGCGGCGATCTGGCCCTGGTGGAAGAAGCGGCCAAAGAGATCACCCGGGAGCGGGGCGCCTTTCGGGCAGACCAGTTTCAGCTGACGGCCTGCAACAACGCCCACGCCCTGCATACTGCCCAGGAGATGTGGTTCCAAGCCGAGGGTAAGATAGACGCCTTTGTGGATTTTGTGGGCAGCGGCAGCACTTTTGGCGGCTGCGCCAGGGGGCTGAAGGAGCACAACCCCGCCATTCGCTGCTATGTGGCAGAGCCCGCCACCGCCGCCGTCTATGCCGGGCTGGAGGTCACCAGCCAGAGCCATAAGATTCAGGGAGGCGGCTACTCCATGGATTTGCCCCTTTTGGACAGGTCTCTCATCAGCGGCTGCTTGCAGGTGACAGATGAGGAGGCCACACAGATGGCCCGGAAGCTGGCCAGCCTGGAGGGGATTTTTGCAGGCTTTTCCTCCGGAGCGAATGTCTGCGCCGGGCTCAAGCTTCTGGCCGGGCCGGAGAAGGGGAGAAACATCGTCCTCACCCTCAACGACAGCGGGCTGAAATATCTCAGCACAGATCTTTATGAGGCGCTGTAAGGCGTAAGGGACAGGCTGTGCCGCCAGGAATCGGAATTAGCTCCAGAGGACGTTCCGGTTCCAGTCGAAGAAGAGCAGTCCCTGGGCGTCCTTTCTGCCGTTTCACCGGGGATTTTTTCAAAGTAGAGCCGCCCTGCGTAGGCCGCCATATCCTGGGCCGAGATCTCACCGCCCTCTGAAAACTGGTCTGGGTGGTAGGGGCCTAATTCCAAGGCGTCCAGCAGGGAAAAGGCAGCCCGCAGAATCCAAAGGCCTAAAAAGGCGGGCAGGTAGGAAACGGCATACTGCAAAATTAAAATGCCGACTCCAAAGCCGCTGGGCGGCAAGGCGGGAAGCCCGTCCACAGGAAAGAGGGCGTCCTCCCCTCTGGGGAGCTGGCCCAGGGTATCCACCAGGGAGAAAAGCCCCACCCCCAAAAGACCGGAGTCGCAGACGACGCAGGTCTCTCGGGGGATGGTAGCCTTACCGGCCCTCGTGGGTGGGCTGGGGATAAAACCCGGGAAAGGTATGCCGTATCATGGTGGATAGATAGCGGATCACGAACTGCGTGCCGGGCTCATCCCTTCGATCCACCAGCCCCGGACGGATTAGGATGGACAGCATCCCGTTTATGATGAATTCCAGCTTGATATCGTTCTCCTGACAGGGCGTCAGCGTTCCCACCTCGTAAATTTTTGCCCGGAATGCGTCTGTGAAGCAAAGGGGGTAGTTAGACGAAAAGCGCAGGTTTTCTTCCTTCAATATGGCAAGCTCAGCCCTGGTGGGCGGCGCCGCCTCGGAAAACAAAAAGATGCGCACAAACTCCTCGGGTGAAGAAAACAGCGCCGGATATGGATCGAATTTACTGGCCACATGAAAGGAAACCTCCGCAACCAGCTCATCGTAGAGCTGATAGAGATCGGAATAGTGCAAGTAAAATGTGCCCTTATTGATCTCCGCTTCCTTGGCCAGGGCGGCAACGGAGATTTTATTCACAGGCTGATGGATAATCAGCTTCAAAAAAGCCTCCTTAATGGCCCGAATGGTTCTGGTAACGCGCAAGTCCGTTTTGTTTCCCATGGTGAACCGCCCTCTCTGTCCGGCTGTTATTGAACACTTTGGCAGATGCGTTGATTATACATCCTTTTGCAATAATCGATGATTGCATAATGAACGACCGTCTTTTAAGATCATATCAGGATACAGACTGCGGGTCAACATGGCTGTCCCAAGTGGCTGGGCACGCAGCTGGGCCGGAGGGACGGGTGCGCCCCGCTGAATCAGTCCGGTGATAGGAGATGATGGTGATGAAAGCATTCCAAATTGGCGATATTGTATCGGCCATTTACGGCAAGCTGCCCCTGGTGGGAACCGTGGTACACTTCGATGAGAAGACGCAGAAATATCTTGTGCGGTTCAGTGGCGTGCAGCAGCTCTACTATGCAGCAGATGAACTAAGGCCTTTTCGCCAAGGGAAATAGAGGGATCTCCCCGCAAAAAGGATTCTGTGCAGATGGGGCGGACTTGCGTCGTAGGATGCCGCCCCCCTCAGGTTTCGAAAGTTTTTCTCCAAGGGCAAATAATCCGGGCTTCCCCTTGGTTTTTTCCCAGGATTGCGGTATGCTAGAGATAATAACCGTAATAGGAGGTATTTCACATGCGTAACGGAAAAATTATCATGAGCCAGGTCATGCTGCCCCACCAGGCCAACGTGGCGGGCAACGTCCACGGGGGCGAGATCATGAAGCTGATGGACACGGCAGCCGGTGCGGTGGCCATTAAATATTCCAAGGGGAACTGCGTCACCGCCCGGGTAGACGAGCTGGAGTTTCACCTGCCCATTTTCGTGGGGGCCTTGGTCACCTGCACCGCCACCCTGGTCTACGTGGGCAAAAGCTCCATGGAGGTTTTCGTTCAGGTGGAGGCGGAGGACTTAGAATCCAACAACGGCCCGCAGATCGCCCTGTCCGCCTACTTTACCATGGTGGCCATGGGCAGAAATGGACGGCCCCAAACCGTGCCCCCCTTCACCCCGGAAACCGAAGAGGAGCTCCAGCGCTACGAGGAGGCAAAGGTGCGAAGAGCCCAGCGCCAGGCCAGAATCTCCGGGGCGCAGTAAGGGCTGCCCTGAAAGATCAACAGAATAAGGCGCATCAGCACCCAGGATCGAAGGCGCCGCCAACAAAGGAAAAAGGCGCTGTCAGGAACCATAATTGGTTCCGGCAGCGCCTTTTTTTGTTGATTCTCAGTTGGTGCCAACGATGAGAACGGTTTTGTTTTCATTGTCCCAGCTGACGTCAAAGCCCAGGGCCTCGGAAATGGCCCGGGCGGGGATCAGCACCCGGCTATTGACCAGACGGGCGGGCACATCCATGGTGATGGTATACGAACTCCAGCCGTCCTCGCTGTATACGTGGGCGGCCTGGGAGTCTACTTTGAAATACATAACCACTTCATCGGTGTAGGGGTAGAGGATATAGACCGTTTTGGTGCTCTGCTCCCACTCCACGTTATAGCCCAAAGACTCACACAGGGCCCGGAGGGGCACCAGGGTTCTGCCGTTTTCGATGATGGGAGGACTGTCGCAGTAGATGGCGGTGCCGTTCACCTTAAGGGTAATGGGCTTGGCGTCGTAGGCGGCTTGGGCCTCCCGCTCGGCGGCTGCCAGCTCTTGGCTGAACTGCTGCTGGTAGTTGCCCAGGTATTCATAGACAAGCTGGGCGGACTGGTCATAAGTCAGGCCGTTGTCCATGCCGTAGGTGTAAACGTCTTTATTGGACATGGCGGCAGTAACCCCGCCGGTGCCATAGATCCCAATGCCATAGGTGTTGACGGTAAATACCTTGGAAAGGCTGCTTTGGGGGCTTAATTCGCAGCGGTAGGTGCCGTAGCCCAGGGCCAGGTTCATATTGGCTGCCGTGGCCTCCATATCGGTGTCGGTAAGGTAGGCGCCATCGATCAGCTGTAGGGACACGGGGAACTCCGCGACCAGGTTTTGGGGCGTGGTGGGGAAGGACAGGTTAAAGTCGGGGTAGTAGTACTTATAGATCCGCAGGGACAGGTTCTGCTGCTGCTCAAAGGCTTTTTCCGGCTGCAAACTGTAGCCCAGGTCGTAGGATATCTGGTCTAAGACGGTGCCCGCCTTGGTGACATAGAAATCGAAGGCGGTTTTGCTCTGTCGGTCCATACTCATATGGGCTTCGGTTTCGTAGAGCAGGCTACCTATGGCCAAGGCTGGGCTGGAAAGGGCCACAGTGAAGGATAAGCAGAGGGCCAGGGCCAAAAGTGCACTGAGCAGTCGCTTCATAACGGAACTCCTCCTTTTCGTAATTGCCCTCGGCGGTCGGGGCAAGGCCCAGACAGCGAAAGGGGTTTCATACAGGCGGCATCCAAGGTCTTAGGGGATGCCGCAGAAGGCTCTTTTGCCTTTTGCAGATTATAGCAAAAACCGAAGGAGGAGAAGAAAAAAATAACAAATTTGTTATTCCCGGGGCCCACATTCGCCTGTTCCGGTGGATTTTTGCAGGAGTGGGCCGCCCCTCCGTCACAAAAAGGTCAAAAAACACGCCGCGGAGCGTAGTTGTCCGGGCGTGTTTTGGGTTAGTTCAAGTACAAGGGCTAAACAATGTGCAGCAGGCGCTGGACCAGCAGGGAGACCAGGGCAACGCAGGCCCAACAGCTCAAGCCTAAGAGGATGGGCTTCACACCGTGGGAGAGCAGGTCTTTTATCTTGGTGCCCAGCCCGATGGCCACCATGGCCATCACGATCATAAACTTACCGGCGGCGGCCAGTCCAGCGGGAAGGGCAGGGGGCAAGAGGGCAAAGGTACTGACCACGGCGGCGGCCAGGAAAAGCAGGACAAACCAAGGAAACACCTGCCGCAGGCTGAAATCGCCCCCATCCCCTTGGTTTTTTCTGCGGGCCGTGAAGATAGCTAGGGCCAGGGTGATGGGAATAATCATCAGGGTACGGGTCAGCTTCACGATGGTGGCGATTTGCAGTGCGATATCGTTTCCGGCCACGGCGCTCCAGGCGGCCCCCGCAGCCACCACGGAGGAAGTGTCGTTAATGGCGGTGCCCGCCCAGATGCCAAAGCCCCCGTCGCTCAGACCCATCAAATGGCCCAGGGCAGGGAACAGGAAGACGGCCAGAATGTTAAACAGGAAGATGGTGGAGATGGCGTGGGCCACCTCCTCCTCCTTGGCCCGGATGACGGGGGCTGTGGCGGCGATGGCGGACCCGCCGCAAATGGAGGTGCCCACCCCGATGAGTACCGTGGTATTGCCGGGCAGCTTCAGAAGCCTGCCCAGGAAAAAGGCCGCGATAAAGGCGGCAGACAGGGTGAAGAGCATCACAGAGAGGGACTGTCCGCCTACCTTCACGATGTGATAAAGATTCATCTCAAAGCCCAAGAGCACCACCGAGGCCTGGAGGATCTTCTTCGCGGTGAAGCGGATGCCCTCGGTGAGACGGAAAGAAGGGTCAGCCAGCTTGGGGAAGCAGTTGCCCAGCAGGATTCCCATCACAATGGCAAAAACAGCCCCGCCGATTACGGGGACGGCCCGCCCCAAAAGCCAGGCCGGAAGGGCAATCAGAAGGCAGAGAAACATGCCCGGCATCCATGCTGCGATTTTTTTCAAAGCGATACCCTCTTCATGATACTAAAAATAAACCGGCAAAAGCCCCTTCGAAAAGAGCCAGATTCAAAGAAGGCGTTTGCAGCACTCCAGATTATAACGTGAACAGGCCCAAATGGCAAGGTAAAGCACGGCCATCGGCGCGGGCCACGTGTTTTCCCACAAAAAAAGTCCCGAAACCCAGTGATTTTATCGACAAACGCGCCTAAGGATGGTAAAATGAATTTGCATTTTGGGAAGAAGGGCGTGCTGGCATTGAGGAGATACCTGTTTCATACCATCCAAGGCAGAATAGTGGGCATCCTTTTGCTCTTTATGGGCATTATGCTGGTCACTGCCCTGGTGACCACCCAGTCCCTTTCCCAAACGGTAATGCTCCAGGGGAAGGAAGACAAGCTCCTGGGCATCGCCGAATATCTGGTTACCAGGCTGGAGGGCCAAAGTTTTGACGATATTTTGGCCCAGGAGGGCGCCTTAGACCTATCCCAGAAGGAGCAGCTCGCCGTGTTGAACCGGGCCTTGGGGGCGGTAACGGAAGAGGTGGCCTCCATCTACCCCGGCCTGGGGGTGGGATACTACTCCCGGGAGCTAGACGCCATCCTCACCTATGGCCCCTCATCGGAAAACGGTGGTAATGTGGGCGTTGCCATAGGCTCGGAGCATCCCGGACGCACCGTGATGGAGGAGAATCAGGCCATGGTGAAAATGGGCTCCATGGTGCGGGGAAAGATCATGAACGCCATGTACCCCATCCAACATCAGGGCATGGTGATAGGCTACACCTGGGCCAATGAGCTGACCACCAATATCGAGCAGGAGTTCGGGCATATCACCGCCCGTATCATTGCCGTCTCCACCTTGTTTTTCGTGGTGACCATCTCGGTGGCGGTGTTTTTCTCCCGCCGCCTGATGAAAAATGTAGACACCCTGGTGGCGGGGATCAAGGAGATGCCCTTTGACCTGACAAAACGCATTGGTCCCGTCAGCGGCGAGCTGGGTGAGGTGGCGGAAAGCCTTAACCTGATGGCAGAGCATATGGAAAAAACTGCCAAGGAGCACGAGGCCCGCTTACTGGCCGAGGCGGCGAATCTGGCCCAGAGAGACTTTTTGGCCAGAATGAGCCACGAGCTGCGCACCCCCATGAACGGCGTTCTGGGCATGACCCGCCTAGCCATGCAGGCCGAGACCAAGGAGCAAAGCGCCCATTACCTCCACAAGATCCAGTCCTCCGCCACCCTCCTGCTGGGCATCATCAACGATATTTTAGACTTTTCCAAGATAGAGGCGGGGAAGATGGAGCTGGAGAGCCACCCCTTCCTTTTGGGAGAGATCACGGACAATATCAGAGAGCTGTTGGAGCCCCGAGCCGCGGAAAAAGGCCTGCGCTTTACGGTAGAGGTGGAGGAGTCCGTTCCTCAGTGGGCCGTGGGAGACAGCGTAAAGCTCTCTCAGGTGCTGTTGAATCTGGCGGGGAACGCCGTGAAATTCACCAAGACCGGGGAGGTGCGCCTTACCGTAAAGGCCGCGCCGGAGGAAGGGGGCAGGATACGCCTTGCCTGCGCTGTCAGCGACACGGGCATAGGCATGTCCCCGGAGCAGACCGCCCTGCTCTTCAAGCCCTTTTCCCAGGCAGACAGCTCCACCGTGCGGGAGTTTGGCGGCACGGGGCTGGGCCTTTCCATCACCAAAACCTTTGTGGAGATGATGTCCGGTGCCATTACCGTCACCAGCCAGCCGGGTGAGGGAAGCATCTTCGCCTTCTTTGTTCTGCTGGAGGCCTATGCGCCCCTGGTGGATTCCCCGGAGGCGGGGCAGCCGGAAGAGGGTCCCCAGATTTATGAAAACCTCTCCGTCCTTTTGGCGGAGGACAATGAGATCAACCGGGAGATTGCCCTGGCGGTTCTGGAGGAGTTCGGCATGAAGGCCGACTGTGCGGAAAACGGCGAGGAGGCGGTGCGGGCCTTCCAAGAGGGGCGCTACGACCTAATTTTCATGGATATCCGCATGCCCCTCATGGACGGCTTGGAGGCCACCATGTGTATTAGGGCCCTGGAGGCGGAGCGGGGCAGCCCCTCGGTGCCCATCATCGCCATGACAGCAAACGCCATGCAGGTAGACAGGGTAGCCAGCAGGGAGGCCGGCATGGACGGTCATATCTCCAAACCTCTGGATATGGCAGAGATCGAGGGGGAGCTTCGGCGGGTCCTCCGCGGAGCAGGCAAGAGCCGCGAGGGCCTGCGCTAGTCCCCATAAGCGGCGCCCATGCGGGCGTTACCCAACAAAACACAGGAAAGAGGCGCGGAGATTACCGCGCCTCTTTTGCTGCTCTGTGTGAGGGGGGCTTGGCAAACTTGGACCCGCCCTGAAAACAGGCCGGGAAGCACTGCCGGAAGGTGACACGAATCCGGGAATTTCGGCATAAAATGACCTGGGCAGAGCGCCCAACTCATGTTGAGAGGTTGTTGAAAATGTCTAGATATTGTTGCTGCGGCTGCATTCCCTGCGCCTGTGTCTGCCCGCCCCCTGTGGGAGAAGAGGCGCAGCGCCACGTCCATGAGATCGTCGGCAGCGTGATGATTGCCCAGCCCCTGGAGGAGCCCCATAACCATAGATTTGCCGGGGTTTCCGGCGAGGCGATTTTAATCCCCGGCGGACACGTCCATCAGGTGGAAATCCGCACGGATTTCTACGAAGACCACTTCCACCTGATCGTGGGCCAGAGCGGCCCCGCCATCCCCGTGGGGGACAGACACGTGCATTTCGTCATGGCCCAAACCACGGTGCAGGACGAGCACGCCCATGAATTCCGCGTGGCCGCCCTCATTGAAGACCCCATAGGGGACTAAGAGGCAGGAAGGCGCCCTATAAAAGCAAGGAATGAGCCGGCGCAAAACCCGGCAAACAAACACGGAAAACACGGCGGCGGAGTCTTCCGTCGCCGTGTTTTTTCTGTGGCAGAGGGGGCCTGGAAAAAGTAGGATGCCTCTATAATCTTGACATTGTGACCCGAAAGTCATATAATTGACTCATAAGTCATAATCATGACCGAAAGGTCAAGGAAAGGAGCGGCGCCTATGCCAACGGATACATTTTTCCGCCTGCGGGACGAAAAGCAGGAGGTCATTCTCCGGGCCGCCATCCGCGAATTTGTGGAGAAGGGCTTTGACAGAGCCAAGGTCTCAGACATCGCCCAGAGCGCCGGGGTTTCCAAGGGGAGCATCTATCAGTATTTTGCCGATAAGGAGGAACTCTACCTCTACTGCGCCCAGTGGGGCATCCATCTCTTCATGGAAAAGCTGGACGCCCGTATGCCCCTGGAGAGCCAGGATGTGTTCTCTTACTTTGCTGATCGGGTGTCGAAATCCCTGGTATTGGAGGAGGAGCGGGAGTTGGCCCTCTTCATGCAGTCCATGGCAGGCGAGCCCCTTCTCATGGAGAAAACCTTTCACCATATGTACGAAAAAACCAACGACTACATCGTGAACCTTCTGGAAAACACTAGGGCCAAGGGCCTGCTGCGCCGGGACATTGAGGACGAGCTCCTGGTGGAATACTTTATCGCCGTCACCGACCGATTCCAGCGGCGGTGGATGGCGCGCTACATCGATTTTTCCCGGGAGATGACCCCGGCGGAAACCCAGGCCATGGAGCGGGAGCTGGAGCAGATGCTAACACTTTTGAAAAACGGAATGGGATGCTGATATGTTTTTAACCGTGAAAGGACTTACCAAAAGCTACGAAACCGGTGTGAAGACCCCCGTGCTGAAGGGCCTTAGCCTCACCCTGGAACAGGGGCGGGTGGGGGTGATCTTAGGCCCCTCGGGCTCGGGAAAGTCCACCCTGATGAACATCATAGGCGGCGTGGACAGGGCAGACCGCGGTTCTGTTACCGTAGACGGCCTGGAGGTTACCGCCCTGGATGACAATGGCCTGACGGAGTATAGACGCAGCGAGATCGGCTTCGTCTTCCAGTTTTATAACCTGGTGCCCAATCTCACCGTGGGGGAGAACATCGAAGTGGTGTCCCATATCAGCCAAAACCCCCTGAAGCTGGAGGAGGTGCTGGAGGCCGTAGGCCTTGCGGGCATGGGGGGGGCGCTTTCCCCGGGAGCTCTCCGGCGGGGAGCAGCAGCGGGTGTCCATCGCCAGGGCCATAGTGAAAAACCCAAAACTGCTTCTCTGCGATGAACCCACCGGGGCCTTGGACTACCTCACTGCCCGGGACGTGCTGGCCCTGATCCAGCGCATCAACGAGACCTTCGGCACCACGGTGCTGATGATTACCCACAACGGGGCCATCGCCGGAATGGCCCATGAGGTGTTTCGGCTGCGGGACGGCGAGATCGCGGAGCATATCTCCCACACCGCCATTCTTCCGGCGGAAAGGATTGCTTGGTAATGGCACTGGGGAAAAGAATTTGGCGCATTTTGGGGGAAAACAAGCTGCGCTACGCCGGGATTTTACTCCTCCTGTTTTTGGGCAGCTTCACCTTCGCCGCCGCCTCGGGAATAGGGCTGAATCTCACCAACCTGGTGGGGGGCTTTGGGGCGCGCAACCTTCAGGAAGACCTCTCCTTCGAGACGGACGCGCCCATTGCCGATGTCAAGGCCCTGGGAGAGGCCACCGGGGCGGTGATAGACCCCTATGAAGTTCTGGATGTGACGGTGGGGCAGAACATCCCCCTGCGCCTGCTCACCGCCTGCCGGGAGATCAACCAGCCCGCCGTCAAATCGGGCCGCATGATCGCTGCCCCGGGGGAAATTCTCCTGGACCCCTATTTCTGCACCCTCCACGATCTGGCTCTGGGGGATACCTTTGCGATAAAGGAAAAGCCCTTTACTATCGTTGGTACCGTGGCCTTTCCCCACTATGTATATGCCCTGAAAAACCTCAACGACGTGATGCCCCCCAGCGGCTTTGGCATAGGCCTGGTTTCCCAGGCAGACCTGGCGGATTTAGGGGAGGCCACCACCGTTTACTCTGTCCGCTTTTTGGAGAGGCAGGACATAGGCGGCCAGTCCCAGGCTCTGCATCAAGTTCTCAGCGGGGAAGGCCACGTGCTCTCCGACTGGGCCGATGCCATGAATAACAAGCGCATCCGCATGCCCTGGGCCAGCATCACGGGGGTCTCCGCCATGAGCTGGTACCTGCCGGTTACCATGTTCCTTCTCTCCTGCGTGGTGGTGGGGGTGGTCACCAGGCGCATGGTGCAAAATGATCAGGTGGTGATCGGCTCCCTCTACGCCCTGGGCTACCGCCGGAAGGAGCTCATAAGGCACTACCTGACAATCCCCCTGTTTCTGGGTCTCATGGGGGGCGTGTTGGGGGTGGCCTTTGGGCTGCCCTGCATCGCCCCGGGGGTAGGCTGGATGGTGCAAAGCTACTATAACGTGCCTAATACGGGCATTCTGATCCCGCCCTGGGCCGCCCCTGTGGGCATCCTTCTGCCCGTGGCCTTTTTGGGCCTCTCCTGTTGGCTGGTGATCCGCAAGGTGCTGAAAAAAACCGCCCATGAGCTGATGCGGGGCGGCAGCCAGAGCCAAAAGGTCAGCCCCCTGGAGAGGCACCTGGGGCTGGAGGGCCTGTCCTTCTCCGCCAGATTCCAGCTGCGGGGCCAGCTGCGCAGCCTGCCCCGGCTCCTCTTCCTCCTGGCGGGGGTGACGGTGGCCTCGGTGATGCTCCTCTTCGGCTTTACCCTGAATCACTCCTGGAAGGTGGTGTTTAACGCCGACGACGGCTACCACTTCGCCTATGAATACTCCTTCAAAAAACCCCAGCAGGGGGAAGTCCCCCTCGACTGCGACCCCTTTAACGCCATCCGCGCCTACCCCCAGGGCAGGGAGGGGGTGGAGTTTTACCTCATGGGTCTGGAGCCTGAGTCCGAGGCCATCACCATGGCTGATGAGCGCGGCGCGCCCCTGCCCGGGGATCAGGTGAATATCACGGCGCCCCTGGCAAAGCGCCTGGGCATAGGCCCCGGAGACACCCTCGACTTCGTGGATAAAATAAGCGGCAAGCCATACAGCCTCAGGGTGGATGCCGTGGTGAGTACCTACGTGGGTCAGTTTATCTACCTGCCCCTGGAGGAGCTCAACGCCATGACGGGCCAGCCGCCGGGGAGCTACTCGGGCCTTCTCAGCAACCGGGTCCTGGAGATAGACGAGCGCCTTCTTTCCGGGGTGAAAGATTTGAAAAACGTCAACTCCGCCGCAGACGACCTGGCGGGCTCCATGACCATGATGGTGACCATGCTTACCCTGATTGCCGCCCTTATGGGCGCCATTATCATCTTTTTGGTGACCTCTCTCATGATAGAGGAAAATAAGGCCACCATCTCCATGCTGAAAGTTTTTGGCTATAGGCGGAAGGAGGTCGCAAGGCTGGTGCTGGGCGGGGCCACCCTCCCCGTGATTCTGGGCTTTCTCCTGGCCATTCCCCTGATGCTGCTCTCTGCCAAGGCCATGTACGGCTACCTGGGGGAGATGATTAACATGGTGATGCCTATTGTGGTGAATCCCCTCCATGTGCTCTTCTCCCTGGCGCTGATTCTGGCTGTTTACTGGCTCACCAGAAAATTTAGCGTGAGGAAGCTGGAGAAGATCCCCATGAGCACCGCGGTGAAATCCATAGATTAGCGCGGCAGAACAAAACAAATGAAGGGCCAGCCCCATGGGTTGGCCCTTCTTTCTATTGGTAAGGCTGTAGGTTCACTCATCGGCAAAGCGGTAGCCCACGCCTATCTCCGTAAAGAGATAGGCGGGATTTGCCGTGTCCTTTTCCAGCTTTCGCCGCAGGTTAGCCATGAAGACCCGCAGGGTCTTGGTGTCGCCAAAGCTTTCGTAGCCCCAGATCTGCTTCATGATGTAGTTGTGGGTGAGCACCTTGCCCCGATTGGCAATGAGAAAGAGCAGAAGCTTATACTCCATGGGGGTCAGATGCACCTCCTGCCCCTCTAGAGTGACTCTGTGCTTGGTGATATCCACCATGAGGCCGCCGCAGGTAAAGAGGGTCTCTTGCAGCTGCCCGGCGTTTTGCAGTTTGCGCTGTGCCACCCGGATCCGGGCCAAGAGCTCCCCCATGTGAAAGGGCTTGGTGACGTAGTCGTCGGCCCCGGCGTCCAGGGCCTCGATCTTCTCCTTCTCCTGGCCCCGGGCAGACACCACGATGATGGGCAGATTGGAGAGGGCGCGGATATCGGCGATGACCTGGAGCCCGTCCCTGTCGGGAAGGCCCAGGTCTAATAGAAGGATGTCCACCGGCTGAGAGGAGAAGAGAAAGAGCCCCTCCTCGGCATCCTTGGCCACTGTGACCTGATAGGCCTCCTTCTCCAGGGACATGGCAAGAAAGTGGGAGATGTGCTTGTCGTCCTCGATCACCAAAATGCGGATACGCTGCTCCATACTTACGCCTCCTTCGGCAGGGTGAAGAGGAACCTGGCGCCCTGGGGCTCCTTATCCTCCACCCAGATTCCCCCCCCGTGGGCCTCCACGATGGCCCGGCAGATGGGAAGGCCCAGGCCCACCCCCCGGCCCTTGTCGGAAAAAGCGCCGTCGGCGGTGAAAAAGCTGTCGAAAATACTCTTTTTATGGGTGCGGGGGATGCTCTCGCCGGGATTTTCCACGCAGAACACGGCAAAGTTTTCCTCTATGGTAATGGTCAGGGTAATCTCATCCTGAGCCCTTGTGTGCTTGATGGCGTTGTCGAAGAGGTTGATGAGCACCTGGACAATGAGCTTGCCGTCTATGGGCAGGGCCACCACCTCCTGGGGATAGCGGACAAAAAGGCTGCGTCCGCCCCAAAGCCGCTCCATATGCCCCACCGCCTCAGAAACCACGTCGTCTATCACCTCAAAGTCCCGGTGTATCATCAGCTTTCCCTGGTCCAGCCTGGTCATGTTCAGAATGTTTTCCACCAGATTACTGAGCCACACCGTCTCCTCGCTGATATCCGCCGCCAGCTTGCGCTTTTCCTCAGGGGTCAGCCGGTCGAAGCCCTCGGCCAAGAGGTTAGAGGCCCCGGAAAGGGCGGTGAGGGGGGTGCGGATATCGTGGGCCACGGCCCGGAGAAAGGTGCTGCGGCTGCGCTCCCGCTCTATGGCCACGCGAATCTCCTCCCGCTCCCGATAAAGGCCCTCCCGCTCCAGGGCCGCACCCATCTGGGCGGCCACGGCGGAAAACAGCAGCTCCTCCTTGGGGTCTAGGCCTTCTTCCGGGCAGGTGACGATGAGGTCGCCCAAGGAACCGGCGGTACCCGGAATAGAGTAGGAGATGCGCCGAGGCGTCTTCCTGGGATGTGCCCCATTGTGGGGGGCAACTTCTTCCCCCAGAAGCTCCACCGTGGCCAAGCAGCGGCTGTGGCCCTGGATATAGTCTATGCCCTTTTGGAGTATGGTCTCCTTCCCCGTAAGGCGGACAAATTTGTTGGCCACCTCGTAGAGCATACGGGCCGCCTCCTCGTTTTGAGAGGCTGCGGTGATCTGCCTGCGCAGCCGGGTCATGAGGGCGCTTCCGGCTATGGCGGTGATGAGGAAGAAGAGGATCAGGGAAACATCGTCAGAGCGCACCATCTTGAAGGAAAAGGTGGGGTCGGTGAAAAAGTAATTGAAGGAGAGGGCGTGTAAAATGGCGGCGGCCAGACCGAAGCCGTAGCGATAGGTCACCACCGAGGAAAACAGCACCCCTAAGAGGTATAAAAGGCAGATGCTGTCCCTGTTGACCCCGGCGGCGCTTCCTAAGAGGGCCAAGGCCGTGACCCCTGTTAAGATTCCAGCGATCATGAGGCAGGGCTTTACCGCTTTGTCCAGTGAGCGCTTCTCCATAGGGACCTCCTTACTTGCGAGACGCAATGCGAGAGACATCTTTTTTAAGCCCCGCGATCAAAAGATGCTCATCCTTGGCGAAGAGGTGGTTGGCCCGCATGAGGGGGGTCAGCTTTCCGTCGCCGTTTTTATAGCCCAGAATGTTCACCTCATCCTTCTTTCGGATCTCCAGCTGGTGAACGGAATGGCCCACCCACTCGCCGGGCACCTGAATCTCTGCCACGGCATAGTCGGGGGAGAGCTCGATATAGTCAAAAATATTCTTCACGCTGTACCGGGCGGCCACCCGCTGGGCCATGTCCTTCTCGGCGTGGATAATCTCGTCTGCGCCGATCTTTTCCAAAAACTTGCCCTGCTTTTCCCTGTCGGTTTTAGAGACCACATATTTGGCCCCCAGCTCCTTCAGGATGCAGGTGATCTCCAGGGAGGACTGAAAGTCGCCGCTGACGCAGACAAAGCAGACGTCGAAATTGGTGACGCCCAGATCCCGCAGCACGTCCTCGTCCTGGCAATCGGCCACCTGGGCGGTGGTGACATAGGGGGCCAGGGGGGTGACCCGGGCTTCGTCCTTATCCACCACCAGAACCTCGTTGCCTAACTCGGTAAGTTTGATGGAAAGGTGCCTGCCAAAGCGGCCCGCACCGATGACTAACATGGATTTCATCCTAGTATCTCCTAACCGATGATAATTTTTTCTTCCACATTGCTGATTTTTGTCTTCACCCGTCTGTCGGTAATGGCCATGAGGACAGAGAGACTGCCTAAGCGCCCCACATACATCAGCAGAATCACGGCCATTTGAGAAGGCGCGTTCAGCTGGGGCGTTACCCCCTGAGATAGGCCCACGGTGCCGATGGCGGACAGGGCCTCGAACATGGCTTTATCTCCATCTATGCCCTGGAGGGCGATAATCCCCGCGCCTATCACCGCCGCCATGGTGTAGAGGGCGGTGTTGTGAAAGGCCCGCCGTACCGCCTGATCGCCTATCCTGCGGCGGAACACGTTGATATCCTCCCGGCTGCGCAAAAAGGCACCCAGGGAGAAGAGCATCACAAAAAAGGTGGTGGTTTTAATGCCGCCGCCGGTGGAGCCGGGGGAGGCGCCAATGAGCATCAGCACCATGGTCAGCATGGCCCCACCCTCGCTGAGCCCCGCCATATCCACAGTGCAGAACCCGGCGGTGCGGGGGGTGACAGACTGGAAGAAGGCGGCCAAAAGCCGCTCCCCGCAGGACAGCCCGGAAAAGGCGCGCTGTCCCTCCACCAGATAAAAGCCCAGGGTCCCGGCGGCGATGAGGATGGCGGTGACAGACAGCACGATTTTGGTCTGGAGCCGGTAGCGGCGCAGATGCCACCTCTGGTCTATTATATCATCCCACACGATAAAGCCAAGGCCCCCCAGGATAATCAGGGCGGCGATTACCAGGTTCACCAGCAGATCATCCGCGTAGATGGCCAGGGAAGTACCGGGGGAGACGATGCCCAAAAGGTCGAAGCCCGCGTTACAAAAAGCCGAGACTGAGTGAAAAACGCTGAACCACAGCCCCCTGAAAAGCCCGTAATCCGGGCAGAAGCGAAAGGCCAGGAGCAGGGCCCCGGTGAGCTCCACCAGCAGGGTGCCGTACACCGCCCGCCGCACCAGCCGGATAATACCGCCGACTTTCAGGGCGCTGATGGACTCCTTCATCAGCCAGCGCTCCCGCAGGCCGATGCGCCTGCCTAAGGCCATGGAGAGGAAGATCCCCAGGGTCATAAAGCCCAGGCCGCCGATTTGGATGAGGCAAAGGAGGACGATTTGGCCGAAGAGGGTAAACTGGCTGTAAGTGTCAAAGACCGCGAGGCCTGTGACGCAGGTGGCGGAGGTGGCGGTGAAGAGGGCCTCTAAAAAGGCGATCTGTGTCCCGTCCCGGCAGGAAAAGGGCAGCATCAGAAGAAGGGCGCCCAGGAGGATTACGGCGGCAAAGCCCGCGGATAAAATTTGCAGGGGCGATAAGGCAACACGGCGGAAGGGGGTCATGGCCTGCCACCTGCCTTTGGCCTGTGGTCCGGATGGCGGGGGAGGGATTCCCGGCAGAAAAATTTCATAGCTATCACCTGGGTTGATTCTATCAGAAAAGGTGATAACATGGTGCTAAGGTATCGCTCTTCCATGTTAAGATTGTATAAAGATGAAAGGCGTCCCGATTCCCCATCCTCCGCAGTTGACACAGACGCCGGTCTGTGGTGAAATAAAGAAAAAGTGGAAAGGATGTGTGCCCCATGACTGCAGGAAAGTGTGCCGCTGATGGCGACCTGCAAATCACGAGAACCGAGGCCTTTTACCCCCTCCAAGAGCTGTTTCACCGCAACGGCTTGGAGATAGACCTGAGCCAAACCCAGCCCCCCGAAACCCTTCTGGCCTGCTGGGAAGGCAGAGACAGCCAGGGCGCGCGAGTCGGCGCGGTAAAGCTGGAGCTGCGGGCCGGGGAATATGTCATAGGCGGCATCGCTGTGGAGGAGCCCTGGCGCAGGACCAAGGTGGGCGGAAGGCTTTTGGAGACCGCCTTGGAGGAGTGCGCCCACCGTGGTGCTCGCCAGGTGGTTCTGGTGGCAAAAGTCCCGGCCTTTTTTAAAACCTTTGGCTTTTATCCCGTTTCCATGGAGGACTACAGGGCCGTCACCAAGTGCCACGCCTGCCTCCAGCGGGGCGTGAGTTGCCATCCCGAAATGCTGCGGCTGGATCTGCCCGGAATGTAAGCCGGATTGCGGCAAGAGGGCCCAAGCATGAGAGGACATGTCGTTGATGACATTTGTTCTCATGGTTGGGCCTTTTATATTTACAGGGGAAAGATACTATGATAAAATTTTTAAAAGTAATGCCATTTTTTGACGGGATGTGATGGGTTTGCTTGCTTTTTTCATTGGGGTCTTAGCATCTTCCGCCATCTGGTTTTTGGTGTGTCAAAAGCGGGTGCAAAAGCTGGGGTCAGAGCTGGCGGAGGAACGCCGGTTTCGCGGGGCTTTCGAGTCTATCCCCTACTATATCGCCTTTGACGATAAGGGAGCGAAGGATCTCTACGCCAATCCCGCCGCCTGCCTGATGATAGGGCAGCCTGTGGGCACGCCTATTGCTAAGGAGGCCTCCCACGATGCGGCTCACATGGAGTATTTGCATACAGTCAGCTTTCCCGTCGCCCTGGAGAAGGGGGTGTGGATAGGCGAGACCGAGCTGCTCCATGCCGACGGACACGCCATTCCCGTTTGGCAGTCTGTGTTCCCCGTGCGGGACAGAAAAGGAGAAATCCGCGGGATGGGCACCCTCATGCGGGATATTACCGAGGAAAAGGCCATGCGCCGTATGTTGGACATCCAGAGCTCCATTGTTTCAAGCACCACAACCTTTGCCTCGGCCTTGGATAACGATCTGAACCTCACATACCTAAACAAAGGGGCCTATATCATGCTGGGCTACGAGCCGGAGGAGGTACAGTTGGTTCCCGCGGACATTTACGATGAAGAGGCCTTGCAGCGCATGGAAAAAATGCGCCGTTACGTGCAGGAAACCCATGAGCACACCAAGACCAGAACCCATATGAAGAAAAAAGACGGCACCATCATCCATACTGAAAATCAGTATTTTCCCATCAAGGACGAAGGGGGCCGTTTCATAGGCGTAGGCATTCTTGCCAACGACATTACGCCCCTGATCAATATGCAAACGGAGCTTTTAACGGCCAAGGAGCAGGCCGTTGCCGCTTCGGAGGCCAAAAGCGACTTCCTCTCCAACATGAGCCACGAGATCCGCACCCCCTTAAACGCCATTCTGGGCATGACGGAACTTTTAAGCTCGGAGGACTTAGATGAACGGCAGCAGACCTTTGTCAAAAGCATGCTGCAATCGGGCAGGTCTCTCCTGGGTCTTATCAACGATATTTTAGACTTTTCAAAAATCGAGGCCGGGCAGCTGTCCCTTTCGGAGGTCAATTACGACCTGCACATCCTCATCGACCATCTGACCTCCCTGTTCAACTTTCACGCCAAGGAGAAGGGGATCGCCTTCAACGTCACCAAGGAGCCGGGCCTGCCCCAATGGCTCCGGGGCGACGATCTGCGGGTGCGGCAGGTGCTGACCAACATCATAGGCAATGCCATCAAGTTTACTGCCCAAGGAGGCGTCACCCTGGACGTGACCTTGGAAGATGACTACATCGTCTATCGGGTGACGGATACAGGGGTGGGCATAGAGGCGGAGGATATTCCCAAGTTGTTTTTCAAATTTACCCAGGCCAAGAGCGCCGCCAACCGCGCCGTAAACGGAACGGGCCTGGGTCTTGCCATCTCCAAGCAGCTGACGGAAATGATGGGGGGCGAGATTGGCCTTGCCAGCCAGTACGGCGCGGGCACCATCTTTACCATCAAGATCCCTTTTATCCCCAGCGATGGCGAGGAAATTAGCCAGGAGAATCACGCTCATCACTATGTCCAGGCCCCGGGGGCAAAGGTGTTGGTGGTGGACGATAATTCCCTGAACCTGATGGTGGCGGCGGGCCTGCTGGAAAAATGCGGCATCAAGGCAGACGCAGCCGGAAGCGGGGCCCACGCCTTAAAGCTCCTGGAGCGAAACCGCTACGACCTGGTCTTTATGGATCACATGATGCCCGGGCAAGACGGCATAGAGGTGACGGGAATCATTCGCCAAAGGGGCATCACCCCCCAGGAGCTGCCCATCATCGCCCTGTCCGCCAACGCCATCGAGGGCATGAGAGAGCGGTATCTGGAGGCGGGGATGCAAGATTTTCTCATGAAGCCTATAGAGGGCAGCCTCCTCAGCGCCATGCTGCGCAAATGGCTTCCGCCGGAGCGCATTGCACCACAATGAAAGAGCCCCCCTGCGTAACGGAGTGACTCCGCTGCGCAAGGGGGTTTTGTTTTCCGTGGGGCAAGGGTTCAGCCCTCCAGGAGTCTGGTGATCTTCTCGTCTGCCGCGGAAAAGTCGAAGTCCAGCATGTCCCCGTAGAGCTCCTCCACAAAGGCGGTAAGGGGCGCCTCCAGGGGGCCTTGGCGCAAAGCCTCCAGCTTGCTTCGGGCCACGTCGAACTCAAAGAGATTGATGGCCTTTTGTATGCTTTTCAGCTTCTCCTTGGGGTCTGCGCCCTCCTCGTCTTGAGAAGGGTCCCAGGGCGGGCCTAAAATGGCGTCCAGGGCGGTCAAAAGGGCCAGAGTCTCCTGTTCAAAGAGGGGAAAATGCGCCCGGCAGTAGTCAGGGTCAGGGAGCCTGGACTTGCCCTCCAGCTCCAGGGCGGCTCGGGACAGCTCCTCGGCGCCTATGCTGGACAGGGAGCTTTTTACCCTGTGTACCAGGGTGCAGAAGAGGGGGAAGTTCGCCTCCTCCAGGCAGCTTCGCAAAAGGCCGATATCCGTGAGGGTGGAGCGGTGGAAGAGGACGGCCACCTCTTCATACAGCTCGGGAAATCCACCCACCCGGGACAGGCCCAGGGCCAAATCGATTTGAGGAATGGCGCGAAACGGAGCCAGCGGCCCCAAATCATCCTGCTGGTCAAAATCTTGGGTAGAAGCCGGGTCGGTTAGGCCGCTTTCCTCGCAGCCGGACTGGGGGGAGAGGCGTCTGTCAAAACCAGTTTCCATAGAAGCAGCATCCTTCCTGTTTCTCTCATAAAAAGATACCATAACCAGCTGTTCATGTCAATGATACGCCACCGTAATTAGCCCCTAAAGGCAGAAGGTCGCTAAGTCAGAGCTTGTGGCTGTCATGGGTTTTTGAGGCCACCTGCACCGGGCGGCAAAAGGCGGCATAGACCACCGGAAGGAAAGTCTTGCCAGGGCCTCTTCCAAGGGGTATCATAGAGGAAGATGTCCCACATGCAAAAGATTTCGCTGGCAAGAGGTGGAAACCGGCGGCGAAATGGGCATACTGGGAGAGCCGGGCGCCCAGGCCTTTCAAAAGGTGGTGCCCATATCGCAATAGGAGGCGATTTTATGCATTGTATCCGGCAAATTACCAAAGATCTTCTGTGGGTGGGAGGAAACGACAGGCGCCTTTCCATGTTCGAGGGGGTCTACTCCGTCCCCCGGGGCGTTTCTTACAACGCCTATCTGCTGCTGGACGAAAAAACCGTCCTCTTTGACACGGTAGACAAGTCCGTGGGGCGGGTCTTTTTCGAAAATCTGGCCCATGGCTTAAAGGGACGGCCCCTGGACTATGTGGTGGTGCAGCACATGGAACCCGACCACTCCGCCACCCTCTTCGAGCTGCTGCTGCGCTACCCGGACACGGTGGTGGTCTGCAACGAAAAGTCCGCCGCCATGATCAACCAGTTCTTCGGCCCCACAAGCTTTGCAGTTAAGCTGGTGAAGGAGGGGGAGGCGCTGGAAACTGGCCGCCACAGCCTGCAATTTTTTATGGCCCCCATGGTTCACTGGCCCGAGGTGATGGTGACCTACGACAGGACAGATAAAACCCTCTTCTCCGCCGATGCCTTCGGAACCTTCGGCGCTCTCAACGGCGCCCTCTTTGCCGACGAGGTAGATTTTGGGCGGGACTACCTGGACGAGGCCCGGCGCTATTACGCCAACATCGTGGGGAAATACGGTGTGCAGGTTCAAGCGCTCCTGAAAAAGTGCGCCAATCTGGACATCGCCATGATCTGCCCCCTCCACGGCTTTGTCTGGCGGAAGAAGCTGGGGGACTATTTGGCCAAATACCAGGCCTGGAGCAGCTATGCCCCGGAGGAGGCCGGGGTGGTCATCGCCTATGCCTCCATCTACGGCAACACGGAAAACGCGGCGGAAATCCTCTCCTGCCGCCTCCGGGAGCTGGGTGTCCCCACGGTGATGTTCGACGTGTCTGTCACCGCTGCCTCGGAGATCATCGCCGCCTGCTTCCGCTTTAGTCACCTGGTCTTCGCCTCGGCCACCTATAACGCCGGGGTCTTCGTCACCATGGACGAGCTGCTGCGGGACTTGGCCTCCCACAACATCCAAAACAGAACGGTGGCGCTCCTGCAAAACGGCTCCTGGGGCCCCACCAGCGGAAAGCTGATGGGGGAGATTTTGGCCCCCTGCAAAAACCTCACCTTCTTAGAGCAGGAGATCACCATCAAGTCTGCCCTGCGGGAGGAGCAGGCAGGGGAAATCGACGCCCTGGCCGCCGCCATCCGGGCCTCCATGCCCCTGCCCCCGGCGGCTCCTCAGAATCAGGGCCAAGCCCCCGCCGGCACCCTGGACCCCAATGCCATGTTTAAGCTGACCTACGGCCTCTTTGTCCTCACCGCCAGGGAGGGGGACAAGGACAACGGCTGCATCATCAACACCGTCCAGCAGCTCACCGACACCCCCTACCGCATCTCCATCGCCGTGAACAAGAAAAACTACACCCACGACATGATCTTGAAAACCGGCCGGTTTAACGTGTCCGTTCTTACCGAGGAGGCCCCCTTCTCCCTTTTCCAACACTTCGGCTTCCAGAGCGGCCGTGACGTGGATAAGTTTGCCGATTTCCCTGTCCAAAAGCGCAGCGAAAACGGGATTTACTACCTTTCTCAGGCTGCCAACGGGCTCCTCTCCGGTCAGGTGGTAGATCACTATGATTACGGCACCCACACCCTCTTCATCGCCGAGGTCACGGAGTCCCAGGTGCTGTCCGGCCAGCCCTCCCTCACCTATGCCTACTACTTCGCCCATGTAAAGCCCAAGCCCCAGGTGAAGAAGGAGGCCACGGGGAAGGTGTGGGTCTGTAAGATCTGCGGCTTTATCTACGACGAGGCGGTGGAGGGCACCCCCTTTGAAAGCTTGCCCGCCGACTGGGTCTGCCCCCTGTGCAAGCACCCCAAGTCGGACTTCGAGCTGGAGGGGTAAGAGGGCAGACAGAGGCGCCCCCCCTTGCCTAATGAAAAAATTTTTGACAGGATGCAACATTTAGCCCCTTTCGATTGTATTCTTGATAGAAACAAGGAAAACGTTTCAATTGCTATCGAGAAAGGAATCCTAATTATGAAAAAGAATCTACTTGCCTGTCTTTGCAGTACGGCCCTTTTGTGTAGCCTCTGCGCCGTCCCGGCCCTGGCCGCGGAAGAGACCACCACCCCGGAGCGGGAACCCCTGATCGCCCCCATCTCCCAGCCGGTTTACAGCCTGACCATCAACGGTTCGGCCTTTGACCTGGGAGAGCGGGAGATATTGTCTGTGGGCGGCCACTATATGCTCCCCCTGCGCGCCGTGGCCGAAGCCCTGGGCTTTACCGTCACCTGGGACAACGACAGCCGCACCGTTCACGTGAGCAACGGGCGGATGGAATCTACCCTCTCCATCGGCCAGGATACTTTGGTATCAAGCAGTGTAAAGGCCATAGGCATGACAGCCCCTGCCAAGATGGAGAACCCCAATTGCCTGGTTGGCGACTACTTTTATGTTCAAGCCGAGGCCTTTAATACCCTGATTGCCTCCAACGGCGCGGTGACCATCACGGGAAACAACATCGCTATCGTGGACCCGGCCTTTACAGGGGCCAATCCTTAATAGTTACAGCGCAGCAGGGCAGCAGAGATACCCTTTGCTGCCCTGTCTTTGCGAAGAGTTTAGCGGGAAGGGAGAAGACCATGACAGAAACAGACCAACTAGTGATCCACGCCTTTCGCACCTATGGGAATTCCCTCCTGCGGCTCTCCTACTCCTATCTCCACAACCGGGCCGATGCCGAGGATGTGGTGCAGGACACCATGCTGGCTCTCCTGGGCGCAGGGGGTACCTTTGAAAATCCCGCCCATGAAAAGGCCTGGCTCATGCGCGTGGCGGTGAACCAGTGCAAAAACCGCCTGAAATCCGCCTGGGCGAAAACCGTGGCCATTCCCGAAACCATTGCCATAGAGGGGCTGGACGAAAGGGAGACCCAGGTGGTGGATGCGGTGCATCAGCTGCCCCTGAACTATCGGGAGGTGGTGCATCTTTACTACTACGAGGGCTACTCCACCGCCGAGATTGCCCACATCCTGGAAAAACGGGAGGCCACAGTCCGTTCCCTTTTGCACCGGGCCCGAAAGCTGTTGAAAACCGTTCTGGAAGAAGGGGGTGAGCCAGATGCATAAGTATCGTTCCGCCATGGATAAGCTTACGCCCTCCCCTGAGCTGGAGTCGCGCCTTCTGGCCCGGATGAGGGAGGAGACAGGGGCAGCCCCCTTTGTTCCCTATCCGAAAAGGAGGCTTCGGCCCCTTCTTGCCGCCGCGGCCTGCCTGGTGTTGGCGGTTTCCCTGGCCGTCCCTTTCCTCCGGGAAGGGGAAAACCCGCAGAATCTGTTGACAGGAAACCCGGTGCTGGAAACCCAGGAGATCTCCGCCCTGGAGGAAGCCCTAGCCTTTTCCCTGTTGGTCCCCACCCTGCTGCCGGAGGGCTACGAGGTGGAGGGTGCCCGGGTCATTGCCGGCAGCATCGCCGAGATTACCTTTACGGACGGTGCGGGCACCATCTGCTACCGTCAAGCCCAGGGCCGGGAGGACATCAGCGGCGACTACACCGCCTATGAAGAAGTAAAGACCCTGGCGCGGGCGGGGATGGAAATTATCCTGAAGGAAACCGGCGGCCGGGTGTTTTTGGCAACCTGGACGGCAGGTGGCGAAAGCTTCTCCCTCTCCTTCTCCCAAGGGGTGGAGGAAGAAATGGCACTTTTGGTGACCGAGAGCCTGAAAGCGCCCTAGAACAACAGAAAATGACCCGAAAAAGCGGCGGCTCCCAGGAGGAGACCGCCGCTTTTTTTGGAATCTTGTCCCCTGCTCTGGCGGTAACTGTGATTTTGGGGTAGCAGCGGTGGAATGTAAGAGTAGTATCATGTCGATTTGTATGATAATAGATTATAAAGATTCAACTTTTTTTCTAGAGGAAGAATAGCAAATGGTGGTAAAATATGCTATAATACTAACGAATATACCCTTTTTCTGGAAAATGAGAAATGCGGATATGATGGCACCGCTCCCCCTCGGTTACATTCCAGTTGAATAACTGGAAGATTAATTAGGCGCCAAGGAGGTTACATATGATCAATCATGCTGTGTTAAAGGTAATACGTGACACCATACCGGACCTAATCTTTTATAAGAACGAAGACGGAAAATATACTGGCTGCAACCCAAGCTTTGAGAAGTTTGCCAACTGTACAGAGGCAGAGCTCGTCGGCAAGAGCGATTTGGAAGTATTCAATATAGATGAAGAAATGGCAGCCCTTTTCATCGAGGCAGACAGGCGCGTTATGGCCGGGAATCAAACGGAATCCATCGAAGAGTGGATCACCTATCACGACGGCGCCAAGCGCCTGGTGGAAACG
The DNA here is from genome assembly GCA_031553635.1 of Evtepia sp. Lineage (GTDB taxonomy): Bacteria > Bacillota > Clostridia > Oscillospirales > Oscillospiraceae > Evtepia. Next base: position 92,950 of record JAVBLH010000002.1, on the reverse strand, counting down.
ATTAAGACCCCCCTGATTTTGGGAGGGGAGATCCGGGGCCTTTTGGGCATCGCCAGGGACATCACCGCCCGCTACGAGCAGGAGCTTTTGGCCAAGGAGGCGGAGGAGCGCACCAAGCTGATGCTGGACGCCTGCCCCCTGGCGGCAGATGTTTGGAACGACCGCTTGGAGATCATCGACTGCAACGAGGCTGCCGTGCGTCTCTTTGGCTGCACCTCCAAGGAGGAATACTGCGAAAAGTTTTTCACCCTCTCCGCCGAGATTCAGCCCCCCGGACGCCTTGCCGCCGAGGCGGCCATGGAATATATCACCCGCGCCAAGGAGGAGGGGGAGGTCACCTTCTCCTGGCTGCACCGCAGGCTGGACGGAGCCCTGCTGCCCACGGAGGTCACCCTGAAAAAGATGGCCTACCGAGACAGCTTTCAGATTATGGGCTACATCAGGGACATGCGGGCCGAGCTGGCCGCCCAGGAAAAGGCCCGAGAGGCCGACGACCGTAACCAGGCTATGATCAACGCCACCCCCATTTGCTTCTCCTTCTGGGACGAGGAGTTTCACGTGGTGGACTGTAACGACGCCTGCGTGAGCCTCTTTGAACTGCCGGACAAGAGAATCTTCCTGGAGGACTTTTTCAAGCTCTCTCCCTATCGGCAGCCCGACGGCGAGCTGTCCACCGATGGCCAGAAAAGGCATATGGGCGAGGCCATGGAAAAAGGCTACAGCGTGTTTGAGTGGATGCACCAAACCCTGAACGAGACCCCCATCATCTGCGAGATCACCCTGGTGAGGATACCCTACAAGGGCGGCGTGCGCATTGCCGCCTATGCCCGTGACCTGCGGGAGCATAAGGCCATGCTTTCGGAGATCGCCAAGGGGGAGGCGCAGTTGAGAGAGGCCATGCTCCTGGCGGAAAACAGCGCCTCGGCCAAGAGCACCTTCCTGGCCAATATGAGCCACGAGATCCGCACCCCCATGAACGCCATCATCGGCATGACAAAAATCGGCCAGGCGTCTAAGGACCCGAAAAAAATGCTCTACTGCCTGGACAAGGTCAGCGACGCCTCCCGGCACCTGCTGGCCCTCATCAACGACATTCTGGACATGTCGAAGATCGAGGCCAACAAGCTGGAGCTGCAGCCGGAGCCCTTCGACTTTGAAAAGATGCTGGAAAACGTCATCAACGTCATCACCGTGAAGGCGGAGGAGAAGAAGATTGACCTCTTTGTGGATATAGACACCGATATGCCCCACCACCTCATCGGCGACGAGCTGCGGCTCTCCCAGGTGATCACCAACCTGCTGTCTAACGCGGTAAAATTCACCCCGGACCAGGGGAGCGTCACCCTGAAGATCACAAACCACGGCACCGATGGCGATGTCTGCACCCTGGGCTGCGAGGTGATAGACAACGGCATCGGCATCTCGCCGGAGCAGATGGAAAAGCTGTTTCGCTCCTTCGAGCAGGCAGAGGCCAATATCACCCGCAAATTCGGCGGCACCGGCCTGGGCCTTGCCATCTCCAAGAAGATCGTGGAGCTTATGGGCGGCCAGGTCAGCGTCACCAGTCAGCTAGGAAAGGGCAGCAACTTTAGCTTTAAGGCGAAGCTGGCCATAGATAAAAAGCTGTCCAATCGCAGCATCTTCGACCGCTCTGTCTATGCCGCCACCCGTGTTCTGGTGGTGGACGACGACCAAACGGTGCTGGACTACTTCCGGCGCATGATGGCGCAATTTGAAATCCGCTGCGACCTGGCCCTCAGCGGCCGGGAGGCCCTGGATATGGTGGGGGCCGCCGTGGCGCAAAATAACGCCTACCACATCATCTTCGTGGACTACCTCATGGAGGAGATGGACGGCATAGAAACCGTGCGCCGCATTCGCCAAGTGGCTGGGGAGAGTGTCAGTGTCATCATGATCTCCATCTCCGCCTGGCACACCATAGAAAGGGAAGCCAGTGAGGCGGGTATCATCCGCTTTATCCAAAAGCCCCTGTTCCAGTCCTCCATATTAAACGCCATCAATGAGCTGGTGATCAGCAAGGAGGCCTTGCTGCCAAATCAAGGGATCGCCAATCAGCCCAGGAAGACCTTTGGCGGCTGCCGCATCCTGCTGGCGGAGGATATCGCCATCAACCGGGAGATTGTCATCACCCTCCTGGAGGAGACCCTGGTGAAGATAGACTGCGCCGAAACCGGCCTGGAAGCCCTGGACATGTTCTGCCAGGACCCTGGGCTGTACGACCTCATTTTGATGGACGTGCAAATGCCCCAAATGGACGGCATCACCGCCACCCAGGAGATCAGAGCCCTGGGAACGGAAAATGCCCTGGCTGTCCCCATCGTGGCCATGACGGCCAATGCCTTTAAGGAAGATGCGGAGGCCTGTCTCCGGGCGGGAATGAACGACCATTTGGGCAAGCCTGTGGACATAGACGAATTGATCGCGGTAATAGAAAAATATTTGGTAGGCCGGGAGGACCCCGCCACTTTGAAAAACGAAGTCTGAGTTAAAAGGGAATCAAAGAAAAAGGTCTGCTTCTTCAAGGGGAGGAAGCAGACCTTTTTGACAATTGTAGGCAGTTCGCACGGGACACACCGGCCGTTCATCTCCGTGAGGAGAAAGAAAGGCATAGCGGAGGATACTCTGTGTGAGGCGTCCGCCACGCTGTATGCGCACCCGGAGCAGGCCAGGATCTATGCGTCGCGCCAGTTCAGATACCTTTGCAGCATGGCGGCTACCTGGGCGCGGGTGGCCTCTCCCTGGGGCGCCAGAACACCGCCGCCCATGCCGGTGAGGAGGCCTGCATCCAAGGCCCACTTCACAGCCTCTTGGGCAAAGGCGCTGACCTGGCCGCCATCGCGAAAGGCGCCTAAAGTGCCTTGGGCAGGGGGACTGCCGCCGTAGCGGTACAGGATGGCAGACATCTGCTCCCGGGTGATGTGATCTGCGGGGCCGAAGAGGCCGCTTTCGTAGCCCTTGACGATGCCCTTCTGTGCCGCCCAGGATACGGCCAGACTGTACCATGAATCGGCGGAAACATCGGGGAAGTCAACTGCGGAGGAGGCGGGGCTCCCCTCCAGCCGCCAGAGTACGGTGACCAGCATGGCCCGGGTCATGGGGGTCTCGGGGCTGAAGGTGGCGGCGCCGGTTCCGGCAAAGAGGCCTTTTTGGTGGACGAATGCTACCGCCTCATAGTACCAGGCGCCGGAGGCCACGTCGGTGAAGGGATTGACCCAGCCTGTGGAAATGTTCTCAAATACGATCTCCACCTTGTCCGTGGCCTTGAGGCCCTTAAGACCGGTAAGTGCCCCCTGGCTGACCCCGTTGAGAAGGACATCCTTGATACGGAAACCTGTATCGGGGGTAATGGTCAGGGTTTTTCCGTCTTCAGACAGGGTAAACTTGCCGCCCTCATTGGCGGTGATCTTAGGCTGTGTCACGGAACCTCCGCCACCGACGCCGGGAGGTCCGGGCGGGGGCGGCGGGGGCGGAGTATTTGCCTGAATTGTATAGCCTGCGGAGAAGACTGCGCTGTCGGCACATCCGGCCTTCACCGCCACGGCCTTGATGGTCATGGCCCTGTCTAACAGGATGGGCCCGGTGTAGAGCTTCCCGCCCTCCCGGCTTGGCGCGCTGCCGTTTGTGGTGTAGTAGATGGCCGCGCCCTCTGTATCGGTGGAGAGGGTAACGCTGGTATTCACCGCAACCGCTCCCGAAGCGGGGGCTGCGGAAAGGGAGGCCACCTGGGGCAGGGTTTCAACGGGGAGGGCCTCTGGGATATAGCTGACGGCCATAGGCACCCCGGCGTAGCTCTTCACGGCGGCCTTCACCTCCAGGAGAACCTGGGCGTCGGCCCCCAGAGCGTGGCGTAGCAGGACGGAGCGGGCATATTCACTCCCATCCGGGGCGGTTTCCTTGTCCGGGAAGCTCACCGACGCACTCAGGTCGATGTCCTCGCCGTTGACAGTCAGTGAGAAATTGCCTGCCGTTAGGGTGTCGGTGTCCATATGCCGGGAGAAGACGAGGTAAACGCCCTCTGCCGTGGCTGTGGCAGATTCCACCATGGGGGCCGTTATGCTGGTCATCCCTATATTTACATCCAGCTGCACCGGGGCTACGGGCATATACCAGGTGGTGCCGCCTGCCTGGGCTGCGTCGGTGCCGTCATGCTCCCCTGTGGTATAGTTTTCAAAGCCGCCCTTGGAGAAGGAAACCGACCAGCCCCCCGGGGGAACAAACCACTGGTAATTGCCCTGGGTTGTGGTGACCAGGGGATTTTCCTGGCTGTATTCCCCGGCGGCCCAGGGGGTTCTGGTGCCTGTGTTGGTGTCTACCTCGTAGACCGTGGCGGTGACATCGGCCAGACGGTTGCTCTCTACGGCCTCGTAGACAAAGCCCGAGGGGTCGATTATGGGCTTGGGCTGGGGGGGAATGGGCTCTGTGGTTCCGCTGCTGCCGTCTCCGCCGGAGCTGCCGTTGCCGTCCCCGCCGGAGCCGTCGCCGCCGCCGTCATTATCACCCTTGCCGCCGCCGGTATCATCGCTGCCCCCGCCGCCTTCGTCTTTCTTTTTGCGGGGGTCGGGCATGTCGTCGCCAAAGGGGAAGCCATCCCAGTTGATCTTCTGTCCCCCTGCCTCGGCTTCCTTCATGGCATCGTAAACCCGCTTGGTCAGCTCCTGGAGCTCCTTGTTCTTGCCGCCGCCCAGGGCACTGGTAATCTGCTCCCAGACGCCGCCCTTGATCTCATCAATGGCCCAGTCGCACACCTCCTTGGTGCCCTCGGCCGCGGCCTTACCGCCGGAGGTGGCTTTGTCCAGATATTCCTTCAAAAGCTCCAGCTCCTTGGCACCCACCTTCCACTTCAGGTTCTGATACAGTCCGCCGCCCAGGTGTTCCCTGTTGCCGCTGGCGCTCCAGAAGAGGGCGCTGTTGGGGTCGTCCACGCCGTTGTCTTCCAAAATCTTCAGGAGAGCGCCCATGTAGGCCACGTCGGGATTCATGCCGGGCGGGCCGGAGGGGGGCGGCGGGGGCGGCCCCTGGGGCACCTGCACATCCGCCACTGTGACCCCAAGAGCCATGAGTCTGGCGAAGGGGGCGGGGGCGGGGCCATGGTCCAAAGTACCGGAGGCGGCCTGATCCAGAGCGGTGTAGAAGGCGGCCCAGACAGACAGTAGCTCCGTCATTTTCGCCATGTGATCCCTCGAGGGCTCCCGGATGGGTCTGCCGGTATTGGTGTAGGTTAGAGTGACCACAGTATCTTGATAGGTATCGCAGATGGTGCGGGTCAGGCTGTTCATTGTCATCACCTGACGCTCCCAAATCTCGCCGGAACCTGCGTCATAGCGGCTCACCTGATCTATGGTGTAAACGCCGTCTACCACCCCCAGCTTGGCGTAGGGGGTGTTGGTGGTGGGGTCCAGGAACATAGCGCCCCCGGAAACCGCCGCTGCCAGGGCTGCGCCTTGGGGCATGGTGGGGAAGGCTGCGATGGCAGTGGCCGCACCTGTGCCTTCCACCCGGGAGAGGGAGAAGGTATAGGTATTCTCCGGGCCGAAGGTCAGGGAGGCGCTTGTGGGCTTGCCGTTGTCCCAGTTGATCGCCACGCCGGTTCCTGCCAATTGATTGTTGACCACAGTTTGTTGGCCCTCTGTGGCGGCGAAGGCGTTCTCTTCCGTGAGAAGGGCAGAAAAGTTATCGTACTCCTCCTGGGTCAATTGGCTGTCCGGCTCCGCGGGCAGGTAGCCCACCCAAGCGCCGGTGGGAGGATTGTTGCCGCAGAGGTAGGGGCTTGTGGTCCAAGTTCCGTTGCCGCTGTAAGTAGCCTCCAGCTTTTCAACCCCGTCGGCCCGGGGGAGATAGACGGTGACCTGCTCCATGGCAGTTGCACCTTCCGCATTTCGGAAGGTAAGCTTATACTTCATGGGCGTGCCGGGCAGATACCAGTAATAGCTGCTGCCCCAGGCCAGGCCGTCTTCCCAAGCGGTGACCCAGTTGCTCCGATAATCGGTAAACTCAATTTTGGAAAGCACGGGCAGGGAGGCGTTATAGCGCAGGGACTGGGGCGGGGAAGAAACGGTGCCGTCCCCTGGGGTGGTGGCTGTGGCGGTCACCTTGTGGTGAGAGGGGCCAAAGGGCTTGCCCAGAGACAGGGCGGCGCTATAAAAGCCGGTTGTTTCATGGGCCTTGAGGGTGGCGGCGGTGGTGCCGTCTAGGGACAGGGTCACGGTGCTGCCCTTGGGCCCATAGCCGTAAACGTTGAAATCAGCCGCAGCCACCGCCTGGGGGGCGCACAGGGTCAGGGCCGGGGTGTTCAGGAAGTCGGAATCCAGATAGTGGTAGCCTCCCACGGAATTTAGGCTGAGAAGGGCCGTGGCGGACACGCTGTCCAGATTTGTCCGGTTGCTCTGCCATTGCAGGGTCACAGGCCAGCCGCCATAGAGGGTAACATCCGGTATGATGATTTGGTAGGTGCCGTCAAAGCTGCTGGCGGTGCTGCTATCGGGGGTAATCTGCACGTCGGAACCCGCCTTCTTGCCGTTGATGTAAAGGCTGCCGTTGATGAGGTTAGCGTTCTGGCCCCCACTGTCGGACTCCTGGTTGGTGACTAGATCCAAGGTAAGGCTGGTTTCCGTTGCGGCGGGGTTTTTAAGGGCCGCCGTTACCCGCACCCGCACCGTATCGGCATCGGCCTCCAGGGTCAGGCCGCTGGCCTCCAGGTTTACGGGGCTGCTGGGAGGTACCCCCGTGGGCAGGGTGAGGGAGAAGGCACTTTGTGTGTCGTCGGAAATGGTGACGGCCTGCGCTACATAGAACCCATTGCCAAGGGCGGTTAACGCCGCCTTGGTTTCCGTAAGGCTGCCATCCTGGAGCGTGCCCAGCTGCTGCCAAGCGTCCTTGCGGACAAAAAGATAGGTGTAGTCCCCTTCATCCAGGTAGGCGCCGTTGTAGTGGATGGTGGTGTTGGTAGAGGCCAGACCATAGCGGGTCTCTGTGGAGAGAAGGGCCCCATTATGGTCATAGAGCAGGCCATAGCACTCCACCCGGTTGGGATTTTGCAAGGTGAAGGATGCCTGCCCCCGGTTGATCCAGGGCGTTTGTTCTATGACGCCGCAGGCTTGCCCGTCCAAGGTAACCTGGGCATCCAGATAGGCCTGGCGACTGACGCTGTTCAGGCGGATGGAGAGGGGGCCGGTGACGTCATCAGGATCGCTGAGATAGAGGTATCGCCTGCGATCGGCGAAGGTATGGGCCAGAGGGTTGCCGTCCCCATCTTGTACCAGGGCGCTGTCGGCGTATCCGTCGGGGAGGGTGATGACGCCTTGGCGCTGCGCCATGGTGAGGTTAAGATTCGTGTAGGTATCGGCATCAAAACCTTCTGATATGGCCGTGGTCAGATCATACCGGGAGGCGGTAAGAGTCGCGCCGGGCAGAATGGGGGTTTGAAGGGTAAACGTGCCGTCTGCTCCGGTGGTGGTCGACTGGGTAAAGGCATAGCCGTCCACCGTGTTGGTCACGGTGACCTGGGCACTCACCAAAGGCGTACTGCCGTCCGCCTTGGTCACGGTGCCCGTCACGGTTTTCTGTTCATGTGCTGTCAGGGTTAGGGTAACCCCGCCGTCGGTAACCGCCTCTCGCGGGGAGACTTGATAGCGGGTGGCGTAATGTCCGGCGGGCACGGCCTCCACATAGAGGGTCTCGTCCGCCAACAGGGCATAGCCGGGGCCTGTATAGACTAGATTGCCGCCATTTTCGGCGTCATACCACTTCAGATTGTAGCAGTAGCTGGGCAATGTGCCGCCGTCCCCGTCCAGAACGGCGGGGGTTACCCTGGTGGGAGTAATGTCTGTCAGGATCATCGTTTCCTCGGTCTTCCCGGCGCTGACGGTCATGTCGTCAGCCGTACCAAAGGTCACCTCTCGGCCTAAGAGCGAGCCAACTACACTGACATCGTAGACTCCAGTGGGGAGGCTTATGGTCATGGGATTGGGTGTCGCCGGGGTGCCCAGGAAGTAGGAGGCGGTAAAGTCGTCGGCCCCGGATATCCGCAGATATTTGACAAGGCCCTCACCAGCGGCGCCGGAAAAGTCCACAGTCAGGGAGGCCGCCACGTCCTTGCCCACAAGGAAATCACGGGTCACTTCCCCTAAAGTGAAGGTGACCTTCTCCACGGAAACCGCATCCGCAGGTAAGACATCCCCGGCGGAGAACACGTAGCCGCCCACGGAGCCGGAGAGAGTGACCTCGTCGGTTTCATCGCTGTTATAGTGCAGGGTAGCCGAGGCGGTGTCGCCGGCCCCGATAGGCTCCGTGGTGTAGAGATAAAAAGCGCAGCTGCTTTCTGCCAAGAGTTCCCCCTGGCCGTTCTCGCTGAAAAAGGCTCGGCAGTTGTAAATACCCTGGTCGCCGCCGGGGTCGCCGCCACCGGGGGTCACCGTGTAGGTGGCGTTGGAGAGATAGGAGCCGCCGCCAGGGTTTTGGTCATCGTAGACGAGGAATCGATATGCGCCCGGGGGAATCAGGTCTCCCGCTGTGGGTGTATCGTCATCCCATATGGTTTCCCGCATGCCCTGGTCAAAAAGGATTCCCCACAGTCCATCCCCGGTGAAATACTGGACATTGGCTGGATCCAGATAGAGGAAGATGTCGTCGCCGCCGCCCGCAGGTCTCACAAAGACGCTGTTTAGCTGGGCGGTGTCGCTCAGGGAAAGGCATAGCTTGATCGCATCCTCGTTGGCAAAGGAGGTGAGGGGGCCACCCAGCGTTTGGCTGTGAACCTCCATGTTGATTCCTGTGGGTGTATCCTCTTCGGCCGAGACCCCTATGGAAAAGGGCGTCAGGGTTAGCAGCATACAAAGGGCGAGGCCCAGAGATGTTAGTCGGTTGCGGCATGATTTTTTCATGTTGATACCTCCCTATAAAGACTTACCATTTTATCTTAACGTAAGGGGCGGTATTGTGCAGGTCAGGGCTCTGACAACCGCTGTAAATCCGGGTTCAGATTTCTGCCATTTTATTTATGGGCGGCGCAGGGCGCAAAAAAACACCACCCGAAGGGGTGGTGTTTTCCCAAGGGGACTATTCCATGAGGGCCGTATCGCGGGTTTCAAAGCAGAGAAGCATCAGGCCGATGCGGGAATTGGTTCCGGTCTTTTTATAGATGCTTTCCAGGTGGCGGTAAAGCATACGCTCGGAAATATAGAGCGCCTCCGCCAGCTCCTTGATGCTTTTTTCACTGGTGAGAATGTTTTCCAGCACCTCGGCCTCCCGGGTGGTAAAGGGATAGGCCGCCACAAAGCGGGACAGCGCCTCTTTACGGCTGGGCGGGCTGCCACCGGCGTGCTTGATCTTACCCAGGTAGCTGACAAGTCCGTGACACAGCAGCATGGCGCCCAGGGCCAAAACCAAAATCACCCCCTGGAGCAAGACGCTGCTGATGGGAGGAAGCAGGGCCTGCTGCAGAACACTGATGAAGTAAAACAAGTAGTAGCAGAAATACCCCGCCGCCACAAAGGGCAAAAGCTTTGGATATCGGCTGCCCAGAAGCAGGGGCGCAGCCAGGAGATAGACCTCCAGAAGAGCCAGGGCAGACACATTCAGCACAAGATAGGGCAGGGCCAAAATGGTGTGGTCAGAGAAAAAGGACAAGCCCTGCCCAAGGGCCAAAGCGCCGAAGCTTATGAGCAGTGGGGCCAGGCGGTACCTGCTGTCGATGAGAAAACCGGCGGCCAGATAGGCCAGGATGTACAGGACCCAGGTGAGGACAGAGGGGTCTGGGAAGAGAAGGAAGGCGTCTTCAAAGGCAAAAACGCTTTCCATCAGCCCCAAGATCAGGCAGTAGATTACGCCCAGGGCCCCGGCAACAGCCACGGCACCCTTGGGGACGGGAGCCCCGGCGGCAGACTCCTCTTTGGGGTCTCCAGGGTCTTCGATTTGACGATAGAGGAGAAAGGAGCCAAAAAGCACGATACCGGCCACAGGCAACGCTTTTTCGGGAGGGCATAGCAGCACCCGGAAAAACACCACGCCCATCAGCCCCATCAGCGCCGAGACGCCCCCTAAAAAGCGCCCGATCCAAGAAAAGGGGATCAGTACAACGGCCCGCCGCAGGCAAAACACGATGGAGACAGCGGAAAAAGCCACCGACAGGGTGAAGGAAATGGCCGGGAGGACACCGCCACCCCAAAAGCTGAGGCCCGCCATGGCGGCAGAGGCCGTAACGCAGAAAAGGTAGCAGCGGGGATGGGGTAAAAGCAGGGTTCCGTAAAGGAGGGTGCCCAGGAGAACCCCCAGGAACATCCCCGCGAAATAGAGGGCGTAGGACCACTGGGCCAGCCATCCCTCCAACAGCCCCGTGTGGCTCCAGGACAGCTCCAAAAGGCAAAGACGCCAGATCTCCACAAGGACGAAGAGGAAAAAGACAGATTTTTGGGCCTGGCTCCAAAAGCCGCGCCCGGCGGCCGGTTCCGCCCCATCTATGGGTGGCGGTCCCCCTTTAGGCAATACCTTAAACATATCATTTCCCCCAATATATGTCATGTGAATATCATAGCACCGACGGGGAGTACAGTCAATTGGGGCGTCAGACCCTGGCAGATTTTTTAGGGGCACGGTTTTTTAACGGAGGAGCTTTCCTTTTCCTAGCCCATACTGTCCTCAGCTGCCTCGTGGCCAGAGGGGTGCTTTTTTTCAGAATGGCTTGAACCTGGTGGGTCTGCTTGGGCTTAGGGAAAATGGGGCCTTGTTCAGTTAAGAATACTTAAAATCAGCCGTGAGAAAACTATTTCTCGCGGCTGACCCAAACGTGACGACAAAACAGGTTGTGCTGCGCGGGAAAAGTGGGAAATAGTAACTTGCGGCTCACGGTGGCTAAGGCCTAAGACGGAGGTCTTTCTGGTGATTGTCCCTACAAAATCAAATCCTTCCACAGTTGGAGGCGATTCTCTACATGGGGGAGTATCACGGCTAGATCCCGGCGTTCTAAAATCGGGATATCCTCGTAGTAAGCTTCCGGCAAGAGTTGGGGGGTGTTCCGTTCCAGGCTGACCTCAATGGCCTTGACCCGGGTATATTTGGCAAAGCGCATGGTAATGTTGTTGAGCTGAATGAGAAGCGGGTTATGGGTGATCTCGCCCAAATACCGGTTATATTGTTCGGCGGTGCGGAAGATTTCGCCGGTATTGGCAGGCTTAGCCATGCAGGCGGCGTAAAACTCGTCGCAGTAAGCCCGCAGCGCCGACAGCTCGTCCATACTGGCGTGGATGGCCCCAAAGTAGAGCAAACTCTGATAGACTGAGGCCTTAAACTCCAAAATATCCTTGGTGGATTTTTCGGTGAGGGGCAGACCAAAGAGGAGCGGGTTAATCAAGTTGTGGTGATACTCCTCCACAACAAAGGTTCCCTCAGACCGCCGGATTTCCAGGACCCCGAAAGCCACCAGAACCTTAATAGCCTCCCGCACAGCGTTGCGGCTGACCAGAAGCTTCTCGCTGAATTCCTGCTCTGTGGGGATTCGGTCCCCGGGCTTTAGCTCGCCGCTAATCAGGGCATCGGAGATCCGCTGGACAATAATTTCTGAGATTGGCCCCTTAGCGAGAGGCTGGAAGAGAGATTCAAGTTGGTTCATTTGACTTCAGCTCCTATCCCTTGGCATGGGATACGCCATGGATTACCAGACTATAACATAAATATAGTAAAAAATCCAGCACAAAGACAAAATACCCGAAAAGCGGAACCGTCAGTCGGGAAAGAAAATCTCTCCGCCGCCAATGGACACCCGACAATTGGGTGCGTGGGCTTGGCAGAGGGCTTGAGCCTTGAGGATTCGGGGGTCCGAGTGCCCCAGCATCTTCTGCTCCGCGATGCCATAGTCCCTGCCTATCATCTCGTATTTCTTTTCCCCCATGTTGTGGTAGGGCAGCAGATTGAGTTCCGGGCAGCCGGGAAGCCCCGACACAAAGGCGGCAGTGGCGATAATATTTTCCTGGTCGTCGGTATAGCCGGGAATCACGGGCAGGCGCAGAATCACCCGCAGCTCCCGCCCCTGGGCAAAGGCGCAGAGCTTTTGGACATTTTCCAGAATGAGATGATTAGGAACGCCGGTGTAAGCCTTGTGGCGCTGGGAGTCCATGTGCTTTAGATCCACAAAGACGATGTGGCAGTGCTGGGCCACCTCTTTTAGATGCTCCCAGGGGGCAAAGGCCGAGGTCTCGATGCAGGTAGAAATGTAGTTCTTGCGGCAAAGGCGCAGAGTCTCCGCAGCCACCTCGTGCTGGAAGAGCACCTCCCCGCCGGAGAGGGTGACCCCGCCGGCATTTTTCCGGTAAAAGGCGGCATCCTTGGCGGCCTCTCGGTAGAGCTCCTGGGCGGTGTATTCCTTTCCCGAGACCATACGGCAGCCCGCCGGGCAGGGGAGAACGCAGGCGCCGCAGGCGGTGCATTTGGCAAAGTCTAAGGAGAGGCTGCCTTCCGCCAAAGTGTTGACCCCCTGGGGGCAGGCCTCAACACAACCGCCGCAGGATGTACAGCGGTCCCGATTCACGGCGATCTGTGGGTTTCGGGACAGGCCAAAGGGATTGCTGCACCAGAGGCAACGGAGGGGGCAGCCCTTGAAAAAGATAATGGTACGAATACCGGGCCCATCCTCATTGCGAAAGCGGCCGATATCGAAGATAGTTGCCGTTTTATCCATAACGCCCTCCTGATTCAAAGGAAGGCGGGCTGGTTACAGCCCGCCTTTTTTCTACTGCGTTGAGACTAGAAGGTGTGCTCTGTGCGGGAGATGATGTCATCCTGGACCCGCTCGGAGATGTCGGTCCAGTAAACGCTGTAGCCCGCCACCCGCACCATAAGGGTGGGATAGTTTTCCGGGTGGGCCTTCGCATCAATGAGGGTTTCCTTGTTGATGGTGTTGAACTGCACGTGGTAGACGCCATAGTCATTGAGCATGGTGCGCACCAGGTTGGTGAAGTTGCGCATACCGGATTCCTTGTAGTTGGGCTCGGTATAAGTGGCCTCGGGAACGGCAAGGCTGATTTCACGAATGTTACTCATGGTACTCGCTCCTTTCAAAGCTTCGGTCGGTTTTCGGCTTTTTTTAATTAGTCTGTTTGCACCAGCTCCGAACGGCTGATCCACATATTCAGCAGGGTGCCGTTGGTATAGGCGCCAAAGTCCAGCTTGCCATAGCTCCGGGCGGCGGCGGTGGGGCCGTGGGTGTCGGCCTGCTGGCTGGCGGACATGGTGTCGGAGATGGGCTTGCCTGCCAGACGGCCGTTGGGGGTGGCCCCTGTCATGGCGCCGTAGCCCACATTGGACTGCACCATCTGCACCGCTGCGTCGCAGTAATGCCCGCGGTACATCTTCAATCTGGCTGTGGTGTCGGCAAAGTACTTCCAGAGGTCGGAGGCGATGACATCCACATAGTCGTCGTCGTTACCGTATTTGGGGGCGGCCTTCAGCTTGGCCAGAAGGGCATCATAGCCTGCGAAGTTTGCCATCAGGGCATCACGCACTTCGGACAGGGTGGCCTCCTTATCATCATACACCACTTTTTTAATGGCTGCAACAGAGTCTACCATGGTTCCGAAGCCAACGATTTGCATAGTGGGACCTACGTTCACCAGAGCGCCGCCATTGGTGGCATCCTTAGCCTTTTCCAGGGCGCCTGAGAGGAGCATGGTAAAGGTGGGCAGGTTAAACTGTTCGGCCAAGAGCTTTTCGCAGATGATGAGGTTGGCGTGGGCCGAGTCGATGGCGTACTTCACCTGGCCCTTCACTGCGGTGTAGAAGTCCTCAAAGGTGTTAAAGCTATCCGGCGCGCCGCTCTCATAGGAGACCACCTTGCCGCCAAAGGTGCCGTCTACCCCTTCCGCCTTTACGCCGTTAGTCACGGCGCAGAAGGTGGCCCCGGCCACGTTGATGATGCCGGAATCGGTGTGGCCGTACTGGAGGCCCTCCGCCCCGGGCTCCACGCAGCCGATGGGGGAGCCATACTTTAAGATCTGCTTTCTGCTGTAGTTGCTGTGGCCATCCAGCCCGGCAGCCCGGCGCTCCAGCATGGAGTAGAGACCCTCGCAGTTGAAGAAGGAGGGGTGGCCCATGCCTTCTGCTGCCAGCTCGCAGGCCTCATAGAGGAGGGCATCGGGGGTCTTTTGATGGAGCATAAGGCAAACGGCGGGGGAGGTGGTTTTGGCATAGCGCATGGCCCGCAGGCAGAGGTAGCTCAGCTCGTTGGAGGCGTCCTTGCCGTTTTCATCCAGGCCGCCCACATCCAGGTGGGGGTAACGATAGTAACCGCCGAAGATATAGGCCATGTTAGTGGACTGGAACCAAACGTTGGAGGTCACCTTGATATAGAGCTCCTCAATGAGCTCCATGGCGCTCTCGGGGGTGATAATCCCTGCGTCTAAATCCTTCTTGTAATAGGGATACATGTACTGGTCGAAGCGGCCCCAGGTGATGGAGGGGCCAGCCCCCTCCACGAAGAGGAAGAAGCAGGCGCACCAGGCCATTTCACAGGCCTCATAGAAACTGTTGGCCGGGCCCCAGGGAACTCTCTTCATCATGGCGGCCATCTCTTCCAGTTCCTTTTTTCGGACTGGGTCAGATTCTGCTGCGGCTTTTTTGCTGCAGGCGGCGGAGAGGTTGTCAGCCCACTCCTTGATGGCCAGGGAAACCTCCATGATGCCGGTGTAGAATTCTCGCTTTTCGATGGAGTCGGGGTCGTTGGGGTCCAGGGCATCCAGGAGGTTTTTGGCATCCTGATAGTACTTTTGGAAGCCGTTCTGCAAAAGATCCGTCCAGGCGGGAATGAAGTGGGAGCCGTTGGCGCAGATGTAGTTGCTCACGTCGGAGACGCCGCCGTTTTGGGCCCTGTCGAACTCCTCGGGGGAAACAAAGGTCTTCCACTGAGCCACCAGGGTTTTGTCCTTCCAATAAGGGATGTGCTCCTCCAAAAGCTCCTTCATATCCTCGTCGGAGATTTCAAAGGGGTCATAGGTACGGGAGCGCAGATTGGGCAGGTCGTCGGCCAGCCAGTGGGCATGAAGCTCAACGGCGAAGTTTGCGCCACGAATTCGCTGGGTGGGCCAACCCACCAGCTGCTCGTAGTCATAGACATGATCGGTGAGGGTGCGGTACACCTCAGCAGCGGCTTTATAGCGGCGGCGCAGAGGCGGTTGGCCCTCGGTTTCTTTGTAGACCTTGGTATAGGCCTTGGTCCGGGTGATGTCTACATTGGGGCGGTTGGCATGAAGCATCCCATTGAGCTCCTGGATGCGCTTGGTGCTGCCTACCTTAGCTACGGACCCGCTGCGGATCTGTTGGCCTAAAGCCCCGCCTTTTAATTCTGTCATCGCAATACTCCTTTCACGTCTGGTTCTGTCGGCCGATTTTCTTCTTACACTGTAACTGCTTTTTTACCGGGCATTTTAAAGCGCCCTGTGGTGCTGTCGATGAAGTTCAGGCCTTCGTTGCATAAAAGGCCCAGGGTAACGCCGCCCACCAGGGTGAGCATAATAAAGGGGATGCCGCTGAAGTTATAGAACCCGCCTATGGCAGTAGCGCCAGCTGTTCCGGTTACGGCAACGGTGAGGTTGCAGCACCAGAAGGTACTGGAGATCGCGCCGAAATGGGCAGGAACCACGTTGATCTGCATCTTGGCAGGCAGGTTAAAATGGATGGCGCATTCCAGAGTACACAGAACGCCAATCACCACCATGGCATTGGCCCACCAAGGCCAGCCCATAAAGTTTAAGCGGTCCATGCAGAAGAGGTAGAGCATGCCCCAGAGTACGCCCACCACATTGCTGCAGCAGTATTTGAGCCAGTCTTCCCGCTTGGCGCCCGCGGTAAAAAAGATGGGCAGCGCTGTAAATGTGGCGCACATAAAGTGCCAGCCGTTGGCGACACCGCCAGTCCACTTGCCGATGGTCAGCGCGTAAAAGGCACAGTAGATGCCCGATATGACGCTGATCCAAATGGCCCAGTTTACAAGTCCACGTTTGTTCATTCAGCTCCTCCTTTTAATCGATGGTTGCCTTCACTCACGGTCTTTGGGGTTTTGCACCTCCTTCCCGGACTCCCTCCTGGGTCAAATAGGCCAGTAGGGGAGCCAGCTCATCTTGAGAGGTAAAGTCCGAAGAATGGTCCAAAAGCTCCAGCATATGGGCATCTTCCGCAGACAATACCTTTCTGCGCTTTAACATGGCTTTATATAGGGATAACAAGGTCTTTTGATTGGAATCCAGTTTTTCCGGATCTAAGCCGCCCCGGAGGTAGAAAAAATCTGCCTGACTGCGGTGGGGGAAGTTGTAATCCATCAACTGACGTCGAACCGCCTCTGTGGCGGGACGAACCCCTGTGGCGAAGTAAAGGAAGCGCGCTGAGGGATGTCTTTTTTCCAGGCGGCGAAATTCCTTGATGCCACTTAGCTCCTGGCCGTAGATACCGCCGCCGCAGAGGATCAAATCGTAGGCGTCCAGAAGTGGACAGGATTTGTCGTCAAGGGCGTAAACCGGGGCGGTTAGGGCCTCTCCCAGCCACTTTGCATAACGCGCTGTAAACCCTGTTCGTGAGGTGTAAAGGATTAGGACAGACTGATTCATCACGCACCACCCCCGGTATAGTTTGATGAGATTTTCGCTAGATTGGGTCAAATGACATAAAACCACTCAACATTGAACATCCTACATTAGATATATCACATTCTCCTTCGTTCGTCAATCACAATTTTCACATATTACACAATGATTGCAAATGTTGGGCGCTGGTTTTGGTTGTTTTCATCATTTTTGTTTCCTTTGACTCAGGATGCATCGAGGGGCAAGAAGCAGACCCTATGGGTCCTTCCCACGCAGTAAATGGGCGGCTGTCGTAATAGATTTTGGTGCTGTTTACTTTTAGGGTAATGGGCTTTGCGTCGGAATCGGCTTGGGCGGCCATAGGGGCAATGTAAAAAGCATGGCAGCCATCGAAAACAAAAGCCCACCGCCTATGTGAATTGCACCCCATTAGTCAGACAGTATGGCATACAGAAAGACAAATGGGGTGCTATTTTTTGGGAGGTGTTTTAGCCTTTTCCTAACCCATACTGTCCCGGCCCACCAGGTCCCGGTTGTATAGGGCGGAGGAGCGCAGCTGCTGGTTGGCACGGTTCATCTTGGCGGTGGCCCCGTCCAGCAAGAGCTTTAACAGCTTCACCCCCAAGGCGGGCTGGGTTTCCAAAAGCTGATTGAGGTCCGTATTGCGAATGAAGAGAAGCTCGGTGAATTCCTCGGCAGTGCCGTTGAGCTTAAAGGTGTTATAAAACAGGCAGCTCTCGCCTAAAAGGTCCCACTTTTCCAGATAGGTGATGGTCATGGGGGCCACCCCCAGCTCCGAGCTGCTGTGGGTAAAGAGGCGGATGCGCCCCTTGAGAATAATGTGGGCGGCATCGTTAAAGTCCCCCGAGGAGAAGACCTTTTCCTTCTCGTAATAGGTCTTAATGCGGCAGAGCTTGGAGAGGATGGCGATCTCCTTGTCGCTAAGCTGCTCCAAGAGTGGGATTTTGCGGATCTCCCGCAGCACATCCAGGGGGGTCATGCGGCGGATGTGGATTTCGTCCCGCACCACCTCGTGGCCCGAGAGGTTGCGTTTTTCCAGAATGGCCCGGAGGCTGTAGCGGCACTGACGCACCAAGCCCATGAGGCTGTCCCACTGGAGCTGAGCGTCCCGAAAGGCCCGGAAGGCGTTAAACTTGGGCTTGGCGTCGTAGTGAGCCAGGTAAATGTTTTTCAGGGCCTCCCGGCAGCCCTGGCTGTCACCCGCCGCCAGATAGGAAACAGCCAGCATTTGGCTGCCCCGGTAGATTTTATCGTCTAAGTCCTTTTTCAGAAAGGCACCGGGGTAGGGGTCAAAGTCCTCGGGGGCCACCAGAACCATGTTGCCCCCCTCCTCCTGGGCTAAGAGCTTTTCCCGCTGGTAGACAAAGCGGTAAATATCCTCTCGCAGCCGCTTCCACTCGGGATGGCTCTTGGGGGCGGGCAGGTGGCGGATGGAAAGGGTGTTGTCTAAAAAGAAGCTGTAGCCATACATCTTGGCCCCGATGACATAGTCCACGTCCTCGCCCCGGGTAACCTTGGGGTCAAAGGGCACGCACTCGAAGAGCTCCCGGTGGAGCACCATGGCCCCGCCGAAGGCAAAGGGGGTGCGTTTGATCCGGGGTTCGCTGCCAATGATCTTGTCAAAGGCCCTAGCCTTGGATTCAAAGCGGTTCCAATAGGTCATCCAGGGCTCGGGGGCCACGTCGTCGTAATACAGCCCCTCCTTGTTGAGGTAGTAGCCCGCCACCCCGTGGACGATGTCCCCATAGACCCGCTTGCCGATAAACTCCGTGGCCCGGGCCAGAAAGTCCGGGGCCTCGAAGACTTCGTCGTCGTCGATGAGGACGGTGACGTCGGAGGAGAGGATGGAGGCCGCGAAAAGGCACATGTTGCGCACATTGGCATAGCCGGAGAGGGACAGCAGGCCCAAACCTTGGGGGGCCAGGCCCGCCTCCCCCAGAATGGCGGCCATTTCCCGCAGGTCGCCGGGGGTGAAGAGATAGGTCTCTGCGTTTAGACCCGCCTCCCGGACGATTTGGAGGGTGCTCTCATAGGCCGCCTCCTCCAGCTCCGGTGCCGTGGGGCAGAGGAGGATCACCAGCTTAAAATCCCGCTCGTCTAACATCTTCATGCTCTCCAGGGTGCGGCCTAGGGTCCCCTTTTCGTCTACCGGGGTGGGGTGGTCATACACCGCATCCCCCTCCCGCCAGGCTTCTCCGACGCGCCTAGCCCAGTAGGTGGGGATGATGATGGATTTTCTCATGCGCTTTGCCCTCCCTTATCCTCCCGGGTCATGGCAAGACGGTACACCTGGAGCAGGGCCTCCACCAGCTTCTCCTGGGAGTAATGGGCCTTGGCATAGGTGGCGATGGCCTCCCGCCTATGGGGGCTGCGCCTGCCCTTCAGGAGCTCCTTGCGAATGGCGGCTGCCAGGCTGTGGGGCTGATTGGCCTCCACCAGGGTGCCCACCGCCGGAGTGACAAAGTCCGGCAGCCCCCCCTCGTTGGAGGCCACCACCGGGGTGCCGCAGGCCATGGCCTCCAGGGCCACCAGGCCAAAGGGTTCCCGGCGGGAGGGCATGGCAAACACGCCGGCAATGTTGTAAAGCTGCCGCAGGGCGTCTTGAGGCTGGTTGCCTAAGAAGTGCAGGTTTTTAAGGCCCAGCCGCTTCGCCCGGACGCGCAGGGAGGCATCTAAAGCGCCGCTGCCCACGATGAGGGTGAGGATGTTCCCCTTGGCTTCGTATTCCTTGGCGGCGTCTAAGAGGGTATCCACCCCCTTAAACTCCGTCAGCTTGCCCACGAAAAGAACGATCTCCTCGCCCTGGTAGGGAATCTCATAGCGGGCCAGCACCTCACGGGGATCCCGGTGCTCGGGGTAGAAGATACTCTCATTGTAGCTGTTGGGGATGAGATGGAGCTTTTTCTCCACCTGGGGGAAATATTTCAGCACCAGGCTGCGGTTATCCCGGGAGATGGTCACCAGCCTGTCGCAGCCTGAAACAGCGTCCTCGGCGAACATATGCAGGGCGGGCCACTTTTCATAGCCCATGATGCCCGTGCCGTGGGCGGTGATGACGCAGGGCAGCCCCTGCTGGGTGGCCAAGAAGGAGAGCATCCAAATGTGCTGAGAGTGAATGATGTCCGGGCGGAAGCGGGAGATCTCCGCCGCCAGGGTCTTTTCAAAGGCCTTCATGTAAATAGAAATCTCGTCGAAGGAGAGCATCCCAAAGGTGACATCGCTCCTGGGATGGGTGGTAAAACAGGGGAAGTTAAAGGGCAGGGCGCCGTCTATGGGCAGATCTCCGGTAAAGTAAACAGGCCGCAGGCGTATGCTGGGCCAGGGACTGGTAACGGGTCTGTTTTCCGGCAGGATGATGGAGATCTCGTGGCCCAGCTTAGCCAGCTGCAGGGCCAGGTTTTTGGTGTAGGTACCGCTGCCGGAGCCCTCTAGGGGGAAGTGGTTCACAAGTAAGATTCTCACAGAAAATGCCTCCTTTCCACGAAGGCGGCCCAAGCGTCTCTGGTGCTTCTATACTGATCTATCATGTCGGGCAGGCTGTCGTAGGCTGCCCGAAAGTTTTCCGGCAAGGTGCAGAAGAGTGGGTTGCCCGTGTAACGAAACAGGGCCAGGGCGCCTTCTTCCAGGGCTTTTTCCCGGCGCTCCCGCTCTACCCCCGGGTCTATGCCCCGCAGCCAGTTCATGAAGGGATTGCGGCCCAGCCAACCGGTGCAGGCATAGTAGAAGCGGCGTTGTACCGCCTCGTCGGTGCGCAGATCGGGAATTTTGGGAAAGCCCCTATACGTGTCGTGATAAATGTGCAGGTCGATATCCTCGCAGAGCAGCTTGTGCTTGCCGGCGCGGATATTAAAGATGGTGTCCTCTCCCCGGGCTAAAAAGGCGCGGTTTCCCACGTGGTAGTAAGGGGAGAAGAAGGGCGGCAGCTTTTCCAGGGAGGAGAGGTTCATGCCCAGGTTGCCCCCCAGGACCTTGCCCGTCTCCCGGATTCTGGGGGCACCCGGCTGCTGAAGGGCCAGGCAGTGGTGGACGCAGCTGGTTTCCCAAAAGCTGAGCATTTCTTCCTTTTGCAGCCCAATGAGCAGGGCCTCCATCTCGTCGAAATTGGCGGGCGGTAGAATGTTAAAGCCGGAGTATTCGCTGGTGGTGAGATCGGCCCCGGCCTCTAAGCGGGAAAGATGCCGCCCCGCAAAGTCTACGGTAGAAAAGTCCGGCGTGCCCCCGCCATTGCGGCACAAGACCTGGGGCAGGACGTCAGAGTCCACGAAAAGTAGCTGCTCCGTGCCCGTGAGGGCCGCCATTAGGAGCACTGTGTTTCGGTTAAAGCCGTAGGGAACCAAATTATGCTTGGTTAGGGTAGGGCAGGAGAGGAGGGCCTCCTGCTCCCGGGGAGAAAGACCCAAGGCCCGGAGCTTTTGCCCCAGCCAATGCGCTTCGCCGATTTTTGTCACGTAGACCTTCACGTCTTTCTCCAGTTCCTGCTTGACCGCCGGGTCGTAAACATGGGAATAGGAGACGATGAGGCTGTGGATGTAATGTCCGTGGTCGCTTGCATTGCGGAGGAATTGCAGCAGGGGTTCGGGGGAGACGAAGTTACGAATGACCATGCCAAAGGAAATTTTCTTCATAGAACACCTCCAAATGTGGCGTGAGGCCTTTCCATGGGCGCAAAAAGGCCACACAAGTTTCCAAGGTTCCATGCTCAATACGAGCAGGCCTTTCCAGGAAGCCTGTGCGGCGATGATACCAATAAAACGGCGCGGGAAGGGGCTTATGACGGGGGGAAATGCGCAGGCCTTCCTGACAAAAGCCTGGAGGTATTGAATTGACAATGGTGCAGCCCTCTCATCCAATTCCCTCTTCTCAAATGTTACTTTTCTTTCTTAATAAATCATATCACAAAGCTATGCATTTCGCAAGAAAAGATTGGTGAAATTTGGCCAAATGAAGGGAATGCCCGTCCCAATCCAGGGGATACGCAGGCGGCGAGATTGCGGCGGGGAGGAAAAGGGAAATCTCTGGAAAAATCTCTTGCCAAAGGCCGGGGAATGGGCTACAATAATGTCTGCCGAATAAACCGCTGCCATGAAAGCCCTGGCTTTTATGGCTTTCGCTTTGTTCAGTACGCATTACAATAGCGAAGGCCTTGAAAACTTATATTGTGGGGAGATGCTTTTGCAATGGAGCAGAAAGTAACCACGTCTCAGTATAGAAAAATCGCCATGGATATCGCCCGGAACATCGCTGAGGGAAAGTATAAGGAGGGGCAAAAGCTCTTTGGCCGCTCTGTCTTAGCTTCCCACTATAAGGTCTCGCCGGAAACCGTGCGCAAGGCCGTCCACATCCTCAAGGACATGGGCATCGTGGAAACGGAAAAGGGCAGCGGCGTGGAGGTGGTCTCCGCCGAAAAGGCCAAGGAGTTCATCAAAAGCTGCGGCGAGGTGGAGTCTCTGGGCACCATCAAGCGGGAGATTGAAGACTGGGTAAAGAGCCAGGCGGCCCAGACCACCAACATGCTGGACAAGATCCGCTTTCTGATGCAGGAAACCGAGCGGGTGGCCGCCGTCAGCCCCCTGAATCCTTACCAGATTCGCATCACGGCCGACTGCACCGCCATAGGAAAAACCGCCCACGAGCTCCAATTCTGGCACAAGACCGGCGGCACCATCGTGGCCATCCGCCGTGGGGAGCGGCTCATCCTCTCCCCAGGCCCCTATGCCTCCTTTCTACAGGACGACTTTTTCTTCATCGTGGGGGATGAGGAGAGCTATTCCGCCTCCTTAAATCTGCTGTTTAACTAAGGCAAAACCGCCCTTGACCTAGTAGGCGTTACCAGGTAAAAGACCGGCGCGGCTTGACAGAGCTGCGCCGGTTGTATTATACTGGGAAAAGAAACAATCTGATTTGTCGAATTGAGTTGTTACTTGGAAAGGAGGTGGTAACATGATTCAATTCCAGGAAGTTACCAAGAAATATGGGAATGAAACGGTGCTGTCCGGCCTCACCTTTGAGGTGGAGAAGGGGGAGCTGGTGGCCCTTATCGGGCCCTCGGGCTGCGGAAAGACCACCCTGCTGAAAATTGTGAATCGTCTTATTAAGCCCACATCGGGAGATGTAAAGATCGGCGGGGTCAGCATTTTCCACCAGGACGAGATAGAGCTGCGCCGGGGAATAGGCTATGTCATTCAGCAAACGGGCCTCTTTCCCCACATGACCGTGGAGGAGAATATCGAGATCGTGGCCCGGCTGGAAAAACGGGACAAAAAGGCCATCCGTGAGCGCAGCGCCGCCCTGATGCAGATGGTGGGCTTAGAGCCTGATGTTTATCTAAAGCGCTATCCCTTCCAGCTCTCCGGCGGGCAGCAGCAGCGGATCGGCGTGGTGCGGGCCCTGGCCCTAGACCCCGAGGTAATCCTTATGGACGAGCCCTTTTCCGCCCTAGACCCCCCCACTCGACTACAGCTGCAGGAGGAGCTGGCAGACCTCCAGGGGAAGCTCCGAAAAACCATCCTCTTTGTCACCCACGACATGGACGAGGCGGTGAAGATCGCCGACCGCATCTGTATCATGCAGAAGGGGGCCATCGTCCAATACGACACGGTGGAGGAGATCATGAAAAACCCCGCCAGCGAAGAGGTGGCCACCTTCATCGGGCGAAACAGAATCTGGTCCTCCCCGGAATTTATCAGGGCCAAGGACATCATGATCTCCGACCCTGTTTGCGCCGCGCCGGAGGCCACCGTTTTGCGCTGCATTGAAAAGATGCGCCGCCGCCAGGTAGACAGCCTGATGATTACCGACAAGGACGGAAGGCTCATGGGCGCGGTAACAGCCGCAGCCTTGCAGGTGGTGAAGGATAAGCAGAGACTCGTTCGCGGGGAGCTGGTGCGGGAGATCGAAACCGCCAGCCCGGAAACCAACATCCTACAGATTTTAGACTATGTAAACGGCGGAAAGCTGGTTCCCATTCCGGTAATCGAGGAGGACGGAAGGCTGGTGGGCCTCATCACCCGCAGCAGCCTTCTGACCACCCTAAGCCAGCAGTATACCGAGACTCAGGAGGTGGCGCAGTGAACGTTGTAAGCTTTCTCACCAAGCTTTGGGATTATGTCCAGAGCCACGTCCAGGACCTGCTTTTTCGAGGTCTCCAGCACATACAGCTGACCCTGTTTGCCATCGTCATCGCCGTCCTCATCGGCGTGCCGCTGGGGATACTCATCAGCTATCTTCTGCCCCTGAAGAAGCCTGTGTTGGGCTTTGCCAACGTGGTACAGGCCATCCCCAGCATCGCCCTTTTGGGCTTTCTGGTGCCATTTTTGGGGATAGGGGAAAAGCCCGCCATCTTCATGGTGATGATCTATTCCCTGCTGCCCATTATCAAGAATACCGCCACAGGCCTCTCCAGCATCAACCAGGAGACGGTGGAGGCGGCAAGGGGCATAGGCCTGACCAAATTCCAGATACTCACCCGGGTGAAGCTGCCCCTGGCCCTCCCTGTGATCATGGCGGGAATCCGGATCTCGGCGGTAACGGCTGTGGGTCTGGTGACCATTGCGGCCTTCATCGGCGCAGGGGGCTTAGGTTATGTAATCTATTCGGGCATCCGCACGTCCAACGCCGTGCAAATCGTGGCAGGGGCCATTCCGGCCTGCCTTTTAGCGCTGCTGATGGACTGGCTGGGGGCTCTTGTAGAAAAAGCAACCACACCGGCTTGCTTTAAGACCAACGGATAGAAGGAGGTTTCTATGAAAAAAATCATCACCGGATTGCTGGCCTTGCTGCTTTTTGGGGCCTTTCTCACGGGCTGCGGCGGCAATGACAAGGAGACCATCGTGGTAGGCGGCAAGGACTACACGGAGCAGGACATCCTGGGCAATCTGCTGTCCGTCTTACTGGAGAGCAACACCGATTATAACATCGAGTACGTCCACGAAATGGCCTCCAATGTCATCTTCGCCGCCGTCCAGAGCGGGGATGTGGACGTTTACATCGACTACACAGGCACCATCTATGGCAACTACTTAAACTATTCCGAGATGAAAACCGCCGACGAGGTCTACGACATCTGCGTGCAGGAGCTGGCGGAGCAGTATCAGATGCGGGTGCTGGAGCCCCTGGGCTTTAATAATACCTACTGCCTGGCAGTGCGGCCCGACACGGCGGAGCAGTTTGGCCTGCGCACCTTCTCGGATTTGGCCAAGGTCTCTCACAACATGGTCTTCGGCGGCGGCTTTGAGATCCTCAACCGCAACGACGGCATCCCCAACCTGAAAAAGGTCTACGACATGAGCTTTAAGGAGGAGATCGCCGTGGAAGGGGTTCTCCGCTTCCAGGCCATTACCAACGACGAGACCCAGGTCACCGAGGCCTTTTCCACCGACGGGCCGCTGCTGAAGTATAACCTGGTGGTGCTGGAGGACGACAAGGGCTTCTTCCCGCCCTACCACGCTGTGCCCGTCATCCGGGAGGACACGGCCCAGGCTTACCCCGAGGTGTTGGCCCAGCTGCAAAATCTGGCCGGAGCCATCAGCGACGAGGCTATGCGCCAGATGAACTACCTGGTTGACGTGGAGAACAAGGACCCCCGAGAGGTGGCGGAGACCTTCCTCCGGGACGAAGGCCTGATTCCGTGATCTGAAAAGTATAAAAGATGGCCCGACGGAAGAAAAATCCGCCGGGCCATTTTCTGTGCATTGGTGCAGGGGTGTGTCACCGTCCAAAGGAGGGGGCGGAAGGTATCTCGCCGGCGGAATACGCCGCCAGGAACGCCTGGTGAAAGGCCGCGTAGCCCTCATCGTCCTGCTCCGCCTGTTGAAATTCCGGGGGCAGAAACTGAAGGATGCCCCCACCGGCCAGATAGCCGGGAATCAGCTCATAGGCCATGAAGAAATCCTCCGCCGTGCCGTCTGGAAGGGTCAGGCCATAGGCTCGTCCCCGATGAAAGCCCAGCTTGGGGTAGTAATCAGGCACGCCGGTAATGAGAACGGCGCCATAGCCCAGCTTTTTTGCCAGCTCCATGCTGCCCCTAACCAAGGAAGCGCCTATGCCCTGATGCTGGCGGGCGGGCGAAACGCTCAAGGGGCCGAAGGTGATGGTAGGGGTCTTTGTGCCGTCGGGGCGCAGAACCTCACTTTGGGTATACAAAATATGCCCTAGCAGCTTCCCCTTCTCCTCCGCCACCAGGGAGAGGGCGGGGATTACATGGGGCGAGCCTTTGAGAAGATGCAGAAGATAATGCTCATCCATGCGCCGCCGTCCGGGATAGTCCAGGGTCAAAAAGGCCTCGTAGGTAAGCGCTAACAGGGCCGGGTGGTCTTCGGGGCGTTCAGGGCGTAGGATCATATCGGTCTCCTTTCTTGCGAGGGGTCAGTGGGGTGTAGGTCAGCTTACCGTCTATGCGCGACGACTGCATCAGGGTGATGGCGGATACAGGCTCTGTGATGGTGGGGTGGTGCTGACCAAAAAAATCGGCAGAGGAAAAGCCGTCCTGCCAGACCACCTGGCGCGCCAGAGTGATGTGGGGCCGGAACTTGCGCTGTTCCAAGACGAAGCCCTTGACGGAAAGGCTGGAAGACAGCGCTGCCTGCAATTGCCCCAGCCTGCGGTAGCCGCTGTCATTTTGCAGCTGGCCGAAGAGCAGATTGGGCCGCCCCCTGTCAAAATGCCCATAGCCCGCGATGGTGATGGCGAAGGGCGCAAAGCAAAGGGCTTCCACGGCCTGGGCGGCAGCGGCGGCCTGCCTCGGGTCGCATTCCCCCAGAAAGGCCAGGGTCAGATGAAAATTCTCAGACAGTGTAAAGTTTCCTGCCTTTACATGAAGGCGCAGGTCATTGCATAGCTCTTCTAGGCTTTTTCGGGTGCTATCGCTGAGGGTAAGGGCAACGAAAAGACGCATCCCTTGCTTCCTCCTTTCGGTTTTGCGCCGGGACGAACCAAAATGCCGCCCCTGTGCCAAGGCCAAAGCCGCTCTTAGTTCGGCGGCTACGTGGAACCATTATAATACCCGGGAGCCGCCCTGTCCAGCGCCGCCCAAAAGAGCAGGCGCAAAGGCCACCGACCCTGCTTGCTGACGATGGGGAAGCCGCACGCCTCCTTGACAAATCCCGCCCTTTGCAGTAGCCTGTAAGGAGAGAACATCTAAAGATTTGCCGGAGGGCGATGACCGCATTCGTTTGCCCAGCCGGCAAGAGGATGCGCCCCCGGAGGCTTTGAGGATAGGGAGAGACATATGAATCAGGAAATTCGTATCAACAGCTTTTACACAGACCTGCTATGCCAGATCGCCCGGTGGATTCCCCCGGAGCACCCCGCCAAGGAGAGCGCCCGGGAGATGGAGGGCCTATTGTCCCAGGGGGGGCGCACAGTGCCTACCCAAAGCGTTCTGCCCCTGCTGCCCCTTTTGACCGATTTTTTGACCCAGCACCCGGAGGAGCGAACCGCGGTGCTCCACCTGCGAAAATTCTTTGAAACCGCTCTGCCCGGTACAGAGCCCCGGTAGAAGACCCGGAACCCAGAGAGGAAGTTTGAAAGCCGTATGCCCTCTGTTTATTTACGAGGGCATACGGCTTTTTCTGGGCGCGCGCTTGTGGTTGCGTGGAGGACTGAACCAAGGCAGAAAAAAGGGGCGCGGCACTCCGGCAGACCCAAAGCGCAGCGCCCATTATTCGACAAGAGACTCATTCAAAAATCCCGGTGAGCTCAAAATCCTGATATTTTCTGTGCTCCGGTGCCACCTCGAAAAGGTTTTCAAAGAGGCAGTGGATGGCGTCGCTGAAGTGGAAGGCGCCGTTTTTCGTGCACCACATAAAGAGGGTGGCGATGTAGATTTGCCGGCCCATGAGCAGGAGCATTTTATCCTCGATCTGGGTGCAAAACTCCCCGCAGGCCTTGGCCTTTTGAATGATGCCCAGCTGGAGGCGTATCAGCTCCTTGCCCTCCTCGCTGAGGGTGAAGGTGCCCTTGTTTTCCAACAGATTTTTTACCAAAATCTGCTCCACCACGTTGATGCCCGACTGCTCGGGATAGTGGAGGAAGGGCTTCATAGAAAGCCACATTTGCTCTATGTAGGTGTCGGCGTTTAAGATGGAGGAGATGTCGCTGGTGGAAAAGGTGCAGGGGATCTCGTAATGGCGGTCTAAAAGGGCGTCCTTCGACTTGAAATAGTAATAAAAGGTATGTTTATTGATGCCGCAGGCGGTACATATTTCGTTTAAGGTGACGTCGGAAAAGGAGCGCTCTTCAAAAAGCTTCAGGGCCGTGGCGCGAATCTTTTTCTTTGTCTGATTTTCCGGTTTCATGAATCCCACCGCCCTTTCCCGGCTGTTTTTCTGCTAACTGCATTGGCATCATACCACAGATCTGTCAAAAAAACAAGTATGCAGTTGTTAAATTTACCTACCTGTTGCAAAGGTTATGCAACCGTGGTATAATAACCGTCATAACTCATTAGAGAGAGTGAAATCAACATGCTAAAACTAATCCGATACATGCAGCCCTACGCCCTACTCATGGCCCTGGTGGTGCTGCTGCTCTTTGGCCAGGCCACCTGCGACCTGGCCCTGCCGGACTACATGGCCGACATGGTGAACGAGGGCATCGCCACAGGGGACAGCGGCTACATCGTCAGCGTGGGGGTGAAAATGCTGGGCATCTCCGTGGTAGGCGCGGCCTTCAGCATTACCGTGGGCCTCATCGGCTCCCGAATCGCGGCGGGGTTGGGCCGCAGCCTTCGCAGCGACGTGTTTAAAAAAGTGGCGGCTTTTTCCAACGCCGAATATGATAAATTCACCACCTCCTCCCTCATCACCCGCACCACCAACGACGTGACCCAAATCCAAAACCTCATGGTCATGATGATACGCATGGTGTTCTACGCGCCCATCTTAGGCATCGGCGGCTTTATTCATGCCCTAAACACCGATAAAAATATGTCCTGGATCATTTTGGTGGCCCTCCTGTGCCTCTTTGGCATCGTGATCTTCATGATGTTGGTGGCCATGCCCAAGTTTCGCATCATCCAAACCCTGGTGGATAAGCTGAACCAGGTAGTCCGGGAGAATTTAGACGGGATGCTGGTGATCAGAGCCTTTAACACTCAGCGCTTTGAGGAAAAGCGCTTTGACAAGGCCAACCAAGACCTGACGGATACCAATCTCTTCATCGGCCGTCTCATGGCGGGGATGATGCCGGCCATGATGCTTCTCATGAACCTAACCCAGGTTCTGGTGGTTTGGGTGGGGGCTCATCAGGTCTCCTCCTTCCACATGGGGGTGGGGGACATGATGGCCTATATGCAATATGTGATGCAGATCATCATGGCCTTTCTCATGATGTCCATGATGTTTATTATGATTCCCCGGGCCAGCGTTTCGGCTGGCCGTATCGCCGATGTGCTCAACGAGGAGCCCTCCATTACAAACGGCGCGGATCTGGTGGAGGATGTAGGGCCCATCCGTGGCCTTTTAGAATTCCGCGATGTAGACTTTTCCTACCCCGACGCCGAGGAGAAAATCCTCCACGGCATCAGCTTTACGGCCCGGCCTGGGGAGACCACGGCCTTCATCGGCTCCACAGGCTGCGGCAAATCCACCATCGTGAATCTCATCCCCCGGTTCTACGACGTGACAGGCGGCGAGATTTTGCTGGACGGGGTGGATATCCGAAATCTTCCCTTGGAAACCCTGCGAGGGGCCCTGGGCTTTGTGCCCCAAAAAGCCATCCTTTTCTCCGGCTCCATATACAGTAACCTTACCTATGCGGATAAGGACGCCACCGAGGAGGAAGCCCAAAAGGCCGCCGAGATCGCCCAGGCCATGGATTTCATCCGGGCGAAACCCGAGGGGATGGATACCTCCATCGCCCAGGGGGGCTCCAATGTCTCCGGCGGCCAGAAGCAGCGGCTCTCCATCGCCCGGGCCCTTTTGAAGAAGCCGCCCATCTATATCTTTGACGACAGCTTTTCCGCCCTGGACTTTAAGACAGACGCTGCCCTGCGCGCCGCCCTGAAAAGGGAGACGGGGGAGAGCACCGTGCTCCTGGTGACCCAGCGGATCAGCACCGCCATGACTGCCGAACAAATCATCGTTCTGGACAAGGGCACCATTGTGGACGTAGGCACCCACGAGGAGCTGATGAAAAAGAGCGAAGTGTATCAGGAGATCGCCTACTCCCAGCTGTCTAGGGAGGATTTGGCATGAGTAACGAAAGAACCAAGAGCCAAGGCAGGCCGGGTGGGGGACATCGCGGACCCATGGGCGGCGGGCCTATGGGCGGCATGGGAATGCCTGGGGCCAAATCCAAGGATTTTAAGGGCACCATCCTGCGCCTCATGGCCTACATGGCGGAGTTTAAGTGGCAGATGATGGTGGTTTTGATCTTCGCCCTGGCCTCCACCGTGTTTTCCATCGTGGGGCCGAAGCTACTTGGCCGGGTCACCGCCAAGCTCTTCGACGGGCTGGTGGCCTGGATGGGGGGCCTGGGCCTACTGACGGATTTCGTCTATATCCGCAACATGATCCTCCTTTTGGTGGGCCTATACCTGCTGTCTGCGGGCTTTGCCTTCGTCCAGAACTATATCATGGCGGGGATTTCCATGAAGGTGACCTACCGCCTGCGCCGAGATATTTCCGAAAAGATGAACCGCCTCCCCCTGGGCTACTACGATAAGCTGTCACACGGCGAAGTCCTCTCCCGCATCACCAACGACGTGGACACCGTGAGCCAGACCCTGAGCCAGAGCCTTTCCCAAATCGTCACCTCGGCCGCCACCCTCTTGGGCATTTTGGTGATGATGCTGTCCATCAGCTGGCTTATGACCCTGACAGCCCTTCTCATCCTGCCCCTTTCCGTCATCTGCATCCTCTTTATCGTCAGGCGCTCCCAAAAATATTTCCGCACCCAGCAGGAGTATCTGGGCCATATCAACGGCCACGTGGAGGAGACCTATTCCGGCCACAAGGTAGTCCAGGCCTTTAACCGGGAGCGGGAGGTGGTGGAAACCTTCGAGGGCTATAACCAGGAGCTTTACCACTCCGCCTGGAAGGCCCAGTTCCTCTCCAGCACCATGATGCCTCTGATGA
This sequence comes from Evtepia sp., assembly GCA_031553635.1. Taxonomy (GTDB): domain Bacteria; phylum Bacillota; class Clostridia; order Oscillospirales; family Oscillospiraceae; genus Evtepia. Next base: position 62,274 of record JAVBLH010000002.1, on the reverse strand, counting down.
ACTTTGTCAGTAACTTAGGCTACGTGGCGGTTTGTATTTTAGGCGGCTACCTAGCAGTGAAGCGCACGGTGGACGTGGGGGATATCCAGGCCTTTATCCAGTATGTCCGCACCTTTACCCAGCCCTTGGCCCAGCTGGCCAACATCTCTAACGTGCTCCAATCCACTGCGGCGGCGGCGGAGCGGGTCTTTGAATTCTTAAGCGAAGAAGAAGAGCTGCCCGACCGCGCAGAAGAGTTGGATCGCGACCATGTCCGGGGCGACGTGACCTTCCAGCACATCCGCTTTGGCTACCAGCCCGATAAGCCCGTAATCCACGACTTCTCCGCCCAGGTGAAAAAGGGCCAAAAGGTGGCTATCGTGGGCCCCACCGGCGCGGGCAAGACCACCATCGTGAAGCTCCTCATGCGCTTTTACGAGGCCGACGGCGGCGAAATCCTCATCGACGGCCAGAGTACCCGGGAGCTCACCCGCGAAAACCTGCGCAGCATGTTTGGCATGGTGCTCCAAGACACCTGGCTCTACAACGCCAGCGTCCTGGAAAACATCCGCTACGGTAACTTTGAAAAAAGCGATGCGGAGGTCGTCGCCGCCGCCAAGGCTGCCCACTGCGATGAGTTCATTCGTGGCCTGCCCGGGGGTTACCAGATGATGATTAATGAAGAGGCCAACAACATCTCCCAGGGCCAAAAGCAGCTTCTCACCATCGCGCGAACCTTCCTGGCCGACCCGCCCATCCTGATCCTAGACGAGGCCACCAGCTCCGTGGATACCCGCACGGAGGTGCTGGTGCAAAAGGCCATGGCAAGGCTTTTGAAAAACCGCACCAGCTTTGTCATCGCCCACCGGCTCTCCACCATAAGAGACGCCGACATGATCCTGGTGATGCGAAACGGCGATATCATCGAGCAGGGCAATCACGATGACCTTTTGGCGGCAGACGGGTTTTACGCCGAGCTATACCAAAGCCAGTTCTCCGAGGGGGAGGAAGAATAACCCCTCTTAGTCCCAAGTGTTTCAAACAATAAAATGGAGCGTGAGCCATATGGCAGAGCTAGAAAAAAAGGGCTCGGAAGAGTCCCCGGGCCAGGAAGAGGCCAAGGCAGACCCCGTGCAAACGGAGGGAAAAGGCCCCAAGGAGGGCAAAGAGGAAAAGCCAAAGAAGAAGCCGGGCAAACTGAAAAAGATACTCCTGCCTCTCCTGATGGTGGCAGTGTTGGCAGGCTGCTGCGCGGGCTACTACTATTACAGCCAAAGCGTCAACTACTTTGTCACCGATAACGCCAAGGTCACGGCGAAGATGTACTCCGTCTACCCGGTGAAATCCGGCCAGCTGCTGGAGTGGAGCGTTTCTGAGGGCGACCAGGTACGCAAGGACCAGATCTTAGGCCGGCAGGAGGTGCTGCCCTATCTCACCGCGCCCATAGACGGCACCGTGGTGAAAAACGACGGCAGCGTGGGACTCTCCGTGAACCCCGCCACCGCCGTGGCCATCATTGCCGACACCTCGAAGATGTATATCGGTGTGAACATCGAGGAGACGGACATCACCAAAATCCGCGAAGGCCAGCTGGTGGACGTGACCATAGACGCCCACCCCGGGGTCAAATTCCGGGGCATGGTGACAGAGATAGGCCAGACCACCCAGACCTATTTTAACGGGGGCCTCAGCAGCTTTAGCACCAGCGGCACCTATACCAAGGTGACCCAGCTGGTGCCGGTGAAGGTACATATCGCCAATCCCCAGGGCCTTGCCATCCAATATGGCATGAACGCCACGGTGAAGATACACGTGAAGTGAGGAAGGGAGGAACCGCCATGAAAAAAGTAATATTGGGGGCCCTCTGCCTCCTTCTGCTGCTCACCTTTGCCGGATGCAGCAGTCAGGAGCTGCCCCTGGTCACCGTTACCCCGGTGAAGAGCGGGATGCTGGACACCACGGCCTACCGCAGCGCCATCGAAGCGAAAGAGACGGTAAAGATTACCCCTGCCATATCCGGCAAGGTCACCAACCTCTATGCCGAGGCGGGCAAATCCATCCAGGCCGGTGATGTGCTCTTCACCCTGGACAGGGAGACCATTGCCCTCCAGGTAAAGCAGGCCGAGGCGGGGCTCAACGCCGCCAATGTAGCCTATGGGAACGCCAAAGCCTCCTTCGACAGCGAATCCGCCGTGATCCCGGCCCAAGTGGCCTGCGACGAGGCCCAAAAGCGCTACGACCAGACCCTGGCCCTCTTCCAGCAGGGCTTCGAGTCCCAGAGCCAGGTAGACGCCGCCAAGGCGGCTCTGGACACGGCCCAGGCCCAGCTTCAAACGGCCCTGCGAAATCTGCGCAGTTCTGTGGATTCCGCCGCTGCCCAGGTCCAAAGCGCCCAGGCCGCCCTGGATCTGGCCCGGAAGTCCTTTGATAACTGTTCTGTGACTGCCCCCATCTCCGGGGAGGTGCTAAGCTGCGACCTTCACGTGGGGGACATGGTTTCGCCCCAGTCCAGCCCCCTCACCCTCTTCTCCCCCGGGGAGCTGCTGGTGAAGATACAGGTGTCTGAGACCATGATCTCCCGGGTGTCTTTGGATATGCCAGGGGAGATCACCCTCTCCGCCACCGGGGCTGTGATTCCCGCCCGGGTGAGCCGCATCGCCGCCGCCGTGGACACCGCCACAGGCATGGTAGAGGTGGAGCTGGCCCTGCCCACGGACAGCATAGAGGGCGTTTTCGTAGGGATGATGACGGACGTGCGCCTTCTGGACCGGGAGAGCCGGGGCCTCATCATCCCGGAAAAGGCCGTGATTCAGGAGGAGGGCGGCAGCTACGTCTATCTTTTCGCTGACGGCCAGGTGGAAAAGCGCCTCATCGCCACAGGGGACCAAAGAAACGGCAATGTCGAGGTGACCTCCGGCCTGGCAGCAGGGGAGCTGGTGGTGCTCCAGAGCAGCACGCCCCTCTCGGAAGGCCTCTTAGTGGAGAGCATCCCCGTGGAATAAGGCCAACAACAAAAGAGAAACCCAGCGCCGCCGATGGATAGGAAATCGGCGGCGCTTTTCTGCGTGAAGGGGCGACGGTTCCTTTGTGGACTTGCTAAGATGTAGAAAATGCCAAAGAATCATTGACATTGGTAAGAAAATATATTACTATTCACGTAGAACAATGAACAAAGAAGGGGCGGTGTACTCTCGCCCCTCTGGGAATGAAAAGGAGCGTTGCTTATGAAGCTTGCCACACTATACCTGGGCCACATGGAATTTCTGCGCCGGGAGCTCATCGTCTGCCAGGACCAGTCGGAGATGGTCTGGTCACCCACCCCGGCCTTTCTCCTGCAGCACCCCACCCTGGGTAACATTTTGTACGACACGGGGAACAGCCCCTTTTATTCCACGGAATATACCCAGGACATTTTAAAAACCTACCCCGTTACCGAGTTTATCTCCATCGAGGATGCCCTGGCCGCCAAGGGATTAAAACCCTCGGACATCGACATCCTCATCCTCTCCCACCTCCACTTCGATCATGCCGGCGGCCTGAGGTACTTCAAGGGCACCAAGGCCATCAAAAACGTTATCATCTCTGAGGGGGACTTAAAGAGCGCCTACTACAGCGCCGTCACAGGAAACGGCGGGGCCTACTTAAAATCTCTCTTCGACCTGGAGGATATCTGCTTCAAGCCCATCAGCGAGACCACGAAGTTAGCGGAGGATCTGACCCTCTTCATCCAGGAGTCCCACACCCCCGGGGTCATAGGCCTATTGGTGGGGACAGAGAATCACGGTAACTTCATCATCACCAGCGACACCCTCTATTTAGAGGACAGCTTTACCAAGGAGCTGCCCCCCGGCGGCAACATCAACAAAACCACCGACGAGTTCCACCGCAACCTAAACCGCATCAAGGAAATGCAGAAGGAGCACAAGGCCACCCTGGTTTACGGGCATGATTATGAGCAGATCATGGCCTGGGCGGGAAAGGGTTGGATTGATTAGAAAAGCAGAGGGGGCGGAGCAGGAGAATAAGTCAGCACAGAGAGGTTGAAATGCAAAAGTCGCAGACGTTTTCGCTACAAACGCGGCGTGCAGACTTCTTATCCGTGGCGCAGTCCCCCGGCACATGGCAGGGAAGCGCAGAGGGGTAGAACTCCCAATCCCAGACACGGAAAAGAGTCAAACCATGAGTGACTGAAAGGCGGTGCACTGGGCCAGGCCATCCGCAGCGGCGATGTGGCCAAAGCGGGCAGCACCAGAGCCCGGGCCTTTACGAAAATTTATCAGGAAACCGAGGGGCAGCACCCCTGCACCGGCGCTATAAGGCGGCGACAGAGGTATACCGCACTGTCCCCGACCATGAGCAACTTGTGGATCAACAGCTGGGAGGGGGCGCACGTAACGTCAGACGTTCCACTTTGCACAGCCTGCGGCCTTTGCGCTTCCCGCAGCCTGGCCGGATGCCGCACTGTCTCCGGCTGGGAGTACACGGCCAATGAGCTTTGGGCCGAAGCCAGCAAGAACGCCATGTTCTACCGCAAAAATTCCGGCGGCGTGGACCTCCCCAGCGGAAAAGTTCTGCTGCAATACGAAGTGACGGCGAAACCCCTGCTTCTCTGCCGAAAAAGCCGCCCTGACACCTGCAGCGATACCTCGGGCTTTGCCCCAGGGAGCACCTTCGAGAGGTTTCCCACTGATGTAATACAGTCTTTGTGACCTGAAGCACATGGACTCCGAGACCCACAAACACCTCACCCGGTTTTCCAACGAAATTATCCTGATGAACATCAAAAAACTAAGTATATTCAGCATGAGTAAAGTGATAAAGCCTGTCATTCGATTCCCCCTGGTCCCTGAGCTTATCGGCAGGGAAGTGAACCTTGCGCAAACGGCCAGCTTCGTTTCAGCCCTTGAGGGGAGGCCGGAATTAAACCTTCTCCCCTACCACGCCATGGGGGAGAAGAAGTACGAAATGATGGGGGCCGACTACCCCCTGGAGGGCCTTTCCGCCTATGAGCAAAGGGCGCCTAAGCTGCAAGAGGTCCTGGCCCTCTGCCGCAGTGTTGCCTCGGAAACCCGCGTTTCCCTGGGGGGCGACGCGGTTTTGTGGGAGGATTGACAGAAAAACCCATGTTTTCCCCAGAAGGACTTGATAAAGAAGGATTTTCTGCTATACTATATTAGTGAGAAGATGAGAAGGGCGGACACAGGTGCGCCAACCCGGGAAAGGAGCAGCCTATGCTTGATGCCAGCCCCCTATTTCAGCCCCTGCCTAAGGGCCCCATTTCTGAAATTATCGTCCAGCGGATTTCCGACGCCCTCATCAGCGGCGAGTTTAAGCCCGGCGACAAGATTCCCACGGAGCAGGAGTTTTCCGAGCGCCTGGGGGTGGGCCGCAACGCGGTGCGGGAGGCCATCAAGGTGCTAGTGGCCTTTGGCGTCCTGGAGATCCGCCGGTCAGAGGGCACCTTTGTGGTGGAAAAGTACCACAACAACCTGATTAACCCCCTGCTTTACGGCCTGCCCCTGACGGAAAAGTCCATGGAGGACATTCTGGAGTTTAAGGTGGGCATTCATTACACCATGTTTTACCTGGCCATGCTCCACGCCACAGACCAGGAGATCGCCCAGCTGCGCAAGCTCTGCGACGTGTTCTACGCAGCCTCCACCCGGGAGCCGGTGAATGTCCAGGAGCTTTTCGACACCAGCGAGGCTTATAACCTCTACCTGGGGGAGATGACCCACAACCCCATGTTTGTCCGCCTCAACGAGATATCTCTCCGGGTGGCGAAATACTCCCGGATCAAAACCTTCGAGGTGACCATAGAGCAGGGCAATCCGGCCTTCTGGGCTGAGACCTATTACAAAGACCTGCCCATTTTGGAAAGCCGCCGGATTGAGGTGGTGCCTCTTCTGATGGAGAAGCGTCTGCGTCTCTGGCGTGATACCATGGGCCAGGTGTAAAGGAATACTACTTTGCAGAAAAAAGAAAAGAACGGAGTGCCCACCGGGCAATCCGTTCTTTTTTGTCGTTATAGTGGTATGGAAAGCAAAATCCCGAGGGCGGCATCAGTCGGCGCTGTGACCGGGGTTCTTTTCCTGGCCTTTGCCTGTGTTACCATTTTCAGTGTTGCCGCTATTGCTGTTGGGGCCGTTACCCTTTTCGCTGTTGCCGTTGTTGCCGTCGGGGCCGTTACCCTTTTCGCTGTTGCCGTCGGGGCCGTTGCCCTTTTCGCTGTTGCCGTTGTTGCCGTCGGGGCCGTTGCCCTTTTCGCTGTTGCCGCTATTGCCGTCGGGGCCGTTGCCCTTTTCGCTGTTGCCGTTATTAGCATCGGGGCCGTTGCCCTGGTTATTGCGGCGATGTTCAACCAGGGAATCCAGCATTCCTTCCGGCATCTGGGAGAGGGGCTGCTTTTTGGCAGTGGTGACGCCGTCCTGGTCCCCGGTGCTGTCTTCGGCGCTTTTGCCGTTGCTGGAAGGCTTTTTCGAGGGTTTCTCCTTGTCCTTTTCGCCGCGTTCAGCGGGGCCGTTTCCTTGGGGCTCTTCGCTATTGGGATTGGGCCGATTCTCTTGCCCCTGCCCGCTGTTTTCATGGGCCGGGCTGCCCTGAGACTCTTCACGGTTGGAATTGGGGCTATTAACCTGGCCCTGCCCGCTGTTTTCATGGGCCGGGCTGCCCTGAGACTCTTCACGGTTGGGATTGGGACTATTTACCTGGCCCTGCCCGCTGTTTTCGTGAGCCGGGCTGCCCTGAGATCCTTCACTGCGGGTATCGGCTTGGGTTTCCTGCCCCGGATCGCTGATTTCATGAGCCGGACTGTCGGCAGTACCCTGTTTCAGCCCTTGGAGCTCCGTTAGAATTTCCTGTACACTGGCATTCTGACGCTCGGAATAGGAAATTTCCGGGTTCGCAGCCATGAGCTGCTGGATTAGGGATAGTTTGCCAGGGGTAATGCCCAACTGCGCTGCCTGATCCCGCAGGGAGACAGTATCCACGTTCATAGATACATTGATCTCCAGCTGGACATTCTCTGCAAAAAAACTCTCTAAAAGGGCGGAACCCTGAAGGGCAAGGTTATGGGCCTTTCCGGCGTTATTCGATAGGATGGAAACGGCAAAGTTGGCGTTTTCCGGGTTTTCAAAATAGTTCAGGGCCACGGCCTCTTCGGCAATCTCCGTCAGAGCGCCGTCTACCTTTTCCCCGGTGATATCCAGGCCGCGAAGCAGGTCGGTGCCGTCTTCGTTCAGGCCCTGGGCGCGAATGACCCGGTCGAAATTATTCAGGGTCAGCTCAATGCTGGGGTTTACATCCACATAAACATAGGAGCCTGGCAGGAACCAGCCCGTTAAAACAACCAGGGATATGGCGGCAGCTAAAACCGAGGAGAAAACCGAGGTCTTCCCCTGGAGTGCAGAAGAAACAACAATTTCTTCCCCCACCTTATGTCCTGGCTTGGCTTTTATTTTTCTCATTTCACCACTGCGGCCAATGATAATGCTGTGGCCGTCTGTGATTTCCAGAATGATTCCCTTCATGGTCATTACCATCCTTCGCCTTGGCGCTGTTCTTCTCCCTCGGGGTTGCCGACCGTAAGTGAAGTCACTTAAGATCAAGCTGGAGATACTCCCTCAAGATAGGATAATCGCCTGAGGCAATTAAAATAGAGGCTACCATAAACCTACGAGATTTCTCCAGCTTTTTCCGGGGTATGCCCAAATCTTTTTCAATGACATGAATGGGGAGCTGCTTCTTGGTCAGAACGCTCTCCAAATAGAGGGGATTTTTTATGATGGCGCCCACGGCCCGCCGGATCTCGGCTCTGCCGGATTCTCGCTTTGGGGCGTCGGCATATACCTGGGCGTAGCTGATTCCCCACCCTTCCAGCTGGACGCTTAAGGCTGCGATCTCCATCCGGCGCATGTCAGCCTCCTGGGCCTCGCCATGTGAGGCGTAGACTTGAAGGTCTACCATGCGGCTTACCTGCTCTGTGCCGTCCTCCGGGTTTTCTTCATAGAGGGGAACGGTGGGCACGGCCCGGGCATCCAGCCGCAGCTGGTCGATGACCCGGTTGCGAATAACTGTTTCGGCAAAGGGTAAAAAGCTGCCCTTATCGGCATCGAAGGTGCGTACCGCGTCGTAAAAGGCGATGATACCCACGGAGGCAAGGTCGTCGTGGGCGTCGATATAGGGTCTGCCGGAAATCTTTCGAACCCGGGAAAAGATAAAAGGCTCATAAGACTTCAATAAAGCGGCGAAGACCTCTTCGTCCTTTGCGGCTAAAAGGGCGAGGCGGTCAACGTTGCTTTCTCCTGCTGTTTTCAAGAGGGCCGCCCTCCCATCAAAAGAAATTCCAGTACGTCCTGCATATCAGGCTATAAATCATCATATCATTTTCAATAATATTTGACAACATAAAATGTTACAATTAGGTGCGGGTGTAAAAGGAAAAGCATTCCAATGCCCTGGAAAGAAAATGTTTTCTACCCCTGATTTGGCGGATTAGATACCGTATTTAATAATATAGCAAATAAAAGCGATAACAATCTCCTACCTCATCTCATCTTTGCCAAGGAACAAAACCCGTCTTTATGGCGGGTTTTGTTCTGTTTATCTGGCAGCGCCCACCCAAAGTAGTGTATTGTGAGATGGAAAAAAATTTTCATAACATCTGGAAACCTATCGTAAAAATGGTATACTATACAAAAAGATAACGGGATTTACGGAGGTGGAAAAGATGAACAAGGGGGAAGCTAAGCGCACGTTGCCCTCCCTCCAGACCATGGCCCTGGTGTCCATAGGCCTTACGCTTTTGGTTCTCCTGGGCGTACTGCTGACGGTTTTCGTCTACAATATGACGAATCTCGTCCGGCTAAACGAGCAGGAAAACATGCGAGAGCGGGGCAACACAGCCCTGGGCATCCTCTCCGCCTCGGCCGGGAATGTGCAGGCCATCACCCGGGACTGGTCCAGCTGGGATGATACCTATGCCTTTGTCCTGGGGGAGAACCCCGCCTTTCTCACCGAGAGCCTGACAGACTACCCCTTCCTCCTCCACAACCTGAACTTTGTGGTCATCAAAGACCTGGAGGGGCAGGACAAATACCTGCGCTTTTTCGACTTTCTTCAAAAAGAGGACTTACCGGCGCCGGAGGGATTCTCGGCGCGCCTGGAGCAAATTGCGGCGGATGCCCTGGAGAACTATCAGGATAAGGCGGGGGCCGAGATAGGCGACGACCTGGGAAAAGACGGCTACTACTTCTATAACGGCATTTGTTACTACCTCTGGTGCCTGCCTGTTCTGAACTCCGAGGAAGATGCCGCGCCGGTGGGAACCCTCACCTTTGGCCGCATTATGAACGAGGCGGAGATCATGCGCATCAGCGGCCAGGACAGCCAGAAGTTTGCGATTTTAGACCGCAGCCTGGCACAGGCCAGAGAGCCAGGCCTGGAGCTGGAGGGTGGCGAGGGCTTTATCATCTCCAAGGATAAGGAGCAGGTTCGTTATTACAAAGTGATTTCAGACTACTTCGGCAACGATTCCGGCGTGATCTACATCGAGGCCCCCCGTTTGCTGTTCCATGGCGGCTTACATATGATACAGCTCACCAGCGGGCTCACCATAGGCGTGATGCTGCTCTTCACCCTGATGCTCTTTTTCCTCACCAGCCGCCTCCTTCTGGCCCCCTTGCGTCGGTTGAGTAAGGATATGAAGGAAATCACCCCGGAAACAGAGCACATCAACACAGAAGGCTACCACACCCGGGAGCTGGACACCCTAGCCGGCTCCGCCAATGAAATGCTCTCCCGCCTGAGAAACAGCCGGGTGGAGCTGGAGGAATCCAGTTTATCCCTCCAAATGCTGCGGAATATGCTCAACGGCATCGACGCCAACATCCACGTCAGCGACCTGGATACCGACGTGCTCCTCTTCGTCAACGACAAGGTGAAGTCTGCCTTTCAAATGGAGGACGAGGTGGTGGGCCTGCCCTGCTGGATGGCCTTCGAAAAGGGCGAGAGCCGCTGCGCCGTTTGTCCCCGGGATAAGCTGCTGCAAAACCCCGGCCGCCCCGTGGTCTGGCAGGGGCACAACCCCGTTACCGGGCGCTATCATAAAAATGCCGACAGCATCATTGAATGGATCGGCGGGAAAAAGGTGCGCTTACAACACTCCACGGAGATCACCGACCTGATCGTTGCCCAGCAGCAGGCCGAGGCCGCCAACAGGTCTAAGGGGGAATTCCTCTCCCGCATGAGCCACGAAATGCGCACCCCCATGAACGCTATTATAGGCATGACCGCCATCGCCCGGAAAACCGACGACCCGGAAAAGAAGGAGTCCTGCCTCAATAAGATCGACACCGCATCCACCCACCTTTTGGGGGTCATCAACGATATACTGGACATGTCCAAAATCGAGTCGGGCAAGTTCGAGCTCTCCGCGGCTCCCTTCCACTTCCGGGAAATGATCCGAAACACCCTCAGCGTGGCGGCCTTCCGGGCGGAGGAGAAGGGGCAAAACCTTTCCGTTTCCCTGGAGGAGAGCATCCCCCAGGTGTTAGACGGCGATGGGCAGCGCCTGGCCCAGGTGATTACCAACCTGCTCTCCAACGCCGTGAAATTCACCCCCGAGGGCGGCGAAATCAGCCTGGACGCCCACTTAGAAGCCCGGGAGGGTGACGCCTGCACCCTGCGCCTCTCCGTGACGGACAACGGCATAGGCATCAGCCCGGAGCAGCAGGGCCGCCTCTTCCACTCCTTTGAGCAGGCCGACGGCAGCACCGCGCGGAAATACGGCGGCACCGGCCTGGGCCTCGCCATCTCAAAAAAGATCGTGAACCTCATGGAAGGGGATATTTGGATCGAGTCCCAAATCGGCCAGGGGGCCAGTTTTATCTTCACGGTGCAGGTCAAAGCCGCAAAGGAGGGCGCCCACCCCGGCGTCGATGGCGGGGAAGAAGGCACGAAAAAATCAGAGGTTCTTTGGGATTTCTCCGGGCGCACCATTCTCCTGGCGGAAGACGTGGAGATCAACCGGGAGATCATGGCCGCCATTTTGGAAGACACGGGGGTGGCAATCCAATATGCCGCCAACGGCCTGGAGGCTGTGGCCCAATTTAAGAAGGACCCGGTTCGCTATGACCTGATCCTGATGGATATCCAAATGCCCGAGATGGACGGCTACGAGGCCACGGAGAAGATCCGCGCCATGGACAACCCCTGGGCCGGGGAAATCGCCATCATCGCTATGACGGCCAACGTCTTCCGTGAGGACGTGGAGCGCTGCATGGCCGCCGGAATGAACGACCACATCGGTAAGCCCATAGATCACAGGGAGCTGCTGGAAAAGCTGGGCAGCTATCTGGCGGCCTCGAATTTGGAAAGGGGCTAGGGGCCCGGCGCATGGTGGCAGAACTCCACCGGCTTTTGTACCACCCAACCAAAAATATAAAAAGACACCCGGCTTTCGAACCATGGGTTCAAAGGCCGGGTATCTTTTATTCTTCTCTCTGGATAACCTCTTGGGGAAGCCACTTCAGAAGGCACTGGGCCAGGGCGGCTGAATCCATGGGCTTGGATAAAAAGTCCTGAAAGCCGTTGGCGAAAAAGGAATCCGCCGCGCCGCTGACTGCGTTGGCCGTGAGGGCCACGATGGGGACCCTGTCGGTAAAGCCCAAGTCCAAGCCGCGAATCTTCGCTGTGGTCTCGATGCCGTCCATCTCCGGCATCATATGATCCATGAAGATGATGTCGTATTCCTTTTCCCGTACCAGAGAAATGGCGTCGGCGCCGCTGGTGGCCGTGTCGGGTGTGATGCCGTAAATGGAGAGCATATAGGCGGCGATCTGCAGGTTGATCTCGATATCGTCCACCAGAAGGACTCTGGCCTCAGGGGCGTGGAACCGGGTGGATACCTGGCCCTCCTCCGGGGGAAGGTCGCTCTCCTGCCCGTAGGACATGGGCAGCCGCACGGTGAAGCAGGAGCCCACGTTATATTCGCTTTCTACCTCTATGGTGCCTTCCATCATCTCGCAGAGCTTCTTGGTGATGGCAAGGCCCAGGCCGGTGCCCACCACGCCCTTGTTGCGCACCTGGTCCAGCTGCTCAAAGGCGGAGAAGAGCCGGGGGATGGCCTCTTCCTTAATGCCTATGCCCGTGTCCCGCACGGCGAAGCAGATATAGCCCTGATCCTGAAACACCCGCAGGTAAACGCTGCCGCTTTTGGTATATTTCAGGGCGTTATTCAAGATGTTGGTCATCACCTGGCGGATGCGCTTGTCATCTCCATAGACCACGGAGGGCAGATCCTTTTCATAGGAGCAGAAAAAGTTGAGGCCTTTTTGCTGGAATAAAAGCTCAAACATGGAGCGCAGATGCTTGTAAAGGGCGGAAAGGCGGAAATAATCCGGCAGCAGCTCCAGCTTCCCTGCCTCGATCTTAGAGAAGTCCAGGATGTCGTTGATGAGGTTGAGCAGCACGTGAGAGGAGTCTTGAATGGTGCGCAGGTAATCCTCCTGCTGCTGGGTAAGCCCCGTGGCCTTCAGCATGTCGGAAAGACCTATGATGGCGTTCATGGGGGTGCGGATCTCGTGGGACACCGTGGCCAAAAAGTCTGACTTGGCGGCGTTGGCCCGTTCTGCCTCCTGCTGGGCGGCTAAGATCTCTGTGTTGTCGGTAAAGACGATGAGGGCGCCCTCTCTGGTACCGCTGTCCCCCACCATGGAGACCAGCTGCACGCTGTAATTGCGAAAGTCGCCGGTACCGCTGAAATCTAAAACGGTGCTCAAGTCCCGCCGCTGCCGCTCGTTGGGGCTCTCATCCAAAAAGGACTGGAGGGCATCGCGAAATTCCTGGGTCACCAAGGGGGACAAAAGGTCGAAGCAGGGGGTGCCCCGTATGATGCCAAAGCCGGGGATCTGGCACAGGGCCAAAAAGCTTTCTGTGCAGTGAACCAGCTTCCAATCCCTGTCGAAGAGGAGGATGATGTCCGGGCTGTTACCCAGGAGCAGGTTCATATACCGCTCCAGCTCAGAACGCTTGGAGGAAATCACCCGGTTTAAGTTTTCCTTTGCCTCAGAGGCGATCTTGTTTCGATGGATCTGGGCCTGGGCAAGATCCATCTCGCGCTTCAGCTTCTTGTGGGCGATGGTAAGGGCCTTAAACTCCTGTTGCAGGGCGTCCAGCTCCTGCTCCACAGATAGTGCAGACTCCAGAGATTCGGTTGATTCTACGTGATCGACGTCCTGCGCCATGGGGTCACCTCCGTCAGCCGGGAAAGCGGGCTGTAAAATAAAGGGCCTTACGAAACGGGCCAGGGTCAGAAGGTGCAGATGATAAAGGTGCTGTTATGGTTTCGGTTCACCGGCTGGTGAGACTGGTTATAAACAGGGCAGAACTCACCGCCGGAATAGGTGCAGATATAGGGGGTGCCGGTGTGGTGCACATACTCCTGGACCAGATTCAGCTCCGACATGGGGTCATAGCCTAGGCTAAAGTAGCGGCCGATGCAGGAGTACATCAGCATCACCCGGGCTTTGTCGGCCTGGAGGGCCTCAGACAGGGTGCGCCGGGTGGTGTAAACGATCTCCGCCGAATCGAAGCGGCCCATGGTCAGGGTGGAGCCAACGGGCACGTTACCGCCGCAGACCACATGGCCGTCCGGGGTCAGGGCAAACATCACCCGCACCACAGGCTGGGTGCCGTCGTTGCTGTCTACGATCACGGGGAAGGAGTTCATTCCCGTAATGGAGCCGTCCTCGTTTTGGGCAAGACCCAGGGAGAGGAGATACTCCACGGCGGGCCGTCCGTTGATGGCCTCCAGTCGATTGCCCGAAGAGGCCGTAACCACGCCCTTTTCCGCAAAAACCTTTTCATCGGAAATGGTGCCCACATAGAAGGTGGGCTCAATGGGGCCGTGGATTAAAACGATGGCAAAGCGGTCGGCATAGGCCTGGCCCCGGGCAATGACCATAGAGCCGCGGTAGTCCATGTTATGATCTACGGTAACGGTGCCGAAATTGGGCACGCCGCCGGAGATGTCCGTGATGCACTCCACGAAATAGTCCCCGCCAAAGCCCGTGAGGAGGGGAGAGAAGCTGAGGATTAGGGCAGGGTTTCCGGGCAGATCCGCTAGGGCGCTTTGGTACATGGCCTCGATGGGAACCCTATCCTCCACGGTAATGGGGTCGGAAACCCCGATAGAAAAGCTGACGTCGTCGCTGGTGATGACCAAGAGGGCCAGGGCGGTTTCTCCCAGCTGGCCCGCAGCGCCGTTGGCTATGGTGGTGCTGCCCACCAGGGGGAAGGGCAAGCGCTCCGTCAGGGCGTCCAAAAGGCCAAGGTCCAGATATTCGGTAAAGCAGGATAGAATGCCTACCGTGTTGGAAAGTAGGGTGTTTTCTCCCCCTAGGTCCAGCTGCTCCCAAAGGCTCTGGAGAGCGGCATCGAGGTCGTCGGGCTCGTTGACAAACGCAGTGAATGACTTCAGCATACTAAAACCACCTTACTCTATACGAAACTCAATAGGAAGGGAATCGCGCTGTCTTCATGGAAATTTCCCCGGGATGAGGCAGAGAAACAGAAAAAAACGCGCCGGAAACCTTATAAAAGATAAACACAACTATTATACCTGGTTTTTTTGCGCATTTCAATTCTTTGTCACAAATTTCCTGAAAATCCTGATAAAAAGGGATAAACTTACACAGAGAGTCATCCCAAAGCCTTACTCCTCCGCCGCCCAGTAGACCAGGCAGGGCCGCCCGCCTGTATCGTAGCGGATTTTACTCTCCACCTTTCGGCATTCCAGAAGAAAATTCAGGTAGCGCCTGGTGGTCACCACCGAGAGGCCGGCACCGGCGGCGATGGCCTCGCAGGTTTTTTCCGCCTCTTGGGAAAGCTCGCTGCGGATGCGGTCTAGGGTGCGCTCCTGGAGGCCCTTGGGTATGGTCTGCCCGCCGGGAAGGAGGGGGGCCCCCAAGAGCCTGTCGATCTCCGCCTGGCTTACCTGGCTTTGTCTGTCCAGGGCGCTGCGGTGCTGACAAAAGTTATCCAGGGCCTGCTGAAAGCGCTGGGCGGTAAAGGGCTTTACTAAATAGTCCACGATGCCCAATTTCAAAAGCTCCGAGAGGGTTTGAGTCTCGTGGGCGGCGGTGACTACGATGACATCCACCGAGGAGGATTTAGCCCGCAGCTGGCGCAGCAGCTCCGGCCCTGTCATACTGGGCATATACACGTCCAGGACCAAAAGATCCACAGGGTTTGCAGAGAGAAAGGGCAGCGCCTCGCGCCCCGAGGAAAACTCACCCACCACCTGAAAGCGGCCGTCTTTTTTCAAAAAGCTGCGATTGAGAGTGGAGATGATATAGTCGTCCTCCACGATGACTGCTCTAAACATCCGTGGGCTCCTTCCCCGTTGGCTGGCTGTGCTGGAAGGTGAGGAAGAAGGCGGTGCCCATCCCCGGCTCCGATTCCACGCGAATCTGGCCGCGATAGGCTGTCACCACTTCCATCACCAGGGGCAGGCCGGTGCCATGGTCGCCCCCCTTGGTGGTAAAGCCCCACTGAAAGATGTTCTTCACCAGCTCCGACTCCATGCCCGGGCCGGTATCCTCCACGCAGATGAGAAGATCGTCGGCGTTTTCCTGGAGGCTGACGGTGATCTCCTTTACCGTGGAAACGCTGGAGTTTAAGGCTTCGATGGCGTTTTCGATGAGGTTGCCCAGCATGGTAACAAAGGCGTCGGAGGGCAGCCCCGCCGCATCGGCATGAAGGCTGCTGTTAGGGCCAAGGCGCAGGCGTATGCCCAATTCGGCGCAGCGGCTGGTTTTGCCCACCAAAAGGGCGGCCACAGAGGGGTCTTCAATGGAGCGCATAATGGAGCCCACAGCCTTTTGGTGTATGCTGGTGACGTCCATGATATACTCCTCCGCCTTATCCGCCCGGCCGATCTGCAAAAGCCCCAGGATTACGTGGAGCTTGTTTAAGAATTCATGGGTGTAGGCCCGCATGGCGTCTACCATGTGGCGCACGCCGGTAAGGTCCTTGGCCAGGCGGGTGACTTCCGTACGGCTGCGCAGGATGGCCACGGCGCCGATGAGCTGCCCGTCGCCCCAGATGGGCATACAGTCGGCAAGAATACGCTCGTCTGTGATATAGAGCAGGGGAATGTTGCGCTCGGTGCGCTTCACCCGCAGGATACGATCCAGGGTAGACTGAGGGAATGCATCGTGGAGCCGCCGGCCCATGGCATCCTCCCGGGGGGTGCCCAGCATCTTACAGGCGGCCTGGTTCAGGTAGATGATGGTGGTGGCGTCGTCTATGGCCAAAACGCCCTCCTCCAGGGCCTCTAAGATCTCCTCCCGCTGGTGGAAGAGGCCCAAAAAGTCCTCAGGCTCATAGCCCATGAGAGACTCCTTGATCCGGTAGGAGAGGTTAAAGGACAGCAGTATGCCCAAGCCAACGGCGGAAACGGCAATGAGGAAGAAGGGGAGCAGGGTGGTCCAAATACTTAAGGACACATTGCGCATAGTCAGGCCCACCATGACAAATCCTAAGAGGGTACCGTCCTCGGCGCGCACGGGGGCATAGGCGCAGCGCTCTGCCCCGGAGATGCCTGTGTCGTCGGAGGTGAAGGCCTCTTCCCCCGTTAAGATGCGCTCTTGGACAGAGCCGGCATAGGCCTTGCCGATATACTGCCTGTCGGGGTAATAATACTGCACGCTGTTCACATCGGCCACGGCGATGACGTCGATATCGTTATTTTGCGAGATGGAAATGTCTAAAAAATCCCACAGCTCCTGGGTGGGGGCGCCGTTTTCCAGGTCGCGGGCCACGAAGGGAACATGGGAGATGAGCCGGGCGGAATTTAATAGGTTTTGATCCATGATCTTCTTGTTTTGCTCCATGGTAAAGCCCACCGTTCCCAGCATGGTGAGAAGGATGGTGACGGCGATGGTAATGAGGTTCACCGAAACGATTTGCGCACGGATGGAAATCCGCATATTCTGCACGAAGCTCACCTCCAAATCAGCGTGTTGAGAAGGGAAAGATCCCCATAAAAGGACAGGCGCACCAAGGTCTGCGGCCATAAAAGGAACAAAGGGGGCAGGGTGGCAGGCCGCAACTCTATTATACCCCTTTCGCCACGGGATTGCAAACCGCTTTTTTTACTTACAAAAGGGTAGCGAAACGAACCCTGTCAGATTATGATAGGCACGAAAGAAGGTGATGCTGTTTGGAAGGAATGAACCACGTTATCGCAGAAAATTTAGAGCCCAGTCCCCTGGTTTCCGTTTTCGGGCTGTTCTCTGTGCCTATGTCTGTGGTCATCAGCTGGGGCATTACGGTGTTCCTGGTGGCCCTTTCCATCCTTCTCACCAGAAACCTGCGGATAGAGTCTCCGGGGAAAACCCAGGTGGCCCTGGAAATGGCGGTGGGCTTTCTCAATAAGTTCTGCCAAAATAATCTGGGAAGGTACTGGCGGCCCTTTGCCCCCTGGCTGGGAACGGTGGCTCTCTACATTCTCTGCTGCAACCTTATGGGCCTTTTGGGCCTTCCGCCACCCACCAAGGAGCTGAACGTCACCGTGACCCTGGCCCTTCTCAGCGTGCTGCTGATCTACGGTTCCCAGTTCCGCTACCGGGGCCTTTGGGGCGGCCTGAAAAAGTTTGCGGCCCCCATGCCCCTCTTGCTGCCCATTAACCTGATGGAAATCGCCATTCGGCCCCTGTCCCTGTCTATGCGTCTTTTCGGCAACGTGCTGGCCACCCATGTCATCATGGAAATGGTGCGCTACCTGGTCCCCATGTTTTTGCCTGTGGTCTTCAGTCTGTACTGCGACCTCTTCGACGGCATATTCCAGACCCTGATTTTTGTCTTTTTAACCACCCTCTTCACCAGCGAAGGGATACACGACCACGATTAAGCCCAGGCAAAGCGCTTGCCAAAATTGAAGGAGGAAACATCATGTTAAACTTACTTGCAGCAGGGATCGCCGTTTGCACCGGCATAGGCGCCGGCATAGGCATAGGCATCGCCACCGGCCACGCCACAGAAGCCATCGCCCGCCAGCCCGAGGAATCCGGCAAGATCACCAGCACCATGCTCATCGGCTGCGCCCTGGCAGAGGCCACCGCCATCTACGGCCTGGTGATTTCCCTGGTGCTGATCTTTTCATAATTACGAGCAAAGGGGGCAGACGCAATGCTCACCATGACACCCATGTTTATGCTGTGTATCGCCCTGAACCTGGTGGTACTCTATTTCCTTCTGCGCCATTTTCTCTTCGGGCGGGTAACCAAGGTGATAGAAGCGCGGCAGCAGATCATCGAGAACAACATGTCCGAGGCCGAGGAAAAACGCAGCGAGGCCCAGGATGTTCTCACGGAATACAACGCCAAAATGACAGGGGCCGGCAAAGAGGCCGCCGACATTTTGGAAAAAGCCAGAACTAAGGCGGAGCGGGACTACCGCAGCCACATGGAGGCCGCCCATAACGACGCAAGGGACCTAGCCCAGCGCACCCAGGCTCAGCTGGAGCAGGAGCGGGTGGAGATGCTCAGCGGCGTCCGCAGCGAGGTGGCCGCCCTGGCCCTCTTGGCCGCCGCCCGGGTCTCCGGCCACGAAATGGACGGCGACGACGAGGCCGCCTTGGTCCAGTCCTTCCTCCAAGAGGCGGGTGAGTGGCGATGAGTACCCTGGCCCGCCGCTACGCCATGGCCCTTTACAGGGCTGAGGTGAGGGAGGAAACCCTCCTGGAAACCTGCGAAGCTGTGATGGGCATGCCCCAACTCTGGGAGGCCCTCACCAGTCCCGCTTTTCGCATCGACGAGAAAAAGGCAGTGCTGACAGCCCTGCCCATGTTGGAGAAAACGCCGGAGATCCTGCGTTTTTTCCTGATTTTAGCCGATGAGGGCCGGATGAAGCTGCTGCCCGATGTCCTGGAGGAGTTCCACGGCCTGACCCTGGCGGCCCAAGACTCGGCCCAATGCATCGTCACCAGCGCAAAGCCCCTGACCCAGGAACAGCTGGCCCAGATCTCGCAAAAGCTGTGTCAGCTCCATCATAAGTCTAACATCGTTCTGGTCAAGCGCTTTGACCCCGAGCTTCTGGGTGGATTCACCCTGGAGATCGAGGGGGTCACCTATGACCAGAGCATTAAGGGACGCCTTAAAAACCTGTCGCGCTATTTGGAAGAGGTGAGCACAACATGAATGTGAAACCGGAAGAAATCGTATCCCTGCTCCGGGAAAAAATCGCGGGCTATGATACCCGCACCCAGCGTGCCGAAACCGGTACCGTGTTGGAGATCGGTGATGGCATTGCCACCATTTACGGCCTTTGGAACGCCGGTTATGGGGAGCTGGTCCTCTTTGAAACCGGCGCCCAGGGCATGGTGCTGGACCTAAAGCGCGACACCGTGGGCTGCGTAGTCCTAGGCTCCGAGGCGGGCATACAGGAGGGCACCACCGTAAGCCGCACAGGCCACGCCGCCTATGTCCCCGTGGGCGAGGCTATGTTAGGCCGTGTGGTAGGGGCCCTGGGTAACCCCATCGACGGCAAGGGCGACATCATCACCACCGAAACCCGCCCCTTAGAGTTCGAGGCCCTGGGGGTGGTAACCCGCGAGGCCGTTACCGTCCCTCTCCAGACCGGCATCCTGGCCATAGACGCCATGGTGCCCATCGGCCGGGGCCAGAGAGAGCTTATCATAGGCGACAGGCAGACGGGCAAAACCGCCATCGCCGTAGACGCCATTCTGAACCAAAAGGGCCAGGGGGTCATCTGCATCTATGTGGCCGTGGGGCAAAAGGCCTCCACCGTGGCCAGCATACAGCATGTGCTGGAAAAGCACGGGGCCATGGAGTACAGCATCATCATCTCCGCCCCCGCCAGTGACCCCGCCTCCCTCCAATACGTATCCCCCTACGCCGGGGCCGCCATCGGAGAGTACTTCATGTTCCAGGGCAAAGACGTCCTCATCATTTACGACGATCTCTCCAAGCACGCCGTGGCCTACCGGGCCCTGTCCCTGCTTCTCAAGCGCTCTCCCGGCCGTGAAGCCTACCCCGGCGACGTGTTCTACCTCCACTCCCGGCTTTTAGAGCGGGCCTGCCGCCTCAGCAAGGACTACGGCGGAGGCTCTATGACGGCCCTGCCTATTATCGAGACCCTGGCGGGGGATGTCTCCGCCTATATCCCCACCAACGTGATCTCCATCACCGACGGGCAGATCTACCTGGAAACCGACCTCTTCCACGCCGGGCAGAGACCTGCTGTTAACGTGGGCCTTTCCGTGTCTCGCGTGGGTGGCGCGGCCCAGACCAGAGCCATTAAGAAGTCCACCGGCACCCTGCGTATCGACTTGGCCCGATTCCGGGAGCTGGAGATCTTTACCCAGTTCTCCTCCGACTTGGATAAGAGCACCCAGGACACCTTAGACCACGGCAAGCAGCTTTTGGAAGTTCTCAAGCAGCCCCTGCACCAGCCCATGAGCGTGGCCCGCCAGGCCATCATCCTCTATATCTCCACCAACGGCCTTACCCATGATGTGCCCCCCCAGAAGACCACGGAGTTCGTGCGCAGCTTTGTAGACTTCATGGAGGAGAACCACAAAGAGGTGGTAGCCGCCATCCAGGAGAGCGGCGACCTTTCGGGCCTCAGCTTAGAGTCCATCCGAAATGCTTTGGCGGAGTATAAAAAGCAGGTGGGATCATGGGGGGTATAAAGGAGATCCGGACACGCATCAAAAGCGTGGAGTCCACCCTGAAAATCACCAATGCCATGTATCTTATCTCCTCCGCCGGCCTGCGCAAAGCCAGAAAGCAGTTAACAGACGTAACCCCCTACTTCCGCAAGGTGGTCACCACCATCGCCGATATTTTGCACCACTCCCCCACCATACGCCATCCCTACTTCGATCAGCGGGAAGAGATCCCCTTAGAAGACCGAAAGGTGGCCTTTGTGGTCATCACCGGGGACAAGGGCCTGGCAGGCGCTTATAACCATAACGTCATTAAGCTGGTGGAGCAGGAGCTGCCGGAGCTAAATAACGCCAAGCTGTTTCTCATCGGGCAGATGGGCAGGGCCTGGTTCTCTCACAAAACAAGCGCCGTCCAGGAGGGCTTCCTCTTCAGCGCCCAGAATCCCACCCTAGGCAGGGCCAGAGAGATCTCCACCCTGCTGTTAGACCTCTTCCTAAAGGAAGAGATCGACGAGGTGCGGCTGGTGTACACCAAGATGATAAGCCCCCTCCACTTAGAGCCCACCTCCCTGAAGCTTTTGCCCCTGGACAGAGAGATCTTCCCCTGGCAGCCCCGGGAGGAGGAGGACTATCCCCGCAAGGTCAGCTACCTGCCCTCGGAGGAGGACGTGATGGATCACCTGGTGCCCAGCTATTTTACCGGGGTGATCTTCGGCGCCCTGGTGGAGTCTTTTTGCAGCGAGCAGTCGGCCCGGATGATGGCCATGGATAACTCCACCAAGAATGCAAAGGAAATGCTCAAGAATTTGAGCCTCAGCTATAACCGCGCCCGCCAGGCCGCCATCACCCAGGAGATCAACGAGATCGTGGGCGGGGCCAAGGCAGGGCTATCCTAAGCCTTATCGGCCCTTGGCCCGGTGAGAAGGAAAGGCGTGATGGAATTGTCACAGAATAAAGGCGTGATCGTCCAGGTAATGGGTCCTGTGGTAGACGTGGAGTTCTCCGGCGGAGAGCTGCCCGCAATCAAGGACGCCCTTACCGTGGAGTTAGAAGGAACCCAGCAGGTGATGGAGGTTTCTCAGTTCGTGGGCAACGACACCGTGCGCTGCATCATGCTCTCTCCCAGTGAGGGCTTAGGCCGCAACATGGAGGTGCTCACCACAGGGGGGCCCATCTCCGTCCCCGTGGGGGAGGAGACCCTGGGCCGTGTCTTTAACGTGCTGGGAAGGCCCATAGACCAAAAGGGCGACGTGGGCACTGACCTGCGCTGGTCCATCCACCGCCAGCCCCCTAAGTATCAAGATCAGCGCCCCGTGGTGGACGTGATGGAAACGGGCATCAAGGTCATCGACCTCTTAGCCCCCTATGCCCGAGGCGGCAAGGTTGGCCTCTTCGGCGGCGCAGGGGTGGGCAAAACCGTGCTGATCCAGGAGCTGATCCATAACATCGCCACAGAGCACGGCGGCTACTCCATCTTCACCGGGGTGGGGGAGCGCATCCGCGAGGGCAGCGACCTTTGGCACGAAATGGCCGACTCCGGCGTGCTGCAAAAAACCGCCCTGGTTTTTGGACAGATGAACGAGCCCCCCGGGGCCAGAATGCGGGTGGCCTTCTCGGGCCTGACCATGGCGGAGTACTTCCGGGACGAGAAAAAGCGCGACGTGCTGCTCTTTATCGATAACATCTTCCGTTACGTCCAGGCAGGCAGTGAGGTTTCGGCCCTCATGGACCGTATGCCCTCTGCCGTGGGTTATCAGCCCACCCTGGCCAACGAGATCGGTGCCCTTCAGGAGCGTATTACCTCCACGAAAGACGGGGCCATTACCTCTGTCCAGGCGGTCTACGTCCCCGCCGACGACTTAACAGACCCCGCCCCCGCCACCACCTTCGCCCACTTAGACGCCACCACAGTTCTCTCCCGTAAGATTGTGGAGCAGGGCATCTACCCCGCCGTGGACCCCCTGGGTTCCACCTCTCGCATTCTGGAGGCCGACGTGGTGGGCCAGCGGCATTACACCGTGGCCCGGGGCATCCAGGCGCTACTCCAGCGTTACCGCGAGCTTCAGGACATCATCGCCATCCTGGGCATGGAAGAGCTCTCCCCCAACGACAGAAAAGTGGTGGAGCGCGCCAGACGGGTCCAGCAGTTTTTCTCCCAGCCCTTTTCCGTGGCCGAGGTGTTCACCGGCCTGGAGGGCCGCTACGTAAAGCTGGAGGATACCCTTCGCAGCTTCGAGGCGATTTTAGGCGGCGAGCTGGATCAGTACCCCGAGGCCGCCTTTAACATGGTGGGCACCGTGGACGAGGTGAGAGAAAAGGCCAAGAAACTGGGGGCGATCTGATGAGTACCTTCGCCCTGGAGATCATGACCCCCTACCGTCCCTTTTTCACCGGAGAGGTAGAGAGCATCGTTATCCCCACCATGGAGGGCCTCTTCGGCGTGGAGGCAGGCCACGAACCCACGGTTTTGGTGGTAGAGGCCGGCATCCTGCGCTATAAGGTAGAAGGCCAGTGGCGGGAAGCCCTGGTGACTCGTGGCTTTGCGGAGATACTGCCCCACCATACCATCCTGCTGGTCACCGCAGCCGAGGAGCCCGGCGAAATTGACCTAAAGCGGGCGGAAGAGGCCAAGGCCCGCGCCGAGGAGCGCCTCAACGAAGGCCGCAGCAACATGGAGGAATACCTTAGCTCCAAGGCCGCCCTAGCCCGCGCCACCGCCAGAATCAAGATGGGAAAAAGATGAGAATACACAGGAAACAGGCCGGATAAGAGAGAGTCCGGCCTGTTTCGCTTTTTTTATTGACTTTTATGGGACGCGATTGGATTCTATTGACCTTGAAGGGGGAAGCACAGCTCCGCCTTAAAGAGATCCCCATCAATGGCGAGGGTAAAGGTGCCACCCTGCATCTCCGTTAAGTTCCTGGCGATGGAAAGGCCCAGGCCGCTTCCCTCGGTGCTGCGGGCGATGTCCCCCCGGACAAACCGCTCTAAGAGCTCGTCGGGAGAGACGTTGAGAGCCTCCCGGGAGACGTTTTTCACCCCCAGAACCGCCCGGCCCCCTTCCTCCCGCAGCTGGAGGTACACTCGTGTGCCGGGCAGGGAGTATTTAGACACGTTGGAGAGAAGATTATCCAGCACCCGCCATAAAAGCTTCCCGTCGGCGCTGATGGTGAGGTCCCTGGGGGGTAGCTGCACCACAGGCTCCAACTTAGCCTCCTCCAAGGGCCCCGCATATTCCCCCGCAGCCTGGCGCAGGCTCTCGCAGAGGTTACAGGGCTCAAAGCTTACTGTCAGGTTACCCGTAGAGGCCTTGGAGGCTTCCAAGAGGTCTTCCGTCAGCTTTTTGAGCCGCTGGGCGTGCTTGGAGAGCACTTGCACGTATTCCTTCCGGGTTTCCTCATCGGGGGCGCTCCCCAAAAGGTCCACATAGTTGATGATGCTGGTGAGGGGGGTCTTAAGATCGTGGGACACGTTGGTGATGAGCTCGGTTTTCAGCCGCTCGCTGCGCAGCTGCTCCTCCATGGCGTGGGCCATACCGACGTGGATTTTGCCCAGGTTCTCCCCGTGCTCCCGGAATTCCCAGTGGAGCTTTTCCGTCGCCAGATCCATGGTGCCGGTGGCAGCCAGGGACTCCCCAGCCTTTTTCAGAAGCAGCATCTCCTCACAGAGCTTGGCTAGGGCCAGGATGCCGCCAATAAGCCACAGAACCCAAAGAACGGGAAGGCCCGCAAAGGCCCAAAGCCCGCCGAAGCCGCCATAGGCCAGGAGAATGAGCACGGCCTTCCAAACTAGGGGCAGACGGGAGAAGGAGCTGCCCAAATGCTTTCGGAGGAAGAAGAAGGCCCAGCGGCAGACCTTGAAAAGCCAGCCTCCCAGCCGCCAGAGGAGGGTATTTTTCAGCCAGCCCTTTACCTTCACCCGGGCGGCCAGGCTCAAGAAAAAGGCTGTCAGTAAAAAGTATGCCCCCACAAAAGAGAGGATACTGATGACAGTGTAGAGACGGGCGACATGATTGTAGACCAGATCCACCCAATAAATGCCCCAGTAGAGAAGAAGCGACACCGAAACAGTGACAACCGCCAGGTAGAGATCTAAGGGAATCTTATCCATGGGGCCTAAGACGATGCCTTCCACCCCGCGCCTGTGTCCTGCCCAGCGGAAGAGGGTGAGAAGGATCAGCAGGAACAGGACGGTGCCTAGGGGGGCCAGACAAAGAAAAGCATAGCGATATTCTGCCAAAAGGTCTAGCTTTTCCGACACGTCCTGATACTGGTCAGGGGCCGGGAGGTTGGGCGTCAGATAACATTCGATGACGACGCCATCCATCCAAAACTCGTGGATAGGCTGCTCCGCCACAAAGCCGGGACTTTGGTAAAGCACCCGACCCCGCCCCGGCTCACCAGTCTGGTATTGAATCAGGTCTACCACCTGAAAGTTATAGTTACTGATTCGCGGGCTAAATTGATTGGCAACCATCTCCGGTCTTGGGGTTGTTGTTTCAATAAATTCGTCATAGAGAAAGTAAGCTTCCTTGGCATCCTCGTATAGGGCATGGTACATGAGAGGATATTTGTCCAGCTTTGTGCCGGTGCCCTCATAAGCGCCCATGGCCGCCAGCAGGCCTACCCCTATCCAGGAGGCCACCGAGACCGCCAGCATCACAAACATCAAAAGATGCAGCAGGATGCGCCCGCCCCTTGACCAGCGAAAGTTTTTCAGTGTGTTAGATTCCTTCATCATTTACCGCCTCTCTTTCCCTTGGGGTCTTCCATCTTATAGCCAAGGCCCCAAACCACTTTTAGATATCTGGGTTCCGAGGGGGTGATCTCCAGCTTTTCCCGCAGATGACGAATGTGTACCGCCACGGCAGCTTCCGAGCCTAAGGCCTGCTCCTTCCAAACCCGTTCATAAATCTGGGCCGAGGAGTGGACCATGCCGGGGCTTTCCATCAGTAGGCGCAAAATGGCGTACTCCATGGGGGTGAGGGACACGGGCTCGCCGTCCACGGTGACCTCCTTCTCCCTGTCGTCCAGGGCGATGCCGCCGATGACAAAGCGGCCCTCCTGCTTTCTAAGGCTACCCAAATTGGTATAGCGCCGCAATTGGGACCGCACCCGGGCGATGACCTCCGTGGGGTCGAAGGGCTTGACGATGTAGTCATCGGCTCCCACATTGAGGCCCAAAACCTTGTCGCTGCTCTCGCCCTTGGCGGTGAGGAGCAGGATGGGCAGGTTGTGGTTCTCCTGGCGCAGGCGGGACACGGTGGATATGCCGTCCAGCTCCGGCATCATCACGTCCAGGAGGATCAGGTGAATCTCCTCCTTCTCCACGGTGGCGATGGCCTCCTTGCCGTTGTAGGCGGTGAAGATGCGGTAGCCCTCCGGCTCTAAATAAATTTTCAGGGCCGCCACGATGTCCAAATCGTCGTCGCAGATTAATATGTTGTACATGAAATCACTCCCTGAATGAATTGTAGCAAAAACGAACTTTAAGAAAAAAGTGGCGAAATCCTTAAGTTTTCTTTAAGGAAAAAGGCGGGCGGCCCCTCAGGAGCGCCCGCCTTCTCATTTACTCTTTTACGATGCCGAGGTTTTGCAGCAGGGCTAAGCATTCCGCCCTGTCGTAAAGGGCGCAGAGAACGGGCAATAGGGCCTTGGCGCTCATGTGGGCGGGCAAGTCCAGGGCTTTTAGGAGGGCCTGGCGCTTCTGTGCGCTGCCATCCCCGCCGGAAAGGCCCCACAGGACGAAATCCACCTTGGTGATGGGGGTCTTCTGGGGGGCATCTTCTGCCTCCTCATCCAAAAAGGTGGCCCCGCAGCGGGTAAGGGCCTCCCGCAGTACGGCAGGGGACATGCCCTCTACCCCTAACTTTCCCTCCCTGCCCCCTTGGCGCTTTCGCCGCTCTTTTCCGGGGACGTCGGGAATGTAGGCGTGCTTCAAGAGGTGAGGCGGCAGGGCGCTTTTTAAGTGGTTGCGTATCACAAAGCCCGCCCCGTCGCTGTCGGTGAGGACGATGAGGCCCCGGGCTTCGGCTATGCGCCGCAGGAGGGAGAGCTGGGCCTTGTCCTTAAAAATCCCAAAGCCTGCGGTCTCCAAAATCACCGTGTCCACCAGCTGAGACAGGGTGTTTTTGTCATAACGGCCCTCCACCACAATGGCTTCCTTAATACGCAGGCCCATGGCTTCCCTCCACAAATAGCTCCAGCAGCAGGGTGGTGAGAGCATCCCGCCCGTCTATGCCTGTGACAGACTTTAAGGCCAAATCCGTCTCGGCGCAGCGGCCCACGGCCCGCCTGCACCACTGGGGGCCAAAGCGCCGGGCGGCAGTCATCAGCTTTTGGGCAGGGTAAGAAGAGCGCATACCCCAAAGGCCCATGAGATACTCCGCGCTTTTCCCTGCATCGTATGCCATCCGGGCGGTGTAAAGCTGTCTCACTTGCTTGCCTAATACCGCCAAAATCATGATGGGCGCCTCCTGCATTTGCAATAAGTCCCCCAAAACCCCGGCAGCCTTGGCGTGGTTTCGCTCGGTGATGGCGTCTGTCATCTGAAAGACCACGGCGTCCAGCTGGGGGATGGCCACGGCGTCGATATCCTCCCGGGTGACCCGGGGATTCTTAGAGAAGGCGGCCACCTTTTCGATCTCCCCAATGAGGCCGTGCATCAGATCACCGCAGAGGAAGATAAGATACTGGGCGTCGGCAGTGTCGATGTGATGGCCCGTGGCCCGAAAGCGCCGGTGTATCCAGTCTGTCAAATCCCCCTGGCTTTGGCGGGCGAAGTTCACCACCCGGCCCGTGTCCTTAAAAAGGGCGGTGAGGCCCTTCATCCGGGCATCGCCCTTGTATTCGATGAGGTCGTAGAGAAACACTAAGCAGCAGTAGTCCGGCAGGTCGGAGAGGAGGGCTGTCATGGCGTTTCGCTCCGCCTCCGGGGCTTTGAAGAGGTCATAGTCCGTTACCAGGATCATGGTGCGCTCACTCATCATGGGAAAGCCGTCGATGAGATCGGAAAGGGCCTGGGGGGTGCAGGCCTTCCCGTTTAGGGTATGGAAATTAAAGCTCAAGAGCCCCTCCGGGATGAGCTTTTCCTTCATCTGGGCCAGGTAATGATCCCGCAGGTAGGCCTCCTCCCCGTGGAAGAGGTAGAGCCTGCCTATGGCCCCGGCGGCGATGTCGCGCTTTAAGGCGTGGTAGGTGTCCTGGCTGTCTTTCGTCGCTTTGGGCGGCATAAGTTCCTCCTATTCCCCCGGTAAGACGGTGATGCGTCCCAGGGTGTCGGTGCGGTAAAGGGGTATTTCGGCGTTTTGAAGGCGAGTAAGGGTATCCTGGGCCGGGTGCCCATAGGTATTATACCCCACAGAGACCAGGGCCATATCCGGCTTAACCGCCTCCAAAAGGGCATCCGAGGTGGAGTAGCGGGAGCCGTGGTGCCCCAGGACCAGAAGCTCGATATCCGGGAGAGGGTAGCGGGCTAAGAGCGCGGCCTCCGTTTCACTGTTCATGTCGCCGGTGACCAGGGCCTCCCAGTCATGAAGAGAACAGAGGATGGTAAGGCCCGCCTCGTTTTCTCCCTCCCCTCCCGTCTCCAGGGGCGGGTAAACGGTGAGGGCGGCGCTGCCGAAGGTGAAGAGGGTCTCTCGAGTGGCGTAATAGATCTCCGTCCCCTGGGCGGCGGCCATGGCCTCGATTTCCAGGCGCAGGGGAGAGTCCGGCTCCGTGTCCGGCACCACCAGGGTCTTCACCTGAACCTGGGAGAAGAGAACCTCCAGGCCATTGGAGTGGTCGGCGTGGTAGTGGGTGAGAATCAGAAGGTCCAGAGAGCCGAAGCCCTGGCTGTGGAGGTAGTCCGCGGCGGCTTCTCCCGGATTTTTTGTCCCGCCGCAGTCGATGAGGGCCCGATAAGACCCGGAGGTGAGGGCGATGCACTGGCCCTGGCCCACATCCAAAAGAGTAAAGCGAAGAGGGGCCCGGGCAGTGGAAAGGCCGGTGAGGAGCATGGAAAGGCACAGGGCGCAAAGGCAGGCCGAGGCGGGTAGCACCGCTCGCCGCACCCCCTTGCGCCACCAGAGAAACACCAGGGCCAAGATCCCGTAGAGAAACACCAAAAAGGCCTGAAAATAAACGGATTGCAGGTGCAAAGCAGCAAAGGGCAGGGACCCCAAGACCCTGGCGCAGCCCAGGAAAAAGCCGAGAGGCAAGGTGGTAAGAGCCGCCACGATACTCCCCAAGGGCAGCCACAGGGCCCCCAAAAGCAGAGACAGAAGCCCCCCAAAGAAGGAGAGAGAAACCGCCCAGCCTGTGAGAAGATTGGAAAGGGGCGCAACCAGGCTGATCTGGTCAAAATACAGGGCGGTGAGGGGCAGGGTAAAGGCCAAGGCCCCCAAGGTCACGGCAAAGAGGGAGACCAGGGGCGCCGCCGCCTTGCGAAACTTTTTGGGGATTTTCCCCCGCCAGTAGATATAAAGTGGCAAGCCCAAAAGGTAGATGCCCAGGGTGGCCCCGAAGGAGAATTGCAGCCCCGCGCTGGCAATGGCATATGGATTTGCCAAAAGCAGCAGGAAAAGAGCCGTGGAGAGGGAGGTGAGGGCGTCGGATTCCCTGTCAACCAGAGGGGCCACCAGCCCGGCGGAGCAGAGGATGGCCGCGCGCCAGGCCCCGGGGGCGTTACCTGCCATGGCGGCAAAGAAGCAGATCACCACGATCTGTACTAAAACGGCGCTTTTCTTCCGGCTGCCCAGGAGAAAGTTCATAGCCCCCGCCAAAAAGGCGATGTGCAGCCCCGAAACAGACACCACATGGGAAAGACCTGAGCGGCTGAGGGCTGCCTGGTCGCCCTCCGATAGCTCCTTGGTATAGCCGGTAAGGAGGGCAGAGACAAAGGGGGCATACTGTGCATCGTAAAGGCGGCCTGTCAATTCCCGCAGGCTCTTTGCCATGTACACGGGAAGATGGCGAAGGGAAGCCCCCGAGGCCTCCGTCACTGTCACAGGCCCGTAAGTCCGGGCGAAGAGGTAGATGCCTTTGGCCCGGTAGATATACTTCCCCTCACCCTCCCATTGGGAGCTGCTGCAATAGGCAACGGCGGAGAGATTGTCGCCGGGCTTCAGCTTTGCATAGTCCGCGTCCAGATAAAGGAGCATGGAGACCTTTCGCCCGTCCCCCTCTCCGCCCCGGCAGGCCACGGTGATGCCATGCTCCCGGGGAGAAGGCCAGCCGGTGACCACGGCCTCCAGCCGGATGGTGCGGTCTTCCAGGTCTTGGGCCGGGGCGTAAAACAGGGCGCCATAGAGGGCGAACCAGAAAAAGCCAAAGGCCAGACCCAAAGCCAGTGGGCCAAGGGACTCCCACCGGCGGCGGGCCAGCAAAAAGACCAGAAGAAACAGCCCGCCCCATACCAGAGCCGGGAGGAGGGAGGAAAAAAGGTAGAGGGAGAGGAGGCAGGCCGCCGCCACACTGACGGAAAACAGGGCAAGAGGCCGGGTCATTTGTCCGAGAGCCCCAGGATATAGTCAGTGCTCTTGTGATACACCTGAGCCAGCTTGATCACAGCCCAAACGGGGATCTCCCGCTCCCCCGTTTCATAGCGGCGGTACACGCTGCGGTGCATATTTAAAAGATCGGCAATTTCCTGCTGGGTTAGTTCCTGGTTCTCCCGCAAAAGCTTCAGTCGTTCAAAGTACATAACATCACCCAAGGCTATGTTACCAAACGGCGTCATGCTGGAGGTGAAAAAGGCTCCGTTTGGAGCCAATTTCAGAGGAAAAAGTAAGAATTTTGTCAAATAACCCGGGTGGGAAACGAAGGGATGCAGGCATAGAGGGTCAATCCACTGTCAGGGCATGGCACCGCTCTAAATAAAGGCTGTCAAAGGTAAGGCCGTCCACCCAATAGAAGTATTCCTTACTGGGGTTCTTCACGTTATAGGGGTCTGCGATGTAGTACTGATGGGTCTCCCCGTTATAGCCGCAGACCAACACGGCGTGGTTGTTGCTGAGAAGCCGCTGGGTTTCCCCTTCAATGTTGAACATGCGGTAATAGGGCTTGGCCCAGTAGAGGGTCACATAGGCTACCACGGGGTTTCCGGATAAAATCTCCCGCTGGAGCAGGGCAGGCGCAGCGCCGGAGATGTCGATAACGTTTCCGTAGCGGCTGCCGTACTCCGCCAAAATGGGCGGGTAGATGGTGGTGCGGGTCCTCTTGCTGGGGTCGGGCACATAGGGGGAGCCCACGAAGCCCTTGGCGGGGTTAGCGCTGGTCTTGGGCATTTCGTCTAAAAACTGGCGCAGTTCCACCTCCTGGGCGTAGCCCTTGGCCTTCAGGCCCATGAGAAGGGCGGTAGGCTCGCAGCCCACAGGGGCGTTAACAGGGTAAACCTGGCTGATGTAGGGAACGGGGATCACCAGGTAGCCGGGCAGAGGCGGGTAGGTGGTTTCCGTTACAGAAAGGCCTGAGGCCCGCAGAAGGATAGCCGCGCCCTGGCCCCGGGTCAGGCTGTCGCCGGGGTGGAATAGGCCGTCGGGGCCGCCGTTGACGATGTTTTTGGCATAGAGGGCTTCGATGTAAGGGGCGTCCGGGTTCTCCGCCAGGTCGGGGAAATGAAGAGGGGGCAGCCCATCTGCCGCGGGCTCGGGAGGAGAGGGGGCATCATCGGGCGCAGTCCGGTCGCCCTCGGCCAAAACCATGGCCAAGACCTGGGGCTGGTCCTGATCCGCAAGGCTGGGGACGGCAGCGCCCTGGGCCAGGGGCTCCGGCTCTGGCGGGGTGACGGCCTGCTCCGGGGCCGCTACAGCGCGAAGCTCCAGGCAGCGGGCAGTATACCGGGCCATTTCGCCCCGGGTGATGGGGGTGGCGGGGGAAAAGCGCGCATCGGGGTCTAAAACGCCCCAATCTAAAAGGCTTTGGATCATCTCCCGGCTCCAGCGGCCCTCTATGTCGCCAAAGGTGCCTGAAGGGGCCTCTTGGGAAGAGGGGGCATCGCCGGAAAAGAGCCGGTAAAGCAGGCAGGCGGCCTCCTCCCGGGTAAGGGGCTGATCGGGGTAAAAGCGCCCGTTGGGATAGCCGGTGAGGATGCCCGCCTCCAGCATGGTAAGGGCATAGGGGGAGGACCAGTGATCCCGCAGGTCCAGGGGGAGCTTGTCCCCCTCTTTGGCGGCGGCGCAAAGGGGCAAAACAGCCAGGGTCAGAGCGAGAAAAAGGGCCAGAGGCCGGAGGATGTTCCGATACAAGGACGCTCTCTCCTTCAACATTTTTCGACAAGAAATTGGCGCGAATGACATATCCTTCACAGTGTAGCAAAGGAGGAAAAATTTGTCTAGTAGAAAACTAGGAAAATTGAAGAATTTTAGCGGCCCCGGTGCTCCCAATAATCTTCCATAAAGGCCTCGTCCTTGTCCTCCAAAGACCGCTCCCCCGCCATGCTCTCTAGATGGTGGGTAAATTCGTGGGACAGGGTGCCCCAAAGCTCGTCCTCCCAGTCTTCCATGGACCAGTCCTCCTCCTGGGCCATACGGGCAAAGGAGCCGTAATAGAGCTCGATGTAGCGGCCCAGGGCATTGTGGCAATAGGTGCCCATGACGTAGAGATCAGAGGCCTCGGGGTGGTATTTCACCTCAGGCAGCAGCAGCACGGGGCTGGTGAGGGTGTCGTAAAATTCTTGGGGGAAGGAGTCGGCAATCTCGTCCATCAGGCGGCCGGCTTCTTCGTAGGATATCACCATGGGAATGCTCCTTTCCTGGGGCGGGGCGGCCTAGTCCATTAGTCTGCGCAAAAGCCGCGCCTTTCCCGGGGTATATGGGGGGTAACGCAGGGAGGGGTCTGGCCAGGGGCCCTTTTCCAAAATACTTTTCTGATGGGAGAAGGTGTCAAAGCCCGCCCTGCCGTGATAGGCTCCTATGCCGCTTCCCCCCAGTCCGCCAAAGGGCAGGCTGTGGGAGGCGATGTGCAGCACCGTATCGTTGAGGCAGCCGCCGCCGAAGGGGAGCCGCTCTAAAAGCTTGCGGCTGCGGCTTAGATTGCGGCTAAAGAGATAAAGGGCCAGGGGATGGGGCGGCGGGGCCAGGGCCCTTACCACCTCGTCCAGGCTCTCGTAGGTCAAAACGGGGAGGATGGGGCCGAAAATCTCCTCCTGCATCACCGGATCGGCCCGGGTTACACTCTCCAGCAGAGTGGGGGCAATCTGCAGGGTCTCCTCCCGCACTACCCCGCCGTGGCGGATATCGCCGTTTTCCAGCAGGCGGAAGAGCCGTTCAAAATGCCGCCGGTTCACGATCCTGCCATATTGGGGATTCTCCAGGGGCTTTTCGCCGTATTGCCGGATGATCTCCCGGGAGAGGGCTTCCATCAGGGGCTCCTGAACGGATTCCTGCACCCAGAGATAGTCCGGGGCGATGCAGGTTTGGCCGCAGTTTAAAAACTTGCCGAAGACGATGCGCCGGGCGGCCAGGGAGAGATCCGCCGTTTCGTCCACGATGCAGGGGGACTTGCCCCCCAATTCCAGGGTGAGGGGGGCCAAGTGCCGGGCCGCCTTTTCCATCACCAGCCTGCCCACCTCCGGACCGCCGGTGTAGAAAAAGTAGTCGAAGGGGTAGTCTAACAGGGCCGCGCCCGTCTCACTTCCGCCGGGAATCACGCAGGCCACTTCCGGGGGCAGGCAGCGGGTAAAGAGGGCCTCTAGCACCGCGGCGGTATGGGGGGCGTGCTCGCTGGGCTTAATCACCACGGTATTCCCCGCCGACAGGGCCTCGATGGCAGGCTGGAGGGCCAGAAGGAAGGGGTAATTCCAGGGGCTCAGGACCAACACGCTGCCATAGGGATGGGGAATCACCCGTCCGCGCCCCGGCCATTGCAGAAGGGACAGGGGGACGGACGGGGGCCGCATCCACCCTTTTAGATGGGTCATGGCATGGCGCAGGGCGGCCCGGGCGGTGGATACCTCGCAAAAGTGGGCCTCCACGGGGGACTTGCCCAGATCGGCGTGGAGGGCGGCGTGAATTTCCCCCTCCAGAGCGGCGATGCCTTTCAGCAGAGCGGCGAGGGTCTTAAGGCGGGCAGAGAGGGGCAGGGTGCGCCCCTCTTCAAAATAGCGTTTCTGGGCATCGGCCAGGGCCAAAATATCACAAAGTTCCATATGGCCTCCTTAAATTAAGGATAGCATACCCCAAGGGCGCGGGTTTCTTTCCCACAGTGTAGCACGGGGCCACGGGTTTTACAAGGGCGGAAAGGGGGGCGGGGGAATAATGAATGCCGTTTTTTACCGGGTTTTTTACCAAAAACTAAAATCCAAGTCACCGGGGGGAATTTCTTGACAGACCAGGGGGAAATGACGTATAATTTCCTAATATTATCATCCTTCCCGTCGAATGACCTGGTGGCTTTTCGACGGGGAGGCAAGCCTTTGGGCAGGAGAAAAGTTGGGGTGTTTTGGTGGGGAAATTTTTGCTGAAACGGGTCTTGCAGATGATACCGGTACTCTTTTTTGTATCGGTGTTGATTTTTGCGCTCATTCGCATCACGCCCACTGACCCTGTGGCCTCCATGACCATGGGCAAGCATGTCAGCGAGGAGACGAAAGCAGAGCTGCGGGCCCACTATCATCTGGACAAGAGCCCTGTGGAGCAGTATTTCATCTGGATTACCGGGGCCCTGCGCCTAGACTTTCAGGAGAGCTATCAACAAAAGCAGCCGGTGACGGACCTTATCGGCGAGCGCATCACCGTAACCCTGTCTCTGGTGGCCCTCAGCGGCCTTTTGGCGGTGCTCATCGCCATTCCCATCGGCGTTGTCAGCGCGGTATACCGCAACACGGTGGTGGATAAGATTCTCTCCATCCTGTCCCTGCTCTTTGTGGCCTCCCCGGTGTTTTTAACGGCCATGGTCTTCATGATGGTCTTCTCCCTGCATCTGAAGATGTTCCCCGCCATCGCCATCGGCGACTTAACCTGGCGGCATATGGTGCTGCCCTCTTTGGCCCTGGCCCTGAATATGGTGGCCCTTACCAGCCGCATCACCCGCACCACCATGATAGAGGAGCTCTCCGCCGACTACATCCGCACCGCCACGGCCAAGGGCCTGCCCCGGAGACGGGTCATCCTTACCTACGCCCTGAAAAACGCGCTCATCCCCATTATCACCGTCACCTCTGTTCAGATCGGCAGTATGCTGGTGGGGGCCGTGCTGGTGGAGTCTGTCTTTGCCATGGGGGGCCTGGGCGACCTGCTCCTCACAGGCATCAAAACCTCGGACTACCCTGTGGTCCAGGGTGTGACCCTGCTGTTAGTATTTATTTTCATGTGCATCAATCTCCTGGTAGACGTGCTCTACGCCGTTATCGATCCCAGGATTCGAGTAAAGTAAGGGGGGCTTAGGTTGTTTAAGTTATTCTTTGGCCGAAGTCCTCTAAACAGACGCGGCGGCAGGCCTCAATACGGCAGACTCTTTACCCCTGTGTTCACCATCTCCGCCATCGTCCTTCTGATAATCGTTCTGGCGGCGGTGTTCGCCCCTCTGGCAGCCCCCTATGACCCCTATCTGACAGACCTCCCCCTCAAGCTGGCTAAGCCCTCCTCAGAGCACCTCTTAGGCTGCGACGCCAACGGGCGCGATGTTCTCTCCCGTCTGATTTTCGGCGGACGCACAGCTCTTTTGGGGGCCCTTGGCGTAGTGGCCCTCTCCGTTGTTCTGGGGGTTCCCCTGGGCCTCTTCTGCGGCTATGCGGGGGGCCGGGCCGATACCCTTATCATGCGTGCCTGCGATATCCTGCTGTCTTTCCCCTCCCTGCTTTTGGCCTTCGTCTTTGTGGCGGGCTTCGGCCCGGGCCTTAAAAACGCCATCCTGGCCCTGGGCATCGTCTATGTCCCTATGCTCACCCGCCTCACCCGCTCTTTGAGTATGGTGGAGCGCAATAAGATTTACGTCACCGCCTGCGCCTCTCTGGGCTACGGGGGCTTTCGCATCATGTACCGCCACATTCTGCCCAACTGCCTTTCCACCATTTTAGTCCAGCTGACCCTGGACGTGGCCTACGCCATCCTGGACCTGGCCGCCCTGTCCTTCCTGGGCCTGGGGGTGGGGGAGCCTACGGCAGACTGGGGCGCCATGCTCAACGCCGGGCGGGATCACCTCTTAGGCAGCCCCCACCTGGCCATCGTCCCGGGTATCATGATCGTTTTGGTGGTGGTGTCTTTGAACCTCTTCAGCGACGGGCTCCACCAGTATTTAGACCCGGCCCAAACGGAGCTGCCCAGCTTTAAGCGCTATGACAAGCGCCGCAAAAGGGAAGAAAGGAGAGGAGCCGCCTAATGGAGAATCTCCTTGAAATCCAGAACCTTACCGTGGAACTGATGACCACCAGAGGCGTGGTCTATGCCCTCTCCGGGGTAGACATGACCCTGCGCCCCGGCGAAATTCACGGGGTGGTGGGGGAATCGGGCTGCGGCAAGAGCATGACAGCCAAGTCCATCCTCCGCCTCCACGACCCCCGCCGCAGCCGCATGCGGGGGCGCATCCTCTTTGAGGACAGGGATCTTTTGACCCTCTCTAACCGCCAGATGGAAAAGCTCCGGGGCAGCGAGATCTCCATGATCTTTCAGGACCCCATGACCTCCTTAAACCCCATCATGACCGTGGGGGAGCAGATCGGCGAAGTCTACCGCTACCACACAGGAGCCGGCAAGGCCGAAGCAAGAGAAAAGGCGGAAGCCCTTTTGGAAAAAGTGGGCTTAGCCCCGGCGAAAAAGCGCTATGCCCAGTACCCCTTCGAGCTCTCCGGCGGTATGCAGCAGCGGGTGATGATTGCCATGGCCATCGCCTGCACCCCCAAACTCCTCATCGCCGACGAGCCCACCACCGCCCTGGACGTGACCATCCAGGCCCAGATTTTAGACCTGATTTCCCAACTGGCGGCAGATTTAGGCATGAGCGTTCTCCTCATCACCCACAACTTCGGCGTGGTGGCCGAGGTTTGCCAGAGAATTTCTGTGATGTACGCCGGCAAGGTAGTAGAAACCGGGGAGACGGCGGCCCTTTTGCAGGACGCCAGCCATCCATACAGCCGGGCCCTCATCGACAGCATCCCCGGGGAGGAGCAAAAAGGGGAGCGGCTCCAAACCATCCCCGGCAGCCCCCCGGCCCTTTACGCGAGGCCCGCCGCCTGTATGTTCGCCCCCCGTTGTGCCTTCGTCCAGGAGGACTGCCTTTTAAGCTACCCTGATTTTTGCGATTGCGGCGGCGGTCACTTAGCTGCCTGCCTCCATATTGCGGAAGGGAGGGGGCACCATGGCTGAGATGGTGTTAACAGCGGAAAACCTGCAAAAAACCTATCCCGTGCCCTCCCGCCGCTTCGGGGAGCCCCACCGGGTCCTCCAGGCCGTGGGCGGCGTCTCCTTCGAAATCCCCCAAGGAGAAATTTTTGGCGTGGTGGGGGAATCGGGCTGCGGCAAGTCCTCCTTGGGCCGCTGCCTTCTGCGGATGGAGACCATCACAGAGGGGAAGCTCACCTTCCGTGGCCAGGATATTACCAAGCTCTCGGGCCGTGACCTTCTCCCCCTGCGCCGCCACATGCAGATGATATTCCAAAACCCCTACGGCTCCTTCGACCCCAAGCAAAAGATAGGCGCCGCCTTTTCCGAGGTCGCTAAAGTCCACCACATCCCCCACAGGGAGGCCCAGGAGAAAATTCGCGGCCTCCTGGCAGACATTAACCTGCCGGAGGACACCCTCCACCGCATCCCCCGAGAGATGTCCGGCGGGCAGCTCCAGCGGCTGTGCATCGCCCGGGCACTGCTGTTAGACCCCGGCTTTTTGGTGGCCGACGAGCCTGTTTCCGCCTTAGATGTCTCCGTCCAGGCCCAGATTTTGAACCTGCTGATGGACCTGCGAGAGAAGTTTTCCCTTACCATGCTCTTCATCTCCCACGAGATGACGGTGGTGCGCTACCTCTGCGACAGGGTGGCGGTGATGTATCTGGGCACCATCGTGGAGCAGGCGGAAACCGAGGCCCTCTTCTCCCGGCTCCTGCACCCCTACACCCGGGCGCTGATGTCCGCTATCCCCCGGGTCCACCCGGAAAAGCGCCAGGAGCGCATCATTCTCCAGGGGGATTTGCCCAGCGCCATGGACATGCCCCCGGGCTGCCCCTTTGCCCCCCGCTGCCCCCAATGCACCCAGCGCTGCCAAGACGAAAAGCCCCAGCTGAGAGACGCAGGCGGCGGGCATTTTGTGGCCTGTCACCTGGATTTTTAAGTCTTTTTCATCCGGGCAAGGATGTAAATAGAAAAAATGAAAAGAAATGAAACGGAGGAACCAAAATGAACAGAGCAAAACGCCTTCTCTCCCTGCTCCTGGCTGTTCTCTTTGCCGCTGTGCTGCTGGCCGGCTGCAATAAAGAAAGCGGCGGTACCCCCACTCCTACTGCGGAAAAGGACACCTTTGTCATCGGCTTGGACAGTGACATCGTGGCCATGGACCCCGCCTTTGCCTACGACTTCACCACCAACCCCGTCATCAACCAAGTGACCCAGGGCCTGCTGACCTTCGACGTGGAAAACCAGCTGCAGCCCATGCTGGCTAAGAGCTGGGAGCAGGTAGACCCCCTGACCTACACCTATCAGATCCGCGACGACGTTACCTTCTCCGACGGCAGTGCCCTCACCATGGACGACGTGATCTTCTCCATGGAGAGAATCCGCGACCCGGAAGTGGCCTCCTACCTCAGCTGGATGTACGACAACGTGGATAAGATCGAAAAGACCGGCGACTGGGAGCTTACCGTCACCCTGAAAACCCCCGACGCCACCTGGCAGTACGTTCCCGCCACCACCGCCGCCCACATCCTGAAGAAGGACGTGGTAGAGGCAGCGGGCGATAAGTTCGGCCAGGCCGACGGCCAGATCATCGGCACCGGCCCCTACACCTATGTCAGCTGGAAGAGCGGCACCGAAATCGTTCTGGAAAAGAACCCCAACTACTGGAACACCGACGAAGGCTACTTCCAGAAGCTGGTCTTCAAGGTAATCACCGACGATAACACCCGCGTTGTAGCCCTGAAAACCGGGGATATCGACTGCACCGTGGCCCCTCCCGCCAGCCAGATGAGCGAGATGACAGGCGACACCACCCTCTCCGTCACCCCCAACTCCGGCTTCGGCGTGGTGTTCCTGGCCTTTAACACTCAGAAGGCCCCCTTCGACAATGCCGACGTCCGCCGGGCCGTAGCTATGGCTGTGGACATGGACGCCATCTTTGAGAACCTGGTGACTGCCGAAGTGGCCGACGCTCCCACCGCCCTGCCCTCCTCCACCGCCCTCTTCACCATAGACGAGGCCCGCTGGGTGG
The DNA here is from genome assembly GCA_031553635.1 of Evtepia sp. Lineage (GTDB taxonomy): Bacteria > Bacillota > Clostridia > Oscillospirales > Oscillospiraceae > Evtepia. Next base: position 23,271 of record JAVBLH010000002.1, on the reverse strand, counting down.
ACTATCGCGACACCCACCCCAAGGCCGGCTACGATGTGGAGGCCGCCAAGGCCCTTCTGGCCCAGGCTGGCTTTGCCGACGGCTTCACCTTCACCCTCATGGTGAACGAAGACACCATGCGCAACAACGTGGCCACCGCCATGCAGGCCAACCTCCTTGACGTGGGCATCACTATGAACATCGAAAAGGTCTCCTCCGACATCCACACCAGCTATCAGTTCGGCGAAGAAGTGGATGAAAACGGCGTTCGTAAGTACGACATGCTCATGGCCGGCTGGGAGGCAGACTTCCCCGATCCCTCCGGCAACTTGGTCCCCCTCTACCAGGGCGGCAACAGCTCTAACTCCGCAGCCTACGACAACGCGGCAGTGAACGACCTCATCGCCCAGCAGATGGCCGAGAGCGACCCCACCCTGCGCAACGACCTGATGATGCAGGCCTTTGACCTGGCTCTGGCCGATGTGCCCTATCTCTTTGCCTACTATCCCATTAAGTCCATCGCCATGAACGCTGGCTACACCGGCGTGGTGATGAACGCCTCCTGGATCTGGAACATCCACTTCCAGGATGTGCATCCCGTAGGCTAACACCAATAAATCAACGGGCCCCGTCCTCTCAGGAGGGCGGGGCCGCGCCATGAAGGGAGACCTATGGATACCATACTTTACGGCGGCAGAATCTATCCCATGACGGGGGAGACTGCCACAGCCCTGGCCATCCAAAACGGCCGCATTGCCCAGGTGGGGTCAGATGCCCAAGTGCTGGCCGGGAAAGACGGCAATACGGCGATGATCAACCTCCAAGGTCGCTGCGTCCTGCCCGGCTTTTGTGACACCCACACCCACATGCTCCTCACCGGCGTGGGCTTCCACCGGCTGGACCTGCGGGGCGTTGCCTCGGAGGAGGAGCTGATAGAGCGAGGCCGGGCCTATGTGGAAAAACACACGCCCGGGCCGGGGCAGTGGGTGGTGGGCTATGGCTTTGACCACAACCTGTTTCCCAACCCCGTTCTGCCCGGCTTAGAGGCAGCGGAGGCCATTTCCAAGGAGCATCCCGTTTTGCTGGACAGGGTCTGCGGCCACGTGGGTGCCGCCAACCGGCTGGCCCTGCACTTGGCAGGCTACACTTCGGAAACGGTGATCCCCGGGGGCGAGCTGGACAAGGACGAGGCAGGAAGGCTCAACGGCATCCTCCGGGAGACGGCTCTCGACCAGATCAAAACCCACATCCCCCGCCTGACCCATGGCCAGGTGGAGGCGCACTTAGAGGAGGCAGGCCGCCGCTTCGCCCAGGCGGGGCTTTGCAGCGTCCACAGCGACGATCTCGGCCCCGAGGGCACGGATTGGGACACCCTACGAAAGGCCGTGGATAGGCTGAAAGAAAAGGGAACCCACGCCATCCGCATCTACGAGGAGTGGGAGGCCCCCACCGTGGAGGCCCTGGCCCCCATCCTGGCCCGGGGCGCTTTCAGCGGTTGGGGCGACGATGACCTGAACCTGTGCAATATCAAGCTCATCACCGACGGCAGCCTGGGAGCCCGCACCGCCCTTCTGCGGGAGGATTACAGCGATGAGGCAGGCAACCGAGGCATCGCCGTATACACCCAGGAGGCCTTGGACCAGTTGGTGGCCCTCTGCCAGGCACACGGCCTCCAAGTGGCCCTCCACGCCATCGGGGACGGGGCCATGGCACAGTGCATCCAGGCGGTGGAAAAGGCCCAGGCCCAAAATTCCCAAAGGCTGGGCCACCGCGTCGTCCACGGGCAGATCGGGGACAGGGCCCTCTACGCCCGCCTGGCCGACCTGGGCATGGGGGTGGATATCCAGCCCGCCTTCACCGCCTCCGACGCGCCCTTGGTGGAAAGCCGCCTGGGGGAGCGGGGCCGGGAGAGCTACGCCTGGAAAAGCCTGCTGGAGGCCGGGGTTCTTTTGGGCGGCGGCTCCGACAGTCCCGTGGAATCTTACGAGCCCATTTGGGGCATACACTGCGCCGTGAACCGAGAAGGCGGCAGTGCGGGTACCCCCTGGCAGCCCCAGGAGGCTCTCACGGTCTGGGAGGCGGTTTCCCTTTACACCATCAATGCTGCAAGGCTTGCAGCTGTGGAAGACCTGGCCGGGACGCTAGAAACCGGCAAGCTGGCAGACCTGGTGGTCTTAGACAGGGATATCTTTCAAATTCCCAAGACCGAGATTAAAAACACCAAGGTGACCCTCACCATCATGGGCGGCAACATCACCTACCAAGAGGCATAAAAGAAACCCCGGCGGTAAAAAACCGTCGGGGTTTCCTGTTTGTCAGTGGGTGTCCTTCCCGCGGCTGCGGCCCATGAGTGCCTTGGCCTGGGAGAGTAGATCGGGGGAGACCTCTTGGACTAAAAGTACCTGGCGCAGCGCGGGCAGGGCCTCTTTCAGCTCCGCTTCGATGAGGGTCTCGTTGGTGAGGGCGGCGGCGGGACAGTTGGAGCACTGGCCCAAAAGCCGCAGCCGCAGGATTCCGTCCTCGTAGCTTAAAATCTCTGCGTCGCCGCCGTGGGCACGCAGGGCAGGCCGCACCCGCTCATCCATGAGTTGTTCCAGTTTTGCGATCATAGAAGAAGGCTCCTTTGTCTGGGGGATACCCGAAGTTCTGGCGGAAGGGGCTCAATACAGGGAGCTGTAGATTTCCAGGATCTGCTTTTCGTCCAGGGGTACGAAGTTATTGGCCAAAAGCCGCTGCTGATTTTCCAGCACAGAGGTGGTAAAGCCCTGAAGATCCGCCTCGGTCATGCCATACTCCCGGAGGGGACGGCGGGGCAGCAGTACTTTAAGGATGTCTTCCACCTCGTCGAAGACCTTGTCCTGGGGGCAGCCCAGAATGCCGGACATAAAGGCGGTGAGGCTGGCGATGCCGCCGTCGGATTTGATCTCCAAATAGCGGCGCATCACGGGGATAAACATGGCGTAGTTGGCCTCGCCGTGGGGCACATGATAGACAGCGCCCAGGGGATAGCTCAGGGCGTGGACAGCGGCGCAGCCTGCGTTGGTAAAGGCAATGCCCGCATAGTTACTGGCCAGCATGAAGCTATCCAAGAGGGGGATTCTGGCCTCTTCGCCGCCCTCCCGTATCTTCATAAAGCCCCGGAGAATCATTTCGATGGCCCGGTAGCTGAAAATTCTGGTGTAAACGCAGCTCTTGGGGGAGAGGGTAGACTCCACGGCGTGGACCAAAGCGTCAATGGAGCTGGTGGCGAAATATTCGAAGGGCAGGGTGGTGAGAAGGGGCGGCACCAGCACGGCAAAGTCGGCAAAGAGCTGGTCGCCCACCAGGCCCTTTTTGGTGCCTTGGGCCTCCAGGGCCAGGATGGAGATGTTGGTGACCTCGCTGCCTGTGCCGCAGGTGGTGGGCACCAGGATAAGTCCCTTGTCCCGGCGGGTACGAAGCTCGCCGTTAAAGAGGTAAGACACGGGAGAGGCCTGACGTAGGGAGAGGATTTTTGCCACGTCTAAAACGCCGCCGCCGCCGATGGCGATGATGCGCTCCACCCGGTTGGGCAGGGCCTTCCAAATGGCCTCCACCATGGTGTCCGAGGGTTCGCCGGTGCCGTAGTCCTCCATGTAGATCACGTGGCTGGGGATATCCATGGCGCCGAAGAAGGGCTCATAGATGTATTTGTTGGTAAAGATCAGGTCGTCTTTCGAGGGCTTAAAGTGAGCAATGAATTCCTCACAGGTGGGAAATTCGTTGATGGTGGGTCTCAAAAAAAACTGCTTCATGGGTCATCCGTCCTTTCAACGATGGTCAGGGCATTGACTTTTTTTATTCCCCATAGGGGTTTTGGCCCAGAGAAAAGTGGTTGCGGTTATAGGTGAGAAGCCCTTCCCGCTGCATGAGGGACAGTTCCCGGGATAGGGCGCTGCGGTCCATGGAAAGGTAGTCGGCCATTTCCTGGCGGTTAAAGGGGATGGTAATCTCCCGGCTGTGGGAGGACAGGGCCAGGGAAGAGAGGTAGGAGAGAATTTTCTCCCGGGTGGTACGCTTGGAAAGGTGCTGGAGCTTTCCGGTGAGCATCACGTTTTTTCGAGCTAAAATCTGCATCATGTTTTGGTTTATTCGCAGGTGAAAGTCGCAGGCCTTGGCGCAGGGCGTCGCGATCTGCTGCCAGGGAAAGAGGAGCACCCGGGAAGGCTCCACAGCCAGGGCACTGACGGGGAACTGGGGAAGACCGGCGCAGGAAAATGCCTCGCCGAAAAGGTCGCCGGGGCCCAAATGGGTCAAGATGGTGCGGTTTCCCCAGTAATCCTCCTGGAGGATGTGCAGCAGGCCGGAAACCACAACGCCCACCAAGCCCGCAGCGTCGCCGGCGGAAAAGAGGAATTCTCCCCGCTGAAAGCTGCGCTCACGGGCCTTCAGACAGGCGAAAAGCTGGCTAAGACTCTCCCCGTCCAGGCCCGCAAACAGAGGGCTCTGCAAAAAAATATTCATATTGCCTTCTTTTGTTGCAAATGCAACGGAAATGTTGCCTCTAGTATAGTACGATTAGGCCGTAAAGTCAAGCAGGCAGCGGGGTTTTGCCCCCCTTCCGGCAGAATATATGAGGCAGGACCCCTTCTATGAAGAAAAGGCCGGCCTAACATGAGAAAGAAGGATCATTTATGATTAGAACCATGATTAAAATTGACGAAGAACTCTGCAACGGCTGCGGTCTCTGCGTCACCGCTTGCCACGAGGGGGCCATCGCCATGGTAGACGGCAAGGCCAAGCTGATCCGCGACGACTACTGCGACGGCCTGGGCAACTGCCTCCCCGTTTGCCCCACCGGCGCCATCACCTTTGAAGAGCGGGAAGCCGCCGCCTATGACGAGGAAGCGGTGAAGCGCCACCTGGAAAATCAGGAAAGCGCCCAGGAGCCTGCACCCAGCCTGCCGCCCCTGGCCTGCGGCTGCCCCGGCACCCACGCCAGAAGCTTAGACCGCCCTGGGGCACCCAGCCGTGAGGCGGCAGCGCAGCCCGCAGCCTACGCTCCGGAGAGCCAGCTGCGCCAGTGGCCCGTGCAGATTAAGCTGGTGCCTTTCCGCGCGCCCTACTTCGAGGGGGCCAACCTTCTCATCGCCGCCGACTGTGCCGCCTATGCCCACGGGGACTTTCACCGGACTTACATGAAGAACCGGGTGACCCTCATCGGCTGCCCCAAGCTGGACGAGGGGGACTACGCCGAAAAGCTGACGGAGATCCTCCGCCAGAACAACATCAAAAGCGTCACGGTGGTGCGTATGTCCGTGCCCTGCTGCGGCGGCATCGAGAGCGCTGTGGTGCGAGCCCTCCAGGCCAGCGGGAAGATGCTGCCCTGGCAGGTGGTGACCCTGAGTCCCGACGGAGAAGCTTTAGACGACTAAAGAACCAGCCTGTGAAAAAACCCATGGAACCTTTGCGATAGGGCAGAGGATTCCATGGGTTTTATTTTTTGCGAAAGGGCGGGGGGCTTAGCTGTTATTCGGATCGTCCCATTCCCGCAGGTCGCGCTTTTTGATCTTGCCGCTGATGGTTTTGGGCATCTCCTCCACAAAATCCAAAAAGCGGATCCACTTATACTCGGCCGAGCGCTGGTTGCAGAAGACCCGCAGCTCCTTTTTCAGCTCGCTGCTGCCCTCCACCCCGGGGGCCAAGAGGACGAAAGCCTTGATGGCCTGGCCGCGGAGGGGATCGGGCACACCCACCACGGAGCACTCCAGCACGGCGGGATGCTCCATGAGAACGTTTTCGATTTCAAAGGGGCCTACCCGGTAGCCGCCGGTTTTGATGATGTCGTCACTACGTCCGTTGAACCAGAAGAAGCCGTTCTCATCCTGCCAGGCCGTGTCGCCGGTGTGGTAAACGCCGCCATGCCAAACGTTTTCATAGAGGTCAGGGTTGCCCAGATAGGAGTAAAAGATGCCTTCGGGACGGCTGCCGTCTTCCTGGGGCAGGATCACGATCTCGCCCACCTCGCCATAGGGCACCACGTTTCCTTCCGGGTCGTGGAGGGCCACACGGTAGAGGGGGGTGGGCTTACCCATGGAGCCGGGCTTGCCCACGGCCCCGAAGAGGTTGGCCAAAATCAGGGTGGATTCCGTCTGGCCGTAGCCCTCCATGATGGAATGGCCGGTCTCGTCTCTAAAGCGGAAGAACACCTCGGGGTTTAGGGCCTCGCCGGCTGTGGTGACATGCTTAAGGCTGGGCATGGGGGTAAGGCCGGTTTTGATCAGGTAGCGGTAGATGGTAGGAGGCGCGCAGAAGGTGGTGACCTCGTAGCGGTTGATGATGTGCATCAGCTGCCGGGGGTCGAAGTTGTCGAAATCGTAGACCATCACGGCGCTGCCCACCAGCCACTGGCCATAAAGCTTGCCCCAGGAGGCCTTGGCCCAGCCGGTTTCCGCTACGGTGAAGTGGAGCCCCCCGTCCAAGGCGCGGTGCCAATACTTGGCGGTAACGATGTGGGCCAGGGTGTAGGCGTGGTTGTGGACAACGCCCTTGGGGTAGCCTGTTGTGCCCGAGGTAAAGTAGGTAAAAATGGGCTCCGTGGCGATGGTGGGCTCCCGCTCCATGGTGTCCGGGGCTGCAAACATCTCTTCCGTCAGGTTCCGGCAGCCGGGGGTGGATTCCTGCACGGTCCAGATGAGGGAGAGGTCAGAGCGCTCCCGGGCCTCTAAAAAGCGCTCTGGGGCGTGGTCTTCCCAGGTGCAGATGGCGGCCTTGATCTTGCCCGCCTCCACCCGGTAGAGGATATCCTCGGTGGTGAGCATATGGGTCACGGGGGAGAGGATGGCCCCCAGCTTGTGCAGGGCCACGGCTACGAACCAGTATTCATAATGCCGCTTGAGCATCACCAGCACGGTGTCGCCCTTAGAAACCCCGTGGGATTTCAAAACGTTGGCAGCCTGGTTACTGTAGCGGCTGATCTCGCCAAAGGTGAAGATACGCTCCCGGCCCTGGGCATTGCACCAGACCATGGCGGTTTTGTCGGGCTCTTTGGCGGCAATGGCGTCCACCACGTCGTAGCCAAAGTTAAAGTTTTCGGGATAGCGCAGGGAGAAGTGTTCCAGGTTTCCCTGGGCATCAAACTGTTCCGTACAAAAATGCTGATAGATAGACATAGGGCCTCCTTAATGGGCAAAGGTTATCGTAGGTCAAAAGGTGGGGTCCAATGCGCCAAACTTACGGAAGCGTTCGTAGCGCTTTTCTAAAAGGGCGTTCATTTCCATGGCGCCAAGGGTTTCAAAGGTATCCTGGAGTTTTTTTGCCAGGGTGCGATAGTAGCTGGCGGCACCCAGGTTTTTTTCCGGGAGCACCAGGTCGCAGACCCCAAGCCTTGCGGCGTCTTGAGCGGTAAGCTTTAAGCACTCTGCCGCGTCAGCCGCCCGGCCTGCGTCTTTCCAGAGGATGCTGGCGCAGCCCTCGGGAGAGATCACGGAGTAGATGGAGTTTTCCAGCATCCAAACCTGGTCGGCCACAGCCAGCGCCAGGGCCCCGCCGCTGCCGCCCTCGCCGATGAGGATGGAGATCACGGGGGTGCGCAGGTCGGAAAGCTCCATGAGGTTGGTGGCAATAGCTTGGCCCTGACCACGCTCCTCGGCGCCTATGCCGCAGAAAGCGCCGGAGGTGTCCACCAGGCAGACCACAGGCCGGCCGAATTTCTCCGCCTGGCGCATGAGGCGCAGGGCCTTTCGGTAGCCCTCGGGGTTGGGGGCGCCGAAGTTTCGGAAGATGCGCTCCTTGGCGCTGCGGCCCTTTTCGATGGCCACCACGGTGACGGGGGTACCGAGGAGCATGGCAACGCCGCCCACAATGGCAGGGTCGTCGGCAAAGGCTCTGTCGCCGTGGAGCTCAAAAAAGTCGGTGAACATGCCGCCGATGTAGGAAAGGGCCGTGGGTCTGTTGTTGGCCCTGGCCAGCTTCACGCGGTCGTATGCCACATTACCCATGGTGTTTCCCTCCCTTCTGATGGATGCGCAGTAAGTTAGTCACCACGGCCCGCTGCTCGGCCCGGGGCACGATGGCGTCTACAAAGCCGTGGTCTAAAAGAAACTCGGCGGTTTGAAAGCCGGGGGGCAATTTTTTTCTGGTGGTCTGCTCGATGACCCTGGCCCCGGCAAATCCTGCGGTGGCCCCGGGCTCGGCTAAGATCATGTCACCCTCCATGGCGAAGGAGGCCATGACGCCCCCGGTGGTGGGGTCGGTGAGGATGGTGATATAGAGTAGGCCCGCGTTGCTGTGGCGCTTCACTGCCGCGCTGGTTTTCGCCATTTGCATGAGGGACAGCAGCCCCTCCTGCATCCGGGCCCCGCCGGAGACGGTGTAGCCGATAACGGGAACGCCCAGCTGGGTGGCCAATTCAAAGCAGCGGGTGATCTTCTCTCCCACGGCGGTGCCCATGCTGCCCATCATGAAATAGGGGTCCATGACGAAGATGCAGCAGGGGATGCCCCCCACGGTGGCCCGGCCGCAGATCACTGCCTCCTCCCCCCCGGAGAGAATTTGGGTCACTTCCATTTTCTTCTGGTAGCCGGGGAAGGAGAGGGGGTCTTTTCCCGTGATGCCGTCGAACTCCGAAACAAAGGAGCCGGGGTCAAGGAGCATACGCAGACGCTGGGCCCCCCGCATACGGAAATGATACCCGCAGGCGCAGGTGTTCAGGTTGCTCCAAAGCTGGCTCAGCTCCGTCTGCTGGTGGCAGTTGGGGCACTGCTCCGAAAGCTCCGTATGGGTTTCTGTGGGGCCGCCGGGGATGGACGTGCGCCCGCCCAGCTCCAGGGGATTTTTAGGCTTGTGCAAAAAGGGGAAGGATGGCATGGTGTCTCACCTCACTGAGTAAAGAAGTCAAGGCTGTATGCGCCGCTGTGGAAGCGGGAGTCGCCGATAATGTCCAGCTGCTCCTCGATGTTGTTGGGTACCCCCTCCATCACCAGTTCGCAGAGGGCGGCCTCCATTTTTCGAAGGGCCTCCTCCCGGGTGCCGGCTCTCACAATGAGCTTGCCCAGCAGGGGATCGTAGGAGGGGGAGATGGTGCTGCCCACGGCCAAATAGGTGTCGAAGCGGACAAAGGGCCCGCCGGGGATGTGAAGGAAAGTTACTTTACCCGGGGCCCGGGCGTTGATGCGGCACTCGATGGAGGAGCCCTTCAGCTTCACCTCGCTCTGGGTGAAGTTAAGAGGAATCCCCGCGGCGATGCGAATCTGCCACTTCACCAAATCCATGTTGATGAGGGCCTCTGTAATGGTGTGTTCCACCTGGAGGCGCACGTTCATCTCCATAAAGTAGTAGTGACCCTGGGCGTCTAAAAGGAACTCCAAGGTGCCCAGACCCTGGTAGCCCACCTGGTGGATGGCGTTGGTGACCTGATTTGTCATTACCTCCCGCTGGGCGGAGGAGACAGCAGGAGAGGGCGATTCCTCCACCAGCTTTTGATGGTTGCGCTGGATGGAGCAGTCCCGCTCTCCCAGGCAGACCACGCTGCCCGCCTCGTCGGCCATAATCTGAACCTCGATGTGCCGGGCGGGGAAGATATACTTTTCCAGGTAGACGGCCCCGTCGCCGAAGGCCGCCTGGCCCTCTGCCGTGGCACTGTGGAAGGCGCCCTCCATCTCCTCGGGGGTCTTCACCAGGCGTATGCCCCGTCCGCCGCCGCCGGAGCGGGCTTTCAGCATCACGGGGTAGCCGATTTTTTTCGCTTCCTTCAGGGCTTCCTTCACGGAGCTTAGAATAGCGGAGCCGGGAATCACGGGCAGACCCGCCGCCGCCATAATGTCCTTTAAGCGCTCCTTATCGGAAAGGCGCTCCATATTCTCCGGGGAGGGGCCGATAAAGGCGACGCCGTTCTTCACGCAGAGGGCGGCAAATTGGGCGTTTTCCGAAAGAAAGCCGTAGCCCGGATGAATGGCCTGGGCCCCGGATAGGATGGCGGCGGAGAGGATGCGCTCCTGGTTGAGATAACTGTCCAGGGGCGAGGCCTCGCCTATGCAAAAGCTTTGATCCGCCAGGGCCACGTGGAGGGACTCTGCGTCGGCCTTGGAGTAGACCGCCACGGTGGAGATGCCCATTTCCTTGCAGCTGCGGATGATGCGCACGGCGATTTCGCCTCGATTGGCAATGAGAATTTTAGAAAACAAGGCTTACACCTCAGTCAGTGCGAAGGAGAAGTTGGCTTCTACGCAGAGCTTACCGTCTACAAAGCCTTTCCCCTCGGCGAAATAGAAAGGGGGTTTGGAGCGCAGGAGTTTGCACTCGGTTTCAAAGGTATCGCCGGGCTTCACAGAGTGGCGAAAGCGCACCTTGTCCAAGCCGGTGAATAGGGGCAGGGCCTCCGCCGTCATGGCGCTACTGAGGAGCACGCAGACAGACTGGGCTAAAATCTCACATTGAATCACCCCGGGGACCACGGGATTGCCGGGAAAGTGCCCGTCTAAAAACCACTCGTCACCCCGGATTTTCACCTTCCCACGGGCCACGCCATCCTGGCAGACGGCCTCTTCGATGAGAAGCATGCTGTTTCGATGGGGCAGGATCTTTTTCAGTTCTTCTTGGTTCATGGCCCCTCCTTGCGAATGCGGAAGAGCACGTGACCGTAGTCCACCACCTGTTGGTTACCCACGCAGATCTCCGTCACCACGCCGCTAAACTCGCAGACGATCTCGTTCATCAGCTTCATGGCCTCGATGACGCAGAGAACGTCACCCTTTTTCACCTTGTCACCGATGGCGACAAAGGGCTTTTGCTTCTCCGTGGCGGCGGCGTAGAAAACCCCCACCATGGGGGAGGTGACGGCGACGATGTTGGGGTCTTCTGTCGGCGCTTCGGGGGCTGCGGCAGGGGCGGGCGCAGGCTCCGCCGCGACAGGGGCCGGAAGGGTGGCCATGGCGGGTACGGCGGCAGGGGCCTGAGGAGAAAAATTACGCTCTAACCGCAGGGTGGCGCCGTTTTCCGTGATCTCCAGGGCAGAGAGGCCCAGCTCCTGCATCAGCCCTCCATAGGTTCGGATATTTGTTGCGTCCATAGTTGCCTCCAGTGTTATTTCAGCTTCCGGAAGGCCAGGCAGGCATTGTGGCCGCCAAAGCCCAGGGAATTGGAAAGTGCCAGGTCGATCTCACCTTTTCTGGCGGTGAGGGGAACGTAGTCTAAGTCGCATTCGGGATCGGGAGAGGTAAGGCCTATGGTGGGGGGCAGCTTACCCTCCTCCATGGCAAGTAAGCAGACGATGGCCTCAGCGGCCCCGGCAGCGCCCAGCATATGGCCCGTCATGGACTTGGTGGAGCTGATGGGGGTCTCCTTGGCCTTCTCCAGGCCCAGAACGGCCTTGATGGCTGTGGTCTCGGTGACGTCGTTTAAGGGGGTGCCCGTGCCGTGGGCGTTGATGTAGAGGCGGTCTGTGGGGGTGTAATCGGCCTCCTCCAGGGCGGCCTTCATGGAGAGGATGGCGCCCTGTCCGTCGGGACGGGGGGCGGTGATGTGGTAGGCGTCGCAGGTGGAGCCGTAGCCCACGATCTCACCGTAAATCTTTGCCCCACGGGCCACGGCGTGGTCATACTCTTCTAAAATCAGAGCGCCTGCGCCCTCGCCGATGACAAAGCCGCCCCGGCGAGAGTCGAAGGGCAGGCAGGCCTCGTCGGCATTGTCCGCCACGGTGAGGGCCTGCATGTTGATAAAGCCAGCTACGCCGCATTCGGCAATGGGAGCCTCCCCGCCGCCGGCAATGACAGCATCGGCGTAGCCGTGGCGGATGGCCCGCAGAGCTTCGCCTATGGCATTGGAGCCGGAAGCGCAGGCGGTAACGGCGGGCATGGCAGCCCCCTGGCAGTTATAGCGGATGGCGATCATCCCGGCGGCCATATTGGCGATGAGCATGGGAATAAAGTAGGGAGAAACCCGGCGAGGGCCCTTAGCTCGCAGCTTATCCATCTCCTCAGAGAAGGTTTGGATGCCGCCGATGCCCGAACCGAAGTATACGGCCACCCGCTCGGGGGGAAGGGTGCCGATGACGCCGCTGTCTTCCACGGCCTGGACCGCCGCGCCCATAGCAAAGTGGGCATAGGGGTCGCTACGGAGAACTTCGGCGTTTTCCATATAGTCCTTGGGATTGTAGTTTTTCACCTCGGCGGCCATGGTGGCCTTGAAGTTAGAGGTATCAAAGTGGGTAATGGGGGCGATGCCGTGCCGCCCGGCGAAGAGGTTTTCCTTAAAGCTGCCGATGTCGTTTCCGATGGGGCTAACAATGCCCATGCCGGTGACAACCACGCGTCTATTCATAGGAGATTACGTCCTTTCGTGAAAACTATTACATTGCCATGCCGCCGTCTACCCGCAGCACTTCGCCTGTGATGTAGTCGGCTGCGGGGCTGGCCAGGAATAAGGTGGCGTTGGCCACGTCCTCCGCCTTGCCCAAGCGGCCCAGGGGAATGCTGGAAAGCAGAGCCTCGGCGCTGCCTAAGTCTTGGGTCATGTCCGTCTGGATAAAGCCGGGGGCAATGGCGTTGCAGGTGATATTTCTGGCAGAAAGCTCTCTAGCCACGGATTTGGTGAGGCCGATGAGCCCTGCCTTAGAGGCGGCGTAGTTGGCCTGGCCCGCATTGCCGAAGAGGCCGGAGACGGAGGAGATGTTAATGATCTTGCCCCCCTTGGCTCTGATCAGCAGGGGAGATACCAGGCGGATCATGTGGAAGGCACCCTTTAGGTTGGTGTCTAAAACCGCGTCGAAGTCCTCGGGCTTCATGGTGGCAACGAGGCCGTCTCTGGTAATGCCCGCGTTGTTCACCAAAATGTCCACCCGGCTGAAGTCTTCCCTCACCCGGGCCACAACATCCTTGCAGTTGGCAAAATCGGCCACGTCGCAGCGGTAGACCTCTGCACGAACGCCGAAACCGCGGCAAGCCTCACAGACTTGATCTGCCGCGGTTTTGTTAGAGGCGTAGAGGATGGCTACATCGCTGCCGGCCGCCGCAAACTTGAGGGCGATGGCTTGGCCTATCCCCCGGGACGCCCCGGTGATGATAGAAACTTTACCTGTCAGCATGAGAAACCTCCTTTAGCACCGTGTCCAGATGCTCAAATTCCTCCACTCTGAGGGTTTGCACCTGGGGGTCTATTTTCTTAATCAGGCCTGAGAGGACATCCCCGGGGCCTACTTCGATAAAGGTGGTAACGCCCTGGCCTATCATATGGCGCACGATGGCCTCCCACCGGACGGGGTTTTTCACCTGCTGGGAAAGCAGCGCCCGAAAATCCCCCTCATAAGGGGTTCCGGTGTAGTTGGAGTAGAGGGGAATGGCAGGGGTCTTCAAATCGTAGCTTTTTAAGGTTTCCCCAAAGGCTGCCGCTGCGTCGTTCATAAACACAGAGTGGAAGCCGCCCCGCACCTTTAAGGGCAGGGCCCGTCCCCCTGCCTCCTTCACCGCCTGGGAGAAGGGGGCCAGAGAGTCCTTTAAGCAGGCGATGGTCACCTGGCCGGGGCAGTTATAATTCACGGGGTAGACCTGGGGGAACTGAGCGCAAAGGTCCTCCACCGCTTTGTTTTCCAGCTTCAAAACGGCGGCCATGGCCCCCTCCACCTTTTCCGCGTCGGTCTGCATCAGTTCACCCCGGCGGGTGACGATGGCGGCGCCCTCCTCCAAGGTCACAGCCCCGGAGAAGGTAAGGGCAGCCACTTCTCCCAAGGAGAAGCCGGCCACCATGTCGGGTACCACCCCGGCATCTCTAAGGGCCAGGGCGGCAGCCAGTTCGCAGGCGAAAAGGCAGGGCTGGGTATTGCGGGTGATGGCCAAATCCTCCGCAGAACCGTGAAAGCAGAGGTCACTGGTGCCAGGGCGGATCTTGTCCACGGTCTCAAAAACCTCTTTGGCGATGGGGGATTGGGCATAGAGAGAAGAACCCATGCCAGGGTGCTGGGCGCCCTGGCCGGGAAATACAAAGGCTATTTTACCCATAGCGCAGCTCCTTTCAAAAGGGGCTCGGCCTCCTCACAGACGGCGCGAATGATGGCGGCGGCAGGCTCTTCCTTGGTGACCATACCGGCGATCTGCCCCGCTAAGAAGCAGCCCTTTTGCAGGTCGCCGTCCCGGGCGGCAGAGGCCAGGGAGCCCACTGCCATCTGATCCAGCTCGTCGTCGGTGATATCGGAGTATTCCGCCAGGAAAAGGCTGCGGGAGAAGGGGGTCTTCAGGCTGCGCACAGGATGGCCCAGGCGCTTACCTGTGGTGATGGTGGCCAGGTCGTTTGCCTTTAAGATCTTATCCTTATAATTGGGGTGGACGCTACACTCCTCGGCCACCAAAAAGCGGGTGCCCATCTGAACGCCGCAGGCACCCAGCATAAAGGCCGCCGCCATGCCACGCCCGTCAGCAATGCCACCGGCTGCCAAAACGGGCAGATGGGTCACGTTGCAGACCTGGGGCACCAAGACCATGGTGGTCAGCTCCCCGATGTGGCCGCCGGACTCGCCGCCCTCGGCGATGAGTGCGTCGGCGCCTGCACGGGTGACCAATTTGGCCATAGCAACAGAGGGCACCACGGGGATGACCTTTACCCCGGCGCCCTTCCAAAGGCTCATGTAGGAAGCGGGATTTCCGGCGCCGGTGGTAACCACGGGCACCCGCTCCTCCGCCACAATCTGCGCGACCTCGTCGGCAAAGGGGCTCAGGAGCATCACGTTGACGCCAAAGGGCTTTGTGGTGAGAGAGGCGGCGATGCGGATCTGCTCTCTTACATAGTCCCCCGGGGCGTTTCCGGCGGCAATGATGCCAAGGCCACCGCCATTAGAGACGGCGGCGGCCAGCTTGCCATCGGAGATCCAGGCCATACCGCCCTGGAACACCGGATATTCAATCCCTAAAAGCTCACAAAGGGGGGAGTTTATCATGGCTTAGTCCTGCAGCTTAGACTCCACGAAACGAACCAGGTCGCCCACCGTTTCAACCTTCTGGTCCAGCTCGATTTCGCGGCCGATGGTGTCTTCCAGGTTCATAAGCAGCTCCACGGTGTCCAGGGAGTCGATGCCCAGGGCCACAAAGGTGGTGTCCATGGCGATTTCGGAAACGTCACAGTCGTTGTGCTCAGCAATCAGCTTAGCAATGGCTTCAAAGATCATAATAATGTACCTCCAAAATGTTATTGGGATCGAATTGTTTGCATAAAAATACGGCAGATTATCAAGAGATAACCTGCCGCAATTATAAACACCATATTATGGTTTGTCAAGAGATTTGCGCAGAGCCCCCATTTCAAAGCAGGTAAATTCCGCCGAAAGCCAGGCAAAAAACCCAGAAGCGCCAGAAACCCCAGGGCGCTCGCCGGTGGGTGAGAGTAAAAGATTTCCCCCCAGGACGAAAGGCGCCATGTCCTCGGTGCAGTCGGCAGCTCCGGCGCAGCCCAGGCCCTTTCGAAATTTGCCAAAAAATCACCATTTTTGTAACCTTATGCAAGAAAGCGGGGAAAGAAAAAAGGTTCGCGGGAAGCATCCCACGAACCTTTTTTAAGTAGCAAGGGGTTAGAATTAGAAGAACATTGCTCTCTCGTAGAGGGCTTCCACGTCCTTGGCAGTGGTAGCTCTGGGGTTGATGAGCACGTTGCCGCTCTTCATTGCGTCGGCAGCCATAGCGGGGAAGTTAGCGCGAACTTCTTCCTCGGTGATGGTCTTGCCCTTGTTCTGGTTGCAGATGCCTGCATAGATGCCCTGGGGAATGCCGATGTCCTTGTTCAGCTGACGGATGGCGTCAACAAACATCATGGGAACGAAATCAGCGCCAGCCTTCTTGCCGGTGACGTACTCGTACATCTTGGCATAGCGGCCCTTGTCGGCCAGAGCGTTGAACTCCAGAACGGCGGGCATCAGGGTAGCGTTGGCAACGCCGTGTGCCACGTGGTAGAAAGCGGAGATGGGATGGCTCATGGCGTGGATGTCGCCCAGGCGAGCAAATGCGAAAGCAATGCCGGCGAAGTTGGAGGCGACCATCATGGCGCAAGCAGCTTCCTTGTCCTGACGGTTAGCAACGAAGCGGCGGATGTACTTGCCGATGAGCTCCATAGCCTTTTCGCCCATAGCGTCGGTGAAGGGAGTGGCCACGGTGTTGATGTAAGCTTCCATCGCGTGGATGAAGGCGTCGATGCCGCAAGCAGCAGCGATGGCGGGAGGAGCGGTCATGATGAGCTCGGGATCAAGCACGCTGTACTTGGGCACGAACTGAGGACCAAAAGCGGTGAGCTTATAGTTTCTGCTCTCGTCGGTGATGACGGTGAAGGTGGTCACTTCGGAGCCGGTGCCAGCGGTGGTGGGGATGGCAATGATAAGGTCCACGTCGCCGGGAACCTTGCCGCCGCCTTCGTAGTCGGTGATGCTCCCGCCGTACTTGGCGCAAGCAGCAGCAGCCTTAGCAACGTCCATGGGGGAACCGCCGCCCAGTGCAAGGAAAGCAGTAGCGCCAGCGTCCTTATAGGCCTTTGCGCACTCGTCAACGATCTGTACGGTGGGGTTAGGAAGAACGTCCAGGTACTCAGCGTACTTCAGGCCGGCAGCATTGATGATGTCACGAACCTTCTGCACAACGCCGATAGCCTCCAGGCCGCGGTCGGAAACCAGCAGAACGTTGTCAGAGCCGCACTGCTTCAGGATGTCGGGGAGCTTCTTCAGAGCGCCCAGGCCAAATTCGCACTTAGGGAGGTTAAAAGCAAAATCATTCATAGCGTGATGCATCCTTTCTTTTTTGAACTCAATTTCAGTAAAGGATTAATGTGTCGCCGATGTCGTTCCTCTACAGCCTCAGTATAACACCAATAGGGGCAGATAAGCAAGAATTTGTCCTTTTCAATTTCGCACAAGAATCGGGGGTTAATCTTGTACAACATGCCCAAAGGAAGGCGGAAAATCTGTGAATAAATACAACACGGCGACAAAGGGCGGCGGCGGAATGGCGGAGAACCTGCATTTTGCCAAAAAAAAGGGGGTAAAAAAGGCGTTGGCGCCCCCTTTTTTGAAGGGGAAAACGGCGGCCCCCTTCGGCGGGATGTCCAAATTCGCCCTTGACAAGTTTCGCGAGATAAGATACCCTAAGAGCACAATTGAAACAAAATTTCTCAAAAAGGCAATAAAGAGAAGAGTAAGCAGCAGGATACGTCACAGAGAGCCTCGGTTGGTGCAAAGAGGTACGGAAGACGCTGGTGAACATGGTCTTGGAGCCGCGCGGCCGAGTGGGTGAGCCCTTTAAGCTGCGTCGGGGGCGCCCGTCATAGCGCGGGGGTATGGTGGTACCCTATAAGGCGGCGTTTGCGAGGACGTCGTGAAACAAGGTGGTAACACGGCTTTTGGTCGTCCTTGATGAAAAAATTCATCCTGGGCGATTTTTTTATGTGAGTAGGTAAGGAGGCGAGGCTATGGCAGAGATCATCCGCATTTCCGATATGACCAAAACCTTTGGCAGGGGAGAGGGGGCCATCACCGCCCTGCGGGATATCAACCTCACCATAGAGCAGGGGGAGATTTTTGGCATCATCGGCCTCTCCGGCGCGGGGAAAAGCACCCTGGTGCGCTGTATTAACCTGTTGGAGCGGCCCACCTCGGGTACTGTGTCCGTAGTGGGCAACGAGCTGACCGCCCTGACAGAGCGGGAGCTGCGCCAGGCACGGCGCTCCATAGGCATGATTTTCCAAAGCTTTAACCTTTTAATGCAGCGTACGGTTTTGGATAATGTATGCTTCCCCTTAGAGCTGCAAAAAATGCCCAAAAAGCAGATGCAGGAGCGGGGGATGGAGCTCTTGGAAATCGTGGGCCTGGCAGATAGGGCAGGGGCCTACCCCGCCCAGCTCTCCGGGGGTCAAAAGCAGCGGGTGGCCATCGCCCGGGCCGTGGCCAATAACCCAAAGGTCCTCCTCTGCGACGAGGCCACCTCGGCCCTAGACCCCAACACCACCCGGTCGATTCTGGCCCTGATCCAGGAGATCAACCGGGCCATGGGTGTCACAGTGGTGGTGATCACCCACGAGATGAAGGTCATCGAGCAGATCTGCCACCGGGTGGCCGTCATTGACAAGAGCCAGATTGTGGAGATGGGCGATGTCCAGGAGATCTTCACCCATCCCAAGAGCCAGATTGCCAGGGAGCTCATCATGCCCCGCCATGAGGACAGCGTGGACATGCTCCACATTCCCGAGCTGCGGGGCAGCCGGGTGATACGCGTGGTCTTCAACGGGGGCACGGCCTACGAGCCTCTCATCGCCTCCCTGGCCATGGACTGTGGGGTGAAGGTGAATATCCTAGGGGCCGACACCAGAAATATTGAGGGCAAGGCCTTTGGCTCCATGCTCCTGGGCCTGCCCACTGACCCCCTGCAGGAGGCCAGGGCCATCGCCTATATTGAGCAGCGCAACGACGTTGAATGGGAGGAGGTGACCGAGGACCATGGCTGATTTGCTTACTATTTTATTTGGCGACCAGATTATGAAGGTACTGCCCACCATCCCCCGGGAGATTTGGGAAACCCTCTACTCCACCGTGTTTGCCACGTTCTTTGCCTACGTCATTGGATTGCCCCTGGGCATTATCCTGGTAACAGGAGAGAAGGAGGGGATTCACCCCTTACCTCAGATCCTGATGAAGGTACTGGGCTTTCTTGTGAACATACTCCGCTCCGTCCCCTTTCTCATCCTAATGGTGATGGCCTTGGGCTTGTCCAAGATCATTGTGGGAACCAAAATCGGCACCATTGCTGCCGTCCCCCCCCTCATCATTGCGGCCTTTCCCTTTGTCGCCCGTTTAGTAGAGGGCTCCCTGCGGGAGGTGGACAAAGGCGTTATTGAAGCGGCCCAGGCCATGGGCTGCTCCACCTGGCAGATCATCTTGAAAGTGATGCTGCCTGAAAGCTTGCCCTCTCTCATCTCTGGCGCCACCATCGCCCTCACCACCATTTTAAGCTATGGCGCTATGGCAGGGGCCATCGGCGGGGGTGGACTGGGTAAGGTAGCCATCAACTATGGCTATCACATGCGGGACCCCGGCATCATGGTATTTGCCGTCATCGTCCTTGTTATCCTTGTTCAAATCTTCCAGTCCGTCGGTTCCTGGCTGACTGTGAGATGCGATAAACGAATCACCGCAACCAAACATGAAAGGAAGAAATGAAAATGAAGAAAATTCTTGCCCTCTGTCTGAGCCTGACCCTGTGTGTGGCCCTTCTAGCCGCTTGTAAGCAGGAGCCCGTCCCCAACCCCACCCCCAACGAAGGCGATGCCATCACCGTGAAGGTTGCCGCCTCTCCCACGCCCCATGCTGAGATTTTGGAAATTGCGAAGGATATCCTGGCTGAGCAGAATATCACCTTGGAAATCATCCCTTTCACCGACTATGTAGTGCCCAACCAGGCCACTGAGTCCGGCGAAGTAGACGCCAACTATTTCCAGCACATTGCCTATCTGGATCAGTTCAACGAATCCGAAGGTACCCACTTGGTGAACGTGGCTGAGATCCACTATGAGCCCTATGGACTCTATGCCGGAACCACCGCAGCCCTGGCTGATTTGCCTGACGGTGCAAAGATCGCCGTGCCTAACGACCCCTCCAACGAAGGCCGCGCCCTGCGCCTTCTAGAAGTTCAGGGCCTTATCAAGCTGAACCCTGACGCAGGCCTGAAGGCCACCAAGCTGGACATTGCTGAAAACCCCAAGAATCTGGACATCGTGGAGATGGAAGCTGCACAGCTGCCCAACGTGTTGGATTCCGTTGATATGGCTGTCATCAACGGCAACTATGCCATCGGCGCAGGCCTTAAGGTTACCGAAGCCGTGGCAGTGGAGAGCGTAGAAGACTCTGAGCAGGCTGCCCTGTATGCCAACGTACTGGTGGTAAAGGAAGGCAATGAGCAAAATGAAGGCATTCTGGCCCTTATCGCTGCCCTCCAGTCTGATGAAGTTCGCGAGTATATCAATGCCACCTATGGTGGCGCAGTTGTGCCTGTGTTCTAAGACCCAAAACCACAAAATTTTCACAGCCGGTCGCCCTTCACAAGGGGCGGCCGGCTGTTTGCCGTAAGAGGGTGACAAACGCCCTTGGCTGTGGTAAAATGAAAACTCTAAATCGAAGAAGTTCTCTCACAGAAGTGGAGTGATGACCATGGGGGAAAAGAAAAAGCAAAGTCGGCGGAAGCTCCTGTCAAGAGTACTGATAATGTTGGGCAGCCTGCTCATTGCCGTGGCCCTCATCAGCGAGGCCATGGACTACCCCTGGCAGATTCTCTTCCAAGACGCCGAGACCTTAAACGAAACCCAGCTGGCCGATCCGGAGCTGCCGGACGTGGAATTCTTCGACGCCCGGGGTCAGGACTACGAAGCCCAGCCCTACCTGGAAGAGGTAGGCGACCTGCCCATCGAGGGCGACAGCTATTTGAATTTTCAATCAGCGAAAGGTCTGGACGGCTCCCTGGTGCTCTTAGGGAACATTAAGATCCCCAGATTGGGCGTCACAGCCAACGTGGTGGAGGGAGTGGGCGCTAAGGCCCTCCTGGCGGGAATCGGCCACGTGAGCTACAGCCCCGGCATAGGGCAGCCCGGTAACTGTGTCCTGGCCGGCCACCGGGTGGCCCGCACCATGCACATCTTCCGGCACTTGGACAAAGTGGCCCCCGGAGATCTGGTGGTTCTCTCCAACGGCGACCACATTTTTACCTACACCGTCACCGCAAACTTTGTGGTGGGAAAGAAGGACACTTGGGTTTTGGGGGAAACCGATGCCCAATACGGACTCACCCTCCTGACCTGTACCCCCCTGGGGGTCTGGAACCAGCGTATCATCGTCCGGGCGGAGCTGACCGACGTGGACGGCCTGACCCCGGCGGAATTCTATGGAGCCAAGACCTAAGCGCCTGCCGAAGGGCCGCTGTCGGAAAACCCGCCTCGGTGCCTTGGCCTGAGAGGCAAAAAGAATGTAAAGCAAATTTGCTTGTCACAGGCTGAGAGGAAAGAAATGAAGGAAAAGCATTGGCTGCAAGTTGTGTGACTGTAAAGAAAAACGGACAAGAAAAGCGTCGAAATCGCCTTTACAAGGGCGGTTTTGGCGCTTTTCTTTTTTAGACCTGGCGATGGTTTGCACAATTTATTTGCAAAAAGCACATATAGTAATTGCTGTGGCTGGGAAAAGGCAAAATGGAAACAAAAAAACGAAAAAATGTTAACCGCCTTTAAAAAAGTTACCAATATTTTCATAGCTACCCCTGTTTGAGGGGCGCAGGGGCCGTATATATTAAGCATATACCCAAAAAGCTTGGCAAAGCTTGCGGACGAGCGATTGATTAATAAGATGAGTGTGGAGGAGTTTGGCCATGAGTGATGAGAAAAAATAGCCCCGGCAAAAGCGCAGCCCCTTTCAAAGCGCCATAAATGTACGCAAAATGACGAAGTCTTGAAATAATGAAAGAGGAGATGACAGAAATGAAGAGATCCGGTAAGAAGCTATTCAAGAAATCAACGGCCCTATTGGTATCCTTGGCCTTGATCATCGGCATGATTCCTTTTTATGTCTTTGCGGAAGAAGTAGTGCAGGAGCCCGCTCCTGAGCCGACTGTAACTGAAAAGCTGGAAACTGCAGCAGAAAATGCAGCACAGGCAGCAGAAGCAGCTAACGAAGCACTAAACGGCATTGACGCTGCGACAGAAGACGATCCTGCCACCCAGGGTGTTGACGAAACCGTTGAACAGCCTGGCGTAAAAGACTATTATGACGACGCCGATGCAGCACTGGACGCAACACAGACGGCCAGTGGAGCAGCAGATCAGGCATTTGAGGATGCAGAGGGTGGCGTTGCAGCCGCTCAAACTGGCTTTGAAGATGAAATTACAAAGCTGGAAGAAGCCCAGACAGATGCTGACAAGGCAGCTGCCGTTAAAGCAGCCAAAGATAAAATCGATGGCGCAATTAAAGCAGTAGAAGATGCTATTGAAAAGTCCGAAGAAGTTATCGAACATGCAAATGAGGCCGTTGAAGCGGCAAACAACGCAGCAACTGAAGCAAAGACAACAGTTGATGCAGCCAATGAAGCTTTAGAAGAAGCAGAGAAGGCTGAAGCAGCTTATAACACACTTCTGGAGGAAGCCGTTGAGGGCGACGCCGCTGCTTTGAATGAAGTGGTAAAAGCCGAAAACGAGATGAATGCAAAGTGGAATACCTATGTTGGCTTGCAGAACGATGCCAACGATAAGTTGACAGCATACTGTGATCTGGCAAAGGAAGCTGCAGCCGTCGCCACAGACGCCCTTGTCGAGGCGCAAAATGCACAGCAACTTGCTGATGATGCACTTGCTCTTTGGGAAGCTGCTGAGAAAACCATGCAGGCAGCGTTGGGAACTGCAGACCCTGACCTGGCCACCCTTGAAGCAAACCGCTCCGCAGCCCGCCACGCCGCACTGAACGCCATGGCAGACGCAAGAGAAGCCAACCAGTTAGCAGCTGAGGCTCGCGGCATGGCTGCTGATGCCTTGGTTCTGGCGAACGAAGCCGCCACAAATATCGGTAATGCTGACAAGAGCGTGACTGATATGATTGATGAACTAAAAGCTGCTGCACTTGCGGCAGGCTATGAGGAAAGCGATGGCAAGAAGAACGCAGACGCGGAATTTGCAAGTGACGGAGGAGCGACATTTTCCAAAGTCATAAATGGGAAAAATGTACAGTTTGTTCTGTTTAAGCAGAGCGATGGCTATTTTATCTGGTGCAGCGATCCCGCTGTGGCTGCTGCCTTGAACAACGAGCTGGCAGGCAATAAAGCAGGTAGCGATAAGTCCTATGATGTTCTCAAGGATGTAATTGACCAGATAATGGCCAAAGTTGATGATGGAAGTGTGGATTATACTAAAGGCAATACACCAAACAAGCTTGGAGACTTTTCAGGAGCTTTTTCCGGTGACACACAGCTAAATTCAGAAAGAGGAAAAGATGGATTTAAGGTTGTAGTCGATGGTGATAAGTACACCGCTGTTGTGGTAGACCTGCTGTGGGATGAGGAAAGCAACAAATCGGCGGAGAAAAGAATTAGCCACATCGACTGGTTCAGTTCGACGCAGGGCACAAACTATAACTTCGACGGTAACGAGGTAGATCTCGGCCTGTTAGACCTGTGGAACCTTACTCCGCTGAGTCCCTTTAATCCACTTGGCCAGATTGAAACCCCCGGCACTGAACCCGGCGATGGCCCTGGTCCTGGCCCTGGTCCTGGCCCTGGTCCTGGTCCTGGTCCTGGTCCTGGTCCTGGTCCTGGTCCTGGTCCTAGCGGCGACACCGACCTCGGCGACGAC
>JAVBLH010000013.1:0-5015 GCA_031553635.1 Evtepia sp. | reverse complement strand
GGGGCGTAGCGGGATTGGTCCAGGGGAGTGTTACCATCTCCGGCATCGCCGTCACTGCCGCTAACCTCACCGAGGCCGTGCCCGACACCTGCCGCAACGGCGGACTTATTGGCCTCTTAGACCAGGCCGGGGGCCTGGCGGATTTGGAGCGGCTCTTCGTTCAGACGGCAAATATCCAAGGTGTCCGCATCCAGGGTGGCCTTATCGGGGAGTCCCGGGGCGGCATTTTCCGCGCTGCTGCCCTTACGGTAAATACCGCAAACCTCAGCCAGGTGACAGATCGCAGCGGCGGCCTGATCGGTCTTTTGGATGCCGGAAGCGCCACAAACCTGGGTGGCCTTACCGTAGAGCAGATCGCCGTCAACACCTTGGCCTTACCCGCCGCCGCTGCCCATTTGGGCGGGCTGGTGGGCTACACCATTCTTAGGGCCCCCACCGTCATTACCGTGGGCCGGGTGAACAGCGGACAAATTATCGGCGTCAACCGACTGGGAGGCGCCTTCGGCACTGTGGAGCTGCGTTCGGGAGACTGTACTTTCAGCGACATCCGCTGCGCCGCCACTGTTTCCGGGCGAACTGCCACGGTGGGCGGTTTAGGCGGTGGGTTCTTCATCCTGACCGCCAGTACCCCCATCAGCATCCTCAATTGCCACACCGATGGAGTGACAATTTCTACCATCAACACAGCCACCTCCGGAACAACAGGCGGGTTCTGCGGCTATATGGGCTTCCAGGGCTTTGCCGGTCCGCCCACCACCCCTGTGGTTCTCGTCTCAGACTGCACCTCCGCCGCCACGGTCATTACCTCCGGCCAGGAATCCGGCGGTTTTGTGGGGCGATGCTCCGGTGCGCAATATCTGCGCTGCAAGGCCACAGGCAGCGTGCAAGGTGCCCGTTGGCTGGGGGGCTTCCACGGCAATACCGACGCCCTCATCCCGCTGGACCCGGAAAACCCATCCCTCCAATTCATCCTCTGCCAGGCCAGGGGCAATGTCACGGGAAGTGTTACCAATCCCACGGGCACAGACGGCACTGGAGGCTTTTCCGGCAACTGCGCCTACGGCCTCATCGACCGCTGCTTCTCCACGGGCGCCGTTACCGTTACCAATGAGACGGAAACCGGCGGGCTGGTGGGCCTCTGCTTTAATCCCACCGTTATCCGTGACAGCTACGCCACAGGCGCCACCATCTCCAACGAATCTTCCGTAGGCGGTCTGTTGGGTCACGGCCGAGGCTCCCCGGTTTCCCGCTGTTATGCCTCCGGCGCCGTTCAGGGCAGCCGTATCGTGGCGGGTCTTGTGGGCGCTTTGGAAAATGTGGGGGCAAGCGTAGGGAGCCTTAGCGGCAGCATCGCCCTGAATCCCTCTGCCGCGGCCACCGATCCGGACGGGGTGGTGCACAGGGTCTGCGGCAGTTTGGGAGCAGGATCAACCCTTTCCCAAAACTTTGCCCGAAGCGATATGACCCTGACCTCCGGCGGAACACCGGTGGTTCCAGTGAGTAATCCCAACGGCTTAGACGGCCAGGACATGGCCCCCAGCAACCTCTTGGCCACCATGACCAGCCTGGGGTGGGACACTGCCACTATTTGGGACCCCGCCACCATCGGCACACTGGGAAGGCCCACCCTAAGGAACAATCCGGAAACCTAATTCACGTTTCCCAGGAGCCCGCAAGGGTTCTGCTGCTGCAAAAACGCGCGCGCCAGAGAACGCATCTGGGGCGCGCGTTTTGCGGAGTGCTTTTTCGGCAGTGCAAAATCCCACCTGGGGATGAGGCCCCGAAGGAGCAATATAGATTTTTCAAAATAAATATACTAGTAAAATAGTAGGAATTGGTGTTTCCAATTGAATACGCATCTGGTATACTACTTCACGTACAGTATGGCCTTTGGCTTTCGGAGATGCGCCGGCTCCTGCCGGAACCAATGACCGAAAGAAAAAATCGGAAGCGCGCGCCCCCTCGCCGCTTTACCCTAAGGAGGAGCCCCGTATGCCCGCAGAATCAAACCTATCCTTTCTCGTTGCCCTGGTCCTGATCCTCACCAGCGTGACCTATCTGGTCATGGGCATCAACACCCACAGCGCGGATAAGGCCGCCCCCATGCGCAGGATTTATCTTTTTGCCTGCCTGACCCTGGCTGTGTGGAGCGGCGCCTATGGGGCCATGACCATAGTACGGTCTGAGGAACTGGCGGCCCTCTTTTGGGGGATAGGCTTCTTCGCCTCCGCCATGTTTTTCCCCTCCTGGCTGCATTTTTTGACCCACCTGGCGGAATATGGAGGGAAGCGGAAGGGCCTCTGGATGACCTTCTTTTATTTGGGGACCATTGCGGTGGCCATAGTCTGCCTTGCTTCCGGGGACTATGTTTATGTGGATACCCACGTGGGCAATCAGTTTTACTATGACCACTCTGTGATATTTTTGAGCGCCATCTGCTTTTTTGCCCTGCAGCTGGCCCTTCTTCTGCTGCTGCAAATCCGCTGGCTGCGGCGGTCCACCCTGCGGCGTGACAGGCGCTCGGCTACGGTGTTTACAACCTTGACCCTCCTTGTTGCACCGCCGGGGCTGCTCTTCGACTTTATTTTCCCCACGGTGTTCTCCCGGCCTGTGGTACCCATTACCACAACTTTGGTTCTCCTGGTATCCCTGCAGTTTTACTACACCATGCGGGCCAATCAGAACCTAAGCGTCACCGTGGAAAACGCGGCGCAGATCATCTTCAAGTCCGTCACCCTTCCTGTCCTTCTGTTGGATCACCAAAACCGAGTTGTCCTTCTGAACCAATACGCCCGAAACTTCTGGGGCAGCCAAGGAGAAACATTGACGGATCAGAAGGTGAATGACCTGCTCTTGCTAGGGGGCGACCCCCTGCCCGAGGGCTGCTTGGAGGAGAGCGTGGAGAGCCTCATTGTCACCGTGTCCTCCCATGACGAAATGCGCACCTGCGACCTGCTTTTGGCTGTGTCCCGGGATAAGTTCGGCGACGTCACCAGCAAGGTGCTGATCCTGCGGGATATCACAGAGATGCAAAACGCCCTGGAGCAGGCCAGAGACGCCAGCCGCTTAAAGAGCCAATTCCTCTCCAATATGAGCCACGAGATCCGCACCCCCATGAATGCCATCATCGGCATGTCTAAGATAGGCCAAGGCTCCGAGGAGCCGGAGCGAATGAAGTATTGTCTGGAAAAGATCGGAGAGGCCTCCGCGCACCTGTTAGGCATCATCAACGACATTCTCGATATGTCCAAAATTGAGGCGGATAAGTTTGAGTTATCTCCGGCGCCCTTCCACTTGCAAAAGGCCATAGAGGCTGTTTGCCGGGTGGTGTCCTTCGCCATGGGGGAAAAGGGGCTGGACTTCCAGGTAGACTTTGACCCGGAGCTGCCCATGATGGTGGAGGCCGACGAGCTGCGGCTCTCCCAGGTTTTGACCAATCTTCTCTCCAACGCCACAAAATTCACCCCGGAAAAGGGAACCGTGCGCCTCTCCCTGGGCGTCAAGGAAGAGGGAGACGGGGAGGAGCTGCTTCTTTGGGCAGCGGTGACAGATACAGGCATAGGCATCGCCCCGGCCCAGATGAGCAAGCTCTTTGCCTCCTTCCAGCAGGCAGATGGCAGCATTGCCCGCCGCTTTGGGGGAACGGGCTTGGGCCTGGCCATATCCAAACGCATCGTGGAGCTGATGGGCGGCGAATTTACCGTGGAAAGTGAGGAGGGGAGGGGCAGCGCCTTCTGCTTTACCTTCCGGGTGAAGTTGACAGAAGACAGAAGGAAAATTCCGCGCAACGGGGCCCCTCCCTGGCCGCGGGCAGGGGGAAAGATCCTTCTCTCCACAGATGACGGCCCCCTCTTTGCCCCTTGCCGGGTTCTTCTGGCGGAAGACATAGCCATTAACAGAGAGGTGGTTACGGCGCTCCTGGAGGGGACGGGCATCACCCTGGACTATGCGGAAAACGGACAACAGGCCATAGACAAGTGGAAAAGCCAGGGGGATGGGTACGCCCTGATCCTCATGGACATCCAAATGCCCATGGTAGACGGTCTGGAAGCCACCCGCTGCATCCGGGCGCTGGATACCCCCCGGGCCGCCCAAATTCCCATCATAGCCATGACGGCCAACGCCTTTCGGGAAGACGTGGAGGCCTGCCTGGCTGCCGGTATGAATACCCACGTGGGAAAACCCGTGGATATGGACGACCTGCTGGGCAAGTTGGCCCAGTATCTTGCGCCTGCCGAGCCGCATACAGAGGCGTAGCACCCTTCCATGACCAACCACCCGGCGGGGAACGGCTTTCTAGGCTGTTCCCCGCCGGGTGGTCTTTGCGATTTTTGCAATTGCCGTTAGTTTTAGCCCCTGTCCGGGTATTCACGACGAAAGGGCCTGGCTTTCATCCCTTGAGAAAGCAGAGGACTGTTTACAGTGAAAAGGGGCGCAAAAATAGAATGGAATAGAGAGTCGTTGATGCAGATGCGGGCGATCATGGCGGTGCGCAGGTTCCTGTTGTTGTGTTCGTACCAGGTTGCATTGCTCCGCTCATCGGTCGTGGCAAGCATATTTTCTGCGTAATTATAGGTTGCTGTTCCACAGTCTTTCCGCCAACCGGTTCCCAAAGCTGCCATAGGCATACTCTGTCACCACGTCCCGGGCATTGGTAAAGGCAGTGACTCGGCCCAGCGCATCGCAGGCTGTCTAGGGCACTTTGGTCAGGGTAGCAGCGAAGATGCGCTGCCCCAAAAGGCTTGCGCGCGCTGCGGACGGGAATCCGATTTTGATTATCCAAAATGTCCCTGTTGTGGGTGTTCGTAATGGCGCGTCCTTGATCCCAGCGTGATGATCGCCGGAACTCGAATCACTTCCGCCGCAGCCGCGCCTTAGCCAAATCCTTCCCATTTGCCGGGCAGAGTGCAGAAAACCGTTGGACAGGCCCCGCGATTCCAGGCGGCAGCGAAATGACTCGGATATCAGAACCTTGCGCATGTGGCAAAGGCTCCATGGATCGCCTCATGATTCCG
>JAVBLH010000016.1:0-89547 GCA_031553635.1 Evtepia sp. | reverse complement strand
AGTGGGTTTGGTGAGGAGAGGAGGAACAAGCAAAGATAGTGCAGTTTTCAGCTTTAGCTGGAAACGGAACGGTTTTGCTTGATTCCGACGAAGTTGGTGCTGATTGCGGCGAGGGTCCACCCGTTCCCATTCCGAACACGGTAGTTAAGCTCGCCTGCGCCCACGATACTTGGCTGGAGACGGCCCGGGAAAATAGGTAGTGCCAACACATTGAAAAGACGAGGACGTATGTCCTCGTCTTTTGCTGTTTCTCCGACTGCCGCCTAAAGCGCTGTATGGCCCTACAACAGCCCCACGAAGAAGGGAAGCACCAGCACCGTTAAAATCCCTGTAAGGGCGATGGAGAGGCCTGAGAGGGCCCCTTCTGTTTGGCCCATCTCCATGGCCCTGGCGGTGCCGATGACGTGGGAGGCGGTGCCGATGGCCACGCCACGTGCCACAGGCTCGTGGATCCGCAGAAGCTTGCAGAGAAGAGGGGCCAGCACGTTGCCTGTAATGCCCGTGACCACGGTGGCCGCCACGGTGATGCTGAGGATGCCGCCATATTCCTGGCAGATGCTCATGCCTATGGCCGCGGTAACAGACTTGGGGAGTAGGGTGACATATTGGACATGGTCTATGCCGAAAAGGCGGGCCAGGAGCAGAATGCCCGCCGCATTGACTATGACCCCCGCCAGAACGCCGAAGAGCACGGACTTCCAGTTGGCCTTCAAAATATCCAGCTGCTGATAGAGGGGGATGGCCAGGCAAACCGTGGCAGGGGTTAAAAGAAAGCTTAAATGACTGGCTTCCTTGGCATAAGTATCATAGGGGAACCTGGTCAAGGCCAGGAAGGTGATGACCAAAAGCACCGCCACCACAAAGGGGCTGAGAACGGAGATTTTTGTGCGTTTCTGTATCCAAAGCCCCACCACATAGGCGGTGATAGAGAGAAACACACCGAAAAGGGGAAGCTGTGAGAGCCAATTACCCAATTTCTTGCCCTCCCTTGCCCTTCATAAGAAGCTGCGTCAGGGCACCGCTGACCCAAAATACCAGCACAGTACAGACGATACCTATCACAAAGAGGGGGATCAGCATCTCCTGGAGGGTGGGCCAAATGGGCAGCATCCCCACAGCGAAGGGGATAAACATAATGGGCAGCATGTCTAAAAGAAAGTTGCCGGTTTCCTGCACCTGCTCCAGCTTCACCAGGCCCAGCTGGAGGCACAAAAGCATCAGGAGCAGGCCGTAAACCGCCCCGGGTATGGGAAGGGGCAGCAGAGCGTTGCACACTTCACCCAGCATGGAGATGAGCAGAATCACAAAAAGTTGCTTGATATAGCGCAAAAAAATCCCCCGCTTCTATAATCGTCTGATGAATTTGCCTAAGTTGTCTGATGATTTATCCTCTTATGCTATTGTAACAAATGGAAGGATTCTGTCAAGGGGGAAAAAAGACTTGACATCCGAAGTCGGGGGTGGTAAAGTAACATATCATATCAAAACCGATGAGTAAGGGTAGTAAGCGCACAGAGTGGTTCCAAGAGAGCTGCGGGCGGTGAGATCGCAGCAACAGTATGTGCGTCGAATGGGCTTATGAGGGCGACCGAAGGGGGAACCTAGTAGGAATCGACGGCAACCGCAGCCGTTACCAAGCGGAGCGTATGTTAGTACGTGTTGAGTGGGTGCAGTGTTTGCTGCACCAATGTGGGTGGCACCGCAGGCGATTTCGTCTTGTCCCACGGAAGAGATTCCGTGAGATAGGGCGTTTTTTTATGGACAAAAGGAGGCATGATTCCTGTGTTAGCCTTTCGATGGCGGACAAAAATGACTGCGCCAAATAATCATATGAAATACAATTGTATAAGGAGAAATACACATGAAAACATATAAAGAATTTGACAATTATTTGAAAGAATTCCCCAATAAGGATGGATATTTTGGGCAATATGGCGGGGCCCACCTGCCGCCGGAGCTGATCCCCGCTTTTCAGGAGATTACCAAGGCCTATCAGGAAATTTGTCACAGTGCCCACTTTATTAGTGAGCTGCGGCGCATCCGCAAGGAGTTCCAGGGCAGGCCCACTCCGGTGTACCACTGCGACCGCCTCTCCCGCCTGTTGGGCAAGAGTCAGATCTACCTGAAGCGGGAGGACCTTAACCACACAGGCGCCCATAAGCTGAACCACTGTATGGGCGAAGGGCTTTTGGCCAAGTTTATGGGCAAGAAGAAAATGATTGCCGAAACCGGGGCAGGCCAGCATGGCGTCGCCCTGGCCACGGCAGCGGCCTACTTCGGCCTGGAGTGCGACATTTACATGGGCGAGGTGGACATCAAAAAGCAGCATCCCAACGTGGTACGCATGAAGATGCTGGGGGCCAACGTGATCCCCGTGACCCACGGCCTGAAAACCCTGAAGGAGGCCGTGGACGCCGCCTTTGAGGGGTATCTCAAGGAGTATCAGGACTCCATTTACTGCATCGGCTCCGCCGTAGGCCCCCACCCCTTCCCCATGATGGTGCGGGACTTCCAGTCTGTGGTGGGCTTCGAGGCCAAGGCCCAGTTTGTGGAGATGACAGGGATGCTGCCGGACACCGTTTGCGCCTCTGTGGGGGGCGGCTCCAACTCCATCGGTATGTTCGAGGCCTTCCTCCCCGAGCCTGTGGAGATCGTGGGGGTGGAGCCCCTGGGCCGCGGCGAGCGGGTGGGCGACCACGCCGCCACCATGAAGTTTGGCTCCAAGGGCATACTCCACGGCTTTGAGAGCATCCTCCTCCAGGATGACGACGGCGAGGCTCTGCCGGTTTACTCCATCGCCAGCGGCCTGGATTACCCCTCTGTAGGCCCGGAGCACGCCTACCTGCGGGACTGCGGCCGGGTGCAGTATGACGTCATCAGCGACGAAGAGGCCATGGAAGCCTTCTTCCTCCTCTGCCGCTACGAGGGTATCATCCCCGCCGTGGAAAGCGCCCACGCCTTGGCCTATGCCGTGAAGCGGGCCAGAACCCAGGACACCGGGGCCATCTTGGTCTGTCTTTCCGGCCGCGGCGATAAGGATATCGACTTTGTCTATGAGCAGTATGGCACGGGAGAGCGCTTTCTAAAATAAAACCCCTTGATTTCCAATGGTTTGCGCGAAAAAACGGGTTCGGGGGTAGTCCCGAGCCCGTTTTGTGTTCAAAATCAGCGCTGCTGCTTTAATAAATGTAGTTGGTCTTGACCCACTGGGTCACATGGCGGGAAAAGCTCTGCACCGCGGGGCTGGAGCGCCCCGGGTCTGCCATGGCCAGGGCGATGGTGCGCTTGGAGGGCGGGTCTAGTTCCAGGGTGCGGATTTTGTTGCTGTTGGCGCCCTGCAGGAGCAGCTCCGGCAGTATGCTGACGCCAAGACCCTGGGCCACCATGGCGATGATGGCGTAGTCATCCTTGGTGGTAAATTTGATGTTGGGCCGCAGACCGTAGGGCTCCAGGATACGCTGGATATCGTGGCTGGAGTCCTCCAAGAGGCCAATAAAGTTCTCGTCTGCCAGGCGGGAGAGGGGGAAGCTGGGCAGGTTGGCAGCAGGGTGATCCTCGGGAAGGAGGGCCAATAGCCTGTCGTCGCAGAGGGGGATGCAGACGCAGTTGAGCTTGCTGGGCAGAGTGACAAAGCCCAGATCCACCGTGCCGGCGCTGAGCCATTTTTCCACGTCGTGATAGTCGCCGCTGAGAAGCTTAAACTCAATCTTAGGATAGAGCTCCTGAAAGGATTGAATGAGGCCGGGCAGCCAATGAACGGCAACGCTGCTAAAGGTGCCGATTCGCACCACCCCCGTCTCCAGGCCGTGGATAGAGGCGACGATTTGGTGGAGCTGCTCACTGGAGTTGAGGATGCCGCGAATGGCGGGAAGCACCCTCTCCCCGTCGGTGGTGAGGCGCACGCCGGAACGGTTCCGCTTTAAGAGGACAAAGCCGAAATCCTCCTCCAAGGCGCTAATCATATGGCTAACGCCGGACTGCGTATAGCCAAGGGCCTGGGCGGCACGGGTGAGGCTACCTAAGTCCACCACCTTTACAAAGGCCTCATATTTTTTTAAGCTCACAGCGCATCGCCCCTATCGTGTGACAATATTTCCCTTTTGTAGCTAATTTATTACCATTATAAAGGTATTTTTCCGAAAATGGAATGGTTAAAAGGAAAAAAAATATATCTTTTGTTAGTTTATCTGTTTTTGTGAACGGTTAAACATGATTTGATAAATTAATAATTGAAAATATGATGACTTCTCATGTTACCGTAAGAAACATTGGCAAATAGTTGTAATTTTAGAAAAAATACCACAATTTGCGCTAGACAAAACGCGCCCCGCCAAACAGGCAGAGCGCGTTTCTTTCTTTGATGTCCGGGCGCATCTCAAATTCCGGGGGGCGTTACCAACGGGGACCTCTAGTTGCCGCTGGGGGACTGGGCTGGGGTTTGGGCCGCTGTGGGGGCGTTGGGGTCGGTGCCCTCTTCCACGGGGGCGTAGCCCTCTGTGCTCTGGACGGGGGTGCCGGCGGGGTCCCGCTGGACGGTGACGGCGCAGACCGCCTTTTTGTCCCCCACGGTGGCGGTGATGGTGGCCCCGCCCACATCCTGGGCCGTAACGATGCCAAATTTGTTTACCTGGGCCACAGAATTGTCGCTGCTCTGCCAGTTGACCGCATAGGCGCCTTGTTCGTAGCCGTCCTTCATGATGACCTCGGGGGTGAGGGTCAGGGTTTGGCCGGAGATGATGTCGGCGGTGGGCGGGGTGATGATCACCGATTCCACCCCTTCGGTAGAGGGTACTACCTCCACCTTGGAGGAAATGGTCTCCCCGTCTACAATGGCGGTGATCACGGCGCTGCCTTCCTCTCTGGCGGTGAGGATGCCGTTACTGACCCGGATGACATCGGTATCGCTGCTGCTCCAGTTTACGTCCTTTTTCTTCTCCTCCGGCAGACCCACCACGGTAACAGTGGCGATCTGATCCACCACCATGGTCTTGGAGGAGAACTCCAGTGTATAGGTACTGCTGCTCTCCCCGGCACTGCCGGTGAAGCAGGACTTTAACACCAGGGCCAGCACCACCAGCACCGCCAAAAATAGGGCGATGGTCAGGGGGGAGAGGCGGCGCCTTGCCGGTGGTCTCCTTCTGGCGGGCGGACGGGTGGAGGAAGGACGACCGGAGCCGGGCCGGGCACCGCTGCCTATGGGCCTGGTGCCGGCGGGAGCGCGCCCGCCCGGGCCGGAACGGTTGAGATTGTCGCTGCGTCCCCGGGGGGTGCCGGAGGAGGGGGGACGCCGGCCGTCGCTGCCTATGGGACGGGGGGAAGAGCCTCGTCCGTCTCTGCCTGAAGAGCCACCGCTGCGCTCTCTTTCATAGCGGGCGTAGCGTTCGTCTAAGTCGCTGCGGTTGGGGCTCTGGCCGCCACGACCGTCGGGGGCGGGACGGGAGGAGGAAGTAGGCGGGCGGCTGCTTTTCTGCTGACTGTCTCTATCATAGGTGTACTCTTTCCGCGGGCCGCGCTCCGGGGGACGGGAGGACGAGGAGCGGGAAGAGGGGGGGCGGTTACGGTCCAAGATGGCACCTCCTAACTGGGTTAAAAACGGCGGGGAAATACCCTGCCTGATGGATTCCTTATGGCTATACAATACCACAGTATATCATAAAAATTCCGTCTTGAAAACCTGTCTTTTTTTGTTAAATGAAAAAAATGCAAGAAAAAGCTTCAAAAGAGAAGGAACAGACGCCAAATTCCGGGGACTTTACTTGCCGGGGGGTCTGTGATACAATATAAAATGAGAAAAAAGGCGCATAAAATCACGGTAAAAACCCAGGAAGGAGGGGGCGCGATGATGAAAAAAAGAGCCATAGCCCTGGCCCTTAGCCTGCTGTTTTTTCTGGGCTTAGGCCCCCTGGGGGCCAGAGCCGCCGGGCAGCCTTACTTCATCGCGGTGAACGACGAGCTTTTGCTGCTCTCCATCCAAACCGCCCCCATCCTGGTGGGCGGCGTGACCTACATCCCCTGCACGATTTTCGACAGTGGCGTCACCGGAGTGAACATAGGCGTGAGCTACAGTTTGGACAGCACGGCCCAGTTTGTCTACCTGAAATCCGGCAGCAAAACCCTGGATTTCGACATTGCATCGGGAACAGCCTACAGCGCCACCGAGGATAAAACCTATCACTACCAGGCGGTAAGCCGCGGGGGCATGCCCTATCTCCCCGCCGCCAACGTCTGCCGCTACTTTGGCCTCACCTGCTCTTTCCTCTACACCGACAGCGGCCAGATGCTGCGGATCAAAAACGGCAGCCAGGGCCTGGACGACGAGAAGTACATCCGGGCGGCCCGCCCCATTCTGGAGGAGTGGGCAGCGGCCTATGGCCAGCCAAACCCGCCCCCACCGGCCCCGCCGTCGCCCCAAAAGCCGGAAGACGCCCCCTTAAAGCCCGGGCAATCCGCCAGAATCTATCTGGGGATACGGGTAGAGAGCGGCGCGAACCTTCCTGGGATTTTAGACGCCCTGGAGCGGGGCCACGCCAAGGCCATCCTCTTCTTCCCTACGAATCAGGTGGCGGCCATGGATGGCCTCCTTCGTCAGGCGGCGGTTCGAGGGCATAAAATAGGCTTTATCGCCCCCGGCGGTACGTTAGAAGAGCAGCTTTCCGCCATCCGCGGGGCCAACGAGCTGCTGGTGCACATCCTGAAGCAAAAGGCGGTCTTCATCCTGGCCGCAGGGCAGGAGAGCGCGGTGCTGGAGGGCTTAGGGGCCCAGGGCTATCTCAACTGGCGGCCCGGCATCACCATGTCCAGCAAAAACACCGGCGCCAGCACCATCCCCCAGGCCCTGGTAGACAAGGTTTCTCAAGGGGCGGGGGTGGCCCGGGTCCTGCTGGACGACGGGCTCCGGGGCGGAACCTATACCACGATACTTAGTAAGCTGCGGGAGGGCGAGCACAGCCTGCGCACCCCGCGGGAGACGGACTTTTAAGGAGGTGGCCTTATGCGCACGGTAGATTTACGGAAAGATCTGCCCTTCATGCCCTTCGAGGGCTTTGCAGGCATCCGGCAGCGCACCGCCCATTTAGCCGCCCGAATGGAGGAACTTTGTGAGGACGGCATTGTGGTGGAGCACGGCCTGCTGGAAGTGGAGGGCAGTGGCTGGGTCACGGTGCTCCTGCCGCAAATGGCGGCCCTGGGGGCGCTGAACGCCCTGGCAGACTGGGGGGTCAAGGCCCAACTGACGCCCCAAAACGACAAGCTCCTCTTCTGGGTCACCGGGCGGGTGAGCTTTGAGGATATAGACTTTCTCCAAGGCGCTGTGATGGAGATCATGGGGATATAATAAAACCCGGCGGAAGAGCTCATAAAGCTTCCGCCGGGTTTTCTGTTGCAATAGTTACTTCTTCAAATTAAAGAAGGCGTCCCACCCGGGGTAGTAAGAGGCCGCGTCCAGCTCCTCCTCGATGCGCAAAAGCTGGTTATACTTGGCCACCCGGTCGGAGCGGCTGGGGGCCCCGGTCTTGATCTGGCCCGCGTTCATGGCCACCACCAGGTCGGCGATGGTGGTGTCCTCGGTCTCGCCGGAGCGGTGGGAGACCACGGCGGTATAGCCCGCCCGGTTTGCCATCTCCATGGTCTCCAGGGTTTCGGTGAGGGTGCCGATCTGGTTGACCTTGATGAGGATGGAGTTGCAGACCTTTTTCTCTATGCCCATGCGCAGGCGGTCCACATTGGTGACGAAGAGATCGTCGCCCACCAGCTGGACTTTGTCGCCTATGGCCCGGGTCAGCAGCTCCCAGCCCTCCCAGTCCATCTCTCCCATGCCGTCTTCGATGGAGATGATGGGATATTTGGCGGAAAAGGTCTTCCACATGGTTACCAGCTGCTGGCGGGTCATCACCTTCTTGGCCTTGGGCAGGAAGTAGTCCCCGGTGTCTTCCCTGTACCACTCGGAAACAGCCCCGTCGATGGCGATCATAAAGTCTACCCCGGGGGTGTAGCCCGCCTTTTCCATGGCAGCTACAATGGCCTGGAGGGCGGCTTCATTGTTTTTCAGGTTGGGCGCATAGCCGCCCTCGTCTCCCACGCCGGCGGCAGGGGTGCCCAGGTCTTTCAGCACAGATTTCAGGGCGTGGAACACCTCGGTGGACATGCGCAAGGCCTCTTTCCAGGACTTAGCAGCCACGGGCATCACCATAAACTCCTGGATATCTACGTTGTTGGTGGCATGGGCGCCGCCGTTTAAGATGTTCATCATGGGCACGGGCAGGGTTCTGGCACCCACGCCGCCGATGTACTGGTAAAGGGGCAGACCCAAGGCCTCAGCCGCCGCCCTAGCAGCCGCCAGAGAGACGCCCAAAATGGCGTTGGCCCCCAGTCGGCTCTTGTTGGGGGTGCCGTCTAACTCTATCATGGTCTTGTCTATCACCCGCTGGTCCAACACGTTCAGGCCGATGAGGGCCTCGGCGATCTCGCCGTTCACATTGGCCACAGCCTGGGAAACGCCCTTACCCAGATAGGCCTTGGGGTCTCCGTCCCGCAGCTCGCAGGCCTCGTAAATGCCGGTGGAGGCGCCGGAGGGAACAGCGGCGCGGCCCATAGTCCCATCCTCCAGATAGACCTCCGCTTCTACCGTGGGGTTTCCTCTGGAGTCTAAAATTTCCCGGCCTAAAATGTCAACGATTTCAATAATTTGCTTCATAGTCCGCGCGTCCTTTCACTTTATGATTGGCGTAGGTGCCCCCACGCTTAGTTTACAATTAAGGTTTCCCCGTCCATTTCCAGCGGCTTTTCCAGGCCCAAAAGGTCCAGCATGGTGGGGGCAATATCCGAAAGCCGCCCGTCCCGGAGCCTTACGTCGGCCCCAACGATGCAGAAGGGCACGGGGTTTAGGGTGTGGGCCGTCATGGGGGAGCCGTCGTAATCCGCCATCTGCTCGGCGTTTCCGTGGTCGGCGGTGATAATGGAGATGCCGCCCATCTTTTTCGTGGCCTCCACCACCTGGAAGACGCAGGCATCCACCGCCTCCACCGCCTGGCAGGCTGCGGGGTAGGAGCCTGTGTGGCCCACCATGTCGCAGTTGGCAAAGTTTAAAATAATCACGTCATATTTGCCGCTTTCAATCCGCCGCACCCCTTCACTAGCAACCTCATAGGCGCTCATCTCCGGCTCTTGGTCGTAGGTAGCAACCTTGGGCGAGGGGATCAGCACCCGGTCTTCTCCCGGGAAGGGCAATTCCACACCGCCATTAAAGAAGAAGGTCACATGGGCGTATTTTTCCGTTTCGGCAATCCGCAATTGGGTGAGCCCTGCCCGGCTTAAATACTCCCCCAGGATGTTAGACAGCTCCAGCCGGGGAAAGGCCAGGGAAACGTTAGGCATGGCGGCGTCGTACTCCGTGGTACAGACGAAGGTAAGGGGCAGAAACCCCGCCCGGCGCCTTATCTGGTCAAATTCGGGGTCCACAAAGGCCCGGGTCAGCTCTCTGGCTCTGTCCGGGCGGAAGTTGAAGAAAATCACGGAGTCCCCCTCCTTCACCGTGCCCTCGGAGGCACAGAGAACGGGGAGCATAAACTCATCGGTGAGGTCCTGGTCGTAGGACTGCTGCACCGCCTTAACCGGGTCAGGGGCCAGAGGCGCATCACCATAGACCATACAGTCGTAGGCCTTTTGCAGTCTATCCCAGCGGCTGTCCCTGTCCATGGCGTAGTAGCGGCCCATGACAGAGGCGATCTGGCCCACGCCCAAGTTTTGGCAGGTGTCTCGGCACTGGGAAACAAAGCCTAAGCCCGAGGTGGGAGACACGTCCCGCCCGTCTAAAAAGCCGTGGATATACACCCGGGAGAGACCCTGATCCTTGGCCAGCTTTAACAGAGCGTAAAGGTGGGTGATATGGCTGTGAACCCCTCCGTCGGAGAGCAGGCCCATAAGGTGGAGGGAGGCGTCTGCCGCCTTGGCCCCCCGCACGGCAGCCAAAAAGGCCTCGTTGCGGAAAAAGGAGCCGTCCTCTATGGCGCAGCTAATCCGGGGCAGATCCTGAAAGACCACCCGGCCCGCGCCTATGTTGGTGTGACCCACCTCGCTGTTGCCCATCTGCCCCTGGGGAAGGCCCACATCCAGCCCCGAGGCAGAGAGACGGGCGTAAGGAAACTGGGAAAAGAGCCGGTCCAGGGCCGGGGTGTCAGCATTCAAAACAGCATTATCCGGCCCGGGGGACCCCAAGCCGTAGCCGTCTAAAATGATTAATGTGGTTGGCGTTTTCATGTTGGTACCTCAAGTCTGGTGGGGGGTGGGGTCACAGGGCTAAGGCGCCGGCGGCCCTTATTCATCGGCGGGGTCTTCCTGATTGGCGGCCTTGATGATCTCCAAAAAGTCGGGCAGTTTAAGAGAGGCGGAGCCGATGAGGCCCCCGTCCACGTCGGGCTGGGCCAAAAGCTGGGCGGCGTTTTGGGCGTTCATAGACCCGCCATACTGTATGGTGGTGCCTCTGGCCACCCGGGCACCGTAAAGCTTGCGCAAAACGGCTCTGATGGTGCAGCAGACCTGGCCGGCCTGCTCCGGGGTGGCGGTTTTACCCGTGCCTATGGCCCAAACGGGCTCGTAGGCGATGACCACGTGGCGCATTTCGTCTGCGGTGACCCCAGAGAGGGCGGCCCGCACCTGATAGGCGATGAGCTCGGAGGTAACCCCCAGCTCCCGCTCCTCTAGGCGCTCGCCCACGCAGAGGATGGGTCTAAGGCCGGCATTCAGGGCGGCCCGCACCTTGCGGCCCACCATGAGGTCGGTTTCGCCAAAATACTCCCGGCGCTCGCTGTGGCCCACCAGGACATATTTCACCCCCAGCTCCGCCAGCATAGGGGCGGAGATCTCACCGGTAAAGGCGCCTTTTTC
The DNA here is from genome assembly GCA_031553635.1 of Evtepia sp. Classification (GTDB taxonomy): domain Bacteria; phylum Bacillota; class Clostridia; order Oscillospirales; family Oscillospiraceae; genus Evtepia. The sequence continues at coordinate 78,666 of JAVBLH010000016.1, read as the reverse complement.
CTCCCAGTGCAGGTTCTGGGCCGCCACGGAGATGCGGCTGTCTTTTAAGATCTTCACGGCGCTGGAGATGTTCACATAGGGCACGCAGAGAACGATGCTGCAGCGCTTGGCGCGGGGCAGGGCGTTTTTCAGCTCCTCGGCAAAGGCCCGGGTTTCGGAAAGGGTTTTGTGCATCTTCCAGTTTCCGGCAACGATGGTCTTACGGTATTTTCTATTCATGAGGCGAGGCCAGCCTTTCTATATCAGTAAAAACGGAAGGATAAGGGGAAAAGGGACAAAGGGTCAGGCTCGGCGCGGTCACCCAAAACCCAGGTGCCTTATTTATCCTGGAGGCAGGTGATGCCGGGCAGGGCCAGCCCCTCCATGAATTCCAGGGTGGCGCCGCCGCCGGTGGAAATGTGGGTCATCTGGTCGCCGTAGCCCATTTGCTCCACCGCCGCAGCCGAGTCGCCGCCGCCCACGATGGTGGTGGCGTCCTTTAAACCGGCCATGGCAGCCGCCACAGCAGCGGTGCCCATGGAAAAGGCGGGGAACTCGAACACGCCCATGGGCCCGTTCCAAATGATGGTGCCCGCGCCGTTCATGGCGTCTCGGAAGAGATGGATGGTCTTAGGCCCGATATCCAGGCCCATAAAGCCCTCGGGAATGGCCTCGGTGTCCACCAGAATAGGCTCGGCGTCGGGGGCGAAGGTTTTGGCGGTCATATGGTCCACGGGCAGCAGCAGCTTCACGCCCTTCTCCTTGGCCCTGTTCAGCATTTCCTGGGCAAAACCCAGCCGCTCTTCCTCCACCAGGGAGGAGCCGATGGCAACGCCCTGGGCCTTGAGGAAGGTATAGGCCATGCCGCCGCCGATGAGAATGGTATCGGCGATATCTAACAGATGGCGCAAAACGCCGATTTTATCCGAAACCTTGGACCCGCCCAGAATCGCCACCAGGGGGCGGCGGGGCTCCTCCAGGGCTTTTCCCATGATGCCGATCTCCCGCTCGATTAAAAGGCCGGCCACGGCAGGTAAGTACTTGGTCACCCCGGCGGTGGAGGCGTGGGCTCGGTGTGAAGCCCCGAAGGCGTCGAAGACGAACACATCGGCTAAGGACGCCAAATCCTTGGCAAAGGCGTCGTCGTTCTGCTCCTCCTCCAGGCGAAAGCGCAGGTTCTCGATGAGCATCACCTCACCGGGCTTGAGATTTTTCGCCAGGGTCTTGGTATCCTCCCCCACCAGGTCTCGGGTGAGAGGCACAGGCAGGTTCAGCATAGACTGCACGCAGCCCCCGGCAGAGGCCAGGGAAAAGGTGGGGTTCCACTTGCCATGGGGGCGGCCCAGGTGAGAGCAGATGATCACGGCGGCGTTCTGATCTAGGAGATATTTTATGGTGGGGATAGACTCGGCGATGCGGGTGATATCCTGTAAAACCCCGGTGGCCTTGTCGTGGGGAACGTTAAAATCGCAGCGCAGCAAAACTTTTTTTCCGCTGACATCAATATCGCGGACGGTCTTTTTGTTATATTTCACTGGAAGGACCCCTTTCTGACGATGGAAGTTTGCGTCAGGTGATTTTCATTTCGCCTTCTCCCAAAAGGCAGGGAAAATGTAATTGGCGCAGGGCTTCGTAGGTAAGAATGGCCACGGAATTAGAAAGGTTTAAGCTGCGGGCCTCTTCCCGCATGGGGATACGGATGCAGCGGTCTGGGTATTGCCCACGCAAGGGGGCGGGCAGTCCCGCGGTTTCTTTGCCGAAGAAGAGGAAGCATTCGTCCCGGAAACTGGCCTCCCCATAGTGCCGGGGGGCCTTGGTGGTGGAAAGCCACAGGTCTGGGGCCGGGTGCCGGCGGAAAAAATCCTCCAGATTATCATAGAGGAAAAGCTCTAAAAGATGCCAGTAATCCAGCCCGGCCCGTTTCACCGCCCTGTCGCTGATGTCAAAGCCTAAGGGGCGGATGAGATGCAGCCTGCTTCCTGTGGCGGCGCAGGTGCGGGCGATGTTACCCGTGTTCATGGGGATTTCCGGTTCCACCAGGACGATGTTCAGCAAGGTGTGGGCCTCCTCGTTCTCAACTCACTATTGTAGCATAAAAAGGCGCGGGCTTCAATATATCCTGGAAGAATCCGCCAGGAAAATCATTGCCGCAGATTCCTTCCGCGACAGCTTATCTCGCCTATCTTAGTTAAACTTATAAATCCGCCGCACCAGACGGTAAAGGGAGACGGAGAGCCGCCGCCCCTGATAGCCCGGGAAGTTGGAAAAGGCGGAAAAGCTCCGGTATTTTAAGGCCCGGTAAAGGGAGGGGTCTAAGGAGCGGATATACTCCCAGAGCCGCTCCTTTTCCCGCAGGGCCTTTTCCGAACCCGCCAGAATAGAAAAGATGGAAGAAATGGCCATCATCATGGCCAGGTAGTTAAACATATAGCGGGAGAGCTTACGGCTGCCGCCGGGAAGATCTCGAAAGCTGTGGGCCGCAGCCATGAGGCGGGTTACCCGCACCTGCTGGTCCACCCGGGAGATCATCACCTGCTCGTTGACGCTCTGGTCGGCTCTGCCGATGAAGTAGCGGTAAAGGTCTGCATTCAGGTAATACATGGTCTCCACATAGGGCAGGGGCTGGTAGACGAAAATGTTGTCCACATAAAAGGTGTGCTTAGGCAGCACCATGGCGCAGTCCCGCAAAAGCTGGGTGCGGTAGATGACGGAATGCATCAAAAGGTACTGGGAGGGGCGAAACCGGTGGGTGTCGTCCCAGCCGAATACCCGGCCTTGGGGAAACACGTTGGTATAGCGCATCACCTTTTGGCTATTGTCCTCCACGTGCTCGTACACATAGTTGCAAATGAGCATATCCAGGGGTTTTTCCCAAGTGGCAAACTCCCGCAGCTTATCCATGGCGGCGTGGAGGGCGGGGATATCCAGCCAGTCGTCGGAGTCTACCACCTTGTAGTAAAGGCCCTGGGCGTTTCGCAGGCCCTGATTCACCCCTTCGCCATGGCCGCCGTTTTCCTGATGGATCACCCGTATCCTGTCGGGATGCTGGGCGGCGTAGCGGTCGGCCACGGCCCCCGTGTCGTCCTTGGAGCCGTCGTTCACCAGGATGATCTCGGCATCGGGCCCGGCCTCTAAAAGGGTGTCGATGCACCGGTGCATATAGGCGGCGGAGTTATAGCAGGGGACGGCAAAGGTAATCAGTTTCATATCGTCCTTATCCTCATGTAGAAAGGAGCCGGTCAGAAAGGGCCAGGGCCTTTTCCGTGATGGCGTCCATGTTATAGTATTGATACTCCGCCAGGCGGCCTAACAGATGCAGGTTGGGATAGGCTGCCGCCAAAGAGCGGTAAGACTCGTAAAGGGCGCGATTTTCCGGGGAGATGATGGCGTAATAGGGCACCGTGCCCAGGGCGCCGTCGTAGGCCAGGGAGTACTCCTTCACAATGGTGGTGCGGGCGGGGTCTTCCTGGCCCGTTAAGTGCTTAAACTCTGTGATACGGGTGTAGTCCTCGGTCACGGTATAGTTCACCGTGCCGTGGCTCTGATACTGCGCCTTCTGGTGGGTCTCAAACTGAAAATCTAAGGTGCGGTAGGGCAGGCGGCCAAACTGACAGGAAAACAGCTCATCCACCGCCCCGGTATAGACCACGGGGCCGGAGAAGGGCGCGCCGTCCAGGAGAAGCGCCCCCTGGCCCAGGGTAAGGCGCGCCTGGGCCGGGGTGTTTAGGCAAAGGGTGATGTTGTGGTGATCCAGCAGCCCTTGGAAGAGGGCGGTGTAGCCGTCCTTCGGCATACCCTGGTAAGTATCCTGAAAATATCTGTCGTCCCGGGAGAGGAACACGGGGACTCGGGCGGTAGTGGCGGGGTCGATCTCCTCGGGGGTGGTGCCCCACTGTTTGGTGGTGTAATGGAGGAACACGTGCTGGTAGATATAATCTGCCAGGGCGGCCAGGTCGGGGTCCTCCGCCTTGCGCAGCTCTAAAATCCCCACCTTTTTCTCCGGTCCGTAAGTGGCCAAGAGCTTTTCCTCCAGGCGGGGGGCCTTTTCCCCAAAGGCCAGAGCCAGGGATGTCAGGTTAAAGGGCACGGGCATCAGGGTGCCGTAAACATCGGCCACCACCCGGTGCTGATAGGGAAGCCATTGGGTAAAGCGGGAGAGATAATCAAAGACCCGGCGATTTTCCGTGTGGAAGATGTGGGGGCCGTATTGGTGGATGAGGATCCCCTGGGAATCGGTGCAGTCGTAGGCATTCCCGGCGATGTGGGGGCGGCGCTCTAAGAGGAGCACTCTTTTTTCGCCCCTTTGGGCTAGTTCTCTGGCGGTCACGGCGCCGGCAAAGCCCGCCCCTATGACCACAGCGTCGAAGATCGGTGACATAAAATTCTCCTTATCCTCCTCCCGCGCCGGACAGGTGGGGAAGGGAAACTCTGATTCCCGGCCGCAAATAAAGCAAATTCTGGAGCTTTTTCCGCCTTTCTACAAAGAAGGAGAGAAAAAAGGCCGAAAATGCGGCAAAAATCCAAATTATTATACCACAAGCCCCGGGAAAAAGATAGGCATTTTTTGGCGAATTACAAAAAATTCGAGAGAACGCCTAAGGCCGGAGCCTGCAACAAAATGTGACCGGAGCAGGGGTGGGGGCGGGAGAAAGCCGGGCTTGTTTTTTGCCCGGATTTCCAGTATAATATTGCCCATTGAATCGCCGCGGCAGGCGGTGGGCACGAAAGAAAGAAGGATAATAAAAGCATGAAGTTAGGAATCGTGGGCCTTCCCAATGTGGGGAAAAGCACCCTCTTTAACGCCATTACCAGCGCCGGAGCCGAATCGGCCAATTACCCCTTTTGCACCATAGAGCCCAATGTGGGTGTAGTGACAGTTCCCGATGAACGGATGGACTTTTTGGGAAGCCTGCACAACTCCAAAAGGCATGTCCCGGCGGTGATCGAATTTGTGGACATCGCGGGTCTGGTGAAGGGCGCCTCCAAGGGCGAGGGCCTGGGGAATAAGTTTTTAAGCAATATCCGCATGACAGACGCCATCGTCCACGTGGTCCGCTGTTTCGATGACGACAATGTGATCCACGTAGAGGGCAGCACCGACCCCCTGCGAGACGTGGAGATCATCAACTTAGAGCTTATCATGGCGGATATGGAAATGCTGGAGCGGCGCATCGACAAGGCCAAAAAGGCGGGGAAGGGGGACAAAAAGTTTCTCCACGAGGCGGAGGTGCTGACTGAGCTCCTGGCCCACCTTAACGAAGGCAAGTCCGCCCGGGGCTTCGACTGTGAGCCCGAGGACAAAGCCATCATCGAGGCCTCGGAGCTTTTAAGCCTCAAGCCTGTGATCTACGCCGCCAACATGGACGACGGCAGCTTTTCCGCCGGCTATGAAAAGAACCCCTACTATCAGCAGCTTTTGACGCTGGCCCAGGCCGAAGGTTCCCTGGTGCTGCCCATCTGCGCCAAGATCGAGCAGGAGATTGCCGAGCTGCCCCCGGAGGACAAGCTTTTATTCCTGGAGGAGCTGGGCATGAGCCAGTCCGGCCTGGACAGGCTGATCCAGTGCTCCTACAACCTTTTGGGCCTGATTTCCTACCTCACCGCCGGGCCGGAAGAGGTGCGGGCCTGGACCATCAAAAAGGGCACCAAAGCCCCCCAGGCCGCGGGAAAAATCCACTCCGACTTTGAGCGGGGCTTCATCCGGGCGGAGATCGTGGCCTTTGAGGACCTAAAGCGCCTGGAAACCATGACCGCTGCCAAGGAAAAGGGCCTGGTGCGCTCCGAGGGCAAGGAATACGTGGTCCAGGACGGGGATGTGGTCCTCTTCCGATTCAACGTATGACGCTTCGCGTCCATGGGGGAATCCGATTCCCCCGTGTGCCCCCAGGTTTCGCCGCTTGGTAGCGGCGGATTAAGGTGTTTTTTCGGGAAGTGAATTCCCTGAAAAACTGATTTGAGATTGATTCCCGCCTGTTTCATGGCGGGAATTTTAGGGGATGCGGCACTCATTTAGGCTTTGGATTTGATGTTTGGGGTGAATAGGATGCAAAAAAGTGTTTTGATCACCGGGGCCTCCCGGGGGATAGGGGCGGAGGCGGCGCGGGTGTTTGCCCGGGCGGGATACGCCGTTGCCCTCAACTATAACCGGTCTGCAAAAGCGGCCTTGGCCCTGGCCCGGGAGCTGGAGGGGGAGGGCTGCCGGGTTCTGCCTGTGCAGGCCGATGTGAGCGACCCCCTTCAGGTGGGGCGCATGGTTGACATTGTGTTAGAGAATTTTTGTCAACTTGACATTTTGCTGTGCAATGCCGGGGTGGGTTTTCCCGGCCTTTTCACGGATACCAACGCCGAAACCTGGCGGCAGATTTTTGCCACCAATGTAGACGGGGTGTACCACTGCTGCCAGGCGGTATTGCCCCATTTCATCCATCGAAAAGAGGGGTGCATCCTCACACTCTCCTCTATCTGGGGCATGGTGGGGGCCTCCTGCGAGGTGGCCTACTCCGCCTCCAAGGCCGCCGTCATCGGCCTGACCAAGGCCCTGGCCAAGGAGCTGGGCCCCTCCAATATCACGGTAAATTGCGTGGCCCCGGGGGTCATAGACACAGAGATGAACGGCAGCCTGTCCCCCGAGGACATAGAAGCCCTGCGGGAGGAAACCCCCTTGGGGCGCATTGGAACCTCCCGGGATGTGGCGGAGACCCTTCTCTTTCTGGCCTCGGAAAAGGGCCGGTTTTTCACGGGGCAGGTCCTCTCCCCCAATGGCGGCCTGGTGATCTAACTGCCAAGAAACCCGACGAAACAGGGGGTTCTTTCGTGGAAATGACGGTTGACAAGTGAAAGCGCAGTCGTTATAATTGTCAACAACCCATCGCATTTATAATAAGGAGGAAAAAATGAAAATGAAGAAATCTCGTATTCTTGCCGCACTTCTTGCTCTTGCCATGTGCGTCGCTCTTGCCGCATGTGGTAAGACCAACCCGCCCCCCGCACCCCCCACTGACGGTGACACCGCCGCTACCCTGAAGCTGGGATTCATCGGCCCCCTCACCGGCGGCGCGGCTCTCTACGGCCAGGCTGCTGAGCGCGGCGCCAAGATCGCTGTGGATGAGATCAAGGCTGCCGGCGGCGATCTCGCCATCGAGTGGAATCCCCAGGACGACGAGCACGACGCCGAGAAGGCTGTCAACGCTTACGGCCAGCTGAAGGATTGGGGCGTACAGGCCATCATCGGCTGCGTCACCTCCACCCCCTGCAACGCCGTGGCCGCCGAAGCTTTTGCCGACCGCGTGTTCATGCTCTCCCCCTCCGCCTCCTCCACCACCGTGCTGGAAGGCCGTGACAACGTGTATCAGATCTGCTTCACCGACCCCAACCAGGGCAGCGCCTCTGCTCAGTACATCACTGACAACGCTCTGGCCACCAAGGTCGCCGTGATCTACAACAACTCCGACGCTTACTCCACCGGCATCTACCAGACTTTTGTGGAAAAGGCTGCCGAGCTGGGCCTGGAAGTGGTTTCCGAGACCGCCTTCCCCGCTGACGACACCACCGACTTCACCGTCCAGCTGAAGGACGCCAAGGACAAGGGCGCCGAGCTGGTGTTCCTGCCCATCTACTACACCCCCGCTTCCCTGATCCTCAAGCAGGCTGCCGACATGCAGTACACCCCCAAGTTCTTCGGCTGCGACGGCCTGGACGGCATCCTCAGCATGGAAGGCTTCGACACCGCTCTGGCAGAAGGCCTCATGCTCCTCACCCCCTTCTCTGCCGACGCAGAGGACCAGATGACCAAGGATTTCGTTGCCAAGTATCAGGAGCTCTATGGCGAGATTCCCTCCCAGTTTGCAGCAGACGGCTATGACTGCGTGTACGCCATGTATCAGGCCATCACCGCCGCCGGTGTGGACGTGTCCACTGCCACCGCCGCCGACATCTGCGAAGCCATGATCGCCACCTTCTCCTCCGAGACCTTCTCCGTGGACGGCCTCACCGGTCAGGGCATGACCTGGAGCACCACAGGCGAAGTGTCCAAGGCGCCTAAGGCCGTGGTCATTCAGGAAGGCGTTTACGTAGGTATGTAAGCCTCCCAACAAAATTTACCCCTAGTGATAAGCGAAAAGGGGGTTGCCACAGGGCAGCCCCCTTTTTTCCCTGTTTCCCCAGAGGGGAAGATCCAGTGGGAATCGAGGCTCGCATCGCCAAAACTGTGGCGGCTTGAGCCTTGAGGCCCGCAGCCGGAAAGAGAGCCGGAAGATAGAGTTAGAGAGTAAGAGATTAAGAGAGTGAGAGGTGTATGCGATGTCATTTATCAGCTATCTGCTGAGCGGCATCAGTCTGGGCAGCATCTATGCCATCATCGCCCTGGGCTATACCATGGTGTACGGTATCGCAAAAATGCTGAACTTTGCCCATGGCGATGTCATCATGGTGGGCGGCTATATGGCCTTCTTTTCCATCATGTCCTTCCACCTGCACCCGGCTGTGGCTGTCCTCATCGCCATGGCCTGCTGTACCATCCTGGGCGTTACCATCGAGTTTTTGGCCTACAGACCCCTGCGCAGCGCCACCTCCCTGGCGGTGCTGATTACGGCCATCGGCGTCTCCTACTTCCTGCAAAACGCCGCCCTGCTCCTGTTTAAGTCTAACCCCAAAACCTTCCCCGCCGTGAAGCTCTTCAAATCTGTGAGCCTCTTCGACGGGCAGATCATCATTTCCGGCGAGATGATGACAACGGTTTTAGCTTGCGTGGTGGTGATGGCGGCTCTGACCCTCTTCATCAACAAGACCAAGCTGGGTAAGGCCATGCGCGCCGTGTCTGAGGATAAGGCCGCAGCCCAGCTCATGGGCATCAACGTGAACCGCACCATTTCCGTCACCTTTGCCATAGGCTCGGCCCTGGCGGCTGTGGCGGGTGTGCTGCTGTGCTCCATGTATCCCGTTCTGACGCCCACCACCGGTGCTATGCCTGGTATCAAAGCCTTTACGGCTGCGGTTCTGGGTGGCATTGGATCTATTCCGGGGGCTATGCTGGGCGGTATTCTGCTGGGTGTAATTGAAATCTTCGGCAGTGCCTATATCTCCACAGAACTGTCTAATGCCATCGTTTTTGCGGTGTTGATTATTGTCCTTTTGGTCAAGCCCACGGGCCTTTTGGGCAAAAAAGTCCGCGAGAAAGTCTGAGGTGAGGGCTATGAAACTGAGAAAACCCAGCCGTTCCACTGTGAACGCCTTCTTCAACTACGGACTGGTTTTAGTCTTCTACCTGATTATTCAAATGGTACTGGCCTCGGGGAACATGAAGAGCGCCTTCGCAGGCCAATTGGTTCCCATCTGCGCCTACATCGTCATGGCCATCTCCTTAAACCTGGTGGTGGGCATCTCCGGCGAATTGAGCCTGGGCCACGCCGGATTTATGAGTGTGGGGGCCTTTACCGGGGTGGTGGTCACGGCTGCCCTTACTGAGAGTATTCCCAGTGCGCCGTTGCGCCTTGCTGTTGCCATTGTTGTGGGTGCAGCCATGGCAGCTGTGGCAGGTGTTCTCATCGGAATCCCTGTCTTGCGCCTTAGGGGCGACTATCTGGCTATTGTAACCCTGGCCTTTGGTGAGATCATCCGCAGCATCATGAACTGTGTCCATATGGGCCTGGATCAAAACGGCCTGCACTTTAGCATGAAGAGCGAGGCTGCCTTAGGGATGGCCGCAGGAGGCAAAACCCTCATCAACGGCCCTATGGGTGCTTTGGGCATTACCAAAATCTCCACCTTCACTGCAGGTATCATCCTGGTGATTATCACCCTCTTTGTCATCCAGAACCTCATCAACAGCCGCACGGGCCGCGCCATTATGGCCATACGGGACGACCGCATCGCCGCCGAGTCCACGGGCCTTTCCGTCACCAAGTATAAGATGATCGCCTTCGTCACCTCCGCCGCCTTTGCCGGGGCCGCCGGCGTCCTCTTTGCCATGAACTTCTCCACGGTGGTGCCGAAAAAGTTCGACTTTAACACCTCTATCCTGGTGCTGGTCTTCGTGGTCCTGGGCGGCCTGGGGAATATCCGGGGCTCCATCATCGCAGCCGCCCTCCTCACCATCCTGCCGGAGCTGCTGCGGGAGTATCAGGACTACCGTATGCTGGTCTACGCCATCATCCTCATCCTGGTGATGCTGGTGACCAACAACGACAAGGCCAAGGCCGTGCGCAACCGCATCTTCCTCAAGGTGGCCGACCTCTTTAGCGGTATGCGGGCAAAAAAGCGGGAGGAGGTGGCCCCCCATGAATAAAACAAAGCTGGTAAACCTCAGCCAGGAGTATAAGATCCCCGAGCGGGATATCGACAAGACCCCCATCCTGGAGGCCAGACACTTAGGCATAGACTTCGGCGGCCTCACCGCTGTGGACGATTTCAACATGGCTATAGGCAGAACGGAGATCGCCGGGCTCATCGGCCCCAACGGCGCAGGAAAAACCACGGTGTTTAACCTGCTGACCAAGGTGTATCAGCCCACCCGTGGCACCATACTCCTGGACCTAAAGGACACCGCAGGCATGACCACGGAGCAGGTGAATAGAGCCGGTATCGCCCGCACCTTCCAGAACATCCGCCTCTTCGGTAAGCTCACCGTGGAAGAGAATGTGAAGGTAGGCCTCCACAACGCCACGGACTACACCCTTTTTGACGGCATCTTCCGCACCCCTCGCTACTGGTCCAAGGAAAAGATCGCCCGCGAGCGGTCTATGGAGCTACTTTCCATCTTCGACATGGAGTGGATGGCGGACAAAAAGGCCGGGGCGCTGCCTTACGGCGCACAGAGACGGCTAGAGATCGTAAGAGCCCTGGGCACCAACCCCTCTCTCCTGCTTCTGGACGAACCCGCCGCCGGGATGAACCCCTCGGAAACGGCGGAGCTCATGGAGAACATCCAAAAAATCCGCGATATTTTCGGCATTGCCATCATGCTTATCGAGCACGATATGAGCCTCGTGATGAACATCTGCGAGGGCATCGCCGTCTTAAACTACGGCAAGATCATCGCCAAGGGCACTCCCGAGGAGATCCAGCAGAACCCCGCGGTCATCGAGGCCTACCTGGGCAAGCAGAAGGAGGAGGGATGACATGCTTACAGTGAACGACATTCACGTCTATTACGGCAGCATCTACGCCATCAAGGGCATCTCCTTCAAAGTGCAGCAGGGGGAGATCGTTACCTTAATCGGGGCCAATGGCGCGGGGAAATCCACCACCCTGAAAACTGTTTCCGCCATGATGCGCCCCAAAAGCGGCGAGGTGCTTTTTGAGGGCAAATCCCTCCTGGCGGTAAAACCCCACGAGATCGTGCCCCTGGGGATGGCCCACTGTCCCGAGGGCAGGCGCATTTTTCAGCAGATGACCGTCCAGGACAACCTGGAGATGGGTGCCTACACCCGCCCGAAGCACGAGGTGCCCGGCTCCATCGAAATGGTCTACGGCCTCTTCCCCCGGTTAAAGGAGCGCTATAAGCAGATCGCAGGGACCATGTCCGGCGGCGAGCAGCAGATGCTGGCCATGGGCCGAGCCATGATGTCTAAGCCTAAGCTCCTGATGCTGGACGAACCCTCCATGGGCCTTGCGCCCCTTTTGGTGGAAGAAATTTTCCGCATCATTCAGGATCTGAACAAGAACGGCACCACCATCCTCCTGGTGGAGCAGAACGCCCGTATGGCTCTGTCCATCGCCCACCGCGGCTACGTGATGGAGACGGGAAAAATCCTGAAAACCGCCCCGGCCCATGAGCTTTTAGAGGACGAAACCGTGAAGAAAGCCTACCTGGGCGGCTGATCCTCCTTTTGCAACTAAAAAAACCATCAAAAAAAGCACGAAATGCATCTGCGTTTCGTGCTTTTTTTCCTGAAATTCACGCTGGTATTTCGGAATCATTCGTGGTATGGTTAAGCTTAGAGTGGTATCTGTCCCTCTGGGAAAGACAACCAAGGAAAAAGCATACACGGAAAGGCGGCAAGTTTCCGCCCTTCCTGACATAGACTGGCAGGGGGAGAACCCCGCCCCGGAAGAACCCATCCGCCAAACGGAGCGACCCTCCGTTTTCAAAGGAGTAACCCTTATGCCCAATTACATTGCCCATAACGTCTGCGGCAAAGAGGTCAGGCGCCGCCTGCCCGAGGCCCTGCAAAAGGCCGTGGCGGCAGACCCTGTGGCTTACCGCTTGGGTCTTTATGGCCCTGACCCCCTGCTGTTTGCCCCCGGCGGCGCCAATTGCGCCAGAGCCCTCCACAAGGAGTGGGAGCAAAACACGGCACCCCGGCTCCAGCGCATGATGCAGAGAGGAAACCCCTCGGAGCGCAGCTTTGCCGCCGGGTACCTCTGCCACCTGGTGCTGGATGACCTCTGCCATCCCCAGATCTACCGCTGGATGGAGGAGGGCCTTTCGCACCAAGGCCTGGAGGTGGGGCTGGACCTGCTGCTTCTCAAAAATGCCGGCCAGGCCTATTACCTGGGGCCCAACATCGCGGAAAAGAGCCGGGTGACAGAAGTGGCCGCCCGTGCCCTGGGCTTTGCCGATGTCATCAAGTACCGCCTGGGCCTGTCCTCCATGAGCATCTGCGGCGGCCAGATGGATAAGGTGGGGAAGATCGTCAGCCGCCGCATGGGGGCCGACTACCACGAGCCCATCCAAAAGCTGATGGACACCCTTGAGGAGGCCGCCGAGAGCAGCGTGCGCAGCATCACCGACCTGGTAGAGGGGGAGCTGCTGACCCTGCCCCCCGCTCCGGAGAAGAGAAGCCGCCGGAAAAGCCGCCTGGCCGAGGCCTGTTAAGCATTCAAGAAATCAAGGGCCCCGCAGCGTCCCAAGTTGGGAAGCCGCGGGGTCTTTTTTTGTTAGCTGGGCAGCTTGGGGGCCTTGCCCTCCCCAAACTCCGTCATGTGGGCCCAGTAGCGCTTGGGCATGTGGCTCTGGCGCAGCTTGGGATTGAGCCGGGCCTGGATGGCGATGGTGTTGTAAAACTGGCGCCAGAGCGCCCGATAGCCCTCTTCCCGGGCATCGGGGTCGTCTAAGGTGAGGGATTCCAGGGGGATGATGCGCACCTCGCCCTTCTTGCTGTGGCAGAGGGCTTCTTTATTGGTCCGGTCGAAGAGGAGAAAGTCCTCCTGGGGAAAGCGCTGGCAGAAATGATCTTTCAAGAGGGGCAGCACCCGGTTTTTCGGGCTGATCTCCCCCACCAGGGTGCCGCCGTAATCGGAAAACCGGGTGAAGCCGATGAGGAGATGGGCCTCGCCGTTTAAGTGCCGCACCGCGTCGGTGAGGACTAAGACCCGCTCGTCGGCCAGATCGTGGAGGGGCGCCACGAAAAGGCTCTGGTAGAGGAAATTGTAGATGTGCCCCTCCTTCTGGGGCAGGCAGGTGAGAAAGCTGTACTCCATCAAATTCCGGGCCCAGAGGGAGAGATGGCGGCGCAGCTTGGCGTAAAAGGCCTTGGCCTCCCGCTCGTTGCTCTCCACATAGCGGACGGGGTAGAGAGAGAATTGGCTCTCCCCGGGGGGCAAAAAGTGCAGGGGCCGCTCCCTGCGGGAAAAGCTCTGGGAAACGCAGGTCAAAAATCCCGAAAAGCTGCCGTCGTAGGCATAGCTGTATTCAGGCCAGGTGGTGATCATAAAAAGCCCTCCTTAAGAATCAAACAGGCAAAGCTGCTCCGGGGCCGCCTCTAAGAGCATGGGTCGCTCCAGGGCCACTAAATTCCGCAGCACCCCCTCAGGTTGGATGCGCAGACCCTCCTGCATCCGTCCGGCGCAGGTGATGAAATATTGGGCCCGCTTTAACACGATGCCCAGCTTTTTCAGAGACGGAAAGTCCAAAGACCGCCACCGCCGGGCCTCCAAAATCCGCCGGGCCCCGATGATGCCTATCCCGGGCACCCGCAACAGAGTCCGGTAGTCCGCCCGGTTCACCTCCACGGGAAATTCCTCCATGTGGTTTAAGGCCCAGGTGCATTTGGGGTCCACCAAGGGGTTTAAGTCCGGGTGGTCGGGGGATAAGATTTCTTCGGCGCGAAAGTGGTAAAACCGCAGGAGCCAATCGGCCTGGTAGAGTCTGTGCTCCCGGAGTAGCGGCGGCTTAAACTCCCGGGGCGAGGGTAAGAGGCTGCTTTCCAACACGGGCACATAGGCGGAGTAAAACACCCGCTTGAGGTTGTAGGTTTGATAGAGGCCCTCAGTGAGGCGGATGATCTGATAGTCCGTCTCCTCCGTGGCCCCTACGATCATCTGGGTAGACTGTCCCGCCGGGGCAAAATCCGGGGCGTGGCGGTAGTGCTTTTGCTCCCAGTGGGCCTTTGCGATACCCTCCTTGATCTGGGACATGGGCCGAAAGATATCCTGCCTTCCCTTGTCCGGGGCCAAAAGGGCCAGGCTTTTTTCCGAGGGCAGCTCGATATTTACCGAAAGCCTGTCCACCAGCTGGCCCAGCCGCCCCACCAAGAGGGGGTCTGCCCCCGGGAGGGCCTTGGCGTGGATATAGCCCGCAAAACCCATCTCCCCCCGCAAAAGCTCCAGGGCGGCGATCATCCGCTCCATGGTATGATCGGGATTTACCGCCACCGCCGAGCTTAAAAACAGCCCCTCGATATAGTTGCGCCGGTAGAATTCTATGGTGAGCTCAGCCAGCTCCCGGGGAGAAAAGGCGGCCCGAGGCAGGTCGTTGGACCTGCGGTTCACACAATATTGGCAGTCGTAAACGCAGACGTTGGTCAGGAGCACCTTTAAGAGGGCGATGCAGCGCCCGTCGGCGGAAAAGCTATGGCAGCAGCCGGCGGGCATGGTATTTCCCAGCTTGCCGCCGCCGCTGCGGGCAGAGCCGCTGGAGGTGCAGGCTGCGTCGTATTTCGCCCCCTCTGCCAGTATGGTCAGCTTATCCATTAAGTCCACGGGTCTCACCTCCGAATAGAACAAACGTTCGATTAACGTCATTATGCCATGACGGAGAGCCTTTGTCAAGAAAAAAATCCGCCTCTTTTTCACCAAAGCTGTTCGGTGAAAAAGAGGCGGATAAAAAACGGCAACACTCAGAGTCCCAGCTTATGGCGCAGCTCCTCTAAATCGGAAACCAGGGCGGGGGGCATCACCCTGTCGCTGCCCAGGGTTTTGAGGTGGAGGAGCACCGTGGCATATTGCTCCATGGTTTCCAGCCTGTGCAGGGCCTGGCTCATGTCCTTGCCCCAGGTGAGGGCCCCGTGGTACTCCAGCAGCAGTCCTCTATGGCCTTGGGCATGGAGGGCCACAGTCTCGGCCAGCTCCTGAGAGCCGGGCAGGGCGTAGGGCACCACGGGAACCACCCCCAGCTGCACCACCGCTTCCTGGAGGACGGGCTTATCCAGTGGCATCCCCGCGGCGGCAAAGGCGGTGGACACGGGGGGGTGGGCGTGGAGGATGGCCCGGATGTCGGGATTACTCCGGTAGAGGGCGATGTGCATGGCCATTTCCGAGGTGGGCCTATAGTCGCCCTTGATGACCTTGCCCTCCAGGGTCACCTTCAAAAGCATCCCCTCCCAGAGGGTGCCCTTGGAAACCCCTGTGGGGGTGATCCAAAAGTCTCGGGGGGAGACCCGAACGCTGAGATTACCGTCGCTGCCTGCCACCAGGCCCCGTCCATAGAGCCGCTTTCCGCAGGCGATAATGGCATCCTTGGCGATTTGATCTGTGGGGTAGTAAACATGGCTCATGGGGTTGCCTCCTTCCACTGGGTGGGAAATAATGTGGCAAAGCTTTGAGAGTAGGGCGGGGTGCAGATACCTCTCTCGGTAATAATGGCGGTGATAAGGGCGCCGGGGGTGACATCAAAGGCGGGGTTATAGCAGGGGATACCTAGGGGGGCCATGGGCTTTTCATAAAACATTTCCCGTATCTCCCCCTCCGGCCGCAGTTCGATGGGAATATCCTCGCCGGTTTCGCAGGAGAAGTCTATGGTGGTGGAGGGGCCCAGAACGTAGAAGGGGATGCCGTAATGCCGGGCTAAAATCGCCACCCCCGATGTCCCTATCTTATTGGCCGTGTCGCCGTTTCGAGCGATGCGGTCGCAGCCCACCAAGCAGGCGCTGATGTTCCCCTGGCTCATCACTAAGCTTGCCATATTATCACAGATCAGGGTACAGGGGATTTCTGCCATGTGGAGCTCCAGGGCGGTGAGGCGTGCGCCCTGTAAAAGGGGTCTGGTCTCGTCGCACCAGACTTTTAAGGGGATGCCCCGCTCCTTAGCCAAAAAGAGAGGCCCCAGGGCGGTGCCGTAGCGGGAGGTGGCAAGGGGCCCGGCGTTGCAGTGGGTCAGCACCCCGTCGCCGGGTTTCAATAAGGTAAGGCCGTATTCCGAGATGGCCCGGCACATGGCCTCGTCCTCCTCTTGAATCCTGTGGGCCTCCTCCTCCAGGGCCTGCAGGATGCGGGCTGTGGAGGCGCCCTCCAGGGACAGGGCCTTTTGCAGCATACGAGCCAGCATCTTTTCCAGGTTTACCGCCGTGGGTCTGGCGGTAGCCAGGTGGGCCGCAATGGCCCGGCAGCGGCTGAAAAAGGCCTGGCCCGCCAGATGGGCCTCCCCCTTGGCTAAGAGGTAAAAGGCATAGGCGGCGAAGATGCCTATGGCAGGGGCGCCGCGCACCCGCAGGGAGACAATGGCCTCGTAAAGGTCCTCCGGGGTATGGAGCTCTAAGTAGCGGATTTCTCCCGGGAGTAAGCTCTGATCCAGGATGCGCAGGGCGTCCTTTCCGGGGGTGAGGGCAATGTTTCTCAGTTCCATAAGGCCTCCTTCTCATGCCGGCGCCGGGGAGCGGGCGGGTCTTTTCCCCATGATAGCATAAATCGGCGGGAAGGGGAAGGAGGAAGGGGGAGAAGGGGAAGCTTGCATCAGAAATCAGCCAAGACGGCGGCAAAATCTTTCTTTGCAGATGTGCAAAATGACGAAGAAAAAAAGAGGGAACTTTTGAAAAAAAAGAGGAGTGAGAAGGAAAAGTCAGCAAAAATTCAGCTCTTTTTCCGTTTGAAAGGGGAAACTATCCAATTAATGAAGGAAAAACTGCAAAAAAGCTGGGAAAGCCTAGGGAAAACGACGACGGCCCCAAAACGGAAATTGGTCTTTTTCGGAAAAAATCCGCAATTATCTTTGTTCAAAATGTGCATTTCAATTTCAAAAAGGAAGTGGTATTATAAGCATAAGTTACATGGAAGCAACCGCCGTGCGGGCTTTTATGCACCTTGCCAGTTCTTCACGGTCAAATTTGATTGTTGAAGAAAAGCATAGTTTTATCCCCAGAGTGACATTTTTTAATTTTGATGGGAGGAATTCACTATGAGACTGAGAGACACAGGTTTAACCGCTGCTGACATTAAGGCAAAAATCCACAAGTACCACATCGAGACCTATGAGCGTATGGACTTCCTTTGCGACACCGCCAAGGGCGCCTATCTGTACGACGAGAACGGCGATGCTTACATGGACTTCTACGGCGGCGTTGCTGTTAACTCCGTTGGTAACTGTAATGACGAGGTTGTTGCTGCTGTTCAGGCTCAGACTGCTCAGGTTATGCACACCTTCAACTACCCCTACACCGTTCCCCAGGCCATCCTGGCTGAGAAGATCTGCCTGAAGACCGGCATGGACAAGATCATCTATCAGAACTCCGGCACCGAAGCCAACGAAGCTATGATCAAGATCGCTCGTAAGTACGGCATCGACAACTTCGGCCCCAACAAGTTCGAGATCATCACCTTCAAGTCCTCCTTCCACGGCCGTACCTTCGCTTCCATGACCGCTACCGGCCAGCCCGACGGCCCCATCCAGAAGGGCTTCGGCACCCTGCCCACCGGCTTCACCTATGCTGAGTTCAATAACCTTGACTCCGTTAAGGCAGCCATCACCGAGAACACCATCGCCATCATGCTGGAGCCCATCATGGCTGAAGGCGGCGTGTTCCCCGCAACTCCCGAGTTCATGAAGGGCCTGCGCGCTCTCTGCGACGAGAAGGGCATGCTGCTCCTCTGCGACGAAATCCAGGTCGGCTGGAACCGTACCGGCACCTTTATGTGCTATCAGGGTTACGGCATTAAGCCCGACGCAGTTTCCATGGCTAAGGCTATGGGCGGCGGTATGCCTATCGCTGCTATGGCTTGTACCGAGAAGCTTGCTGTCACCTTTAACCCCGGCTCCCACGGCTCCACCTACGCTGGCAACCCCATCGCTTGCGCAGCTTCCGTCGCCGTGTTCGACTACATGGAGAAGCACGATCTGGGCGCTCACACCAAGGAAGTCGGCGACTACTTCATGGCTGAGTGCGCAAAGATTCCTCACGTGAAGACCGTCCGTGGCATGGGCCTCCTGGTAGGCGTCGTGCTGGAAGATGGCATCTCCTCTGTCGAAGTTAAGCGCGCCTGCATCAAGGACCACCTGCTGGTCACCGCTATCGGCACCTCCATCATCCGTATGGTCTCCCCCCTCATCGTGACCAAGGCTGAGTGCGACGAGTGCGTCCGCCGTCTGAGCCGCGCCATCGCTGCTGTTGCCGGTAAGTAATTAACTTTATAGGTTCCTAACACGAAACTGTACTTAGGTTGCATAAACAATCTTTGTCAGCAGATTGTATTAAACCTGGGAACTGCCCTCCTCCATAACGGGGGAGGGTAGTTTTTTTACAAAAGAGGAGAATTGTATGGAAAGCGTATACAGCTTTTTAAGAGAAGCCCAAGTGTTTTACCTGGCCACCCTGGAGGGCGAAACGCCCCGAGTGCGCCCCATGGGCAGCATAGACCTCTTTGAGGGAAAGCTCTATTTCCTCACCGCCAAATCCAAAAAAGTCTCCCAGCAGATGCAGGCCCACCCCCGTATCGAGCTCTCCGCCATCCGGGGCGAGGAGTGGATACGGGTGGAGGCCACCGTGGTCCGGGACGACAGGAAAGAGCCCAAAATCCACATGCTGGAGACCTATCCCATGCTGAAGGGCATGTACAGCGCAGAGGATGATAACACCGAGGTGCTGTATCTCAAGGACGCCATCGCCACCTTTTACACCTTCACCGGGGAGCCGGTGGTGGTGAATTTCGGCTAAACACCGTCCAGCATCAAAAAGCCCCCGTTTTTCCACCAGTAGGATGGAGAAACGGGGGTTTTGCGATTCAATGGGGATAGGGAAGTTCCAGAAGCCTGGGGAGGGGGGTGCCTATCAGTCCAGCTTACCGCCGCATTGGGTGCAGAAGGGCTGGTTCTCACCCACAAGGGCGCTGCAATGGGGGCAGAGGACCTCTTCCCGGGCTTCGGATTTGGCCTCCTCCGGGGCGGGCTCCTCCAGCTTGGCGCCGCAGCGCTTGCAGAACTTGCTCTCCAGGGTGTTTTTCTCCTGGCAGGCGGGGCAGACGATGAGGCCGCTGCACTGGGCTAAGTCGGCCCGAATGGAGGCGATGAGCAGGCGGGAGGCCTTAATCTCCTCGTAAAGGGCGGCGATATCTCCGCCAAAATCTGCGCCGGCGTCCAGGGCTTCCAGCACCAAGCCGCCCATTTTCTCCGTTAAATCCTTCACTCGGCGCTCTTCGGTGGTGATCTTCAGGTTCTGCTTACCCAGCTCTATGGCGTCGCCCGCCATCTCGGTGGCGGCGCTGGCCAGTTGGTTCAGTTTGTCGATAAATGCCATGGTGGGGCTCCTTTCTGTTTGGGGGATGAATGAATCAGGGCAGACAAGGAAAGCCCCTGTCTGCCCCATGATTTTTTTGTCTAATGCGCCCTAGGCGGCTTAGAAATAGGCCTTCATGGCATCGGTGGCCAGAGAAGCGTCGGCGCTGATGCTGATGGTGAACTTAATGCCGTTCTTATCGCCAAAGCCGTTGAGCCAGGCCAGGAAGTCTTCCACCTCTGCGTCGGCAGGGTCAGAGGGAACGATGCGACACAGGCTGTCTAAGAAAACATGGGTAATATCGTAGTTGGAGGCGTAGAGCCCGCTGACGAAACCCTTTAAGAATGTATAGTTGTTCGTTGCAAATTCACTGGAATCAATGAGTCTGACACGATTACTGATATCGAAGGTCAGTTTTGCGCCGGCTTCAATGCAAATAACATTGCCGATTTCGTTATCCGCGGCATAGTTGATCAGCTCGATCATCTGTTTGGTCTTGCCGGAGCCTTTCGCACCCATAATTACGCGAACCATAGTAATCACTCCTTTAGTTAAGATCACAAGAGATCTGGGGTATCCTTATGTTAACATTTTAAGGCTTATATTTCAAGTGAAAGACGCCAAGTTATCAAAAAGTTAACAGAATCGGGCCCGCCGCCGCCAGCTTGTCCCTCCGGTTCCGGCGGCTGTGCCGTCGCCCCTAGTCTTCCGGGGGAAAGAAAGGGGGCAGGGCTCAGTTCTTCAGGCTCTGCATAGGCGCGGGAATTCGTCCGCCCCGGTGAATGAAATCCGCGCTGGAGAAGGGGTGAACGGCGATGACGGGGGCGGAGCCTAAGAGCCCGCCAAACTCCACCACGTCCCCCACCACCTTGCCGGGGGCGGGGATGAGGCGCACGGCGGTGGTCTTTTGGTTCACCATGCCGATGGCGGCCTCGTCGGCGATGATGGCGGCGATGGTCTCGGCCGTAGTGTCTCCCGGCAGGGCGATCATGTCCAGGCCCACGGAGCAGACGCAGGTCATGGCCTCCAGTTTATCCAAGGTCAAAGCCCCGGAGAGGGCGGCGGCAATCATCCCCTCGTCCTCGCTGACGGGAATAAAGGCGCCGGAAAGGCCGCCCACATGGGACGAAGCCATAACGCCGCCTTTTTTCACGGCGTCGTTGAGTAGGGCCAGGGCGGCAGTCGTCCCGTGGGTGCCGCAGACCTCCAGGCCCATTTCCTCTAAAATCCGTGCCACGGAATCCCCCACTGCCGGGGTGGGGGCCAGGGAGAGGTCCACAATGCCGAAGGGGACCCCCAGGCGGTTGGAGGCCTCTTTCGCCACCAGCTGGCCCATGCGGGTGATGCGGAAGGCGGTTTTCTTAATGGTCTCCGCCACCATGTCGAAGGGCTGGCCCTTCACCTCCTGTAAGGCGTGGTGGACAACGCCGGGGCCGGAGATGCCCACGTTGATGACGCACTCCGCCTCGCCTATCCCGTGAAAAGCCCCGGCCATGAAGGGGTTATCCTCCACGGCATTGCAGAACACCACCAGCTTGGCGCAGCCGAAGCCGGCCCTGTCCCGGGTGAGATGGGCGGCCTCCTTGATGATGCGGCCCATTTGGGACACGGCATCCATATTGATCCCCGCCTTGGTGGAGCCAACGTTGACGGAGGAGCAGACAAAGTCTGTGGTGGCAAGGGCCTGGGGAATGGCGGTGATGAGGCGGCGGTCAGACTCCGTAAAGCCCTTTTGCACCAGGGCGGAAAAGCCGCCGATGAAGTTGATGCCGCAGGTTTTGGCGGCAGCGTCCATAGCCTCGGCAAAGGGGACGTAGTCCAGGGTGTCCGAGGCGGCGGCCACCAGGGAGATGGGGGTGACGGACACCCGCTTGTTGACGATGGGGATGCCAAACTCCCCCTCGATGGCGCGGCCGGTGGAGACTAGGTGCTCGGCCTTTTTGGCGATTTTGTCATAAATGCGGGTGCAGGCGGTCTTGGCGTCATGGTGGGCGCAGTCTAATAGGGAGATGCCCATGGTGATGGTGCGGATATCCAGGTTTTGCTGGTCTATCATCTGGATGGTTTGCAGAATTTCGGCTGTGTTAATCATGTGGCGGCTCCTCTCAGATGCGGTGCATAGCGTTGAAGATATCTTCCCGCTGGGCGCGGATGGAGAGGCCCAGCTCCTTGCCCTGGGCCTCTAACAGAGCGGTAAGCTCGCCGAAGGGCAGCTTGCATTCGGCGGCGTCCACCAGCATGATCATGGTAAAGTAACCGGCCAGAACCGTTTGGGTAATGTCCAGCACGTTGACATTTTGGGCAGAAAGCTGGGTACAGACCGAGGCGATGATGCCCACCTTGTCCTCCCCGATGACGGTGACGATAGCTCGCATAGTGATGATTCCTTCCTTTTTGGTTTATTGTAACTCATCAAGAGTAAGAGAAAACGCCGGGAGAAAATGCTCCATAAAGTATTGGAGCTCCGGCAGGTGAAACTCCTCCAGGGCCCTGTAGGTCTGCTCCGCTGCCGACTTAAACTCCGTATTCCCGGCCTTCAGCTCCTCCAGGCACTTCACATAGGCCGAGAGCTTGTCCGCCGCCTTCACCAGGAGGGTCACCTGGGGGTCTGTCTCCCGCAGGAGGGGCCGATAAGAAGACTGCAGCTCCGCAGGCAGCATGGAAAGTAGCCGCCGGGCAGCGTGGGACTCCACGTCCTTATAGGCGGCGTGGATCTCCGGGTTGTGGTATTTCACAGGGGTGGGCAGGTCCCCGGTGAAGATCTCCGCCGCGTCGTGATACAAAGCGGCGGCAGCCACCAGGCCGGGGTCGATCTCTCCGCCGAAGACGTCCCGGCGAATCACCGCCAGGGCGTGGGAGAGGACGGCGACCATGTGGGAGTGCTCCTGAACGTTCTCCTGAACGCTGTTGCGCATGAGGCCCCAGCGGGCGATGTAGCGCATCCGGGAGATGAAGGCAAAAAACGGTAAAGGTCGAGACATAGGAACCTCCTGGGAAAAGAGTTGAAAGTGGCGGAAAGAAAGGGTACAATAGAAGGGTTAAGGGCTCCCTAACCCTGCGCTTTATGGAATGGAAACCATTATAGCAGAATTGGGGCGAAAAACAAAGGAAAATGTTCAGTCAGTGTTCCATCATGGGAGCAGCTGCCGGAAAGAAACACCTTCTGCAAGGAGAAACACCATGAAAATCGCCATCCAGACCCTTGGATGTAAAGTAAACCAAGTGGAGACCCAGGCCCTAGAGCTCCTCTTCACCCAGCGGGGCCATGATCTGGTCCCCTTTGAGGAGGCGGCCGACGCCTATATCATCAACAGCTGTACGGTGACTGCCGTCAGCGATAAAAAGTCCCGCCAGGCTGTGCGCCAGGCCCAGCGGAAGAACCCCCGGGCCGTGGTGGCCCTCTGCGGCTGTTACCCCCAGGTCTCCCCCGAGGATGGAGCCAAGCTGGGGGTCCACCTCCTGGCGGGCACAGGGGACAGGGTGGGCTTTGTGGATAACCTGGAGGCCGTTTACGCCGAAAAAACTACCCAAACCACCCTGGACAAGGCGAGGGAGCGGAAAATCTTTGAGATTCTCCCCGGCGGCGGGATAGGCCAGCGCACCCGGGCCATGCTGAAGGTGGAGGACGGCTGCTCCAATTTTTGCACCTACTGCATCATCCCCTACGCCCGAGGGCCTGTGCGCTCCCTGGCCATTTCTAAGGCCGCGGAAGAGGCGGCGCGCCTTTCGGTGGAGGGCTATCGGGAGATCGTCCTCACCGGTATAGAGCTCTCCTCCTGGGGCAGGGATTTTGACGGGGACGACACCCTGGAAGACCTGGTGGAGGCGGTGTGCAAGGCTGCGCCGGACTGCCGCATCCGCTTAGGTTCCCTGGAGCCCCGGACGGTGACGGAAGCCTTTTGCCGGAGGATGAAGATACTAGAAAACCTCTGCCCCCACTTTCACCTCTCCCTCCAGAGCGGCTGCGACGAGACCCTCAGACGCATGGGCCGCCGCTATGACACCGCTCGGTATTTGGAATCGGTAAAACTCCTGGGGGAACACTTTCAAAGCCCCGGAATAACCACGGACCTCATCGTGGGCTTCCCCGGGGAGACGGAAGAGGAGTTCACCAAAACCCTGACCTTTTTGGAGGCTTGCCGGTTCTCTGCCATGCACATCTTCCCCTACTCCAAACGCAAGGGTACCCCCGCCGCCGCCATGGAAAACCAAGTGCTGCGGGGGGAGAAGGCCCGAAGAGCCAAGGCGGCGGAGGGAATAGCCCGGGAGATGGCCCAAGCTTTCTTAAAAGCCCAGGTGGGCCAAAGGAAGATCGTCCTCTTGGAAGAGGAGCAGGATGGTTATTTTAGAGGCTACACGCCGGAATATGCCCAGGTAAGGGTGCAAGGGGAAAACCTTCACAATCGCCTGATACCAGTGAAAATCACAGAAGCCAGGGGGGATCACCTCCTGGGCGACATGAGAGAAGAGGTGCAGCTATGAGCTATGCGGATCAAGTATTCATCGCCAACTGCAAGGAGATTTTAGAACAGGGCGTTTGGGACAAGGACCAGCCCGTGCGCCCCCGGTGGGAGGATGGTGCCCCGGCCCACACGGTGAAAAAATTCGGCCTGGTGAACCGCTACGACCTTTCCAGGGAGTTCCCCATCCAGACCATACGCCAGATGTATTTTAAGAGCGCCGTAGACGAGCTTCTGTGGATTTGGCAGAAGAAGTCCAACAATATAAACGACCTAGGCAGCGAGATCTGGAATTCCTGGGCCGATGAACGGGGCTCCATCGGCAAGGCCTACGGCTATCAGTTAGGGGTGAAGCACCGCTACCCCGAGGGGGAATTTGACCAGGTGGACAGGGTGCTCTTCGACCTGAAACACAATCCCGCCTCCCGCCGCATCATGACCAACCTCTACGTCCATGGGGATTTGGCGGAGATGGCCCTCTACCCCTGCGCCTACTCCATGACCTTCAACGTCAGTGGGAAAACCCTGAACGCCATCTTAAACCAGCGCTCCCAGGACATGCTCACCGCCAACGGCTGGAATGTGATGCAGTACGCCGCACTAGTCCACATGGTGGCGCAGGTTTCGGGCCTTACGGCGGGGGAGCTGGTTCACGTCATTGCCGACGCCCATATTTATGACAGGCACGTGCCCATCGTGGAGAAGATTATCAAAAGGGAGCCCTTTGCGGCCCCTAAGCTAATCCTCGACCCCGCGGTGACGGATTTTTACCAGTTTACCAAAAACAGCTTCCGGCTGGAGGGCTATAAGAGCCATCCCCTGGAGGAGAAGATTCCCGTTGCCATCTAAAGGAGGCCTATGTATGAACGTCATCGTCGAAGTGGATGAAAACTGGGGCATAGGTAAGGACAACGACCAGCAGGTCTATATCCCCCAGGACTTACAGCGCTTTAAGGAACTCACCATGGGAAAACCCATCTTACTGGGCCGCAAAACCATGGCCACTTTCCCCGGCGGCAAGCCCCTGAAGAACCGCCGCAACATCATCCTCTCCACCCGGGAGGGCTATGCCGTGGAGGGGGCCCAGGTGGTGAAAACCGTGGAGGAGGCCCTGGCGGCCGCCACGGCCGATACCTTTGTGGTGGGCGGCGCCAGCGTCTATGAACAGATGCTGCCTTACTGTACCCGGGCCTATGTGACAAAAGTCCACGCCGCCCTCCCCGCCGACTGCCACTTTCCCAACCTGGACGCCGACCCCCATTGGCGGGTCACGGAGGAGGAAGGGCCCTATCAGGAGGGGGAGATCACCTTCACCTTTGTGACCTACGAAAGGCGATAAGAAAAAAAGACCTCCCGGCCCGGATGCGTTCCAGGTCGGGAGGTTTTTTGCGGGGATGAGAGAGGGGGGGTAAGATGGCGCTTTGGTGGTCATTGGGGAAAAAGCTGGGGATAAGCCGGGGATAAGGGGTTCATAAGCTGGGGATGAACTGTGGATAACCTGGGGTGTGCTGTGGAAAACTCAGTTGATCTCGATGCGGCGCACAGGGGGGATCTCAGGCTGGATCTTGGGCAGATGTAGGGTGAGGATGCCCTTGTCGTAGCTGGCGGAGATGCTGTCGGCATCCACGCCGGAAACGTCGAAGCTGCGGCTGTAGGAACCGAAGCGGCGCTCTCTGTGGAGGTAGGTGCCCTTGTCGTCCTTCTCCTCCTGCTCCTCCTTGTGCTCTGCGCGTATGGTCAGGATACCCTCCTTCAGGTCCAGCGTGATGTCTTCCTTGGAGAAGCCGGGGAGCTCTGATTCCAGGATGTAGACGCCGTTTTCATCCCGGATGTCGGTGCGAAAGGCGGGGAGCCGGTTTTGGGTGGTAAAAAATTTGTCGAACATGTCGAAGAAATTGTCGTCGCGGCGGTTGAAGGGCATGATACTAAACATAGTAATTCTCCTTTCGATTCTGTCAGTCGTTTATCGTGAGTGCCAAAAAACCCTGGGATTATCTCTCGGCGCCCCGTTTTCTATTTTGATTTTACGAGATAATTATGAACAAATCGCGATAAATTTATGTACGGATTGTGAATTTTAGCACTCGCACATATTGAGTGCTAAAATAGTGAGAATTGATTTTACGGCGTTCTGTTGTTATAATGATGGACAGACGAAACAGCAAACCTAGTCCTTTCAGATAGGAGAAACCCATGAAACATAGATTCTCAGCCCGGATGATCGATCTGGGCAGCGACCGCAGCGAGATTCGCGACGCTTTTGAATACGGGCGGCAAAGGGCCCTTCAGGTGGGGGAGGAGAACGTGTTTGACTTCTCCCTGGGGAATCCCAGCGTTCCCACCACCCCCGGGGTTCAGGCCCGGTTGGAGGCCCTTCTGCGGGAGGAGGACGCGGTGCTGCTCCACGGCTACACCAGCGCCCAGGGCGACCTGGCAGCCCGCCGGGCCCTGGCGGATAATTTGAACCTGCGTTACGCCACGGACTACGACCCCGACTGCTTCTACCTCACCACAGGGGCGGCGGGGGCCCTCTGCTGCGCCCTATGGGCCATGGTGACCCCGGGGGACGAAATCCTCACCTTTGCCCCCTACTTTCCCGAGTATAAGGTCTTTGTGGAGAGTGCCGGGGGGAGCCTCATGGTGGTTCCGGCGGAGACGGAGACCTTTCAGATCGACCTGGAGGCCTTCCGGGCCTTGCTGAGCCCCAAAACCAAGGCGGTGATTGTCAATAGCCCCAACAATCCCTCGGGGGCGGTGTATTCGCCGGAAACGGTAAAAGCCCTCAGCGAGATACTCCGGGAAAAGTCCGCCGAATACGGTCATGCCATTTATCTCATCTCCGATGAGCCCTACCGGGAGATTTTCTATGGAGAAACGCCGCCGCCCTGGGTGCCCTCTTTCTATCGCGACACCCTGGTGTGCTACTCCTTCAGCAAGGCCCTCTCCCTGCCCGGGGCACGAATCGGCTACGCCCTGATTCCTCGGGAGGTGGCGGGCTTCCCCCATCTTTACGCGGCCATTTGCGGCGCGGGGCGAAGCCTGGGCTATGTCTGCGCCCCCAGCCTTTTTCAGCGGGTGGCGGCTTCTTGCTGCCATGAAACGGTGCCCCTTTCCATCTATCAAAAAAACCGGGACCTTTTGGTGGAAAGCCTCAGAAGCCAGGGCTTTTTCTGCCCGGAGCCCGGCGGAGCCTTTTACCTTTTCCCCCGGGCCTTAGAGCCTGACGCCAGGGCCTTTTGCCAGCGGGCCAGGGCCTATGACCTGATCTTAGTCCCCGGCGACAGCTTCGGCTGTCCGGGCCACTTCCGCCTTAGCTACTGCGTCTCCACCGGGCGGGTAGAGGGGGCCATTCCCAGGCTGCAGTGCCTGGCGGCGGAGTATCGATAACAGAACCCATCACTGAAAAAACGGAAGGGAGGCGGCAAGATGGGCACTGAGCAGCAAAAGGTGGGCCCCATCCTCTCCTTAAAAGATGTCACCGTCTCCTTTCCCTCGGTAGACGCGCCTCTGGTGCTGGCTGTGGAGGGCCTCTGCCTCTCCGTTTCCCCCCGGGAGTTTTTGGCCCTCATCGGCCCCTCGGGCTGCGGGAAGACCACCACCCTAAACGCCATGGCAGGCCTGGTGCCCATAGATGCCGGAGAAGTCCTCTTCGAGGGAAAGCCGGTGCGGGGGGTCAGTGACAGGGTGGGCTATATCTCGCAAAGCGACCATCTGCTCCCCTGGCGCACGGTGCTGGATAACGTGGCCTTGGGCCTGGAGCTGCGGGGCGTTTCGAAAGCCCTGCGCTTTGAAAAGGCCCGGGCGCTTATTGCCGGCATAGGCCTTTCGGGCTTTGAGACAAACTATCCCCACGAGCTCTCAGGCGGGATGAAGAAGCGGGTTACCATCGCCCAAGTTCTGGCCATAGAGCCGGAGGTGCTCTTCATGGATGAGCCCTTTGGCCCCCTGGATGCCTTTACCAAGGAAAAATTGCAGGATGATATCCTGGCCCTTTGGGAAGAATTGCAGCAGACCATCGTTTACGTCACCCACGATCTCACCGAGGCCATCGCCCTAGCCGACCGGGTGGCCCTCATAGGCGGCAGGCCGGGCAGGGTGCAGCAGACCTATGACATTGCCCTGCCCAGACCCCGCCGGGTGATGGACGTGAAATACAGCCCGGAATTTATCGCCTTGGAGCAGCGGATCTGGGCCGACCTACGCCAAACCCTCCCTTCGAAAGAGGGGTGGCAGGATGGATAAGAAAAGGCGGGCGCTGCCTTACCTCTGGCTGTTTTTGGGGATCGCGGCCTTCTTCCTTCTTTGGGAGATTTTTGCCCGGCGGGGCGTGATCGACCAGGTGTTTTTCAGCAGTCCTACCCGGGTTTGGCAGGAGTTTTTGGCCATGACGAAAAACGGGGTTCTGGGCCGTCATCTTTCCATCACCCTGGAGGAAGCGGGGCTGGGGCTCCTTTACGGCATGGTCTTCGGCGCAGCCACCGGGATACTTTTGGGGGTGCACAAGGGCCTCTCTGCGGTGCTGATGCCCCTTCTGGTGGGCCTCAACAGCGTCCCCAAGCTGGCCCTGGGCCCCTTGGTGATCCTCTGGTTCGGCATAGGCTTAGAGTCCAAGGTGCTCATTGCGGGGCTCATGGTCTACTTTATCTTCACCTTTAACCTCTTCGCCGGGTACAACAGCGTGGACGCCTCCCTGGTGCGGGGGGTGCGGCTCTTGGGGGGCAGCTCCCACCAGATCATCCGCCACGTGGTTTGGCCCTCCTGCCTGCCCTGGTTCCTGGCCAGCCTGCGGGCGGGGGTGGGCCTGGCCCTCTCCGGCGCGGTGGTGGGGGAATTTTTAGGCGCCTCCCGTGGCCTTGGCTGGCTCATCAACGATGCCAGCGGCCGCTACGATATTACCCGCGTCCTTTCCTGTGTCTTTCTCATCATCGCCCTGATGATGACCCTGGACGCCCTCATCCGTCTCTTAGAGCGCAGGCTTCTCAAGTGGCGGCCAGAGGCGTAGCTGCGACACCCCCCAGGGGTAACAACCAACGTTTTTTATGAAAAAGGAGTTTTAACTGTGAAAAAAGCGATTTCTCTCTTGCTGTCCCTGGCCTTCGTTGGCCTTCTTCTCACCGCCTGCGGAAGCGACCCGGCTCCCACCGGCGGCGACCCCCAAACGCAGCTGCAAACCATCGTCATCACCGAGCCGGTGAGAGGCTACCACTGGGCCCCCGTCTACCTGGCGGAAACCCTGGGATATCTGGAAGAAGTGGGCCTGCAGGCAGATTTTCAAACCGTCAGCGGGGCCGATTCCTCTGAGCCCGTCTTCTCCGGGGACGCCCAGTTCGGCCTCCGGGGGGTAGAGATGGCCCTCATGGCCAACGAGGCGGGGAGAGGCTGCAAGATTTTGGTCTCCACCACCACCCGCTACCCCTACCAGCTCATAGGCGCCAATGAAACTTACAGCACCGTGGAATCCCTCCGGGGCCAGGTCATTGCCGGGGGCATAGGGGCCGCCAGCGCGCCCTACGCCTTCTCCAAGGCCATCCTGCTCCACGCCGGCATGACCCCCGAGGTAGACGCCTCTGTCATCAGCATGGCCAGCTCCGCCTACCTGGCCGCCATCCAGAGCGGCGAGATCCAGGCCGCCGTGGCCACCAATCCCTGGGCGGCCAAGGCCCTCCTTGACCAAGGCGGCGTGGTGATCGTCGACGGCTACGATCAGGCTGTCATGGAGGATTTAATGGGCACAGACACTTACGAGCTTTTCATGCTCTTCTCCTCAGACGCCTATATTGGGGAGAGCCCCGAAACGGTGCAAAAGCTGGTAACCGCAGTGGCCAAAGCCATGGCCTGGATGGAAAACGCCAGCCCCGAGGAGATCGCCCAGAACCTAGAGCCCCTCTTCGAAGGCAGATACCAGGAGCTGCTGTACAGCGCCCAGGTGGACAAGGAAAGAGGCATCGCCAGCGCCACGGGCTACCACAGTGACACAGGCTTTGCGGCGGCCAAGGCTCTCACGAAGCTCTCCGGGGCCATCACGGGAGACGCTGCTGCCGATGAGATCTACGACGAGAGCTTTTTGGACTTAGCCTGGGGCGAGTTGAGCCAAGCGGCGGAGTAAACCTTAAAAATCAATATCTGTAAAGGAAAAAGGCTTGCGGGTAATAATTGCCCGAAGCCTTTTCTTTTTTCTGATTTGCCCCCTTTGGCATAAGGGCGCGCCCTGTCCCATATAGTGAAGGGAAAGACTGAAAGGAAAGGATGGGAGAATTATGCCCCACGACGAGACCAGAAAGCGGCCCAACATCGGCCCCCATCACCTGAGCCTGCAAAACCGCAGCAAGCTGGCCATCTCCGGGGTGGAGGACGTGGAAAGCTTTGACGAAAACACCATCTGCCTCCTGACCACGGAGGGGGGCCTCACTGTGCGCGGCAGCGAGCTGCACATCGAAAAGCTGAGCCTGGACGGGGGCGACCTCTTGGTGGAGGGCAAGGTGGAATCCCTTAGCTACGAGGAAGACAACCGGCGCCAAGGGGGGCTTTTTGGCCGCCTCTTCCACACATGATCATCCCGGTGGAGACCCAGGCCATCTCCTTTGGGGCCGCCTTTGGCCTGGGGTTCTTGCTGGGCCTTTTTTACGACCTTCTGCGCCCCCTGCGCCGCCGTGCCCATGTGGTGGGCGAGGGGGTTTTAGACCTTTTATATTGGCTTTTGGTCACCTGCTGCGTCTTTGCCTTTGTCCAAGTGCTGGGCGACGGGCGCATCCACCTGGTCACCGTGGCCTGCCATCTGGTGGGCGCGGTGCTGTATTTCCGCCTCCTTAGCCCCGCAGTCCGCCGGGCCTTCGGCTGGGTGGAGGGCGCCCTGGCAAGGCTGTTTGCCCTGATTATGTGGCCTTTTCGCCGGGTGTTCTCGATTCTCTCGGAGCCGTTGGCAATATTTCTTATTAAGATTAAAAAAAGTCTAAAAAAATTCTTTTCTTTTTTACAAGGATGGTATAGAATAAGAAATGTGCCAAAAGGGGCAGGTTTTGCCGCAAAGGGAAGTACAGAGCAGGAAGGGAGTATGACGCATGCTGAAAACAAAAAAGGCTGGTCTTCTGGTGAAGATCGTGGTGTTTATTTTGCTGGGCTATACCATCATCGCCCTTCTGAACCTGAATAGCCGCATCGCCGCCGCCCAGAACGATGTGATCACCTTAACCGCCCAGGTGGAGCAGCAGCTGCAGAAAAATGAGGAGCTGGCTGCCTCTATCGCCCTGAACGAGGACCCGGAGCACCGGATGGACATCGCCAGGGAAAAGCTGGACCTTCTGGAGCCGGGGGAAAAGGTGTTTTACATCACAGACTAGGCGTTCTGCTGTTTGGCGAGTATATTTAGGAGGATTTTCACCGTATATGGAGATCAAGGTTGGTGCCATCTTAGATGGTAGTGTAAAGAGCATTACAAAATTCGGCGCATTCGTTTTGCTGCCCGGCGGACGGTCGGGGCTGGTTCACATCTCGGAAATCGCCCATTCCTATGTCAGTGACGTGAAAGATCACTTGAAGGAAGGCCAGGAGGTCCGGGTTAAGGTAGTGGACATCGACGATGCAGGCCGCATCAACCTCTCCATCAAAAAGGCGATGGATCCCCCGCCCCCCGCGCAAAATCAAGGCCCCAGAGGCGGCCAAGGGCAGTTTGCGCCCAGAGGCGGTCAGGGTCAGTTTACCCCCAGGAGCGGCAATGGCCAGTTTCCTCCCAAGGGCAACAGCGGCGGCCAGTTTGCCCCCAGAGGTGGCCATGGCTTCCAGAACCGCGGCAGCTTTGAGCCCCGCTCTCAGGTACATAATGGCGCAGCCCAGGGCGGCGGAAACGACTTTGACCAGATGGTAAAAAGCTTTTTGCAGAGCTCAGACAGTAAGCTTTCCACCATGCGCGCCCAGGAAAAGCGCAGCTCCCGCCGCAGCGGCCACCACTAAGAAAACAACATAAACGCCTGCCGTTACGCGTAACGGCAGGCGTTTTTTTGCGTTCTCTTTAGCAGACGTAAAAATCTGCGGCCTTAGCTGTGGTGATAGAGGGTATAGGGAATGGAATAGGTCTCGCCGTATTCCGTTTCGCCGTTCTCCCCTTCAAAGACCTCTACAAAGCTCAGTTCAAAGTCTTTCACCGTGTCTTCAATGCAGAAGACGAAGCTATAGGTCTGGGGCTTGCCGACGGTCAATTCAAAGGTGTCGGGGGCCATGCCCTCTACCCAGGCGATCTCGGGGGAGGTGAAGTAGTCGCCATACAGCAGGACAAAATCGTCCAGGAACATGGGAATAGGCTCCTCCCATTCCCATGTGTGGTTCATGGTAATGTTCAGCACCACAAACACCGCGCCCTCATTGGCCACGTGACCCTGGTATTCCTTCCCGGTGTAGAAGGAGTTTACGGTAAAGTCGAACCACATGGTGGAGTGGGGCACGCCGGTTTCGCCAATGAGGTTAAAGAGCTCCACCTCGCCGAAATATTTCGCGTCCAGGGTGCCGGGCTCGTCCACCGCTGCCTTTTGGGCATTGTATGTCACGGTTTTCTGGCTTAAGGTGGTCCAGATCATTTGGGCGGCGGCAGCGCGGTTTAAGGGGGTATCGCCCTTGGCTGCGGCGGTGCTGGCGATGTAGAGGTTCTTCTGGATGGCTCTGGTGTCGATGTTCTTGGCCCAGTCTGCGCCGGTGAAGCCTTCCACCGCGGGATCATAGCCTAACACTACCAGCAGCATTTTGGCCGCCTGGCGGTAGGTGACCTGACCATCGGGGGCGAAGGTGCCGTTACCCATGCCTGCCACGATGCCTTCTTTGGCGCAATACTCCACATAAGCCTTGGCCCAATGGCTTCCGGTGTCTGTATAGGAGGCTGTGCCGGAAGAGAGGGTGGGGGCTTTTCCGCTGTTTAGGATGATGGTGATCATCTTAGACATCTCTGCCCGGGTGACAGGGGCGTTGGGGTCGAAGTTGCCGTCTGTTCTGCCGCTGATGATGCCCCTGGCCACGCTGCAATCCACGGCGATTTTGTTTTCATGGGGGATGGTGTTATAGTCGCCGAAAGCTGCAGAGGCGGGGAGGGTGATGAGGCCCAGCAGGAAAAGGGCTGCCAGGACCTTACTTAGTGTTTGTTTCATTGGATTCTCCTTATCTTATTCTAATAGGGGGACGTCCGATTGAGAAAAATTCCCGTCTTGCCCAAGTATAGCAGAAACCTTGGTTTCTTACAAGACATTGGGCCCACTTCCGTCTTACGCCGCGAACCCTTTCCCGTTTTTGGAATAGAATAAAGCAGCGCGAGAGAAAGGAGGATGCGCCTTTGGATAAAGAGCGAAATTTTTGGATTGTAGGCGGCGATTTTCGCCAGGTTAAGTTGGCGGAGCAGCTGGAGGCCGACGGGCACACCGTACATACTGCGGCCCTGGAAAAGGGCATGGGCAAGCTGCTGCGGAAAAGCCCGCCCATGGACGCCGCCCGCGCCCACTGCGTCCTGCTGCCCCTGCCGGTACTGACGGAAGCCGGCCTCCTCAACGCCCCTCTGGGGGAGGGAGAATACACGATAGAAGACATCTTCAAAAAGCTGCATCCCGGGCAAGTGGTTTGCGGGGGCCTGGTGTCCCCGGCGGTGCAGGAAGCCGCCCGGGAGTATAGGCTGCGGCTTTATGACTACTATGAGCGGGAGGAACTGAAGATTGCCAATGCCGTGCCCACAGCCGAGGGGGCCATACAGGTGGCCATGGAGAATATGCCCGCCACCCTCCACGATTCCCGGGTGCTGGTGATCGGCTTTGGCCGGGTGGGTAAGCTTTGCGCCCACCGGTTTAAGAGCCTGGGGGCCCGGGTGTCCGTGGCGGCCCGCCAATGCGAGGACTGGGCCTGGGCCGAGGCCTATGGCTACGGCATCGAGGATTCCGGGCGGCTCTCCTACTGGCTGGGGGGCTACGACCTCATCGTCAACACGGTGCCCGCCATGATGCTGGATAGCCACCACTTAGAGCGAGTGCAGCCGGGGGTGCTCATCATCGATCTGGCTTCCCTGCCCGGTGGGGTGGACTTTGACGCCGCCAGAGAGATGGGCCTTAATGCCCTGAGCCTGCCCGGCATCCCCGGCAAAACGGCGCCGGTGACAGCGGCCCTGGCCATTAAAAACGCCGTTTACAACATTTTACATGAATTGGGGGTGTAGGGGTGAAGGATGCACATGTGGGGTTTGCGCTTTGCGGCTCCTTTTGTACCCATGGCCAGGCTTTGGATGCACTGGAAGAACTGTCGGGGATTTATGAGGATATCATCCCCCTAATGTCGGATTTTGCGGCGAAGACAGACACGAGATTTGGCCTGGCAAAAGATATCGTCGCCGAGATGGAGCGGCTATGCGGCGGGAAGAAGGTCATCAGCACCATACAGGCGGCGGAACCCATAGGCCCCCAAAAGCTTCTGGATGTGCTGGTGATCGCCCCCTGCACCGGAAACACCCTGGCAAAGCTGGCCTCGGGGGTGGCAGATACCTCTGTCACCCTAGCCACTAAGGCCCACCTGCGCAACGGACGCCCGGTGGTGCTGGCCATTTCCACCAACGACGGCCTGGGCACCGCCGCCAAAAATATAGGCGAGCTTCTGTGCCGGAAGAACTTTTACTTTGTTCCCTTCCGTCAGGACGACCCCGCAGGTAAGCCCGCCTCCCTGGTGGCGGACATGGGCATGCTGCCTGCCACCGTGGAGCGGGCCCTTTTGGGTCAGCAGCTCCAGCCCCTGCTTTTAGGGCCGGAAGAGGCATGAGAAAAGCCGAAAAAAAGGAAAAAAACCCCGTCAGACTGCTTGCGCGGCAGACTGACGGGGCGATTTTTATAGGAGTAAGGGGCGAAAATAGCGTCTATTCCCAAAGGCAAATCTGTCCCCGGTCGTAAAAGTGGGTGCGGCCCTTTCCGGCGTGCTTGGAGGCGTACATGGCCAGGTCGGCCTTGCGGATCAGCTCGCCGGTTTGGGTATCGTCGCTGGGGTAATGGGAAACACCGATGGAGGCCCCCACCTTTGCCTCCCCCTGGGGAAGCTGCCAGACCCGGGAGAACACCTCTTGCAGGAAGGTGAGCACGCTTTCCAGGTCCCGCTCGCCCCCCTGGGGAACCAGCACCACGAATTCGTCGCCGCCGTAGCGATAGCTGTTGTTGCGGGTGATGGGATGGGACTGGAGGGTTTTGCCGATGCGAATCAAAAGCTCGTCTCCCGCCTCGTGGCCTAAGGTGTCGTTGATGACCTTAAAGCCGTCTATATCGAAGAAGAGCACGTAAAGATCCCGGGCCGCGGTGTGAGGGGTTTGAAGGTATTCGTCTATGTATTGGGAGAGGCGGAAGCGGTTGGGCAGGCCCGTGAGATAGTCGTACTCCGCAAGGCACCGGACGATGGCCTCATTATGCTTGCTCTCCGTAATGTCAACGCTGCTGACCACTTGGGCCAGGCGTCCGTCTACCCAGGGAAAGGCGGTGCTGAACACCCGGAACCAGGCGCCGTCTATGGGCCGCTGATAATCCCAGGTGTAGGTCTTGCGGGGATTGCCATCCTGGTCTATCAGGCGGTGCTGGGGACAGTAGCTGCAGGGGCCCTCTTGCCCTTCGTACCAGGTCTCCCAGCAGGACTTGCCCAAAAGGGACTCGATGGGGCCGTAAGGGGCGGCCATGCTGTGGTTGATATAGAGGATCTCGTGGGTATAAAAGTCGTTGACATAGACATCCACGCCCATATTATCTAAAATCCGCTCTAGGCTGCGCCTGGCGTTTTCCGCCTGATCCTGATAGAGTTTCATCTTGATGTGGTTTGCCAGAATGCCCAGAACAGAACGAGTAAAGAGCAGGTCCTCCTGGGCGCTGACCGCCTTACTGCGCCGGTCTATCAGCCCCACAAAGGCGGTGATCTGCTTTTTGGTGTCCACAATGGGGACAAAAACCAGGCTGGTGGCCTGAAAAAAGGCGCCTAAAATCTGAGAAAGGCGGTCATCAGCCGTGGCGCTATCTCGAAAATGCAGGGCAGAAAGGGAGGCCAGCTGCTGGTAAAGCCCCTCCTCCAGCGCCTGGCTCAGGTCTAAGGAGGGGGGGATATGGCTGTTGGGGTAGCCCTCGTAGGAGGCCCTGAGATGAAACTGCCTATGATGGTCGCTGACGTATACAAAGCCGCAGCCGAACTCAAAGGTGCGGCAAAGATCTGCCATCACCTCTGACACCATGCCGTCTAAGTCCTTTTCTATGCTGAGTTTATCAACAAACTCAATCCAGTAGGTCTTTTTATCATTGATGTTGTCCATGTTTGCCCCCTATATCATATGTAATGAGGAAGGGATACAAAATTTCATAGACATCATACAGTAAAAAAACAGAAAAAGCAACGATATTGGAGCAAATAATTTACACAATTAAAGTGTTAACGCATAGAACCGGCAGAGATATAGAGTGATTAGAGCAGGGTGATGCCCGCGTCCCGGCAGGCGTCTATGGTTTCGGGGTCCCAGATAGAAGCCTGCACCTCGCCTATGTGGGCTTTACCCAGGAGGAACATGGAGGTGCGGGACTGGCCTATGCCGCCGCCTATGGTCAGGGGCAGCTCACCGGCTAAGAGCATTTTGTGGAAGGCAAGCTCCCGTCTTTGGTTGCAGCCGGCGATGGTCAGCTGTCTGTCCATGGCGCCGGGGTCTACCCGTATACCCATGGAGGAGAGCTCCAGGGCGTCCTCCAGCACGGAGTTCCACACCAAGAGGTCGCCGTTTAGGTCCCAGTCGTCATAGTCCGGGGCTCTCTTGTCGTGGGGCTTGCCTGAATTGAGGGCGCCGCCTATGCCGATGAGGAAGGTGGTGGGATTGGCCTTTACATAGGCCCGCTCCCGCTCCTTGGCGGAAAGGCCGGGGTAAAGGTCTTCCAGCTCCTGGGAAGTAATAAAGCTGATGTTTCTGTCCACCAGGGGCAGGGGGGTAAGCTGGGGAAACACGGCCCGCAGGGTCTTCTGGGTGCGGCAGATGGCACTGACGATGTCTGTCACTGTCTGCTTTAGGTACTCTATGCTGCGATCCCTGGGGGCGATGACCTTCTCCCAGTCCCACTGATCCACGTAAACGGAGTGGATGTTGTCCAGGTCCTCGTCCCGGCGTATGGCGTTCATGTCGGTGCAGAGCCCTTCCCCCACGGAGAACTGGTAGCGGGAGAGGGCCAGGCGCTTCCACTTGGCCAGAGAGTGGACCACCTGGGCGTCCTTCCCGGCGGAGGGCACATCGAAGGAGACGGCCCGCTCCACCCCGGAGAGGTCGTCGTTGAGACCGGAGGAGGCCTCGACAAAGAGAGGGGCGGAAACTCTTCGCAGATGCAAAAGGCCGCAGAGGGTGTCTTCAAACACGCGCTTGAGTAAGCCTATGGCCTTTTGGGTATCATAAAGGTTCAGCGTGGGGGCGTAGCTGGCGGGGATGTAGGACTTTTCCATGGTAGGGCCTCCTTCAGTCTTCTTAAGCGTATCAGCCGTGATACAGCTTGGTGGTTTCATATTTGGGTTCGCAGGTGAGCCGCACGCCCAGACGACGGAAGCTGTCCTCGTCGGCCTCGGAGAGGATCACCGTGGAGTGGGCCTCGCAGCCCCGCAGCTTTTGCAGCTGGGACATGGCGGTCTGGGCGTCGGGGTCGGTGACAGCGCAAATGGAAAGGGCCACCAACAGCTCATCGATATGCAAAAGGGGATTCTTATTTCCCAGCACCGTGACCTTTAGCTCCTGCACAGGCTCGATCACCGTAGGGGCGATGAGGTGAATTTCGTCGGGAATGTCTCCCAAATGCTTCAGTGCGTTGAGCAAAAGGGCTGAGGCGGCGCCCAGCAGCTCCGAGGTTTTTCCCGTGAGGATGGTGCCGTCGGGCATTTCCATAGCGGCAGCGGGGGCCCCTGTGCGCTCCTCCACAGCCAGGGCGGGGCCAACCACCCGGCGGGAGAGGGCGGTGAGGGAGAGCTCCTTCATTAAAAGCTCGATCTTATAGACCTCGCGCCCGTCGGAGAGGCCCCGGCGCTTGCGATAAA
This sequence comes from Evtepia sp., assembly GCA_031553635.1. Taxonomy (GTDB): domain Bacteria; phylum Bacillota; class Clostridia; order Oscillospirales; family Oscillospiraceae; genus Evtepia. Next base: position 40,556 of record JAVBLH010000016.1, on the reverse strand, counting down.
GCTCCTGATAGTAGCGGCGCAGCAGCTCATCCTTGGCGGCCTGGCGCACCGCCTCTTCATCGATAATGCACTCCCCGGCCATATTCACCCCCATGTCCGTGGGGGAGAGGTAGGGGGAGGTGCCCAAGATCCCCTGAAACATGGTGCGCAACACGGGGAAGATCTCCACGTCCCGGTTATAGTTCACCGTGGTCTTGCCATAGGCCTCCAGGTGGTAGGGGTCTATCATATTCATGTCCAGAAGATCAGCGGTGGCGGCCTCGTAGGCAATGTTCACCGGATGCCGCAGGGGCAGATTCCAGACAGGGAAGGTTTCATATTTGGCATAGCCCGCCTCCACCCCCCGGAGATGCTCATGGTAGAGCTGGGAGAGGCAAACGGCCATCTTGCCGCTGCCGGGTCCGGGGGCGGTGACCACCACTAGGGAGTGCTCCGTCTCCACAAAGTCGTTTTTCCCATAGCCCTGGGGGCTGACGATGCGGGGGATATCGTAAGGGTAGCCCTCGATGGGGTAGTGGCGGTAGACCCGCAAACCCAAATCCTCCAGCTGCCGTCGAAAGAGCTCCGCGGCGGGCTGGGCGGCATAGCGGGTGAGAACCACGCTGCCCACAGTGAGACCAAAGTCGCGGAAGGCGTCGATCAGCCGCAGGGTGTCTGTGGTGTAGGGTATCCCCAAATCGCCCCGCATCTTATTCTTCTCCACGTCCTCGGCGGAGACGGCCACGATGATCTCCACCTGCTCCTTCAGCTGGAGGAGCATCCGAATCTTAGAATCCGGCTGAAATCCCGGCAGTACCCGGGATGCATGGTGGTCGTCAAAAAGCTTGCCGCCAAATTCCAGGTATAGCTTGCCGCCGAAACGGTCGATTCTCTCCCTGATGTGGGCCGACTGCAATCTCAGATACTTTTCGTTGTCAAATCCGATTTTTTCCATCTGTCCATCCACTCCCTCTGCCCTGGGGCATCTCTCATCTCATTTGCCTGCTGAATCTTTGCCTTAACAAAAAAGTATACAAAGAATGTAACCAAATGTCAAGAAAACCGGGCAATTCCTGTTGAGAGAAAGGAGGGAAATGGAATAAATCATATAAACCTAGAATATTTATAGAAAATTAGCGCAATCTATTGTTTTTTGAAAAAAGATGTGCTATACTCTGGAAAAGCAAAAGAAAAAGGGCCGCTTCCTTCCCGGAAGCCCTAACAAGGAGCCATTTTTATGTTGGAACTCAAAGGGATCACCTACCAGGTTGAAGAGCCCGAGGGTGTTATGGACATCCTCCGGGGCATAGACCTTAAAATAGAACCTCACCGCTTTGTGGTCATCACGGGCCCCAACGGCGGCGGCAAGACCACCCTGGCCAAAACCATTATGGGCATCACTAAGCCCACCGGGGGCCAGATCCTCTGGAATGGGGAGGAAGTGGGTCAGATGGAGCCCTCCCAGCGGGCCCAGAGAGGCATCAGCTACGGCTTTCAGCACCCGCCCCGGTTTAAGGGGATGAAGGTGCGGGATATCCTGGGCATCGCCGCAGGCAACCGCAACCTCTCCCGGGACGTTTCCTGCCAGTATCTCACCCAGGTGGGGCTCTGCGCCGCGGACTACGTGGACAGGGAGATGGACGCCTCCCTCTCCGGGGGTGAGATCAAGCGCATCGAGATCGCCACCATCCTGGCCCGGCCCGCAGGTCTCATGATCTTTGACGAGCCCGAGGCGGGGATAGACCTCTGGTCCTTCGCCAAGCTGACGGAAACCTTCCGGGAGCTGCACCGCCGCCGGGAGGCCACCATTTTGGTCATCTCCCACCAGGAGCGCATCATGAGCCTGGCGGACGAGATCGTCGTCATCTCCGGGGGCAAGGTGCAAAACCACGGCCCCAGGGAGGAGATCATGCCCTCGATCTTAGGCGGCGTGGCCTTTGGCTGCCACACCCTGGACGCCTGCTGCGGCTATTCCCCCGCCAATTAAGAACCCACTGCACATAGATAGGAGTGCGAATGTTTCATGGAGAAAATTGATACCAGGCTCCTGCGGGAGATTGCCCAGTTAGAGGGTACCCCCAAAGGCGCTTATAACATTAGAAAAAACGGCCAGCTGGACTCCCGGGCCTCCTCGGCCAACATCGAGATCGTCACCAAGGACGGCTCACCCGGGATAGACATTCACATTAAGCCCGGCACCAAGAACGAATCCGTTCACATCCCCGTGATCATCACCCAAACAGGCCTCACGGAGATGGTGTATAACGACTTTTACATCGGCCCCGACTGCGATGTGGTCATCGTAGCCGGCTGCGGCATCCACAACGCCGGCAGCGAAGAGGCCAAGCACGACGGCCTGCACATCTTCCACGTGGGAGAGAACTCCAAGGTCCAGTACGTGGAGCGTCATTACGGCGAGGGGGAGGGGACCGGTCAGCGGATTATGAACCCCCAGACCGAGGTCTATCTCCAAAAGGGCGCCTCCATCCAGCTGGAAACCACCCAGCTGCGGGGGGTCAACTCCACCAAGCGCTACACCAAGGTAGTGGTGGGGGAAGGGGCCGAGGCCGTGATCACCGAAAAGCTACTCACCCACGACGACCAGTGGGCGGAATCGGAGATGGACATCTATCTGGAGGGGACCGAGTCCTCCACCCGGGTAATCTCCCGCTCCGTGGCCCAGGATAGGTCCCAGCAGGTGTTCTACCCCCGTGTGGTAGGTGAGGGGCGCTGCTTCGGCCACGTTCAGTGCGACGCCATTATCATGGACGAGGCCAAGGTAAAGGCCATCCCCGCCATCACCGCCAACCATACCGACGCCCAGCTGATCCACGAGGCAGCCATAGGGCGCATCGCAGGAGACCAAATCTTAAAACTCATGACCCTGGGCCTTTCTGAGGCCGAGGCAGAGGAGGAGATTTTGAATGGCTTCCTCCGCTAAGGAGCGCAACCAAGAGAAAGACCTTACCGCCGGACTGGAACTTTTAATGCGCGAAGGGGAGAAAACCCTGGACCCCCTCGCCAAACTCATTCCCATGGAGATGCTCTGGGCCAACGAAAGTGAGGCCGAGGGCGTTCTCCACGTGGAGGACAAGGTGCTAAACCCCTTCGGCTTCGTCCACGGCGGCATACTCTCCACCCTGGCCGACTCTGTGGCAGGCCATAACATGGTGGCAGCGGGGAAGATCTGCGTTACCCAGAGCAGCACCCTCACCTTTCTCCGGCCTGCCAGGGGGCCTAAAGTCTTTTGCCGCTCCCGTGTGCAAAAGCTGGGGCGGCAGATTGGGGTGTGCACCGTGGAGATGGCAGACGGGGAGGGAAGCCTCTTAGTGACGGGCCTTTTCACCTTCAGCGTCATCAAAGAAATAGAAAAGGCCCCCCATTAGCGGGCAGGCCACATCGTTTCTTATCATAAAGAAAAATCCGAAGCAGCCACGCCGCTCCGGATTTCAGATCAGATGAATTTAATTTTCAGATATCCCAGTCTTCAAACTCATCAATGCCGTCGTACTGGCAGTGAGCCCTCTTCTCCTGGAAACGGTTCTTAATGGAGAGCAGGGTATCGGTAATGGCCTCTAGGTTGGCCAAAACGCAACAGACGATGGCGGCGGCGGCCAGAATCAGCGCCGCGATTTTCAGGATGAAGCTTGCAGCTTTCATGGAAAAAACCTCCCTTATTCCGAGTATAACCCTATTCTACACGATAATATGGTTAAATACAATGCTAATAATGCAGAAGAATCCAATTCTCTGCTTTTACAGAAAGGATGTGCGCAAATGAAATTGCAAAATGAGTTGGGCGTCATTCAAATCGACCAAGATGTGTTCAACACCATTACCGGCGCAGTGGTCACCAGCTGCTTCGGGGTAAAGGGGATGGCAGCCCGATCCAAAAAGGACGGCCTGGTCCATCTCCTGCGCCAGGAATCTATGGCCAAAGGCGTGAAAGTGATTCCCCAGGAGGACGAAACCATCTCCATCGAGCTCCACATCATTGTGGACAATGGGGTGAACCTGCCCGCCGTGGGTGAGGCCATCATGAATGAGGTGCGCTACACCGTGGGCAAACTCACCGGAACGGAAGTCCGGGCCGTGGACGTATACGTAGACTCCATGGACATAGGCTAAGGGCCGGAAGAGAGGGAAGGGACGATGAAACAATTCTTAGAAGGAGAGCTGTTGGCGCGGATGCTGATCCACGCCTCGGCCTCTTTGAACTTGGAAAAGCAGACCATCAACGAGCTGAACGTGTTCCCGGTTCCCGATGGGGACACGGGCACCAACATGAGTCTTACCATGGGGGCCGCCGCTTCTGAGCTTGGGCAAAAGAGGCCGGGCACCGTGGGTGAGGCTGCCGCCATTGCCGCCTCTGCCATGCTCCGTGGCGCCAGGGGCAATTCCGGCGTGATCCTGTCCCTCCTGTTCCGGGGCTTTGCCAAGGCGGTGAAGGATATGGACACCATAGAGGGGCCCGACTTTGCCGAGGCCCTGCAGGCAGGGGTCACCGCAGCCTATAAGGCGGTGATGAAGCCTGTGGAGGGCACCCTGCTCACCGTGTCCCGCATGGCTGCCGTCAGCGCTGCCGATGCCGCGGCGGAGGACCCGGATATGGAGGGTGTGCTGGAAAAGACCATAGAGGCCGCCAAAGAGGCCCTGGCCCAAACCGTGGAGCAGAACCCCGTGCTGAAAAAGGCCGGGGTGGTAGACGCCGGCGGTATGGGCTATGTCATCATTCTCCAGTCCATGTTAGACCAGCTCCAGGGCAAGCCCATGCCCGCCAGAGGGGAGGAAGAGGCGCCCAAAGCCTCGGCCTTCCAGGCTTTCTCCACAGAGGAGATCACCTTTGGCTACTGCACGGAGTTCATCTGCGCCCGGGAGTCGAAAAAAGACCCTGAGGCCCTGCGTACCTTTTTGGATAAGCTGGGCGACAGCCTGGTGCTGGTGGAGGACGAGGAGATCATCAAGGTTCACGTTCACACCAACCACCCCGGAAAGGCCCTGGAGGAGGCCCTCACCTATGGTGCGCTCCTCACCGTGAAGATCGAAAACATGCGGGAGCAGCACACGGAAATTTTGGAGGAGCAGGAAATCGCCGCCGCCCAGGAGCAGCCGGTGAAAGACTACGTCGCCCCGCCGGAGAAGAAGTTCGGCGTGGTGTCGGTCTGCGCCGGCGAGGGCTTCCGCACCCTGTTCCGTGAGCTGGGGGCAGACGGCATCATCAGTGGCGGCCAGACCATGAACCCCTCCACTGAGGACATCCTGCGGGAGATCAATAAGACCCCGGCGGAGATCGTTTATGTGCTGCCCAACAATAAAAACATCATCATGGCGGCCCAGCAGTGCGTTGCTCTGGTGGAGGAGAAAAAGGTGGTGGTGCTCCCCACCGGCACCATCCCCCAGGGGATCAGCGCCCTGCTGTGCTTAGACCACGACCTGGAAGAGGCGGAGAACACGGCGGCGATGGAAGCGGCCCTGGCCACCGTGACCACTGTGGAGATCACCCACGCCGCCCGCAACTCGGAGTTTGACGGCACCCCCATCCGGGAGGGGGACTACCTGGCCCTCATGGATAACCAGCTCTTCGGCACCGAGGAAACCCAGGAGGCCATGATCGCCAAGGTGGCCGCCGCCTTTGCCGGCCGCAGCCCGGATTTCATCAATGTGTTCTGCGGTGAGGACATCGACATGGACCAGGGTGAAAGAGTCGTGGAGGCCCTGCAAGAGGCCTGTCCCGATGCGGAGATTACCCTCCTTTCCGGGGGTCAGCCCGTGTATCTCTATGTGATCTCGGCGGAGTAAGAAGCGAAAAAAATGCCCCGGATGCAGAGTGTTTCTGCCTCCGGGGTTATTTTTGCTCGGGGGTGGGTTGGAAGAGATTGACAGAGGTCCAAAAAGGGGATATGCTGGGAGAAGATGCGAAAGAAAGGGGACGCTTTTATGCGGAATAAGATGGTTTGGTTCTCCTGCGGTGTTTTGGTTACCCTCCTCTGCGCCGCCTTGGCAGTCAGTGCCCTGGCGGTTACCCTGCAAAAACAGGCCACCCTGGAGTTTGCCAATATCAGCCTGGTGGTGGACGGGGCAAAAGTCCAGCCCAAGGATGCCACCGGAAAAATCGTGGAGCCCTTTATCATCGACGGGACCACTTATGTACCTGTCCGGGCGGTGGGGGAGGCCCTGGGGATGGAGGTGTCCTGGAATCAGACCACCAAGGAGGTTTCCTTCACGTCCCTTGTCCCGGTGGAGATTCGCAAGGTAACGGTGAGTACCCCCAAGGAGCTGCTGGATGCCATAGGGCCCAATACGGAGATCACTTTGAAGGACGGGGTCTATGATTTAAGTAGCGTGGCGGGGTATATGCCGAATCCCTATGTCACTTGGCAGGCGGTTTTTGACGGAGAAGAGCTTTGGATTCAAGATGTGAAAAATCTTAGCATTCGCGGTGGTGGGCGGGAGGCCTGTGAGCTAACCGCCGATCCAAGGTATGCAACCGTTCTGAATTTCCAGTACTGCGTAAACGTGGACTTGTCCGGTTTTGAAATTGGGCATACGCAGAAAGGGGACTGTTCCGGCTGTGTGATGTCAATGCAGGAGAGCAATGATATCACGGTGGAGGACGTGGGACTTTATGGCTGCGGAACCTATGGTTTTTTTCTCTTCGATGTGCAAGGTTTCACAGCAAACCGCTGCGATATCTATGATTGCAGCTACGGCGCAGTTGCGGCTGAGTATGGGAATGACGTAACTTTTCGCGACTGTACCTTCCGGGATATGACCTGCTACACGCCCTTTGCCATGAACCATTGCCAGAGGGTAAGCTTTGAGGGCTGCACGATGAAGAACATAGATCGTGAATCCAAGGACACCACTACGCTGTTCCGCTTCTTCCGGACCTACAACGTTGCAATCAAAAACTGCACCTTCACGGGGAATCACTTCTCCCACTTTATTGAGGGCACCAATAGTGAGATTACCCTGGAAAGGAATACGTTCCAAGGAAATGACTTTACCCCAACAATACTGGACAAAGAGCCTTGAATTGCCCCTAAACACAAAACGGCTTCGGAACCGACTCCGAAGCCGTTTTTGTATGGGCGGAAAGCATAGGCCGGGGCAGGTGAGAGCGCCGAGGCCCTAATCCCCCCGGTACTTCTTCCTGGTGGCGATGCCCCCGCGGATGTGCCGCTCGGCCTTGTTTAGCTCCAGCACCTCCTTCACCTGGTTAAATAGGCTGCGGTTGTAGGCAGGAAGGCGCTCGGACAGGTCTTTATGTACCGTAGACTTGGATATCCCAAACTTAGACGCGGCGCCGCGCACCGTGGTCTTATTCTCAATAATGTAAAGGGCCAAGGCATAGGCCCGTTCTTCTATGTTCTCTCTCACTGGCTGCAACACTCCCTACATAGATAAACCATTGCTGCTTCATGTATATGCAGGGAAGGCGGCATTATACGGAAAATTTGCGCCTTGGTCACAGGGCGCAACAACATAAAAAAATTTCAACAAAAACTTTAAAACAAGACATAAACGGTAACATAAAAGCGCAATGCACAGTGCATGAAAAACGACGATGTTCGTCGAAAACGCAGTTGAAATTGGAAAAAAACAGGAGGTGCCATGGCCGAAACATGTTGATATTCCATGGAGACAAAAGAAATGCCCCGGTCTTGCCCACCAGTATTTCTATAAAGTTACAAAAATGAAGTGGTTTAGAAAAATGCAACTTGACACCCAAACTTTGTCACTATATAATTAATGTGTCAAGTTGACAGAATAATCCAGACAAGTCTCCTGCAAAAATTGATAATAATGCACAAAAAATCTCCATGGAGAGGAATGTGAAGTCATGCAGTCCAATGAAATTCATGCGCTGCTTTGCGGCGCATCCTCTCTCGTGGTGTTTTTTTGCCTTATTTCGGTGCTGGTGCTCAGTAAAAGCTATTCCATTAAGGGGCGCAGAACCTTTGTCACCCTTCTTTGGTCCTTCATTGTAGGAAATGTGTTCAATATCATCCAGCTCCTGTCAGAAGATGTGGAGATCAGCATGATAGCCTTTCAGGCCCAGACCTTTTTGACCATCCTCACCACAGTCTGCTTCGTGTTGCTCTTTCGCTATAACCTGCCAAACTACCAGCGGATGAAGGGCTTGCAGATATCCCTGTGCCTAATTACTGCCATAGGTTCCAGTGTTTTGATCTTTACCAACCCGGGCGGAACCTTCTATCGGGAATACTGGATGGCGCCGATTATAGACGGAACCTTGCAGCTGCAAATCGACTTTGGCCTGTTGTTCTACCTCTTCCAGTGCATCCTTTATGGGCTCTTTATGTTCTGCATGGTCAGGGTCATCGTTAGCTGCGCAAAACGCCAGATTTTATTCAAGCAGGCCCTCTACATGGTGACCCCCGTGGTGATCCTCATTTTTGCCAATGTGTTCTACGTGCTGGAAATCACCCCCTACGACTACACCAATATCCTGGTGTTCGTCCTGGGCTTTCTGCTTTTTTACTGCCTGATGAATTACGGCATCATGGACACCACCCCCTTCGTCCGGCGTAATATGTTCACCCTCCTGCGGGACCCCTTTTTGGTGGTGCTGCCGGGGGGCAGGATTGAGCACCTCAACCGGGGCGCAGAGAAGCTTTTGGGCCGCAGCCTGGGGGAGATTCGAGGCAAGACCCTTCACCAGGTGAATCCGGCCTTTCCCGAGGCCATAGACGCAGATTTTCTGGAGGTGGAGCTGGAGGCGGAGCCGCCCCTCATCGTCCAGATGAACTTCACCCTCTTGGCGGATAAGCGCAACCGTCAGTTTGGACGCCTGATCATGATGCGGGATATCACCAAGCAGTATCTGGACAACAGGCAGCTGGAATATCTGGCCTCCTTTGATAAGATCACCGGCCTCATCAATGCGGACACCTTCCTAAAGGTCATCGAGCGGTACCACGAGGGGGCACCCGAGGGCCTCTATGGCACCTATATCTTCGCCGCGGCCCTGGACAATGCCCCCTTCCTCCGGGGCATCGCCAGTAAGAAGCAGAAGGATAAGCTTTATCTGGACATCGCTAAGTACATTCAACGCATTTTAGGAAACGGCTTTCTCATTTCCCGCTTTGGCGAGGACGAGTTTTACATCTTTTCCAATGGCGTGGACGTGGGTATCATGGAGTTTTGCAGCGAGTTTGAACGGACGAAGCACGCCGTGTTCACCGTAGACGGGCAGCACTTTTCCGCCAGCTTTCGCATGGGCATCTACGGGGCGGAAAACAGTAAGATCACCCCGGCAGAGGCTATAGACCGGGCAGCCTTTGCCCTGCGATCTGTCCTCTCCAAAAACCGCAGCCTGGAGATTTACGATTTTATCATGGCCCAGCAGCACGAGCTTTACAAAAAGCTGGTGACCTCCATTACCAATATCGACTATGTGGGCGAGTTCTTTCTGGAGTTCCAGCCCATTGTGGACATCACTGCGGGACGAGTGGCGGCGGCCGAGGCCCTGCTGCGCTGGACCCATCCCATTTACGGCAACCTTTCTCCGGCTGTGTTCATCCCCATTTTCGAAAGCGCCAACGAGATGTATCATTTGGGCTACGTGATCTTGGAAAAGGCCTGCGCCGCCCTGGCCTCCTGGCAGGCATTTGTTTCGCCGGACTTTAAGCTGAGTATTAACATTTCCAAGCGGCAGATTGACGACCCGGCCCTAATCCCCGACATTAAAAAGATCATTGCCCAGTACGGCGTTGACCCCACCATGCTGGACTTTGAGATCACGGAAACCTCCACCAGCGGCAACGTTTCCAACGTGGTGCAGTTCTGCCGGGCAGTCCACGAAATGGGCGCCAGCATCTCCATGGACGATTTCGGCTCGGGAGACACCTCCATCGCCTACATCACCGACATGGGCATCAACAAGTTAAAGCTGGACATCAGCCTCTCGGATAATTCCCACATCGACGAGCAGCGGGGCGTGGTGGTAAAGTCTCTGCTGAATATGTGCAACAGCCTGAATATCGCCGTGGTGGTGGAGCACGTGGAAAACATCGACGCCCTGCTGAGCCTTAAAAACCAGGGCTTCGCGCTGATTCAAGGCTACATATTCAGCCGCTCTCTTCCCCAAAAGCAATTCTTGCAGTACTATGAAAGCTTCCGTATGGATCGGTTTTTTTAAGGCGGGAGGCCCAAAATGACGAATTTACTCATGTGCGTAATCTGTATGATAACCTTTGTGGTCATTCTCTTTTTGACTGTGGTAATCTATATCCGAGGGAAAAAAGAATATATCGCCGGCAGCGGGTCTTATATTTTTGTGATGCTGACGGTGGCGGTGTGGACCTTCTTCTATGGGATACAGTGTATCGCCCACAGCGGAGAGCTGAAATTCCTCTGCCTGCGCCTGGGGTATATCGGCATTGCCCTAGTGCCGGTGAGCATTATTCTTCTGGTAGAGAAGAACCTCTATCATAAAAAGTGGAACAGTGAAAGGGTGATTATCGCCAGCTTCCTTTGGGTCGCCTCCTATCTCTTTTTCGTCTGGGGCAACCCCGATCACCTTTACTATAAAACCATGGGCATCATTCATATGGGAACCCCCACAGAGGCCATTTATGTCACCTACGGCCCGGCCTTTGTCTTCTACCAAACGGCCATCCTGGCCATGGTGATCTATGCTGTCACCCGTATCGTCATGCGCCTGGTCAATAACCAGTCGCCGCCTATGCAGATTGTCCTACTGCTGGTGGCCGTGTCCATGCCTGTCATCGCGACGATATTAAGCATCGCCAAGGTAACCGCCTACGACTACACCAACGCCACCTACCTCATCTCCGCCGTGGTGTTCTACATTGCCTTTTCCCGCTTCGGCCTCTTCGACTCGGGGGTCTACATCCGCCGCAATATCCTGGATATGCTCAACGACGCGGTTTTCGTGTTGGCGGAGGATAAGATAGAGTATATGAACGCCGCAGCGGAAAAGCTGGTGAAGAAAAGCCTGGTAGACTGCACAGGAAGGAAAATGACGGATCTGTTTGTGGGCTATCCCGACAATATTGCGGACGACCCCCGGCGCAGCACCGTTACCATCCTTGAGGGCGAAACGGTGGAGCTGAGCTTTCGCTCGGTGCCCATCATCCCCAAGGACAACGAGCCCCGGGGCCAATTTATCGTGGTGGGCAACGAGGCGCAGATCAAAGAGGTGGAGAGCCGCCTGGATTACCTCCGTGACCACGACGAGGCAACGGGCCTATATAACAGCGCTAAGCTGATCCGTCTCATGGAGGAGTATGACGTCCGGGAGAAGGAGGGGCTCTCCGGCACGGTGTTATGCGCGGGCAGCATCTGCAATCTGGACAGCCTCACCGCCGTGTTGTCCCGGGAACAGCGGAAAAAGCTGGAGAGCGCCGCCGCCCGGTATATCGCCGGCACCGCCCGAGAGCCCAATGTGGTGACCCGCTTTGGCGAAAATGAATTCTACGTGTTCTCCAACGGGAAGCCCATTGCCCTGAAAGAGTTTCTTCCCATGCTGGAGGAGATCAGCAAGGCCGAGGTAGACATAGACGGACAATCCTTCAAGGTGGAGTTTAAGCTGGGTGTCTATGTCATCGAGGACGGGGTGGATACAGGCGCCGCCCTGGCCAACGTGGCCTTTGCCCTGCGCAGCGCCCTGAATACCCCCGAAATCGTGGTGCGGGTTTACGATAAGTTCTTAAAGCTGCAGCACAGCCTGCACACCAGCTTGCTGAGCGGCACCTTTATCCCCAACTACGGCAGAGACTTCTACCTGGAGTTTCAGCCGGTGATGAACCTTGAGAGCGGCCTGGCGGTGGGGGCAGAGGCCTTTGTCCGCTGGAACCACCCGGCCTTTGGCAAAATAGACCCGGACACCTTTGTGCCCATGCTGGGCACGGCGGGCTACATGGTGGATCTGGGCTACGTGGTGCTGGACAAGGCCCTGGTGGCCCTGAAGCGGATGCAGGAGGTTCTAGGCGAAGACTTTTTTGTCAGCGTGAACATCTCCCTCCAGCAGATGGAGGCGGAGGAGTTTATCCCGCGGCTGGCCCAGGCCGTGCAGGAGAGCGGCGTTAGGCCCCAATCCCTGATCTTAGAGTGCAAGGAATACCAAGTGCGGATGAACCCCCAATTGGCCAAAGATTTCTCCGCGCGCGTGCAGGAAACGGGGGTGCGTATCGCCATCGACGAGTTCGACTGGGGCAACTCCTCCTTCGCCCACATCGTGGACCTTAAATGCAGCCAGGTGAAGCTGACCACCAGCTTCCACACCCTGATGACGGAGATGGAAGAGAAGGTGGAAACCATTAAGGTGATGATAGACCTCTGCAGGCGCTTCGACGTGGGCATGATCCCCACCCACATCGAGCGCTATATCGACTGGCGGGCCACCAAAGACTTTGGCTTTACCCTGGCCCAGGGTTTTATCTTCAGCCGGGCCATGGGGGCAGAGGGGCTCATCCGCTTCTGCCAAACCACGGTGGAAAAGGCCAAGGGCCAGCTATTGGAGCTGCGATAAAAAAGAGAGATGACCGAAAGCCTCCGGTCATCTCTCTTTTTTGTTTTTAGGAAGTGATGCCTCAGCCCCCCAGGCGGATCATCTCGTCTATGCAGCGTCTGGCCCCGGTGATGGTCTCCTCATCCAGGGTGATCTCCTCGCCGCCGGTGCCCTTCAGGCAGTGGTAAAGGTCCATAAGGCTGGTTTTCTTCATCTCGGGGCAAATCAGAGCGCCGGTGAGGGGGTAAAACTGCTTGTCCGGGCAGCTAAACTGCAAATGCTCCACGATGCTGGTCTCCGTGCCGATGAGAAAGCTCTTGTGGGCCGATTGCTCCGCGTAGGCCATAATGGCGGTGGTGGAGCCCACAAAGTCTGCCAGGGCGGCCACCTGGGGCGGGCACTCGGGATGGACCAAAAGCAGAGCCTCGGGATGGGCGGCTCTGGCGGCCTTGACATCCTCCACCGTAGCGGCTGCGTGGTAGGGGCAGCCCCCGTCTAAATAGCGGATGTTCTTCTCCGGCAGCTGGCTGGCCACATACTGGGCCAGGTTCTGGTCGGGGATGAACAAAATGTCCTTTTGGGGCAGGGCGCGGCAGATCTGCACCGCCGAGGAGGAGGTAACGCAAACGTCGCAGATGGTTTTGAGAGCTGAGGTGGTGTTGATATAGCAGACCACCGCATAGCCGGGGTAGTCCTCCTTCACCTTGGCGATCATGTCCCTGTCCATCTGATCCGCCATGGGGCAGCCGGCCTCGGGGGCGGCCAGGATGACGCGCTTGTCCGGGGAGAGGACCTTGCAGGTCTCCGCCATGAAGCGCACGCCGCACATGAGCACGGTTTTGTTCGAGACCTTGCTAGCCTCCACGCTGATGCCGTAGGAGTCGCCGGAATAGTCAGCCACCTCTAAAATCTCCTGGCCCTGGTAGCTGTGGGCCAAGATGCAAACGTCTTGTTCCGTCTTAAGGCGTAGAATCTCCGCCTGGATTTCTCTGATAGTCATGGTCAATTCTCCTGTGTTTTTCGTTTTTACCTTAGTCTTCCTGGTCTTTTTCCCAGGGGCTTAGGGGGGCGATAAAGCCGTGGTCCTCCAGGGCCTTTTCGATCATGTCCAGCCGCTCCTCGCTCATGGCCTCCACCAGGTGGTAGTGATAGCCCCCGGTGGCATTGCTGAGGTGGCGGGATTCTCCCGAGCAGAGGGCCTCGATATACTCCTGGACATCCTGGCGGGAGCTGATGTTCATCTCCGCCGTGACTCTGCCGTAAAATTTATGGCTGATGCTGACGTTTTGCACCCGGCCCCCTAAGTCTACGATTAAGGAGAGCTCCTCCGCCGCGCCGTCGTCGTTATGGCGCACCTTAAACTCCCGGGAGTAGGTGGTCTCCAATTGAAGGAGATAGCCTCTATAGGTGGAAATGATGTTGGGATGGGCCACCCGGATCACCGCCAAGTCCTGGACGATCACCTGGCGGCTCACGTGAAAGCGAACAGCCAAATCCTTGGCGGCGATGGGGGAGTCCGTCTCCTTGAGAAGGCGCAGGATTTCTCTTCTTCGTTCCGATACAGTCAATGGCTTCCCTCTTTTCTACTTGAAATCGGTGGGCGTTAGGTTCTTCATGGAGAGGTCTAAAATAGGGGCCGAGTGGGTCAGGGCGCCGCTGGAGATAAAGTCTACCCCCAGGGAGGCAAGCTTTGGCAGGCGCTCTAAGGTCACGTTGCCGGAGCACTCGGTTTTGGCCCTGCCGTCTATCATGGCAATGGCCTTTTCCATGGTGGGAATGTCCATATTGTCCAGCATGATGATATCCGCCCCGGCGGCTAAGGCCTCCTGTACCTGGGCTAAGGTCTCCGTTTCCACCTCGATCTTGCGGACAAAGGGGGCGTAAGCCCTGGCCTGGGCCACAGCCTTGGTGATGCTGCCTGCCGCGGCGATGTGGTTATCCTTCAACATCACCCCGTCGGTGAGGTTATAGCGGTGGTTGCCGCCGCCGCCCACCTTCACGGCGTATTTTTCAAAGACCCGGCTGTTGGGGGTGGTCTTTCTGGTGTCTAAAAGAAGGGTGTTGGTCCCCTCCAGAGCTTTTGCCATGCGGCGGGTATAGGTGGCGATGCCGCTCATCCGCTGGAGATAATTCAGCGCCACCCGCTCCCCGGAGAGGAGGACACGGATATCCCCCAAAACCTCTCCCAGCAGCTGGCCGGGGGCGATTTCATCCCCGTCTTTACAGTGGAAGCGTACCTGAGTGCTCTCATCCAAAAGGGTAAAGACCCGGGCGAAGACAGAAAGCCCCGCCACAATGCCCGCCTCCTTGGCCATCAGCTCTACCCGGCCGGGGCAGCTTTTGGGCATTACGGCATTGGTAGACACGTCCTCATAGGTAATGTCCTCCCGCAGGGCCATACGGATATAGTCCTCGGCGTAAAGCCGCAGGGTGATCTCATTCACGGATTGCACCTCGCTTTCCGATTTCCGCCAGCACGGTTTCTCTATAGCCGGCAAAGAGGGCGGCGGTGTCCTGATAGAGGGCCGGGTCTTCCGGCTGGGCCACATAGCAGCCCACATGGCCCTGGCCGAAGGCGATGTCCTCCGCCGCCCGGAGGGAGAATACCAGGGACTCTAAGAGGGAGTTGCTGGCCAGGCGGTTCAGGCCGTGGACGCCGTTGCAGCTGGTCTCCCCGCAGGCGTAAAGGCCCTTCATAGAGGCCTGGCTGGAGAGGTTTACCTTAATGCCCCCCATAAAGTAATGCTGGGCAGGCACCACAGGGATCAGCTCCTCCAGAACGTTGATGCCCATCTCCAAGCAGTACTGATAGATGTTGGGGAAGTGGGAGAGGATTTTTTCCTTGCCGATGGGACGCATGTCCTCCCAAACGTGGGGGGTGCCGTCCGTTTCCATCTGCTTGCGGATCTCCAGGGTCAGCTTGTCCCGGGGCAGGAGCTCATTGGTAAAGCGCTGACCGTTCTTATCGTAAAGAAGGGCCCCTTCCCCACGGACAGACTCGGAGATGAGAAAACGCCTGCCGGGGTTGGTGGTGTAAAAGGTGGTGGGGTGGATTTGGATATAGTCTAAATTCTGGGTCTCCACCCCGTGGTTTAAGGCGATGGCCAGGGCGTCCCCGGTGATGTGGCAGTAATTGGTGGTGTTTTCGTAAAGTCCGCCCAGGCCACCGCAGCACAGGACCACGATGGGCGCGCGAATCAGGCTTACAGCGCCCTCCTTGTCCGAAACCACCACGCCGCCGCAGCGGTTCTCCGCCGCTAACAAATCCAGCATGGTGACATATTCCCGTATGGTGACATGAGAGAGCTTGCGGACCTCAGACAGCAGGGTCTGGGTGATCTCCTTGCCGGTGATATCCTTATGGTAGAGGATACGGGGGCAGGAGTGGGCCCCCTCCATGGTGTAGGAAAAGGAGCCGTCTTCCTTCTTCTCAAAGCGGACGCCCCGCTGGTGGAGGTCGCGGATGACGGTGTTGGAAAAGCGTATCATCTGCTCCACGGCCCGCTTGTCGTTTTCGTAGTGGCCGGCCTTTAGGGTGTCCTCGAAAAAGGCCTCGTAATCCTCCTCGCCCCGGAGGACGCAAATGCCCCCCTGGGCTAAGTAGGAGTCGGATTCATCGGCCCCGGTTTTGGTGATGATCTGGACCCTGAGATGGGAGGGGAGATTCAATGCGCAGTAGAGCCCCGCGGCGCCGCTGCCGACGATGAGCACATCACAGTCAAATTTCATGTTGTCAACTCACTTACCAGTTTATTTTTGTCGCCGTGGAAAGGAGAAATGGGCGCAATTCTGTCTGATTGTGGGCAGTATAGCACAGAAGTAGATAACTGTCAAGACACCTATCTAGGTGACTGTCAAAGGAGAAAATCAAAGTTAAATCCGGGCAACAGGGGAAAAACCCATGGAGGGGACATGTTTTAGCAATCTTTTCCTAAAAGAAGAATTTTCGGCGGAATAGACATTGTCAAAAAAACGGTTTTATTGTACAATGATGCAATTATGACGATTTTCCCCGGGGCGCGAAATCGCCGCCTCTTAGGGATAGAAAGCGATGGTACACCATGCTGGAGAAAAGCCTTCATGAACGATATTGCCAGGCCCGCCGCCGCGCCATAGCCGGGGAATTCGCCCGGCTGAATCCCCCCCAGCGGGAAGGCGTTTTGGCCACCGAGGGGCCCCTGCTCCTCTTAGCCGGAGCGGGCAGCGGCAAGACCACGGTGCTGATCTCCCGCATCGCCAACCTCCTGCGCTTTGGTAAGGGCTCCGATTCCCCTGAAGTCCCCGACTTTGTCACCGAAGACGACCTGCGTTTTTTAGAGGGCTACCAGGGGCGGGACGGCAGCAGCCCCCAAGAGGTGCTACGGATGGAAAAGCTCTGTATTCTGGCCCCCTGCCGACCCTGGGAGGTCCTGGCCATCACCTTTACCAATAAGGCGGCGGGAGAGCTGAAGGACCGCTTAGAGCGGACAGTGGGCCCCTCGGCCCTAGATGTGTGGGCCGCCACCTTCCACTCGGCCTGCGTGCGCATCCTCCGGCGGGAGATAGGCGTTTTGGGCTTTCCCTCCTCCTTTACCATTTACGACACAGACGATTCCATCCGGGTGGTAAAGGCCTGCCTGCGGGAGCAGAACATAGACGAAAAAAGCTTTCCGCCCCGTATGATCCTCAACTACATCTCCCAGGCTAAGGACGAGTGCCTTTTGGCTGAGGACTATGCCAAAAGGGCCGAGGCCATGGGGGACTTTCGCCTCCAAAAGGTGGCCGGGCTCTACACCGCCTATCAGGACAAGCTATGGCGGGCCGGGGCCCTGGATTTTGACGATATCATCCTCCACACCGTGCGCATCTTGCAGCAGTATCCCGAGGTGCGCAGAACCTACCAGGAAAAATTCCGCTACGTGCTGGTGGACGAATACCAGGACACCAACCACCTGCAATACCTCCTGGCCACCCTCCTGGCCGGGGGGCACAAAAACTTCTGCGTAGTGGGGGACGACGACCAGTCCATCTACCGCTTCCGGGGGGCCACCATAGAAAATATCCTCTCCTTCGAGAGCGAATATAAAGAAGCCCGGGTGATCCGCTTAGAGCAAAACTACCGCTCCACAGGCCATATTTTAGAGGCCGCCAATGAAGTCATCCGCAACAACGAGGGCCGCAAGGGCAAAAACCTTTGGACCGAGGCGGGAAGAGGCGAAAAAGTGCAGGTCTTCCAGGCGGTGAACGAGATGGGAGAGGCCCAGCACATCGCCGGGCAGATCCTCACGGCCTACGCCCAGGGAACCCCTTTTCGGGATTTTGCCGTCCTCTACCGCCTCAACGCCCTGTCAAACCAGCTGGAAATGGCCCTCAAGCGCAACAGCATCCCCTACCGGGTGGTGGGAGGCTTTCGCTTTTTTGAACGGGCAGAAATTAAAGACATGCTGGCCTACCTCTGGGTGGTGGAAAACCCCCAGGACGACCTGCGCCTTGCCCGCATCATCAACACCCCGCCCAGAGGCATAGGGGCGAAAACCATGGAGACAGCCCAAGGGATCGCCAGGGATGAAGGCTGCGCCCTCTGGACTGTTTTGGCCCGGGCCGACCAGTACCCCGGCCTGAAGTCCGCCGCCAACAAGCTGCGGGACTTTCTCTCCCTGATGCTCCACATGATGAGCATACGGGAGGATGTGACCCTGCCGGAATTCTACGACGAGGTGGTGCGCCTTTCCGGCTATAAGCGGATGCTGGAGGAGAAGAAGGAGGAAAACGCCACCCGCCTGGAAAATATTCAGGAGCTGAAATCCTCCATCGTGGGTTATTTGGAAAACGACCCGGAGCCTTCTCTCCAGGGCTTTTTGGACGAGGTGGCCCTCTATACCGATTTAGACGCCATGGAGGATAAGGACAACTGCGTTACCCTCATGACCATGCACGCCGCCAAGGGCTTGGAGTTTCCCCGGGTCTTCGTGGCAGGGCTGGAGGAGGGGATCTTCCCCGGTACCCAGTCTATAGGCGACCCGGAGTCCATCGAGGAGGAGCGCCGCCTCTGCTACGTGGCCATGACCCGGGCGAAAGAGGTCCTGGAGCTCACCTGCGCCGGGCAGCGTATGCTCTTCGGCCACACCAATGCCTACAGGCCCTCCCGCTTCCTCCGGGAGATTCCGCCGGACTATGTGGAGGAGCACAGCGAATACCGCTCTTCGGGTGCCAGCTTAGACCCCTGGGAGACCTCTTGGGAGAAGCCCAACGCTTCTCAGGGCAGTATTCTAGGCAGTGGCGGCAGCAGAGGCACCCACAAGCTGGGCGGTGTTACGGAGAAAAGCTATGGTTCCAGGCAGGCAGGAACAAAACCCGCCGCCGCCCCGGCCAGACCCGCCCCCAGGCCCGCCGCCAGGAGCGCAGCCCTGCCCGCCTTCGCTAAGGGGGACATGGTAAGGCACGCGGCCTTCGGCCAGGGGATGCTCCTGTCCATCCAGCCCATGGGGGGCGACGCGCTGTTGGAGATCGCCTTTGACAACGTGGGCACCAAGCGCCTCATGCTGAAGGCGGCGGCCCAGCACATGGAAAAGCTGTGAAAACCGCCGCCCGTTTTGAAAAGAAGCCCAAAGAAAATCAGCCCTTTTCCCAAGTTGTACAAACCGGGAAAAGGGCTGCAAAATTTATTTTTTCAGTTCTTTTTCAGGAGAAATCCAAAAACGCCAGGGAAAATCCACGGCTTCCTGGGCATAGCCTATGTTGATGCGCGGGCCTGTCTCAATGGAAAAAGGCCTTTCCGGCGCCGAAGGGGAAGGAAGGCCGAAATCCGCCGGGTCGTCGCAGATATACAGCTCGTCCCCCAGTAAACTTATTGCATTTTGCGCCCTGGAAAGGGAAAGGGCTTTACAGATTTTTCCCGGCCCGTTGAGAAAGTTTTTCTTCTGGGCGGCCGTCAGCTCTCCCGGCAGCTTCCCGAAGCGGGCCAGGGATAAGGGTTCTAAACCCGCCACGGCCTCACAGCCCCGGAGCAAAACCGCCGCCGGCTCCCCCTCTGGCTCTGTCACAAAGTTCAGGCAGTGATACATACCATAGATCAGATAGATATAGGCCGTTCCCGGCGGGGCGAAGAGGGTCTCCGTCCGAGGCGTGCGCTTTCCGCCATAGGCGTGGCAGGCCTTGTCTATGCGCCCTACATAGGCTTCCGTCTCCGTGATGCGCAAGGCTAGGAGGTTGCCCTCCACCCG
The DNA here is from genome assembly GCA_031553635.1 of Evtepia sp. Lineage (GTDB taxonomy): Bacteria > Bacillota > Clostridia > Oscillospirales > Oscillospiraceae > Evtepia. The sequence continues at coordinate 20,876 of JAVBLH010000016.1, read as the reverse complement.
GCGCACCAGATACTTGCCCAAAAGCGCCCGAGAAACGGTTAAGGTGTCTCTCTCGTAAAAATCCCGGCTCAGTTTTGCCACAGCGCAGCGCCTCCCTTAAAAATCCAGCCAGATGATACATTCCGGGGGGGCTTCCTCCCCGCAGAAGGTAGAAACCCAGTCTTGTCCTTTATAATGCCCGAAGTGGAGGCCCGTCTCGTCTATCTCCAGGCGCATACCTTTCCCCAGGCCCAACCCTGTGTACTTCACCCAGGCCTCTTTTTTTGTCCAGAGGGTGTAAAAGGAGGCCCAATCGCTGCCCATGGCCTCATACTGCACAAACTCCCGGCCGGTGAGGGCGTAATAGGGGAGCCGGGCCTTGCGCTTTTTGATGATTTCTATGTCTACCCCCAGAGGCCTGTCTCCCAAGGCGCAGAGGGTGAGATCCCCGCTGTGGGAAAGGCTGAAGTGCAGGGCGGGATGCTGGGGGAAATAGGGCTTTCCCTTGTCGCTCGTGGTGATCTCGGGCAGGGGCAGGGGGCCGCCGGTGAGGGCCAGGGCGCGAGACAGCAGGGCGCGGGAGGCGATGCCTCGCCCACCAAAGAGCACTGCCATGAAAATCACCCCTCCCGGATAAAAATATTTCCAAAAGCCCGGTATCTTTGGGCCAAAGCTGCGGATAATGAAAGAAGAACCCGTGCCGAGAAGAGGCTGGCGAGATTTGGAGAAAAAGAGAAAAGCTTGCCAACATCTCCCGGCGGTATTATAATATTATAATCTGAAATAGAAGGTGTGTAAACCAGATGCGTGCAGATATGATGCAAGAATATTTAAAGCCTGGCCGCCGCGCCCATTTGGTGGGAATAGGCGGCGTGTCTATGTGCCCCTTAGCCGAGGTGCTGTCCGGGGCCGGCATGATTATCACCGGCTCCGATGTCCAGGAGAGCCCCTCGGTGATGCGGCTGCGTGACCTGGGGATCAAGGTTACCATAGGCCACAACGAAGGCGCCATGAAAAACGCGGAGGTGGTGATTCGCACCGCCGCCGTTCACGACGATAACCCGGAGATCAGAGCCGCCCGCCGCTTGGGCCTGCCTGTGTTTGAGCGGGCCGAGGCCTGGGGCGTCATTATGCGCCGCTACCGCAATGCCCTCTGTGTGGCCGGCACCCACGGCAAAACCACCACCACCTCCATGTGTACCCACATCGCTATGGCAGCGGGAGTGGACCCCACGGTGATGATAGGCGGCACCCTGCCCCTTTTGGGCACAGGTCACCGGGTGGGTTCCGGGGAGACCATTATCCTGGAGTCCTGCGAATACTGCAATTCCTTCCATGCCTTTTTCCCCACCGTGGCAGTGATTTTGAACATCGAAAGCGACCATCTGGACTTTTTTAAGGACCTGGAGGACGTGCAAAATTCCTTCCTCACCTTTGCCCAGCGAGTCCCCCCTCACGGCACGGTGGTTGCCAACCGCGACGACGAAAACACCATGAAAGCCCTGGAGGGTAAAGGCCTAAACCTGTTCACCTTTGGCCTTCATGAGGGCGACGTGCACTGTGCAAACCTCACCTGGGAATATGGGATGCCCCGGTTCGATCTGGTATCCAAGGGCGAAGTGGTCACCCGGGTGGCCATGGAGGTGCCGGGCCTGCATAACGTGCAAAACGCCCTGGCCGCCGCCGCCGCCGCCCTGGTTCTGAACCTGCCGCCCCGGGCCATAGCCGAGGGCCTTGCCGCTTTCCGGGGGGCGGGCAGACGCTTTGAGTACAAGGGCCAGGTGAAGGGGGCCAAGGTTTATGATGACTACGCCCACCACCCCAGCGAGCTCCGGGCCCTGCTGCATATGACGGGGACTTTAGGCTACGACAGGGTGATCTGCGCCTTTCAGCCCCACACCTACACCCGCACCAAGGCCTTTTTCCAAGAATTTGCCCAGGAGCTGAAGACCCCCGACGTGACCTTGTTAGCAGAGATCTACGCCGCCCGGGAGCAGAACCAGATGGGGGTTTCCTCCCAGGATCTGGCCGACGCGGTACCCGGGGCCAGAGTGGTCTCCAGCCTGCCTAAGCTTGCCCAGGAGCTCTATGACATGGCAAGACCGGGCGATTTAATCCTCACCGTGGGGGCCGGGGACATTTACCAAGTGGGAGAAGCCTTGGTGCACATGGGGTAAGCCCCGCACCTTGCGCTTTCTTTACAAAGGAGACGAAATGACCATACTCATCACCGCCGGGGGCACCCAGGAGCCCATCGACAGCGTCCGCAGCATCACCAACCATGCCACGGGCCGCTTGGGTGTCCACCTGGCAGAGGCCTTCGCCGAAGACCCCCGGGTGACGAAAATCCTCTACCTCTGCTCCCGCCATAGCCTAACGCCCCAGACGGAAAAGGCGCAGGTGGTATACGTCCGGGGCACCCACGACTTAGAGGCAGCAGTTTCTGACCTTTTGCCCCGGGAGGCCCCCGCCGCCATTATCCACAGCATGGCGGTGAGCGACTACCGGGTGAAAAAGGTCACCACCGTCTCTCACCTGGCCAGTGCCGCGCAAACCGCCGCAGGGAGGGACCTGGCCCAGATGCGGGCGGCCCTGGAGGGCGCCGCGGCCTTAGGTGAGGGGAAAAAGCTGGGCTCCCAGACCCCGGATATGGCCCTGCTCCTGGAAAAAACGCCTAAAATCATCGCCCTTTTGCGGCCTCTTGCCCCCCGGGCAGTGATTGTGGGCTTTAAGCTTTTAGACAGCGTCCCTACGGAGACCTTGTTGGAAACGGGGATGGCCCTCCTGGCCGCCAACCACTGCGACTATGTCTTCGCCAATGATATGGCGACCATTATAAAGGGAAATCACTGCGGCTACCTGCTGGACAAGCAGGGAGAGGCAGGGTATTATAAAGGAAAAGAAGCCATTGCCGCCGGAATCGCGGCAGCGGTGCTGGAAAGGGCGGTGGTCACATGAAGGGCAACATTATCCTGGGAGTCACGGGGAGCATCGCGGCCTATAAGGCGGCCGAGCTGGCCAGCCGCCTCACCAAGCTGGGCTACAGCGTCCACGTGATTATGACTCGCAGCGCCCAGGAATTCATCACCCCCCTCACCTTCCAAACCATCACAGGCAACAAGGTCCATATCGACATGTTCCCCTTGGTGGAAGCCCCTGAAGTCCACCACATTTCCCTGGCCAAGGGGGCAAACCTGGTGCTTTTCGCCCCGGCCACGGCAAACCTCATGGGCAAGCTGGCAAACGGCATTGCCGACGATATGCTCACCACCGTTTCCTTGGCGGCCTGGCAGAAGCCCCGGCTTTTATGCCCCGCCATGAACACCGCCATGTACGATAACCCCATCACCCAGAAAAACCTGCAAACCCTGCGGGACTTAGGCTGCCGGGTGGTGGAGCCCCGAGAGGCCCTCTTAGCCTGCGGCGACCTGGGACGGGGTGCCCTGGCGGAGGTGGAGGACATCGTGAAAGCTGCGGTGGAGATTCTGGAGGCTGGCTATGAGACCCATTGACATTGGCGATATCCCCGGCTTTCTCTTGGGACAGGCCCAAAACAGGCAGGCGGGCACAGGCTGCACCGTCATCCTCTGCCCCCAAGGAGCCGTTTGCGGGGTAGATGTCCGGGGGGGCTCTCCCGGCACCCGTGACACCGACGCCCTAGACCCCACCTGCAACCGGGAGGTGGTTCACAGCGTGCTCCTCACCGGGGGCAGCGCCTATGGCCTGGACGCGGCAGGGGGCGTGATGCGTGCCCTGGAGGCCCGGGGCATAGGGCGAAACGTTTCCGTGACGGTGGTGCCCAATGTCTGCGCCGCCGTGCTCTTTGATTTGAAATGCGGCAGCGTGGATATCCGGCCCGATATCGCCATGGGTCAAGAGGCTGCCGAGCACGCTCTGGCCGGCGGGCCCTTTCAACCCGGGTCTTACGGTGGGGGAACGGGGGCCACGGTGGGGAAGATCAACGGCCTTCCTTCTGCCATGAAGGGCGGGATAGGCGCGGCAGCCTTCGCTTACGGCGACCTTTTGGTGGGGGCCGTGGTGGCGGTGAACTGCGTGGGCGACGTGGTGGAGGACGGCAAAATTTTAGCCGGCTGCCGCGACTTTGCCCAAAAGGCCTTTGTGGGCAGCGAAGAGGTGTTCCTCGCCCGCTATCAAAATCGAAAAGACGTGTTTTCCGGGGCTGCGGCAGAGGGCGAGGGCAACACCGTCATCGGCTGCATCCTCACCAACGCCAGGCTCACCAAGGCCCAGGCCACAAAGCTGGCCTCTATTGGGCAGAACGGCATCGCCAGAGCGGTGCGGCCCGCCCACACCAGCTTCGACGGGGACACCCTCTTTGCCATGTGCAGCGGAGAAGTTGCCGCCGATCCCGACGCCGTGGGGATTTTAGCGGCCCGGGCGGTGGAAGAGGCCATACGCGACGGTATCCGAAAGGCGGAAAGTCTCCACGGCTATGTGGCCCTCTGTGACTTAAAATAGCCCCCGATGGGCATCCTAAAAAGAATTTCATAGGACAGTTCGAAACCCTCCTGTCGGTAAACAAAACTAGGTGCGGGGAAAGGCTTAGTGCCTCTTCCGCCGAGTTTTGATGAAAAGCGGGGGTGACCCTGCTTTTTTTCATGGGCGGGGAGAAAGGATCATCATGTACTATTTAACCGCGGAGGCCGCCTTCGACTCGGCCCACTTCCTCTTCGGCTACGAGGGCAAATGCGCCAATATCCACGGGCACAGATGGCGTATTGTCGCCACTGTAAAGGGAAAAACCTTGCAGGATGGCGGCCAGGAAGACGGTATGCTGTTAGACTTTGGAACCTTGAAAAAGGCCCTGCGCGACCTGGCCGAGGGCCTGGATCACCGCCTGCTGATAGAAAAAAACACCCTGCGGCTGGAGACCATGGACGCTCTGGAGGCGGAGGGCTTTCTCATCGAAGTTTTCCCCTTTCGGCCCACGGCGGAGAATTTTGCCCGCTTTCTTTACGAGGCCCTGGCGGCCGAGGGCTTTCCCCTGGCCTCTATGGCAGTGTACGAGACCCCGGAAAACTGCGCCCTGTATGAGGGGGGTGCGCCATGAGGTCCTTTCCCATCGCCGAGCGCTTTCTCAGCATCAACGGGGAGGGGCAAAGGGCCGGGGAGCTGGCAGCCTTCCTGCGCCTTCCCGGCTGCAACCTGCGCTGCACTTATTGCGATACCGCTTGGGCCAATGAGCCCGGCCTTCCCGTGGAGAACCTTAGCTTAGAGGAGATCGTGGCCTGGCTACGGGAGATGGGGGCGGAAAACGTCACTGTCACCGGGGGAGAGCCCCTTTTGCAGCCGGAGATCGAGGGCCTGCTCCACGCCCTCTCCCATGACCACAGCTTCCGGGTGGAGGTGGAGACCAACGGCAGCGTCTTCCTGGGGCCTGTGAAAGAGGCGGCCCCCAAGGTCAGCTTCACCATGGACTACAAAATGCCGCATTCGGGGATGGAAGATCGTATGCACCCCGGCAATCTGGCCGCCCTAGGCAGGGGCGACACCCTAAAGCTGGTCTGCGGCAGCCGCCGGGATTTAGACAGGGCCAGGGCGATGGTAGCGGGCGGGGAAGTGCCCCCCGGCGTCCCGGTGTACCTAAGCCCCGTGTTTGGGGAAATCACCCCCTTGGAAATCGTAGACTATATGAAGGAATACCACATGACTCAGGTCAGATTACAGCTGCAGCTGCATAAAATCATCTGGCCCCCGGAAGAGCGAGGAGTATAGAAATGGCTATCAACACCGCAAAAATTCAGGAGCACATCAGGGGCATCCTCATTGCCCTGGGAGACGACCCGGACAGACCCGGCATCAAGGAGACCCCGGAGCGGGTGGCGAGAATGTATGAGGAAGTATTTCAGGGGATGAACTATACCAATGGGGAGATCGCCGAGCTGTTCTCCAAATCCTTCGAGGAGGATAGCCTCACCGACGCCAGGGATTTGGTACAGGTGCGGGACATTTCCGTCTTCAGCTACTGTGAGCACCACCTGGCCCTGATGTACGACATGAAGGTCTCCATCGCCTACCTGCCCCGGGGTAAGATTTTAGGCCTCTCCAAAATCGCCCGAATCGCGGATATGGCGGCCAGGCGTCTGCAATTGCAGGAGCGCCTGGGCCAGGACATCGCCGAGATCATGACCCTGGCCACGGGCTCCCCTGACGTGGCGGTGACCATCGAGGCCTGCCACAGCTGCATGACCGCCAGAGGCATTGCCAAGGAGGGGGCCAAAACCCGCACAGAAACCCTGCGGGGCGCATTTTTGACCGATGGGCTTCTGCAGGCCCGGATACGCTGAAAAAGAAAAAGGGGAGAATGAAATGAAAGCATTGGTACTTTTTAGCGGCGGGGTGGATTCCACCACCCTCTTAGCCATGGCTGTTTCGGAATATGGCAGAGAGCATGTGACAGCCCTTTCCATCTCCTATGGCCAGCGTCATAAAAGAGAGCTGGAGGCAGCCCAGGCCGTGGCAGGATTTTACGGCGTGGAGCAGGTGTTTTTAGACCTGGAGGACGTGTTTTTGTACAGTAAATCCTCCCTTTTAGACCACTCCACCCAGGAGATTCCCAAAGGCAGCTACCAGAGCCAAACAGAGGAAACGCCGGGGGCCATGGTCTCCACCTACGTCCCCTTTCGCAATGGTCTCTTCCTCTCCACCGCCGCCAGCCTGGCCCTTTCCAAGGGCTGCGACACCCTCTATTACGGCGCCCACAAGGACGACAGGGCGGGCAGCGCCTATCCCGACTGCTCCCCCGCCTTTGTAGAGGCCATGGGCAGGGCTATCAGTGAGGGCACAGGAGGCGCGCTGCGGGTAGAGGCCCCCTTCCTCCACTGGAACAAGGCGGAGATCGTGAAAAGGGGCCTGGCGCTGAAGGTGCCCTACCACCTCACCTGGTCCTGCTACGAAGGGGAGGTGACCCCCTGCACCGCCTGCGCCACCTGCTTAGATCGCCAGGAGGCCTTCCGGCTAAACGGCATCACCGACCCCCTGTTACAGGAGGCATCCAAATGAGCGGCAGAAGTGAAAAAGACTTACAGGGCGTTTCCCACTTGGGGAGCCAGGGGACAAAATATCCCATGGACTACGCCCCGGAGATGCTGGAGACCTTTCCCAACAAGCACCCGGATAACGACTACTTCGTGAAATTCAACGCCCCGGAGTTTACCTCCCTTTGCCCCATGACGGGTCAGCCGGACTTTGCCACCATCTATATCTCCTACGTGCCGGGGGCGCGGATGGTGGAGAGCAAGAGCTTAAAGCTCTACCTCTTCTCCTTCCGCAACCACGGGGATTTTCATGAGGACTGCGTGAATATCATCATGAAGGATTTAATCAGGCTGATGGAGCCAAAATATATCGAGGTCTGGGGCAAATTTACCCCCCGGGGCGGCATCTCCATCGATCCCTATTGCAATTACGGCAGGCCAGGCACTCCCTGGGAGCAGGTGGCCTGGAGCAGGCTGAGTCAGCACGACCTCTACCCCGAGCGGGTGGACAACCGATAAAGGAGTTTTTCCATGAAAGTATCCCAATTACCCTATGGGCGCCTCACCTGGGAGGCCTTTGAGCAAGAGGCAAAGGGCATCATCCTGGCGGTGGAGGCGGCCCCGGACCCCGCAGCCCTTCTGGCCGCTCGAAACCGCTATGTGACCCTCTTAAAGCGCTACCAAACCGCCGCAGCCCTCTCCTACATGCGCTACACGCTGAATACCGTGGACGAATTCTACCTGGCGGAAAAGGATTACTACGACGAGATGGGCCCCCGGGTCCAGGGTCTGCTCCTGGACTATGCCAAGGCCATGCTGGCCTCCCCCCACAGAAAAACCCTGGAGGAGAGCGGCGAGATCATCCCCCTGGTATTCCGGGCCTTCGAGGTGGAGACAAAAGCCATCTCCCCCGAGATCATCGAGGACATGATAGAGGAAAACAAGGTCACCAGCCAATACGCCCAGCTGATGGCGGGAATGGAGTTTCCCTTCCGGGGTGAAATGCTGCCCCGCCCCCTCCTGATGAAATACGCCAAATCAGAGGACAGGGAGACCAGAAAGGAAGCCTACGAGGTTTTGGGCAGCACCCTAAAGGCCCACAGTGAGACCCTGGACGACCTCTTCGACCGGCTGGTGAAGATACGCCACCGCATGGCGCAAAAGATGGGCTATGAAAACTTCGTGGAGCTGGGGGACTACCGCATGGGCCGTCTGGGCTACGGCAGACGGGAGATCATCGCCTTCCGGGACAACGTGGAAAAAGACATTGTCCCCGTGGTGGCCCGCCTTCGTCTGGAGAATGCCCGCCGCTTAGGGCTAACTGAGCTGAGGCTCTACGACAACGACATTATCATTCCCGGGGGCGACCCCAAGCCCCGGGGCGGCAAGGAGGAGATCCTGGCGGCCGCCCGAGCCATGTACCATGACATGGGGGAGGACACCAAAGCCTTTTTCGACTTTATGATGGACACCGAGGCCTTCGACTTAGAATCCCGGAAGAACAAGTGGGGCGGCGGCTACTGTACGGAATTTGCCGATTACAAGCAGCCCTTCATCCTGGCCAATTTCAACGGGACCTCGGGGGACGTGGACGTGATGACCCACGAGGCGGGCCACGCCTTTGCCGCCTATCGCACCGCCGACAATCCCTTTGTCATGGAGCTGGGGGTGGGGGGCATGGAAACGGCGGAGACCCACTCCATGAGCATGGAGTTTTTCGCCTGGCCCTATATGGAAAAGTTCTTTGGAGACGAAGCGGTGAAATATCAGTTCATGCACCTGATGGATTCCATCTCCTTCCTTCCCTACGGGACAATCGTGGACGAATTCCAGCGCCAGGTCTACGAAAAGCCCGACCTGACGCCCGGGGAGCGAAAAGCCCTCTGGCGTGATTTAGAAGCCCGGTTTCGCCCCTTCCTCTCCCTGGAGGGCGTGCCCTATCTGGAGGAGGGCACCCGCTGGCAGTATCAGATGCATATTTACGAGACCCCCTTCTACTATATCGACTACTGCCTGGCCCAAACCGCCGCCATGCAGCTTCTCATGGCCTCACGCAGAGACTATGACGATGCTTACAAGCGTTATGTGGCCCTTTTATCCAAGGGCGGGGAGGAGACCTTTGACAGCCTGCTGAGGGGAGCGGGCCTGCGCTCTCCCTTCGAAGAGGGGGCGCTGTCTACCCTGGCGGTAGAAGTGGAAGGCCTTTTGGACACCCTGGCAAAAAAGGCCGGATTATAATCCCCGGAGACAAAAAAACGGCGCGCACCTTTTTTCGGGTGCGCGCCGATTCTGTTTGGAAAGGCTAGATTAGCCCGCTGCGTTGACGGTATGCATCTTCACAGGCTCTTCCCGCAGGGGCAGGGAGCCGAAGTGATAGGAGCCGATGAGGCGCAGGGCGTAGCTCTGCAGGTCGCAGTAGATGATCTCGGGGCTCTCGCTGATGCGCATGAGGCCCAAAAGGCTGTCCTCCCGCAGGGCGAAGTAGAACTGATGGGTGGAGGGCTTTTCCGGGTCTGCGGACTCTAAGGACATGTGGCACAGGAGCACGTCGCCATAGCTGCCCATCACCTGGACAGGCACCTTGCTGCCGTCCTCTCGGGTCATGCGCTGAAGCTTGGCCATCACTTCTTTGTCCAGCTGGTTGGTGAGGGTGGTAAAGTCGGCAAAGCTGCCGTCTGCGGTGTTATAGCAGGCGATGGTGTCGCCGCCGGAGAAGTAGAGCTTTTCGCCCATGAGAAGGGCCTGTCCGTAATCGGAGTAGGCGGTGAAGCCCTTGGCGTACTCAGCGGGGACAGGGACGGGGGCGGACATAAAGTGGGTGATGCCCCCGTTTTCGGGTGTAAGGGTGAGGGAGATGAGATAGCAGGCGGTTTCATCCGTGGGGCTGACATAACGGAAATAAAGGGTAAGGGCAGTATCAACCAGCTGGCTGGCAATGATTGTGCAGTCCCCAAACTTCACTTCGCTGCCGTCGGGCATGGGAATGGTGTTGTAAAGGGTTTCCAGGTCGATTTCCGTGCCGTCTGCGGTCAAAACACAGCTTGGCTCGTCAGCGTTGGAAAGGGTGAAGGCGTAACCCTCGCCGAAATAGGCCTGTTCACCCTCCAGGGGCGAATAGGTCTGGAAGGTGGCGGAGGCCAGCTTGCCTGTGATGCTGCCGCTGTCTGCAATCACATAGCTGCCGTCCTCTTCCCAGGAGAGGAGCACGTTGCCGTAGTTCTCGTCGCTTACGGTGAGGAGGGGCTCTGCCTGGAGGTTGAGGGTTCCGGCCTTCACATCCCAGTCGGCGGTGTAGATAAGGGTGTTGGGGCGCTCGCGGCCCTGGGTGGGGGTCTCAGACCGGTCGGTGGAGGTGTCGCAAGTGTAGAAGGCCACGGGAATCACCAAGGTTTCCGGCATGGATTCCGGCGGGGGCGGTGGGGGCTTGTTGGGCACACAGGCCGAGAGGGCGAAGGTCAAAAAGAGCACCAGCGCCGCAAGAGTCAGGGCTTTCCTTTTCATAAGTTCCTCCAGAATTAGATTATTTTTTTCGCAGGAGTAATCCCAGCACCACGCCGCAGCAGCCACCCACGATGTGGGTCAGCTGGGAGATGTGGTCGGGGGTAAACAGCCCGCTGTAAATTTCTTGTCCGAAGTAGATGATCCCCACCAAGATCAGGGTGAGGGGAATATGATTCTTCCGCATCCCGGAAAGAGAGGCCAGAAAGATCAGCATAAACACCACGCCACTGGCGCCCAAAAGGGAGGCGTGGGGGGAGACGAGGCAGTGAATGAGCCCCGTGGTCAGGGCGGTAAAGGCGATGAGAAAGAGGGTGGTGCGGCTGCCGTATTTCTCCTCCACCATAGGCCCCAAAATCAGAATCATCAGCATATTTCCGGCATAGTGGGAAAAATTTTGATGGCCCAAAACGTGGCCGAAAAGCCGCAGGTAGGTAAAGGGGTCGAGAGGGGAGGAACGGTAAACGGAAAAAAGCTTTACGGTAGTGATCCCGTCGGTAAGCTGGCCCAAAAACAGGGCGGCGGCGGAGAGGAGGGCAAAGCCTAAGATCACAGGGGCGTTGAATTGAATCTTTCCCATAAAGCCTCCAGATGGGTCAGTGTGATTCAGCCGAGGTAAGAGAGGACGCAAATCTCCGGCGGGGCATCGGGGGTAATCATGCGGCTGTTTCCGGGATAGAAGACCCCACCGCCTGTGAGGGCCAAAAACTCATCCAGGAGGGCCAGGGGCGGAAAGCCAAAGGCCTCGCTGCGGTAGTGCATGGGGAAAACCAGCCGGGGCTTTACCTGGGCCACGATCTCCGCCGCCTCGCCGGGGCCTATGGTGTAGAAACCGCCAACGGGGATCATCAGGGCGTCCAGGCCCTGTAGGAGGGCTCCTTGGGCCGGGGATAAAGCCTCGCCCAGGTCGCCAAGGTGTGCAAGGCGAATTCCTTTACACTCTATGAGGTGTATGGTGTTAGTGCCTCGCAGGCTGCCGCCCTCCGGGTCGTGAAAGCTGGGGATCTTGGTGACCTGAAAGGGAGAGGGGCCAGGGGGCAGGGGGGAGACCACCCAATCTGCGCCGTGGTCCTTATGCCCGTGGGAGGAGAGCACCTCATGGGCGGAGAGGGATAAAGCACCCAGGCCCGGGACATAGAAGTCGTCGTAAGGGTCTAGGACCAGGTGGTAATTGTCACAAGTCAGGTGAAAGCAGGAGTGACCATGCCAGGTAAGCCTTAGGTCGTTCATGGGAACCCTCCTTTCCGAAGATGGGTTTGCCAAAAGACATCATAGCACAAAAAAGGCCCCAGGAAAAGGGTACAGCAGAAAAAAGTGCAAAACCGGGATAGAAAAGGAAAGGAAAATCATGTATAATAAAAGGTAGAGGCCCTTTTTATTGAGGCCGATTATAGAGAATGGAGGGCGATCCATGAAAGCAGCCCTGGTAATCATGGCGGCGGGCCTGGGCTCCCGCTACGGCGGAGAAAAGCAGGTGGATGGCATAGGCCCCGGCGGCGAGGCCATCATGGAGTATTCCGTTTACGATGCGGTAAAGGCCGGCTTTACCAAGGTGGTGTTCATCCTAAAGCCCCATATGCTGGACACGGTCAAGGCCCTCTGTGGCGACAGGCTTTCTCAAATGCAGACCAAGGACGGCAGCTTTGTGGAGGTTTGCTACGTATTCCAGGAGTTTAGCAGCGTTCCTGATTTTTACCGGGTACCCGAGGGGCGCGTCAAGCCCTTTGGCACCGTCCACGCCGCCCTCTGCGCCAAGGATGTGGTGTCCGAGCCCTTCGCCCTCATTAATGCCGACGATTTTTACGGTCTCCACGCCTACGAAACCGTGTTGGAGGCCCTGGAAACCATGGCGGAGGAAGGCCAGGGTGTCATGGTGGGCTACCGGCTGCGCAACACCGTCAGCGACCATGGCACGGTGACCCGCGGGGTTTGCATCCAGGAGGGAGAGTATCTGCGGACCTTAAAGGAGACCTATCAGATCAAAAAGTATCCCGACGGGCGGATTTTTGACGCGGAAAACCCGGAAGAGGAGATCCCCCTCTCGCCGGACACCCTGGTCTCCATGAATTTTTGGGGCTTTAGCCCCTGGATTTTCGGGGAGCTGGAGGCCTATTTCCACGCCTTTCTCCGGGGTCTTTCCCCAGAGGAGCAAAAGGCCGAATGCCTCCTGCCTGCCCTTGTTGACAAACTGATTGGAGAAGGGCGGCTGGCGGTGAAGGTGCTCTCCACCGATGCGGTCTGGTTCGGCGTCACCTATCAGGAGGACAAGCCCGTGGTCTCCCAGGCCTTGCGGGCTTTGCATCAGAGAGGCGACTATCCGGCAACCCTGCATTAAGACGATCGGGGCCTGCGGCGTGGGAAGGGGTTCTTCCGCGCCGCAGGTTTCCGCAAAATGCCGTTAAAAAGTTGTTGACAAATGCGGCCCGGCTAGGTATAATAACCTGGCGACGAAATGTTGCATGCGAGTGTGCTGGAATTGGTAGACAGGCACGTTTGAGGGGCGTGTGTCCTATGGCGTATGGGTTCAAGTCCCATCACTCGCACCAGTCGGAGTGTTCTTATGGCATCTGATGCCGTGGGAACACTCCGATTTTTTATGACCAAATACTATTGCGGCGAAATCTGTGCCGGGGCGTCGCTGACAGCGACGCCTTTTTTCTTTCCGTGAGAATAGAGTTGCTCATGGAATATTCTAATGAACCAAAGTGTGATGCATGGTGCCGTCTTTAAAATAGTCATATGCATTATTATTGCTCATTGCTATTAATAATTGATAAAGAGCGCCGATACAAGTTATATGAAAGTGATGCAGTTGTGGAATTCATTAACTGAAAAGTACTTTGGCAAAAATAAATCGTTGGAAGAAAAGACCTTTCTCCTTGTAGCTTTTGCCGGGATTTTCATGTCGACTATTGGCTTGGTCGGCAATATTTCGCTGCAATTAAACATTGTGACTCTGTTTATCCCGGCGATCAATATTATCATTGACTGTATTTGCATCGTATATTTTTCTAAGACCCGTAAGTGGGAAACGCCCTCTGTCATCGTGATTATGTACGCGATCTTTGTGCTGTTCCCCTCTCTCTGGTTTTCTACCAACGGCGCCACCGGCTCCACCATGCCTTTTGTTGTTCTGATTGGTATATTTGTTGTCATTGCGTTTAAAGGCAAGTTCAGAACCACTATTTTAGTTGTTGTGATTTTTATGTTCACGGCGTTCACTGTGCTGGAATTGTATTTCCCTGAGATTACAAACCCCTATCCCAATCGGGAGGCCCACTACATAGATCTTTCTCTGGGGATGTTTTTGAGCTACTCAGTCACTGTCTATCTTGCCTATCAAGTCCTTGGTGACTATGAAAAATCCAAACGGGAGTCTGAAAAGCTGGTACGGCAGCTTGAAATCAGCTCCATAACAGATGCGCTGACCGGCGTCTACAACCGCAGATTCCTCACTTCCTGCCTGGACGAGGAAATGCGCAATTCCTATGACAGCGGCGCGGAACTGTCCATTTGCATCATCGATATCGACTTTTTCAAAAGGATAAACGATACCTATGGGCACAACTATGGCGATGAGGTGCTCATCAAGCTTTCTCGGTGCATTGCTGACAGTCTGAGCGGTGACGAGATTTTTGGGCGGTATGGCGGCGAAGAGTTTTTAATTATCTTTAAAAACGACGCCATTGCCCCTGCGAAAGCCAAAATGGATGTCGTCTACAGAAATCTGAAAAAAATTCAGTGGCGCGACAATATCGATGTCACCATCAGTTGTGGGATTAGCGCTTATCAAAAGGGCATTTCTTTTTCAAAGTTTTTGGAAGTGGCGGACCTGCACCTATATCAGGCGAAGCAAAACGGCCGAAACCAAATGGTAAGCTGATGTGTGAAAAAGCCGTTTCCGAAAAGGCGATGCCCTTCGCCTCTTAAACGCACACACTTACGGAGTGTTCTTATGGCATCTGATGCCGTGGGAACACTCCGTTTTTTGCGCCACCCAGAAAGACAGCCCTCCATAGTCCGCCCTGGTGAAAGTTGACAAAAAAATATGGTGTCAGCCCCTTGACAGCCAGACTACTCTGCGTTACAATATAGCGGTAATCAGTAGTACAGAATAGCAAAACTGATATGGAGGTAACAGCTTTGGAAAACCTAACGGAAATGCTCAAAGGCGTTTTAGAGGGCTGCGTTATGGAAATCATCAGCCGGGGGCAAACTTATGGCTATGAGATCACCCGCAGGCTCAATGCCCTGGGCTTTGGCGACGTGGTGGAGGGAACGGTGTACACCATCCTGCTGCGTCTGGAGAAAAATTGCCTGGTGGAGATCGAAAGAAAGCCCTCGGAATTAGGGCCGCCCCGAAAGTTCTACAGGCTTAACGAGGCTGGCCGCAGGGAGCTGGACCGCTTTTGGGAAAAATGGGACTTTCTCAACGGGAAAATCAATCTACTCAAGGAGGCAGAAGATCATGTCTGATTTTTTCAATAATTACTTGAACCCGAAGAAAATCATCGAGGGCAAGCGGGAGTACCGGGAACACATGAAGCGGGTGGAGGCCCTGCCCCGGGACTATCAATACGTGTTCAAAAAAATTCAGGGCCATATGTGGATGTTCGCGGCAGGGGCCGGCTACGACATGATGCGCCTCCATTACGACCTCCTGGACCTCTTTGAGGCCGGGGCGGCAGAGGGCAAGCAGGTGCTGGAGATCACAGGGCGGGACGTGGCCGCCTTTTGCGACGAACTTCTGCGGGCCGCCGAGACCTATACGGAAAACTGGCGGGATAAGCTGAATCAAGACATCTGGAAAAAAATCGGCGGGAAGGGGTAAGAAAACCCCTTCCCGGCGGCAATGGAAACTGAAAATGAGGGGATGCCAAGGTCGGCGTCCTCTCTTTTTTTACAATAGGGAAAATACCCAAAAAGCAGAGAATCGTTTCCTTTTTCAGGATGATCTGATACAATGATAGAAAGCATCACTGAAAATGAGGAGGAGGAAAACTTATGAAAAGGATACTGTCGCTCTTTTTGGCCCTATGCCTGCTTGGGAGCTTTTTCCCCTTGGTCACCGTGCTGGCCCAGGAATTCCCGTCGGATCGGGCATACAACGAGGCGTATTGGCGCTCTGCGGAGAAGGAAATGCTCCCCAATAACACGCCCTCCACCGGCTATGTGCTCACCCAGTTTTCCGACATTGCGCCCTTCGAGGTGCCCCAGGATTCCTTCGTCTACATACACGCCAGGAATTTTAAACCCTGGGACGTAAGGCTCAACGACGAATCCGTTTTAGACCTGACCCTTTACGATGGGGCGGGCCAGCGGATGGAGCCCCTGTCTCACCAGCTCTACGCCATTTCCGGAGACACCAACGGCGTGCCCACGCCCTTCTACCTGAAAAAGGGCAGCTATTCCTTTATGACCATGGTGGAGCGGCATAAAACCCTAAAGATGGACACCATGGTTGTCATCGTTCCTGTGGATACTCTGGAGGGGGGCGCCAATGTGCTCACCCTGGGTAAGTCCTTCGCCGGCTGCCGCACCGAGAAATGGCGCGCCTCGCCCCTCTCGGGAGAAAGCCTTTCCAAGGTGTATTTCAGCACCCCGGCAGAGGGTAAGGTGGAGTTTAAAATCACCACCTCCTTCAAGGGCCAGCACCCCACGACGGCCACAGGGAAGAAGTATTTCACCTACACTATTTACAATAAGGCGGACAACACTCCGGTAAAGGAGATCCTCACCGACGATAAGACCTTGACAGCGAAGGAGACCCTCACCCTGCCTCGTGGCGACTACTACATCGTGGCGGAGGCCAGGGCCTACGGCAGCGGCAATGAGGACTACACCCAGTTTTGCTACCTCATTGAGACCCAGATTCCCACAAGCTACGAGGTGACGCCCAAAAACGGAACGGTGGCCCTGGGGAGCACCCTGGAAATGAAGGGAGCCATAGACGGGAAGCCCGTTTCCGGCTCCCTGTGGAAGAGCTCCAACCCCGCCATCGCCTCCATAGACGAAAACGGTCTCCTGACAGCCAAGGCAGCGGGCACCGTCACCATCACGGGGCAGTATGCGGATTTAACGGACAGCGCTACGGTCACCGTCACCAAGGGCAGCTTGCAAATCACCCCCAGAACGGACTACTTCCTCCAAAAGGGCACGTCCCTCACCCTCACGGCCACCTACGAGGGGAAGCCCGTGACGCCCCAGTGGTCCGTGAGTCCCGAGAGCCTTGCCACCATTGATTCGGGCGGCAAGCTCACCGGTCTGGCTTCGGGAGAGGTTACCGTGCGGGCGTCGTATCTGGGCGCCGTGGATACCGAGGCCTTTACCATCATCAACGCCAGCCTCGCCATCACCCCCGATGGCGGCGACTTAGCCGTGGGAGAAGAGCTGCGCCTGCAGGCCATCTCCCTGGGTCTGGCGGTTCCCGCCCGGTGGAGTATCACGCCCTCGGACGGAAAAATCGCCACCCTGGACCAAAACGGCAAGCTTAAAGGCATAGCCCCGGGCCAGGTAAGCGTAACTGCGGAATACGGGGGCCTAAAGCAAAGCGCCACGTTCACTGTAAAGGCAGGAGGCCTTACAGTTACGCCGGGCACAGGCACCATATACGCGGGAAAAACCCTGGCCCTCAAGGCCTATCAGGACGGGAAGGAGGTCACCCCCGCCTGGACGGTTTCCGGCGGCGGCATTGCCAAGGTGGACGCCTCCGGTCTGGTGACAGGGCTCCAGGCGGGCACGGTTACCGTAACGGCCCAGCTGGGTGAGGCCAAGGGCACCGCCACCATTACCGTCCAGCAGGGCAGCCTGCTGATCCAGCCCCGGGGCGGCCTCATCGGTCTGGGTGAGACCCTGAACCTAACGGCCACCCTGGACGGAAAACCCGTCGCCCCCACCTGGAGCTCTCAGGACAGCAAGGTGGCCACCGTCGGCTCCGGCGGCCTGATGAAAACCACCGGGGAGGGCACGGTGAGCATACAGGCGGACTACCAGGGCTTTCAGGCCACCACCACCTTTACCGTGAAGCAGGGGGTGCTGACCATCCATCCCTACGGTGGCCTTTTGGCTAAGGGGGAGGAAGTGAAGCTGACTGCCACCTTAGACGGCAAAGAGGTGAAGGCCAAGTTTGCCTCCTCGGACAATCAAATCGCCTGGGCCCAGGTGGTGGCCCCCGCCAATCATCTCTACACCTATACCAAGGGTGGGAAGGAAGGGGAGATCACCCTGACCGCCCGGTACACCGATCCCGAAACCGGCGCCACGGCCCAGGGTGAGGCGGTATACGGCGTTTACTACCTGGAGATACGCCCGGAAACCCAGCGGTTCCTGGTGGGAGAGTCCCAGCAGTTTGCCGCCTATCTGGGTGAGTATCAGGTGGACGCGGCCTTCCACTTCGGTATGCCCTTCACCGCCGAGGTGACCAAGAGCGGATACCTTACCGCGAAGGAAAAGGGCCTTGGCAATGTGTACGCCCAATACCACGGCATATACGCCCTGCTGGATATTACTGTGGGTATGGTAGAAGCGCCAAGCCAGGAAGAGGGCCGCACGCCGTCACCCTGGGCTCGGGATGGGGTGACCCAGGCCAAGGGCCGCCACATCGTCCCCATCGACCTCCAAAACAGGCTCCAAGACGCCATCACCAGAGCCGAATTCTGCGCCCTGGCTGTGCCCCTCTACGAGCTGGTGAAGGGGGAGGAGATTACCGGACGCCTCACCTTCCAGGACACCACTGATGTGAACGTGGAAAAGGCGGCCTTCATCGGGGTGGTCAACGGCATGGGGGATAATTTCTTCAGCCCCGAGACAAAGCTCACCAGGGAGCAGGCGGCAACCATGCTGGCCAGGCTGGCCGCAGCCACAGGCAGCGATCTGCCCAAAACGCCCCCCACCTTCGCGGACAATGGCAAAATCTCCTCCTGGGCCTATGACGCCGTGGGCCAGGTTCAGGGAGCGGACATTATGAACGGCGTGGGCGGCGGCTTCTTCGACCCCCAGGGCCCCTACACCAGAGAGCAGAGCGTGGTCACCATGATGCGGCTTTACCATTACCTGGCCCCTGCCGTCCAGGAGGCCTAGCCGGTCAGCCCCATATAGCGAAGCCCAAAAGGCGCAAAAAGGCGGTCCCTCCCAAACCCGTGGAGGAGCCGCCTTTTTTAGTGTTTTGCGGTGAAAACCAGGAGAACTAGCCTAAATAATCCAAAAGATTCCAGAAGAACTGGGCCGCCTCGGCCCGGGTGGCATGCGCTAAGGGCTTCACCGCGCCCCCATCGCCGTGGATTAGATCCAGCTTAGACAGGTTCTGGATGGCCTGGTTGGCGTAGGGAGAAATGTCCGCTGAATCGCTATATTGGATATACTCCATGGTGAAGAATTCCGGCAGCTTTCCCAAGACCTCTAAGGCCCGGTAGACCATCACGAACATGTCCTGACGGGAGATCTCCTGGTTGGGGTTAAAGTGACCCGCCTCGTCCCCCGTGACGATGCCCATGGCCTTGGCTTTGAGCAGATTGTCCCAGTAGTAGGCCCCCTGGGGCACGTCGGCAAACTGGCTTACCATCCAGAGGCCTGTGGGCTCGGGCTTTAGGCTGCCCATGAGGATGGTCAAAAACTCTGCCCGGGTGATGGGCCGATCGGGCCGGAAACTGCCGTCCTCATAGCCATGGAGGATGCCTTTTGCCGCCATGTTGTCGATGACGCCCTGGGCCCAGTGGCCCGCTGTGTCGGTAAAGCCGGGGAAGGCGGCCAGGGGTACCCAGCCGGGGAAAAGGGTGATCTCTTCGGTGATTTTCGTCCCGAAGTCGAAGGGCTTTGTCAGCTCTCTATCCAGGTACCAGCCGGTGAAGGCATAACCCGCCCGCAGCGGGTCGGCAGGTCTTTCCACGGTGCCGTCGGGGTTAACCGTTAAGTCGCCCAAGACCCCGGAAGTGTCCAGATGCACCACTGGGGCCACGGGGGCAGAACCGCCGCCTCTGTCCCTGGGGGGCGCGGGGGGCTGGTATTCATAAGCGCCGATGTCCACGGCGGAGCCGGATGCCCTGGGGTTGCCTGCCAGGTCTTTCAGCTGGGAGAGGGTTACAGTGACACCTCTGACTAGGCCTGCGTTTTTGAGGGCCGTCCAGGCTGCCTGCCAACCGGGGTCATCGCCCGGTGTGGGGTCGCCACCGTCGATAGCCGGGGAGCCCAGGGGGGGCGTGCCGTCTGAGCTGACGATTTCGGCGGTAGTTTTGTTGGTGGGGGTAGTGCCGGTAGTCCCTGTTACAAAGTCCGTCCCCAGGATGGAGTAGGCGTAGGTGGGGCTGCCACTACTATTATACACATCACCACGCGTATTCCCGCTGATGATCGTGTGGCTGATGGTGGGGCTGCTGGAGAAAATGTACATCCCGCCGCCGTAGTAAACGGCCGAATTGCCCGTAAAGGTGCAGTTGGTGATGTTGGGGCTGCTGCCGGAGATATACATCCCGCCGCCGTCGTTGTTGGCCGAATTGCCCGTAAAGGTGCAGTTGGTGATGGTGGTGGTGCTGCTGCCGGCGATATACATCCCGCCGCCGCAGCTCATCCCGCCGCCGTTGTCGTTGGCCGAATTGCCCGTAAAGGTGCAGTTGGTGATGGTGGAGCTGCTGCTGCCGTTCAACATCCCGCCGCCGTAGTAGGTGGCCGAATTGCCCGTAAAGGCACAGTTGGAGACGGTGGGGCTGCTGGAGTTATTGCACATCCCGCCGCCGGCGTTGTTGGCCGAATTGCCCGTAAAGGTGCAGTTGGTGATGGTGGGGCTACTGGAGGAATTGTACATCCCGCCGCCGAAGGAGGTGGCCGAATTGCCCGTAAAGGTGCAGTTAGTGATGGTGGGGCTACTGGAGGAATTGTACATCCCGCCGCCGTCGAGGTTAGAAGCATTCCCCCCGGAGATGGTGACGTTTTGGAGGACGGCGGTGGCGTTGATGCCGGTGCCATCGGGATGATAAAACACATGGTAGGCGTTGTCGGTGTTAACATTTGGCGCGCCAACATCCCCCGAGAGGATGGTCGCGCCGCCTCTGGGGGTGCTGCCCGTTTCTGTCCCTGCAAAGCCCCCGATGACTGTAACGCCGTTACGGAGGGAGAAGTGGACGAGACGGGCGGGGACAGCGCTTGTTCCTGATGCATTGTTGGGATTCGTAGTAGGCACATAAGTCCCCTCTGCAATGTACACTTGGGCTGGCTGGTTGCCATTGGCTGCAGACCAGGCAGACGCCAGGTCGATGGCATATTGCAGACGCTTGGCGGAAAAGGCGGTGTCCCAGCTTTTTCCGTCCTTCCCATTTGCGCCGCCTTCTACTGAAACGTAGAGGGGCTGGTCATAGGGCAATTCATAAGCGCCGATGTCCACAGCGCGGCCCCATACCCTGGGGTTGCCTG
>JAVBLH010000023.1:0-95221 GCA_031553635.1 Evtepia sp. | reverse complement strand
CCCCCCCCGCGGCGCCCCCCCCCGCCCCCCCGCCCGCCCCCCCCCCGCGGACCCGGCGGGCCCCCGGCCCCGGCGGGGGGGCTCTGCGGGCTGCTTTTTAGCCACTCTGCGTTCCTGATCCATAGTGACCTCCTATTTCTTTTGCAAAATGAATCACCATCGGCCCGCTTAGCACATAGAATAAGCTGAAACGAGGTGAGAAAGTAAATGGGTTGTAACAACTTCTTTGGAGGCAACAGCCTCTGGATCATCGTGATCCTCATCGTGATCCTCTTCGGCTGCGGCTGCGGCACCAATAACTCCTGTGGCTGCAACAACGAGTGTGGCAACGGCTGCGGTTGCGGCTGCTAATCCACAGTACCTAAGGTACCTACCATCAAAATTAATTCCGGTAAAGGCGGGGGGGTAGCCCCCGTCTTTGCTGCGCTTTTATGGGACAAGGGTTTCCTCCTCCGTCAGCACCACCTGTATGGGCACATCGTGGGCCTCTCGGGGTAGGGACGGCTGCAAAAACGCCCCGCGACACAGTGAGACGGTAAGGCCTCCAAAATGTTCCAGGTAGCGGTCGTAATAGCCGCCCCCCTGGCCCAGGCGTATCCCGAATCGGTCGCAGCAGAGGTTGGGGACTAAAATCAGGTCTATCTCATCCTTTTCCAAAAGGGGCGCGTCTTCCGGCGGCTCGGGGATGTTCCAAACGCCGGGGACCAGGGCCGTATCCTCACTGACCTGCCTGGCCTCTAAGCGGTAGCCGGGGCGGCAGCAGGGTAAAAGCACCCGCTTTCCCCGGGCCAGGAGTGGGGCTAGGAGGGCCTTGGTGTCCGGCTCGCCCCAGAGCCCGTAGAAGAGAAGGATGGTTTCGGCCGCCTCCACCTGGGGCAGGGCGAGAAAGCGGGCGAAGAGTTTTTCGTCCGATGTCTCTCGCTCCGCAGGGGTCAGGGCTGACATGGCCCGGCGCAGCTGCTCCCGCAGGGCTTTTTTCTCGGATAGCATTTCGTTTTTTTCCATGATCTCACCCCAAATAGGAACGAAGGGCCTGCCAAACCTCTTTGTGGATGTCCTCCACGGTGCGCAGATTGCCGCCTTCGTCCAGGCAGGAGATTACCCGCCAGCCGTAGTCCCGGGCGCAGGAGAGGGCCGCCTCCCGGCATTGGGCCAGGTAGGCCTCGTCTGCCTCGTGAATATCGCCGGCGCTCCCCGCCTCCTCCTGGCGTTTGCGCAGGAGGGCGGCGGCTTTTTCCCGGGGCAGGTCTAAATAAAGGACCAGGTCCGGGGCGGGCAGGCCCATTTTTTCATATTCAAATTCAAAGAGCCAGCGGGTGTAGGCGGCTCTGTCCTCCGGAGAGAGCTTTCCCCCCTGATGGACGGCGTTGGAGGTGGTATAGCGGTCAGCCAGGAAGAGGGCACCTTCTTGATAGGGAACTTCCCAGGTTTTTTTGTAAGAGGCGTAGCGGTCTACGGCGTAAAAGGCCGAGGCGGCGTAGGCATTTACATCGCCGGGCGAGTTGCCGAACTCCCCCCGCAGATACATGCGCAACAGAGCGGAGGACTCCTCCTGATACTGAGGGAATACCAGCCGGGAAAAGGCGCGGCCCTCCTCCTCCAGCCTTTGGCAAAGCCGCCCGAACTGGGTGGATTTGCCGGAGCCGTCGGTGCCCTCGAATACGATGAGTGTACCCTTTTTCCCCTCCATCAAAACCTTCCTCTCAAGCGTGCCCCCAGGGCGGAGACCAAAAACAGGGGCAGCTTTGCCATGCGGCCTATGCGCTTTGGCTCCTTGGTCAGGCGGTAGAGCCACTCCAGACCCAGCTTTTGCCAGCCCTCCGGCGCTCTTTGCACCTGGCCGGAAAACACGTCTAAGGCGCCCCCCAGGCCTACCATCAGGGTCGCACCGGACTGCTCCCCCCAGGCGGCCATCCACTCCTCCTGCCGGGGGGCTCCCAGACAGACGAAGACCACCTGGGCCCGGGCTTCCCTTAGGGCCGCTATCACAGCCTCATTGTCTTGAAAATACCCGTCTCCCGTGCCGCAGATTTGAAGGCCTGGGTAGGTCTCCCGCAGCTTTTGGGCGGCTAATTCCGCCACCCCGGGCTTGGCCCCTAAGAGGTAGAGCCTTGTCCCGGTTTGGGCCAGGACTTTTAGAAGGCCCGCGGCGAAGTCTATCCCCGGTACTCTGGCCTTAAAGGGCTTTTGGAGTATCTTTCCGGCGTAGACGATGCCTATGCCGTCGGGAAGGACTAAGGACGCCCCGTTTAGGATGCGGCGGTAGTCCTCCCTCTGCCGGGCTGTGGTCACGATCTCCGGGTTGGGGGTGACCACGTAGTGAAAGCCCTCTTCCCGGAGGATCCCCGCCCCTTTTTCCACGGCTTCGGGGAGGGTGAGGTTATCAAATTGTACGCCGAAGATGTCCGCTTTCAATGGCTTCAAATCCTTATGGAAAGAATAATCTTATAACTGGTCTATTTTAGCATAAAACCTTTGGGATGTCCATAGTAGGGGTTTTGGGGGTGGGGGATGATGTGCTTCCTTGCGGAGAAACCACCCCGTCACGACCTGCCACCCCTCCACGGAGGGGAATTTGGGTGGTGGGCGGTGAAAGGTTCTCTCCTTCTACGTCCCATTCCCCTCTGTGGAGGGGTGCCCAAAGGGCGGGGTGGTTTGTCTGTGGCATCCTCCCGGGCGCTTCCCGATCACGCATCCCTCGCCTCCGCGACGGTCAATAAGTCCGCCCTCCGAGGCGGGGCTGCGCTTCAATGTCACGCTCCGGCCCCTCCTTGCCCGGACAATTTAACCTGCCGCGTCACGCCAAACAGAAAAACCTTGTTTTTCTTGGTTTACCGTGCCGCTCTGGTGAAATTTCCGGGCACCGGGGCCTACGCGCTTCAATGTCACGCTCCGGAGGACTCCGCGACGGTCAATTTGACGGCCCTCCGCGGCGGGGCATAAAAAGTTTGCAACTTTTCATGCTCCACCTCTGCGGGCCGCCAGATTGACCTGCTCCGCCCCCTACGCGCTTCAAAACGAAAAAAGGAACCGGTTTCCCGATTCCTTTTCTCTGAAGGTTAAAAATGAAAAGAAGCTTTTGATCTCTTGCAACTGTATCTTACCAAAGAGATATTACGAAAAAAGAGTACAGATGTTACAAAAGCTTTAAATCTTCCGGATTTTCACTATTTTTTCGCAGTTTTTGAAAAAAATTGGAAAGGATTTCCGTGCAGGGCTCCTGGAAGATCCCGCCCCGCAGCTTGGGCCTGTGGCGAAAGCCCTCCTCAAAGAGATTCAAAACCGACCCGCAGGCCCCGATGCCAGAATCCTTGGCCCCGTAGAACACCTCGGGAATGCGAGCGCTGATGATGCCCCCGGCGCACATGGGGCAGGGCTCTAAGGTAACGTAAAGCCGGCAATTGGGCAGACGCCAGGAGCCCAGGGTTTCGCAGGCCTCCCGGATGGCCTCCAGCTCCGCGTGGGCCAGGGCGTTTTTATCCTCTTCCCGGCGGTTGCGGCCCCTTCCTATGATCTGGCCATCCCGGACGATGACGCAGCCCACGGGCACGTCCCCCGCCTCTCCTGCCTCCCGGGCTAAGTCCAAGGCCAGGTTCATATAGTCCTCGTGCTCCACAGGCCGCACCCCCTTTTTTTCAGTTTACCTCTTTTTTAAGGGGATTTCAAGGGCTCTCCCTCTAGAATCCACCGAAGAGATACCCCCTGGGCCTGGAGGGTCACCAGATACAGCAGCAGGCCCAAAAGGAGGGCGCAGCCGCCGGAGATGAGCACGGAGAGCCCGTCGCCCAAGAGCTTAAAATACAGCAGCCGGGCGCAGGCGGCGGTGAGGGTAGAGGCTAAGATGGGGGCCACGAACCAATCGAACACCGCCAGGCGCAGGCCCGTCTTCTGGGCCAGCTTGCGAAAACTCAAATAGGCACCCAGGGCCGAGGTGAGCAGATAGCCCCAGACAAAGCCCAAAAGGCCTATCTTGGGGTTCCCCACGGTGAGGCAGGTGATCCCTAGCTGAATGGCGTCGGTAAACAGGGCGATCTTTGCCGCCGAAGACTGGTAGTCCAGGCCCGAGAGGCAGTGGGCCAGGATGGTCTGCCAGCAGGCGAAGAGGACCCCCAGGGCCAGAAGGGCCATGTGGTCCCCGGCCCGGGGGTCTTTGTAGAGGGCCGTTCCCAGCCCGGGGCCCAGAACAGCCAAAAGGGCCAGGAGGGGGATGAGGATCAGGTTGGCCGCCGCGATGGCTCTTCGTATCCGCCTGCGCACCTCTTCCCTTCTCCCCAGGGCTTGGGACTCCGCCAGCTTGGGGGCCAGCACCAGGTTCAGGGCCCCCAAAAAGGCCGTGGGCAAGAAGAGCATGGGCAGGGTCATGCCGAACATCACCCCAAAGTGCTCCATGGCCTCGCTGCGCTCCATGCCGCTTTGGACCAAGAGCCTTGGCACCACCACGGCGTTGGCCGAGCCGATGAGGTTGCCTAGAAGGGCCGTAAAGCCCACCGGGGCGGCGATGGCGGCCATGCGGCTGCGCAGCTCCTTTTGGGGGATGCCGGGGCCGGAGAGACGTCCGCGGGGCCCCATGTGCCGCCGGAAGAGGATGCTTTGGGTGGCGGCGGAGTAAACCTCGCAGCCTATCATCCCCAGGAGGATGAGGCCCACCATCTTTTCCGGGCTGGTGGGGAGGAACAACACCAAAAGGCCCAGGACGAAGCCCGTGCGCAAAAACTGCTCGATGAGCTCTGTAACCGCAGCGGGCCGCACCACCCCTGTGCCGTAGAAGTAGTGCTTTTGCAGGTTTTCTACCCCGGTGAGGAGCAGGCAGGGGACTAAGAGGAGCAGGCCCAATTGGGTCCGGGCGTCCCCCAATAAATAGACCGAGGCCCCGTCGGAAAAGGCCAGCAAGAGGCCGCAGGGCAGGGCAGCCAGGGCGAAAAAGAGGCGCAGGGCCGTGTTTCGCAGCTGCCAGACGGCTTTTTCGTTCCCCACAGCCTGGAGGCGGGCGGAGAGGTAGGACACCGAGGCTGTGAGCCCCACAGAGGTGAGGGACAACAGCACGGAGTACACGGGCATGATGAGCTGGTAAAGGCCCAAAACCTCGGCCCCCACCAGATGGGACAGGAGGATGCGGTAAAAAAAGCCCACCCCCTGGGAAACAATCCCCGTGGCGGTGAGTAGGATGATGCCACGCAGAGCCGGTGAACGGAGCTTTGTCACTGTTTCGCCCCCCTTTCCCTTCACTATATGGGTGGGTGGGGGGAAACATGCGCTCAGGGGGAATGTGCAGAAAATCCGCCTTAATCAGGGCCGCATTGACAAAGGGACTGGGAGAAGGTATCATAAAAGATCAGACAAATGAGAAAGGCGAGGTGCCTCCCTTATGATTGCAACCTTCATCAACTGCGGCCTGATTATACTGGGGAGCCTTTTGGGCATCCTACTAAAAAGCCGCATCAGCCAGCGCTTTACCGCCATTGTCACCCAGGGCCTGGCCCTTTGCGTGTTGGGCATAGGCTTTTCCGCCGCCCTGGGGACGAAGAACACCCTCTGCGTTATCGTTTGCATGGTGATGGGCTGCCTTATGGGCGAGGCCCTTCGCATAGAGGACAGGCTGGACAGCTTTGGTAACTTTCTCAAAAGCCGGGTGGAGAAGGAGGGGGCCGGTGAGTCCCGCTTTACCGAGGGTTTTGTTACCGCCTCCGTCCTCTTCTGCGTGGGGGCCATGGCGGTGATGGGCTCCATCGAGGCGGGGATTAACCACAATTACTCCATTCTCATCTCCAAAAGCGTCATCGACGGGGTGACGGCCATCACCTTTGCCGCTGCCATGGGGATAGGGGTGGCCTTTTCCGCCCTGCCTATTTTGATTTACCAGGGTGGTCTCACCCTCCTGGCCGGGCTGGTGGCCGCCTATTTAAGCCCCTCTTTGGTGACGGAAATGAGCGCCGTGGGTGGCATGATTATCATAGGCATAGGCTTTAACATGCTGGGCCTCTCTGAGAAAAAATTGAAAGTGGGGAATATGCTTCCTGCAATTTTCCTGCCCCTGGGTTACCTGCCTCTGGCGGACTTTTTGCAAAGGCTCTTCGCCTGGGTTTTTTGACGAGTCCTTAGGCCCTGCCGCCCTTTGCCTTGTGGGGTCTTGCCTTAGAAAAACCCTCTTGATATCAAGATATTTTGTTTATAATATCAAATAGTTTTTCTTGTTTAATGGTAAAATTTGCAGTATACTATTGAGTGATGATTCAAAGCTGACGCCCAGACGTCGGCGATAGACTGAAAATATAGGAGGCAGAACCATGGCTTTTGTTGAAGTTACCCAAGTGGGACACGTCGGCATCGTTACCATGAACCGTCCTGAGGCCCTCAACGCCCTTTCCAGCGCAATGTTTGCCGATTTTATCCACGCCATCGACGAGGTGGAGAAGAACGAGGACATCTACGTCATCGTCATCACTGGCGCAGGCCGTGCCTTTGTGGCGGGCGCCGATATCAGCGAAATGACCACCATGAACGTGGCCCAGGGTAAGGCTCTGGCCGACATGGGCAACCGGGTCTTTTTGCGCATTGAAAACATGGAAAAGCCCTGCATCGCCGCGGTGAACGGCTTCGCCCTGGGCGGCGGCTGCGAATTGGCCCTCTCCTGCGATATCCGCATCGCCAGCGACAAGGCTAAGTTCGGCCAGCCCGAGGTGGGCCTGGGCATCATCCCCGGCTTTGGTGGCACCCAGCGTCTGGCACGTCTGGTGGGCACAGGGGTGGCCCTGGAGCTGATCCTCACCGGCAAGACCATCGACGCTCAGTATGCCAAGGAGATTGGCATCGTGAACCAGGTGGTGCCCGCCGAGGAGCTGATGAACAAGACCATGGAGATCGCCGAGACCATCGCCAAGCAGGCACAATTGGCTGTGCGCTCCTCCAAGCAGGCTGTGCGCCGGGGCATCCAGTGCGACATGGACACCGCCGCCACCTACGAGGCCCTTACCTTCGCCATCTGCTTCGACACCGAAGACCAGAAGGACGCCATGTGGGCCTTTGTGGAGAAGAGAAAATTAGACGGGTTTAAGAACCGCTAGAAGCGCGCAGAGGGCGGAGCCGCCAATAAGGCAGTCCGCAGAGGGTAATCCGAGAAAGTCGCAGACTTTTTCTGATTAGCCGCGGAGGGCAGACTTATTGGCCGTCGCGCAGTCCCTCGGAGCGTGACAGGGAAGCGCGCAGGCCCCGGTGGCTGGAAATTTGACCAGAGCAGCGAGGCAACCCAGGAAAAAAGAATTTTTTCTGGTTGGCTTGATGCGGCAGGGCAAATTATCCAGCCAAGGAGGGGCCGGAGCGTGACAGGGAAGCGTTGCAAATAGAAAGGGGCTCTCGCTATGATGATGGCAAGTTTTTTTGACCCCACACTGCTTTTACTTTTATTGGTACTATTTTGATTTTTATTTAGGGAGGATACTTCGATGATTAACAAAATTATGGTGCTGGGCGGCGGCATTATGGGCCTTGGCATTGCCCAGGTGATGGCCGGCGCCGGCAAGACCGTTTTGGTGCGCGACCTCAACGACGACATCCTGAAGATTTCTAAGGATCGCCTGGTTTCCGGCCTTTCCAAGCTGGTGGAAAAGGGCAAGAAGACCCAGGAGGAGATGGACGCCATCGTCTCCCACATCGGCTTCACCGCCAACATCGCCGACGCGGCCGACTGCGACCTCATCATCGAGGCTGCCGTGGAAAACCTGGACATTAAGAGAAAGCTCTTCGGCGAGCTGGACGAGATCTGCCAGCCCTCCACCATTTTCGCCTCCAACACCTCTTCCTACTCCATCACCGCCATCGGCGCCGCCACCAAGCGCTCCCAGCGCATGGTGGGCATCCACTTCTTCAACCCCGCCACTGTCATGAAGCTGGTGGAAGTGGTGCGCGGCCTGAACACCGCCGACGACGTGTATGAAGACTGCTACCAGCTCATCGCCGAGGTGGGCAAGACCCCCATCAAGGTGGGTGAGGGCCCCGGCTTCGTGGTGAACCGCATCTTAGTTCCCATGATTAACGAGGCCATCTTCGTTCTGTCCGAAGGCCTTGCCACCAAGGAAGACATCGACACCGGCATGAAGCTGGGCGCCAACCATCCCATGGGCCCCCTGGCTCTCTGCGACCTCATCGGACTGGACACCATCCTGGCCATCATGGAGACCTACCACTTCGAGACCGGCGACGACAAGTACCGTCCCGCTCCCCTGCTGCGCAAGATGGTCCGTGCCGGCAAGCTGGGCCAGAAGAACGGCGAAGGCTTCTATACCTACGGCAAGTAATTTTACGCGACATTGTAAGGCCGCTGCAACCAGATCATCTTTGGTGCAGCGGCCTTTTTTTCAAAACGGAGGGTTTTTCATGGCGGAACACACAACATTAAGCTTAGCCCAAACCATCGTCGATCTCGCCCTCTCCTGCGGCTATGAGAGCTGCGGCATCATTCCCCTTTCCGATATGCAGGGCTATGGAGCGGTTTTGGAGGAGCGCATCCGGCGCACCCCGGAAAACGAAAAGGCCTACGGCGGCTTTCGCGCCTTTGCCGCGCCCGAGTCGCGCTTTCCCTGGGCCAAGGCCATCGTCATCTGCACCCGGTATTATGGCAAATATCGTATCCCCGAGGGTGTAGAAGGCCAGGTGGCCAAGTATTACCTCTTCGACGGCCGAAACGACCCTGAAAGCGCCTCCAACCGGGAGAGCCTGCGCTTTGAGGGCCTTTTACAGGAGCTGGGCCTTCAAACTGCCACGGAGCGCAAGTTCGGCATCACCGCTTATCGCTGGGCGGCCCATATGGCGGGGCTGGGCATTGTCCGGCGCAATAACTTTTTCTACGGGCCCCGGGGCTCCTGGGTCTCCCTGGAGGCTTTTCTCATTGACCAGCCCTTGGTTTATAAGGTGAACGCAGGTCACAAGCCCTGCCCGGAAAACTGCACCCGCTGCCAGGACGCCTGCGCCACCAAGTCCCTCTCGGCCCCTTACACCATGAGCCGGGCCTCCTGCATTTCCTGCCTTACTTCCTGGGACGGGAACGATTTGGACACTTCCCCCCACGCGGCCAACATGGGCCAGTGGCTTTACGGCTGCGATCTCTGTCAGGACGCCTGTCCTTTTAACAAAGGCAAATGGGAGGGACGGGAGGAATTCCCCGGTCTATCCGAGGCTTCGCCCCTTTTGAATCCCCTTTCCATTTTGCGGATGAGCGAGGAGGAGCTGGGGGAGAAGATACAGCCCCGGTTTTGGTACATACGGCCCGATCGGCTGTGGAAGTTTAAGCTCAACGCCCTAAACGCCATGAAGAATTGCTACAAAGAGGAGTATGCCCCCGCCATTGAAAAGGCCCTGGAGGATGACAACGAACGGGTGCGGCGCATGGCCCTTTGGGTGAAGGAAGCTGTGAAATAAAAACGGAGGAGAGGGACAAAAGTCCTTCTCCTCCCCTTTTTACTCTAATAGCGTCTGTCCAAGATGTCGATGAGGGCGGCGATGCAGTGTTCCCCGCAGGAGGGCAGCATGGTGACCCCCTGCCCTTCCAGCTCCGGGCAACAGTTGGAAGGGGCAAAGCCCTCTGCCGCCACCTTCAGCATAGGCAGGTCGTTTTGCCCGTTGCCCGCGCAGTAGAGGTGGCTTCGTTCTACCCCCAGATGCCCTGCCAGCCAGAGGACGGCGCTGCCCTTGTCCGTCCCCTTACGGGTCAGCTCCAGCAACACCTCGTTGGAGAAGATCACCTCATAGGCCTGGGGCCAGGTTTTTTGGATATATGCCTGGATGTTTAACAAGAGGCCGTGGTCCTCCTGCTGCAAAATGGCCTTGGTCCAGGGGGCGGGCATGTTTAGGATGGGGGTTTCTATGCCCCGAAGGCCCGCCCGCTCCAGATGCCGTCGGGTGACGCTGTTGGGGTTGTGGATGTAAACCTCCTCCCGGCAGTAGGCCTCGAAGCCTAAGTCCGGAAAAACCCTTGCCACCTGGGCCATGTGGGCAATCACCGCCTTGTCTGTCAGCTGCTCTAACAGGAGCCTGCCGGCGCGGTAGTCGTAGATATTGGCCCCGTTGGAGAGGATGGCGGGGGCGTTAAGGGGGAGGGACTCCTTTTCCATCTGAATGGAGAAGTTGCGCAAGGAGCGGCCTGTGGACACGGTGAATAGGCCGCCCTGGGAGATGAAATACTCCATGGCTGCCCGATTTTCTCTTGATATGCCCACCTGCGTGCCGTATAGGGTCTCATCGTAATCTGTGGCGAGGAGCACCCCTTGAAATTTACCCAATGCGTTTTTTCTCCTGTTTCTCTTGGTCTCTAAAAGCGGACTTTTTTCTCGTCCACCGTGCGCCACATCAGGCGGTTTTCCTGAAAGTAGGTCTCCACCTCGCCCTTGTCCGCCAGATAAGAAAGGCAGGAGCGCAGGGTGCTGCCCACCAGGGCGTAGTTGGAAAAGTCCATGGTCATGCCCTTATGGTCGAAAAACTGCTTGAGTAGGGTCTCGAAGGGGATGCCCTTCCAGGTGAAGTCTTTGATGAGGGACAACAGCTCCATAATCCAGGCTCTGTTGGCCGTCACCAGGGGGACGATATCGTCTGTGGGGGCGGCGTGGGCGGGGATGAAGAGCATCCCCTCTAAGGTGCAGATGAGGTCCAGGCTTCTTAGATAGGCCTCCACGTCGAAGAGGAAGGGGACCTGGTGCTTTTCCAAAAGCTCTTCGGAGAGGACGCTGTCGGCGAGGAACCAGACCCCGTCTTCCGTGCCTATCCCCGCCATGGAGAAGCTGTGGCCGTCCAGATTCAGCAGCTTGAGGTTTTCACCCAGGGCCTCGGGGGAGAGCTCCTCGGCCCGGCAGCTTTTGGCCATGAGGAACTTATTGCGCAAAGCCTTGGGCGGGTAGCCGCCGAAGAGGAGGGCGGGCTCTAAGACGGGGTGCTCCATAACGCACCGATCCAGGCCGGGGCCTAAGATCCGGCAGTCGGTCTTGGCCTGAAGATAGTGGCAGCCCCCCATGTGGTCGGCGTGGGAGTGGGTCACCAGAATGCTGTCCAGGGTCCAGCCCTGGCCCTCTATGATGGCGAGGATTTTTTTCGCGGCGTCCTTGTCGCTGCCGCTGTCGATGAGGCAGACGAGGCCGTCCCCCAGGCAGTAAACGCCTAGGTTTAAGGGGCCGTCGATGTAATAGGTGTTTTCTCCTACCCAAATGAGTTCGTACATGATCTAACCTCTCTTCTCCGCCTGGGCGGTCAGTTTTCGCAGGAGCTGGGTAAAGTAGTCCGGCAGGGGGCAGGAAAGGCTTACCTCCTCCCCTGTGGCGGGGTGCACAAAGCCCAGGCTCTTGGCGTGGAGGCATTGGCCCATGAGGCCCTTTATGGGCCCTTTTCGCCCGTAGACTGGGTCCCCCAACACCGGGTGGCCTATGCTTTGAAAGTGGACTCTAATTTGATGGGTGCGGCCCGTTTCCAGGCGGCAGCTTACATGGGTGCAGCCGGGGTAGCGGGCCAACACCTTCCAGTGGGTCACGGCCCGGCGGCCGTTCTGCCTGTCTATGGCCATTTGCTTGCGCTCTCTGGGGTGGCGGCCTATGGGGGCGTCTATGACCCCCTCCTCCTCCCGGAGATTGCCCTCCACCAGGGCCTCGTATTCCCGATAGAGGCTGTGGTCTTCCAATTGGCGGGAGAGGCTCAGGTGGGCCTCATCGTTTTTGGCGGCGATGATGAGGCCTGAGGTATCTCTGTCGATGCGGTGGACGATGCCGGGGCGCAGTTGCCCGCCTATCCCCGATAAGCTATCCCCGCAGTGGTGCAAAAGGGCGTTGACCATAGTCCCCCTGGCATGGCCCGGGGCGGGGTGGACCACCAGGCCCACTGGCTTGTTGATAACGATGACATGGTCGTCCTCATAGGCGATATCCAGGGGGATATCCTCGGGCAGGGCGTCCATGGGCTCCGGTTGGGGGAGGGTAACGGTGAGGCTGTCTCCCGCTTTCAGCTTATCGTTTTTCTTCAGTGCCTTTCCGGCTCTCTCCACCAAACCCTCTTCCAAAAGGCGCTGGGCGGCGGAGCGGGTGAGCTTTTCTAGTTGGCGGGAGAGGAAGAGATCGGCTCTCTCCCCTTCCCTGTCGGCTGTGAGGGTCAGGGTCACGGTTTCCCCTCCTTCCCCCAGAAGAAGGCCACGTAGATGCAAAGGGCCACGCCGCCCAGAGAGACGCCGATGTCCGCCACGTTAAAGACGGGGAAATTCACAAAGAGAAAGTGGAACATGTCCACCACGTAGCCTAAGCGCACCCTGTCGATGAGATTTCCCACCGCGCCCCCTAAGACCATGGCCAGGGCCAGCCTGCCGCCGGGCTGGGGGAAGGGGGGCTTTATGATGAGGTACACCAGCACCAGGGACACCAAGCCGGAGATGATGGCCAAGACCCAGGTGTGCTGGTTGAAGATGGACCAGGCCCCGCCGGTGTTATGGATGCGGGTCAGCTCTAACAAGCCCGGGAGGAAGGGGCGGGTCTCATAGAGGGCAAAATTTGCCACAATCCAGCTCTTCACCCACTGGTCTATCACCACCAGGATGGCCGCCAGGGCCAGGTAAAACCAAGGTTTTTTCAGGGGGTCTTCCTCCTTTCGGCGCGCCTTCATGGAAGGGGACGGACGAAACCGCCCGCCCCCATGAAGCTATTGTTTAGACGAATTTTGCCAAGACACTGTGGCAGCGGGGGCAGAGACCCTCGCCCTGGATGGCCTCATTGTGGTTCCAGCAGCGGGGGCACTTGGGGGCCTGGGACTCGGAAACGGTGATTTTCGCGTCCAGGGGAGTGTCCTTGTCCTCGGGGCCCTGGTTCACCGTCACCTTAGAGACGATGAAGAGGGTGGCAAGGTCTATGCCCTCCAAGGCGGCAATGTCGGCCTTGTCCTCCAGGGTGATGAGAATCTCCGCGTCCTGGTTTTTCTTCACGCCGCCCTGGCTGCGGTTTTCCTCCAGGGCCTTGTTCACGGCATCCCGCAGAGTCACCAGCCACTCCCAGCGGGCCACTTCGCCTTCGGAAAGGGCCAACTCGGGTCTAAACTGGGGCATGTCGCTCAGGAGGACGCTCTCGGGGTCCGCCTCCTTGGCGTGGGGCATGTTGGCCCAAATCTCCTCGCTGGTGAAGGCCAGGATGGGGGTTAACATACGGGTGAGGCCGTCCAGAATGAGATAGAGGGCCGTTTGGGCCGAGGCGCGGTTGGCGGCATCGTCGCAGTAGAGCCTGTCCTTGATGATATCGAAGTAGAAGTTGGAAAGATCTACCACGCAGTAGTTGTACACAGCCCGGTAGACCGTGTGGAAATCGTAGCTTCCATAGCTCTCGTGGAGGGATTTCACCAGGTTGTTAAAGGTGTGCAGGGCGTAGCGGTCTAAATCCAGCATGGCGCTTACAGGCGTCAGGCTATCGGGGTCGAAGCCTTCTAAATTCCCCAGCATATACCGGGCGGTGTTGCGGATTTTCAGGTAAGCCTGGGACAGCTGCTTCATGATGTCCTTGGAGATGCGCACGTCCTGGGTAAAGTCCCCGGAGGAGACCCAGAGGCGCAGCACGTCGGCGCCGTAGTCCTTAATGATCTCTTCGGGAGCCACGGCGTTACCTAAAGACTTATGCATGGCTCTCCCCTCCCCGTCCACCGTCCAGCCGTGGGTAACGATCTGCTTATAGGGGGCGATGCCATGGGCGGCGATGGAGGTGAGCATGGAGGACTGGAACCAGCCTCTATACTGGTCGCCGCCTTCTAAATAGAGGTCGGCGGGGTAGGAAAGCTCGGGGCGTGCGGCGCAGACGGCCTGGTGGGTGGAGCCGGAGTCGAACCAAACGTCCATGATGTCCGTCTCCTTGGTAAACTCCTTGTGGCCGCATTTGGGGCAGCCAAAACCCTTGGGGACCAATTCGTCGGCGGACTTCTCGAACCAGATGTTAGAGGAATGGGCGGCGAAGAGCTTGGCCACGTGGTCTATGGTCTCGGGGGTGACAATGTGCTCTCCGCAGCCGCCACAGAAGAAGATGGGAATGGGTACGCCCCACTTTCTCTGGCGGGAGATGCACCAGTCGGAGCGCTCGGAGATCATGGCTGTCATGCGCTCCTTGCCCCAGTCGGGCTTCCACTGGATCTTTTCGCAGGCCTCCACGGCGGTTTCCTTGATGGCGTCCACGGAACAGAACCACTGCTCCGTGGCTCTAAAGATGATGGGGTTCTTGCAGCGCCAGCAGTGGGGATAGGCGTGGACGATATCTTCCCGGCAGAGTAGCGCGCCTTTTTCCTCCAGAACGGGGATGATGGCCGCGTCGGACTTGGTGATGTGGGTGCCGTTGAAGACCTCGTCGGTCAAAACGCCTCTATTATTCACAGGGACGGGGGTGCCGATGTTGGTGTGGCCCTCTTCGTCATAGCGGCGGCAGATGGCGAAATCGTCCGCGCCGAAGCCCGGTGCCGTGTGGACGCAGCCTGTGCCGGCGTCCAGGGTCACATGGTCGCCGCAGAGGACCACGGATTCCCTGGGGTTGAAGGGGTGGTTGGCGGTCATCAGCTCGAAGAAGAGGCCCTTTTGGGTGGTGAGGATTTTCACGTTCTCCAGCTTCGCGGCTTTGGCCACGGACTTCCAAAGGCCCTCGGCCACGATATAGATCTCGCCGTTTTCCGCCTCCATGAGGACGTAGTCTAAGTCGGGGTTTAAGGAGATGGCCCTGTTGCCGGGGAGGGTCCAGGCGGTGGTGGTCCAGATGACGAAATGCATCTTGGAAACGTCGCCAAAGGCCGAGAGCTTCCCCTTATCGTCCTTCACGGCGAACTTGACATAAAGGGTGGCGCAGGGGTCGTCCTGGTATTCCACCTCGGCCTCGGCCAGGGCGGTCTCGTCGGTATAGCACCAGTAGACGGGCTTTAAGCCCTTGTAGATATAGCCCTTTTCCGCCATGGCCCCGAAGACCCGGACCTGGGCTGCCTCGAACTCGGGCAGGAGGGTGATATAGGGGTTTTCCCAGTCGCCGATGACCCCCAGGCGCTTAAACTGGCTGCGCTGACGGTCGAGATACGACAGGGCGTAGTCCTTACAGGCGTCCCGGAATTCCGTGACGGACAGCTCGTGGAACTTGATCTTCTTGTTCTTCATGATGGCGGATTCCACCGGGAGGCCGTGGGTGTCCCAGCCGGGGACGTAGGGGGCGTAGTGGCCCGTCATGTTCTTGTAGCGGACGATGATGTCTTTGACGATCTTGTTCAGGGAGGTGCCGATGTGAATGTCCCCGTTGGCGTAGGGGGGGCCGTCGTGGAGGATGAACTTGGGCTTACCCTGGTTTTTGCGCATGAGGCGCTGGTAGAGCCCCTTATCCTCGAATTCTTGCAGCATACCCGGCTCTCTTTGGGGCAGGCCCGCCCGCATGGGGAAGTCGGTTTTTGGCAGGTGTACGGTGGCGTTATAGTCTTGGGCCATGTTTCATCTCTCCTTCAGGGCCTTTTGCCCGGAACATTTCAGGCGTGCCGCCCAGTGGGGGACGGGCGGCGCTGCCCTTTCTCTTTCAAAATGCGGAACCTGAACCGGAAGGGCCGGCCAGGTTCCGCTTGTGTGCCTTTTAGGGCTTATGGGGTTTGTGGGTTGGGGCTTTGTCCGTGCCCATCAGTCAAAGGAGTAGTCCTTCCCAAACTCTAATTTATCGAAGACCATGGTGTCGGCATCGTCGTCAAAGTCGCCCTTTTCCGTTTCCTCGGGGGCGGCTTCCGTGGTTTCGGCCTCGGCAGGGGCTTCTTCTTCGGCAGGCGCTTCCTCAATGGGCGCCTCCTCTTCGGGGGCTGCGGCGGTTTCCTGGGGGCCTTCCAGAATTTCCATCACCTTCTCCTCGATCTCCCGGACGGGGTCGGGCTGGGCGGCGGTGAGCTCGGAGAGGCGGCCGATGTACTCTAATTCGTGGGTGTAGAGATCCTTCAGCTTTTGCACATAGGCGTTGGTGGAATTTTTGGCGGCGGCAAGGCGCAGCTCCTCATTTTCGAGCTCTCTTTGGATCTCGTCCATGCGGGTTTTCATATCCCCGTCGGCTGCGGCCAGGGCGGCGGCACGCTGGGTTTCCGCCTCCTTCACCATGGAGTCGGCCATTTTCTGGGCAGACAGCAGGGTACGGCGCATAGCGTCTTCCGTGGCGCGGTATTCCTCTACCTTGTCCACCAAGACCTTCATCTTAGATTTTAAGGCGGCGTTTTCTTTATGGGCTTCGGAGTAGTCGCGGATCAGAGTGTCCAAAAAGGCGTCCACCTGAGCCATATTGTATCCGCCGCCGAAAGAGGCTTTTGAAAAGACATGAGATTCAGCTTCCTGAGGTGTCATCATATTTGTTCACTCCATCTTGCGTTTATTTCTTTAGGTTGTGCTTCGTTCCCGTCACGCTCCGGGGGACTGCGCCAAGGTCAATAAGTCTGCCCTCCAAGGCTGCCCAGTAAAAGTCTGCGACTTTTCCCGTTCATCCTCTGCGGTCTGCCTTATTGCCTGCTTCGCCCCCTGGGCGCTTTTTTAAAAGAATAACCCGTTATTCTCCAGCTCGTCCAGCAGGTCCCCCTGGATGTCTACGTTGTAGGGGGTGATGATAAAGGTGGATAGCGCCACCTTTTTGATCTGCCCCTCGTTGGCGTAGGCCACGCCGGAAAGGAAGTCTAGTAGTCTTCTGGCGATCTCCTTGTTGGTGGATTCCAGGTTTAGTACCACGGTGCGCTTATAACGCAGGTGGTCGGCGATCTCCGAGGCGTTGTCGAAGCGCTCGGGCTTTACCAGCACCACCTGCAGCTGGGTGGTGGTGTGGATGTTTACCACCTTGTTGCTGCGGCGGTCTAAATCGTTGTAGGAAAGGTCGCGGGCCTTTTCCCTTCTGGGCGGTTCGGGAATGTCAGGCTCGTCGATGTAATCATCGTAGTCGTCTTCCAGCTCGTCCTCATATGGGTGGGCCAGCTTCTTCAGCTCGTCAATAAATCCCATGGTGTGTCCCCCTCTAAATCTGTTGTATATCTACGCCAATGGGAAGAGGGGCCGTTATCCCGCCACGTAAGGGAGCCGGGGTCCGAAAAGGGCTGTTCCCACTCGTACCATGGTGGCTCCTTCCTTGATGGCAAGGGCAAAGTCCCCGCTCATGCCCATAGAAAGGCAGTCTATATTAGAGTTATTATCCACCATTTTGTTTCTGGTGTCAACAAAAAGCTGATGGGTTTGGGCAAAAAAACCTTGCAGAGCATCATCTTCGGCGGCGGCGGGGGGGATGCACATGAGTCCCCGCAGGCGCACATGGGGGCAGCGGGCAGCATAATCTGCCAATTTTGGGAGTTCCTCGGGCAAAACGCCCCCCTTATTCTCCTCTCTGCCTATGTTCACTTCCAAGAGGATATCCTGGATGATGCCCAGCTTTTGGGCCGTGCGCTGGATCTCATCTAAAAGCCTTTCCGAGTCTACCGAATGGATGAGGGAGGCCACCCCCACCACCTGCTTTACCTTGTTGGTTTGCAGGTGGCCTATGAAGTGGAGCTGGGCCCCTTCATAGGCATTTTCCTCCAGATTCTTCTGCATTTCCTGGACGCGGTTTTCCCCGCAAACCGTGACCCCGGCTTTGATGGCGGCCCTTATGGTGGCGGCGTCGCGGGTTTTGGTGGCGGCCACCAGGGTCACCTCCCGGGGGTGGCGGCCTGCGGCCTTGGCGGCTTCCTCCACCTGGCGCAGCACGGCCTTGACGC
The DNA here is from genome assembly GCA_031553635.1 of Evtepia sp. Classification (GTDB taxonomy): domain Bacteria; phylum Bacillota; class Clostridia; order Oscillospirales; family Oscillospiraceae; genus Evtepia. The sequence continues at coordinate 77,506 of JAVBLH010000023.1, read as the reverse complement.
TGGATTCTATGCCCTTCTCTTTCTCTGTCATATCACCTGACCACCTTTCCTTGGTAAAGGTCTGCGGCGGTGATGATGACATCGTCCCCGGTGCGCAGAACCCGCTTGTCCTTGGTGTCCTTGGGGCTGGGGGTTACGATGTAGTAGTCCTTGTCCTCGGCTACCACTTTAACGGGCTTAAACTCCGCCTGATAGCCGGTGACGGTGTAAACCCCCGTCCCCTCCTTCTCGTCTACCCGCAGGGCCTTTTTGGGGATGCGTATCCCCTCGTCGCTCTGGAAAATCACCGTTCCGGACTGGTGCCGCAGGGCGATGGTTTCCGAAAGGTTTTTCCGGGAATCCAGAATCACCAGGGCCTCGCCCTCTGCGGCGTAGCCTATCTCCTCCACGTACATGGGCACGGCCTCGGCCAGGGCGGAAAGGCGCACAGAAACCTGGCTATACTGCCGGAAGAGGGTCAGCTGCTCCTCCTCCACCACCATAGCCAAGTGCCAAACGCTGTCGGTTGCCACCTTGCCTGCGGCGTTTTGAGTGCCCAGGGGCGCCTCCTGCACCAGCTCTTTAAATTCCGGCACGGTGATGCCATCGAGCTCTTCGGGGAGGAAGATTCCCTCGTAGCCGTCTGCCGTGGAGGAAAACACCCCTGCCGCCGGCGCTAAAATCTTCACCGCGTCCTGGCCCGAGGCGCTTTGCAGAGACGCGAGCTCCTGGGCAAAGCTGAGGGAGGCAAGGCCCATGGCCTCCTCCGCCTGGGGCGAGGTTAAATACTCCCGGCGCAGAACCAGGCGCTTATACTCGTCCCCCTGCTGCCAGAGGTTGCTAAAATCTCCCCGGGAGGCCGCCCGCTGGAGATCGGCCAGGGACGCGGAGATTTGAGATTCCAGGTTTTTACCTGAGGAGGCCACGTCCCCTCTGGCATAGTCCAGCTGGGCGATTTTCTCGCTGAGCTCCCGCACCTTTTGCTGGCGGGAGAGGGCGTCCTGGCTGGTGTACATCACGGCCACCACCTCGCCCTTGGCTGCCTTGCCCCCCTCGTCCAGGCGGTAGCTCACAAGGCCCAGGGCGGGGTCCAGAGTCTCCTCCTCCCGGAAGAGCCAGCCGTCTATGGCGATGCTTTTTTCCACCACGTCGCTGTATACTGTAATGAACTTGTAGGGATTAAAGAGGGTTTTCAGCCCGGAGAGGGCGATGTAGGCGATCACCACCACAAAGATGAGGATGAACACCAGCCGAGTTACCAATACGTCATGCTTCATAATAACGTCCTTTGCACACGTCCCGGGCGGTGACAAAGGCCGCGCCGGGGCTAGTCTGTTTCTTCTGTGCTATATTCCTCTAAGCTCACGGGTTTTTCCGGCACGATGGTGGAGATGGCGTGTTTATACACCATGTGCTGCTTGCCATCGCCCTGGACCAGAAGCACCACGTAAGAATCGTAGCTCTGGATCTGCCCCCGCAGCTGAAAGCCGTTCATGAGGAAGAGGGTGACCCCCACCTTACTGCGGCGCATTCCCATGAGAAGAAGGTCTTGAAGTCCTGATTTTTTGCCTAGCATGATACATGCACTCCTTTTCTTTCCTTTATGACACTATCCTAACCCTTTGTCATGGAGGAAAGAAATCGAATCCTGTAAGGCGTTGGAAAAATTTGGTGTCTTTTCCCAAAGGAGCCAATGTATCCGGGGATCTCGCCGAAACCAGCTGAGCTGCCGCTTGGCATATTGCCGGGACCGCAGCTTTACCTCCTGAACGCCCTGGGATAAGGGCGCGCCGGATTGTACGCAGCTTGCCAGTTCCTTATAGCCTATGGCCTGCATGGCGGTGCAGTTGGGAGAGATGCCGCGATTTAGGAGGCCTTTTACCTCCTCTAATAAGCCCTGGGCCATCATCTCGTCGACGCGGAGGTCGATGCGGGCCTTTAGATGGTCCCTGTCTTGAAAAGAGAGGCCCAGGATAGCAGCCGCAAACCGGGGCGGGGTTTCCCGGGTTTTTTCGTTGTGGCGGGTGATGGTCTCGCCGGTTTCCCCAAAGACCTCCAGGGCCCGGAGGATGCGCTTTTCGTCATTGGGGTGGATGCGCCCGGCGGCCTGGGGGTCGATTTGCGCCAGCCGCTGCCAGAGGGCGGGAAGGCCCAAGGTTTTGGCCTCTTCCCGAAGGGCGTCTCTCAGGCCGCCTTGGGGCTTATAGTCGGCAAAGGGCTGGCCACGAAGGAGAGCCTCCAGGTAGAGCCCGGTGCCGCCCACTAAAATGGGCACCTTGCCCCTTTGCAGTATGTCCTCTATGCAGGCGGTGGCCTCCTCCACGTAGCGGGCCACGCTGTAGTTCTCTCCAGGGTCTGCTACATCCAGCATGTGGTGGACGATGCCCTCCCGTTCTTCCATGGTGGGCTTTGCCGTGCCGATATCCATGCCCCGGTAGACCTGCATGGAGTCTACGGAGACCACTTCTCCATCTAGGTGCTTTGCCAGGAGGATGCCCATTTTCGTCTTGCCCGAGGCGGTGGGGCCGCAGACAGCCACCAAGGGTTTATCCATCCCCGCCACCTCCTAAGCCCGGCCAAACTGCCGCTCTAACTGGGCCCTTGTGAGGGTGACGGCAACAGGACGTCCGTGGGGACAGTACTTCACCTGGCCGGACAGGACGGCCTGGGCAACGGGCAGGAGCTCCTCCGGGGCGTTTTTCTGCCCGCCTTTGATGGCCGCCTTGCAGGCCATGGTGTGGAGCAGGCTGTCTCGTGCGGCGGCGGGGTCGGGCTTTCCCCGGGTCAAAAGGGACTGGGCCAGCTCCCCCAGGACCCCTTCCGTCTCCCCCGGGGCGATGTCGAAGGGGATCTCCCGGATTAAAATGGCGTCGCCGCCAAAATCGGAGAGGTCGAAGCCGAACTCCGAAAACAGGGCCTCTTCGGCCAGGATGGCGGCGGCCTCCTCCGGGGGAAGGGTGAGGATCAGGGGCTCTAAGAGGCTCTGGGCCATGGGTCTGTAGCCCTCCTCCTTCATCCGGTCGAAGTGGAGGCGCTCGTGGGCGGCGTGCTTGTCGATAAGGAGCAGGTCGCTGCCGGACTCCACCAGGATGTAGGTGGAAAAGGCCTCGCCGCAGATGCGCCAGGGGATTTCTTCAGGGGTTTCCCAGGGGGCGGCTGCCGGGGTGGGGGATGTCACAGGGGCGGCGGGGGGCGCTTTTATGGCTTCCGCCTCCGGTGTCCCTTGGGCTTCTATAGCCTCCCCAATGACAAACTGGTTGGGAAGGGGCTCCTCCCGGGTGGGGATGGGGGGGAAGTCGGTGATGTTTTCCCCAGGCCCCCCCCTCTCCTCTTTCCCAAAGCCTACCCAGGCTGTGGCGGGGTTTTTCTCCATGTCCCGCCGCCATTGGGTTTGAAAGTCTTGGAGGGAGCGGCCCAGGGGTCTTGCCGCCGGGGCTGGGGGTTCTATGGTCAGGGCGGCGGCGCTGTCTCGCAGAAGGCCCCCTGACTGGCTGGCGGAGAGGGGCGCGGGGGCAGGCTGGGAGAAGGTGACGGTGGGCCGCCTGTCCTCCCCCTTTAGGGCGGAGAGGGCGGTGTAATAGACCCCGTCGAAGATTTTTTTATCGCTTAAAAACTTCACCTCGGTTTTGGCGGGGTGTACGTTGACGTCTACGGTGTGGGGCGGGGTTTCGATGTGGATGACGCAGCCGGGGAATTTGCCCACGGTTTTTTGGTTGGCGTAGGCCTCCTCCAGGGCGGCAACTAAAAGGCGGGACTTGATGGGCCTGCCGTTTAGGATAAAGTGCTGGTAGTTGCGAGAGCCCCGCAGGCAGCTGGGCAGGGAGAGAAAGCCCGTTACCTTCACCCCTTCGCCCGAGCCCTTGGCCGGGGAGAAGCCGGCGGCTAAATCTCGGCCAAAGACGCTATAGATGGCAGCTTTCAGGTCGCCGTCGCCAGGGGTGTGAAGCTCCGTCTTCCCGTCGCGGATAAAACGGATGGAAACCCCCGGGGCCGCTAAGGCCACCCGCTGGACTAAGGCGAAGACGGCGGCGCCCTCGGCGGCGTCTTTTTTCATAAACTTCTGTCGGGCGGGGGTGTTGAAGAAAAGGTCTTTCACCATCATGGTGGTACCCTGGGGGCAGCCGGTCTCCTCCCGGTTTTTGACCGCGCCGCCTTCTAAGCTGAGGGCCACGCCGAAGTCGGCGTCGCCGGTGCGGGTGAGTAGCTCCACCCGGGAGACGGCGGCGATGGCGGCCAGGGCCTCGCCGCGAAAGCCCAAGGTCCCGATGGCTTCTAAATCCTGGGCGGTGCGCAGTTTCGAAGTGGCGTGGCGCAGGAAGGCCAATTGAGCGTCTTCCGCCGGGATGCCTGCGCCGTTATCAGTAACACGGATGAGGCTCATGCCTCCGTGCTGGATTTCTACGGTGATCTGGGTGGCCCCGGCGTCGATGGCGTTTTCCATCAGCTCCTTTACCACAGAGGCGGGCCGCTCCACCACCTCGCCGGCGGCGATGAGGTCGGCAATGTGGGGCTCTAGTTCTTGTATTCTAGCCATAATCACCCCCCTTTCTAAGGTCAAAAAGTGATTGAATTCAGGTTAGCTTGGTTTTCAGTTCGTAAAGCAGGTTCATAGCCTCCAGGGGCGTTAGGGTTTCTACCGTGGCGCCCTTCAGGCGGGTTAAAACCTCTCGCTCCTCCAGGCTCTCCAGGGAGATTTGCCCCTCGTCTCTTTGGGCGGCTTGGAGAACGGGGGCTACGTGGCCGTTTGCCTCTAAATCCTTCAGCAGTTCCCGGCCTCTTTTTACCACCACGTCGGGGACTCCGGCCAGCTTCGCCACCTCCACGCCGTAGCTCTGGTCTGCGCCCCCGGGGACGATTTTGCGCAGGAAGAGGATTTGATCCCCCTTCTTCTTGGCGGCGATGTTGAAGTTGAGGACCCCGGGGAGAAGCCCTTCCAGGCAGGTCAGCTCGTGGTAGTGGGTGGCAAAGAGGGTTTTGGCCCCCAGGCGCTTGGGCTCGGCGCAGTATTCCAACACGGCTCTGGCGATGGCCATCCCGTCGTAAGTAGAGGTACCGCGGCCAATCTCGTCTAAGATGAGGAGGCTCTTGGCGGTGGCGCTGCGCAGCAGCTCCGCCACCTCTGTCATCTCCACCATGAAGGTGGACTGGCCTCCCGCTAAGTCGTCCGAGGCGCCGATGCGGGTGAAGACCCTGTCGACGATGCCGATGCGGGCGGACTTGGCGGGAACAAAAGACCCCACCTGGGCCATGAGGGTGATGAGGGCCACCTGGCGCATGTAGGTGGATTTACCCGCCATGTTGGGCCCTGTGATGATGGAGACTAAGTGCCCCTTGCCGTCCATTTGGGTGTCGTTGGGGACGAAGAGGGTGTTCTTCAAGGTCTTTTCCACCACGGGGTGACGGCCTTCACGAATCTCCAGCTTGTCCGAGAGGTCAACCTGGGGCATACAGTAGTTATTTTCCACGGCAGCGGCGGCGAAGGAGGTAATGACGTCTACCTGCGCCACGGCGGCGGCGGTTTTCTGAATGGCGGCGACTTCTAACGCGGCGGCCTCCTTCAACTGGTTGAAAAGCTGATATTCCAGGGCGGTGAGCCTATCCTGGGCCGAGAGGATGGTGTGTTCCATCTCCTTGAGTTCCTGGGTGATAAAGCGCTCGCAGTTGGCTAGGGTCTGCTTGCGGATGTAATCCTCGGGAACTTGGCTGTAATAGGACTTGGAGACCTCCAGATAGTAGCCAAACACCTTGTTATAGCCTATTTTCAGGGACTTGATGCCTGTTTTTTCCTTCTCCCTGGCCTCGATGCCGGCCACAATCCCCCGGCTGTTTTGCAGGATGCCCCGGAGCTTGTCCACATCCTGGTGGAAGCCCTCTCGTATCATCCCGCCCTCCCGGACAGAGAAGGGGGGCTCCTCTACCAGGGCCCGGGTCAGCAGGTCCCGCAGGGTGGGCAGGTCTTGCAAATCTTCGCGGATTTGGGCCAAAAGGGGCGATTTTTGTTCCCCCAGCAATTGGCGCAGGGCTGGGATTTTACTTAAACTCCCAGCTAAGGACGAGAGCTCCCGGCCCCCCGCCGTGCCGTAAACGATGCGCCCGATGAGCCGCTCTAAGTCGCCCATTTCCCGCAGGCCGTTGCGGACTTCTTCCCTGGTGAGGGTGTCCTTTGAGAGGGCGGAGACCGCCTCTAATCGGGCGGTGATGGCGGCGGGAGACAGGAGGGGCTTTTCCAGCCAGGCTCTTATGAGCCTGCCCCCCATGGGGCTGCGGGTTTTGTCCAGCACCCAGAGAAGGCTGCCCTTTTTCTCCTTGCCTCTTATGGTCTCGGTGAGCTCTAGGTTGCGCCGGGCGGCGGGGTCCAGCTCCATGAATTCGCCCCCGGCGTAAAAGTGAAGGCCACGCAGGTGGGAGAGGTCTGTCTTCTGGGTTTGGTAGAGATAGTACAATAGCCCCCCCACGGCCCGGAGGGCGGGGGCGGCGGCGGCAGGAATCTGGGCGGCGTCCTCCCTAAATTGGTTCTGGGCGCGCTTTTTTGCCGACTCTAAGTCGAAGAGGGTTTCGGGGCCCAGCTCTAAGCGGGTGTCCTGCCAGGCCCGGAGAAAATCTAAAATCTCGGGGATGGCGGCGCCGGGGGACAGCAGCACCTCACGGGGGTGGTAGCGGCCCAGCTCGTTCACGGCGTGGGTCTTCCAGTCCTTTGAGGGAAAGCCCGTGAGGGAGATGCCCCCGGTGGAGATATCGGCAAAGCAGACCCCCGCGCCCTCTTCCCCGGACCAGAGGGCGGCAATGTAGTTGTTGCGCCCTTCCTCCAGCATGGAGGCGTCGATGACGGTCCCGGGGGTCACCACACGGATGATCTCCCTGTCTACGATGCCCTTGGCCGTGGCCGGGTCCTCCACCTGCTCGCAGATGGCGACCTTGTAGCCCTTGGCGATGAGCCTTGCAATGTAGGCCTCGGCGGAGTGGTAGGGCACGCCGCACATGGGGGTGCGCTCTTCCTCGGGCTTGTTGCGGTCACGGGTTGTGAGGACTAAATCCAGCTCTTTGGCGGCACACTTGGCGTCCTCGAAGAACATTTCGTAAAAATCGCCCAGGCGGAAGAAGAGGAGGCAGTCCTTGTGCTGCTCCTTCAGGCGAAAATATTGCTGCATCATGGGGGTGAGCTCAGCCACTGGCCGCCCCTCCTTCTATTTCTAAATGTTAAATACCTTTCCGGCGGGCATCATATCAAGCCTAGGGCCCAGAATCCCCTTGAGGATTTCGTAGGGGCCTGTCCCGGTGCAGTGGCCTGTCACGTAAGTGGTTCGGCTGCGCTTCTTTAACTCCGCCCCCACGGCTTCGATGAGGCTGCGGGGCTCGTCTATCCCCAGGCCGGGGTTTGTGAGGTGAAAGCCCGCGAAGACGTAGTCCATTTCTCTTCCCATGTGTTCCTCGGCCTTTTTGAGGATGTTCACGATGCCTCTATGGGCGCAGCCGGCGAAGAGGAACTTCTTCCCGTCGCAGGAGAGAATCAGGTTCTGCTCGTGGCGGAATCTGTCCAGGCGGTAGCCCTCGGGGGTTTCTTCCAAGAGGGAGGTGGAGGCATAGGTTTCAAACTCTGTGCCGTCTACGTCGTCGAAGATGAATATCTCCTCGTCGAAGGCCCCCTGGACGTGCTGAAAGCGCATTTCGTATTTGTTGTAGACCTTGGGGTCGAGACCTATGGCTTCGAATTCCTCCTCCCGCCGAACGGCATAGGAGCCAAAGGCGTGGGGGCTGGCGAAGATCACCGCCCCGGGGTTGCGCTTGCAGAAAAGCTCTAAGCCGCCGCCGTGGTCGTTGTGCCCGTGGGATAAAAAGGCGGCGTCTACGGTGGAGAGGTCTACCCCCAAGGCCTCGGCGTTTTCTAAAAACAGGGCGTTGGGGCCCATGTCGAAGAGGATGTGGTGCCGGGGGGTCTCGATATCCAGGGAGAGGCCGTGGATGGCCCCGCAGAAGATGTTCAGGGCGCTGTTTTCCACTAAGGATGTAACCTTTACCATGAGGATGCTCCTTCCAGCGTTCCGATGAGGGCCCAGGTGTTGGCGCTCTCTATTTTAATATTCCGGGTTTGGCCTATGAGGGCGGGGGGCCCTTGGAGGTGCACCAGCCGTCCTCCCGGGGTGCGGGCGGTGAGAAAGCCCACCTTCTCCCCTTCCCCGTCGATGAGGCAGGAGAGGGTCTTTCCGATATAGCTCCTGTGCTTTTTGGCGGAAATTTCATTCTGGACTTCTAAAAGCTCCTGGAACCAGGCGCTTTTTTCTTCTTTGGGAACGGGGTCAGAAAGTTTCTCCGCCGGGGTGCCTTTTCTGGGAGAGAACTGGAAGGTGAAGAGGGCGTCGAACTCCACCTCCCGCATGAGAGAAAGGGTCTCTAAAAATTCCGGGCGGGATTCCCCGGGAAATCCCACGATGACGTCGGAGGTGAGAACGATGTCCGGGATGCGTCGGCGCAGGGCCGCAATCAGCTCTAAATACCGCTCCCTGGTGTAGCCCCGGTTCATGGCTCCTAACACCCGAGAGGAGCCGGACTGGAAGGGCAGATGCAGGTGGGGGGCGATGCGGGGATTTTGGGCCATCACGTCGAAGAGGGCCTCCGTGGCGTCCTTGGGGTGGCTGGTCATAAAGCGCAGGAGAAACTCTCCGGGGATTTGGGCCAGGCGCTCTAAGAGGGCGGCGAAATCCATGGCCTCCTCTAAGTCTTTGCCGTAGGAGTTCACGTTCTGACCTAAGAGGGTAATCTCTTTGTAGCCCTCTTGTGCCAGGGCTTCGATATCTTTGATGATATCCTCGGGCCGGCGGCTTCTCTCCCTTCCCCTGGTGTAGGGAACGATACAGTAGGTGCAGAAATTATTGCAGCCGTACATGATGGAGACCCAGGCCTTAATGGGGCTCAGGCGCTGGACGGGGATGCCCTCGGCGATGTAGCCGTATTGGTCCTCCGTTTCAAAGACGCGCTTTTTCTTCTCCAGCACCGAGAGTAAAAGCTCGGGAAAGCGCCAGAGCATGTGGGTGCCGAAGACCAAATCTACATGGCGGAAGGATTTTTGGATGCGCTCCACCACGTGGTCTTCCTGGGCCATGCAGCCGCAGACGCAGATGATCTGGTCTGGGTTGCGGCGTTTGGTGTGGGTGAGGGCGCCCACATTGCCAAAGACCCGCTTTTCCGCGTGGTCCCGGATGGCGCAGGTGTTGAGGATGACGATATCCGCCTCATGTTCACTTTTGGTAAAGCCGTAGCCCATCTTGGTGAGAAAGCCCCGCAGCTGCTCGGAATCGGCCTCGTTCTGCTGGCAGCCATAGGTATCGATGCAGGCTAAGGGCTGGTTTTCTCGGGTTTCCATGCGGGCTTTCACCACAGCGCAGTGAGAAAGCTGGCGGGCGATTTCCGCGGGGGCTAAGCGTATGGTTTCCTGTCGCAAGGTAAAACCTCCAGGTAATGGTAATGTTTCAGGTTCATGACTACTTATTATATCAGTTCCCGGCGAAAAAAACAACCACTCCCAGCGGCCCCTCTCCAAAACTTACCCCGAAATTGCCCCGCATTTGACCTTGACTTGTCTCATCCCGTCTTATACAATGAAAGATGCAAGATTTGTCGATTTTTCGGCACCATGGATGCAAAGGAGACTTTTAACCATGAATGGAAAAAAACTATGGGCCCTGCTCCTCAGCTTTGCCCTCTGCTTCTCCCTCTTCGCCCTTCCCGCCTCTGCCGTGGAAACGGAGAACAACCAGGCATACGCCGCCCAGCTGCTTTTCGATTTGGGCCTGATGAAGGGCGTGGGCACCAAGGGCGACGGCAGCCCCGACTTTGACCTAGGCAGCGCCCCAAACAGGGAGCAGGCCGTTACCATGTTGGTGCGCCTTTTGGGCAAAGACGCCGCCGCCACCGCGGGTAATTGGACCATCCCCTTTACCGACGTGTCTGACTGGGCGCGGCCCTATGTGGGCTATGCCTATGCCAACAAGCTGACCTTTGGCGTTTCCGCTACGGAGTTTGGCGGCCTTGCCCCGGTTTCCGCCACCCAGTATCTCACCTTTGTCCTCCGGGCCCTGGGTTTTAGCTCTGAGACGGATTTCAAGTGGGACGAGGCCTGGGTCTTAAGCGACGCCCTTTCCATCACCTTTGGGGAGTATGACAAATACACCCAGAACTTTACGAGAGGCGATGTGGCGGTGATCTCGGCCACGGCCCTGGGCGCCCCCATGAAGGACAGCCCCAACACCCTCCTTGCCTATCTTAATAAGAACGGCGCCCTGTCCAAAACCAGACTGGTGGTGATGGGCCTGGACGTGGTGACCTGCCATCAGGATAAGCTGGGCTTTGCCTTTTTCCCCTTAGACGGCAGCCCCAATACCTATCTCAACTTTAAGGTGAACAGCGTTACCGTCAACGGCCAGACCTGCCAGATCACCCAGTCTACCACCCAGAAGGAGGCCCTGGCCGCCCTGCCCAACCTGAAGACCCAGTATCCCGAGGCCTTTAACTATACCCTTTTGACCTATGATGAGGCCAAGGCGAAGAATGCAGCCACAGACAGCTACGACGCCGGCGGCGGCTTTGGCCTGCCCCTCTTGCTCTTCTCCTTTAACTGCACCGGCACCCTAAAGGACGGCACAAAGGTGAACGAGGTGTTTACTGAGGCGGTTTATATTCAGAGCTACGATCATTAGGGCGACGGAAAACAGGTTTTCCGCCGGAGATCAATGAAGTGAAAAGCCTTCGGGAAGTGAATTCCCGAAGGCTTTTTGATTTGCTGTTTTGCGCAGTAAAAGGACGAGGGCTTAGAGGCTTTCATTTTGCGGCCCCTTCCCGCTTTTCTTTTGCCAGGAGGCTGTTGATCTTGGGGCCTACAGTTTCTGTTTTTTGTTTGGCTCTGCCTACTGCCTTGGTGAGCTCGCAGATGAGTAGGGGCGTGAGGGCCAGGGCGAAGACCACCAGCCATTCGGTAGGCTCCATGGGCACCACGGCGAAGATCTGTTGCAGGGGCGGCAGGCACAGAACGCCCAATTGCAGGGCCATACCCACCAGAAAGGCCTTGTTCATGGCGGGGTTTGAGAAAACGCCGATGTGGAAGAGGGACTGGCCCTCGCTGCGGACGTCGAAGGCGTGGAAGAGCTGACAGAGGGTCAGGGTGGCAAAGGCCATGGTGTTGGCCACCCGCGCCCCACCCAGGTAGCTTTGCCCTAGCCAATAGGCCAAGAGGGTCAGGCCCCCTACCATAAAGCCCTGCCAGAGAAGGCGCAGGGAGAAGGCACGGGTGAAGAGGGGCTCCTTGCCTTCCCGGGGCGGCTTTTCCATGATGTCGTCCTCCACGGGCTCCATACCTAGGGCCAGGGCGGGGAGGGAGTCGGTGACCAGATTTAGCCACAAAAGCTGGACGGGGGAGAGGGGCATTTGGGGAAAGTGCATCACCGTTGCCACAAAGATGGTGAGGATTTCCCCTATGTTGCAGGAGAGGAGATAGTGGACGGCCTTTTTGATGTTGGCATAAATGCCTCTCCCCTGCTCCACGGCGCTGACCACGGCGGAGAAATTATCGTCGGTGAGGATCATGTCCGCCGCGCCCTTGGCCACGTCTGTCCCCGAAAGGCCCATGGCGCAGCCGATATCCGCCGCTTTGAGGGCCGGGGCGTCGTTGACCCCATCTCCCGTCATGGCCACCACCAGGCCCCGCTTTTGCCAGGCCCGGACGATGCGCATTTTATGCTCTGGGGTCACCCGGGCAAAGACGCTGATACGGTGGATATCCTCCTCCAAAAGCTCCTGGGGGAGAAAATCCAGGTGCTCCCCCGTCACCGCCACGTCGCCGGGCTTGTAAATCTCCAGCTCCCGGGCGATGGCTACGGCGGTTTTTTTATGGTCCCCGGTGATCATCACAGGGCGTATGCCGGCCCCGTAGCAGCGGGCCACAGCCTCCTTCACCTCGGGCCGGGGCGGGTCTATCATCCCGGCAAGGCCCACGAAGGTGAGGCTTTCTTCCTGAAGGGCTGCGGGCTTTTCCAAAAAGTCACGATAGGCCACAGCCAGAACCCGCAGGGCCCCCTCCGCCATGGCCCCGGCTTTTTGGGCGATGCGGTCGCTGTCCCCCCGGCCTAAGGGGATGGCGCCTCGCGGGGTTAAAATGCGGCTGCACCGGGCTAATAAAACCTCCGGCGCGCCCTTTACCGCCAGCCGGTAGCCGCCGGTGGGAAGGCTGTGGAGGGTGCACATCCGCTTGCGGCCGGAGTCGAAGGGGATCTCCTCCCGGCGGGGGTGGTCGCGGTCTAGTTTCCCCTTAGGAAGGCCCTCATAAAAGGCCAATTCCACAAAGGCCCTCTCCGTGGGGTCGCCGGTGAAACTGGGGGCCTTTCCGATTTCGGCAGTTACCCCGGCGTTATTGCATAAAGTCCCCAGGGTGAGAATCTCCCGGCGCAGGGCCGCCTCTGGGGGCCAGGTTTCCACGATGGTCATTTTGTTTTGGGTCAGCGTCCCCGTTTTGTCCGAGCAGATCACCGAGGCGCAGCCTAAGGTCTCCACCGCCGGGAGCTTTTTGATGATGGCCCGGTATTTTGCCATGCGCTGGACGCCCAGAGCCAACACGATGGTCACAATGGCGGGAAGGCCCTCGGGGATGGCCGCCACCGCCAGGGACACGGCCACCAGAAGCATGTCCATCACCGGCTTGTGCTGCAAAAGGCCCACACCAAATAAAATGGCGCAAACGGAGAGGCAGAGAAAAGACAAGGCCTTTGAAATTTCCTCCATCCGCCGCTGGAGAGGGGATTCGTTCTCCTCCTGGCCTAGAAGCATCCCGGCGATGCGGCCCATTTCCGTGTGCATCCCCGTGCCGGTTACCACGGCTGTGCCCCGCCCGGCGGTAATCATGGTGCCTGCGGTGACCATGTTGCGCCTGTCCCCCAAGGGGGTTTCCGGGGGCAGGCTGTCCTCGGGGCTTTTATGTACCGGGAGGGACTCCCCCGTCATGGCCGATTCGTCCGCCATGAGGCCTGTCCCCTGTAAGAGCCGGGCGTCGGCAGGGACGTAGTCGCCTGCTTCCAGTTGGATGAGATCGCCGGGGACTAGATCTTTCGCTTCGATGCGGATTTTTTTACCCTCGCGCACTGCCCTTGCCATGGGGGCAGACATTTGCTCCAAGGCCTCCAGGGCTTTGTGGGCGCTGTCCTCCTGGGAGATGGAGATGCAGGCGTTTACCACCACGATGAGGAGGATGATACCCGCGTCCAGTAAATCCTCGCCGCCGCTGGCCAGGATGGAAAGGCCCGCCGCCAAAAGGAGGACGATAATCATAGGGTCTTTTAGCTGGGCTAAGATGCGCAGGAGCAGGCTCTCCCGGCTGCCGGTTTCGATCTGGTTGGGGCCGTAGGTCAGGAGTCTATTGGCGGCCTCTTCCCCACTGAGGCCCCGGTCGCCGCTGGTTTCCAGGATTTTGAGCACCTCCCGGGGGTGCTTACTGTACCAAGTGTTCATCCCTTGCTCTTCCTTCCTCTTTAGGGAAACACCCCACGACTTGGGCGGTGCATCCTTAGTTCTAAGGAAAAGGATAAGGGCTTGTCTTCACGATTCTTAGAAAATCCTGTCCCATGATAAAATTTTGGCCGGGACAGAAAAAACGCCGAAGGAAATTGGGCTTCCTTCGGCGTTTTCGTGCAAGATTCAGTGTTCCGGCCCTTTTTCCGTCACGGCGGCAAAGTCCTCCACCACCATGCGGCCTAAGCGCAGGATATCGTCGCCTTTTTTCAGGCGCAGGGCCAGGTGGGGCTTTTCTCCCGCGGCGAATAGAAGGCGCTTGCGGTATTTTTCCTGGCTGCAAAGGGAGGAGATTGCCCCAAAGTCCGGCTCGGTGAGGAAAAAGCGCAGAAGGGTCTCCTTCTGGGAGATCTCCGTAATGCCCAACAGGGAGGCCTGGGTGCGCAGGAGGGCGATGGCCGTGAGGTTGGTCACGCTGCGGGGGGGCTCCCCGTAGCGGTCGATGAGTTCGTCCAACAGCTCGTCGGCGGCCTCCTCGTCCCGGACTCTGGCCATACGGCGGTAAAAGTCCATCCGCTGCTCCGGGGAGGGAATATAACTCTCGGGGATGGAGGCGGGGACGGAGAGGTCGGCGGCGCACTCCCGGGGTTTGGCCACGGGCTTGCCCTGCTCCTCCAGCACCGCGTCTTCCAAAAGCCGCAGGTACATGTCATAGCCCACCGTCATGAGAAAGCCCGACTGCTCGGGGCCCAAGAGAGTCCCCGCGCCGCGGATCTCCAGGTCCCGCATGGCGATCTTAAAGCCGGAGCCGAAGGCGGCAAACTCCCGGATGGCGGAGAGGCGGCGCTCGGCGATCTCTGTGAGAACTTTGCCTCTACGGAAGGTCATGTAGGCGTGGGCACGTCTGGCGGAGCGGCCTACCCGGCCCCTTAATTGGTGGAGCTGAGCCAGACCTAATTTGTCCGCCTCCTCCACCACCAGGGTGTTCACATTGGGCAAATCCACCCCGGTTTCGATGATGGTGGTGCAGATGAGGATGTCGATGGCGTTTTCCCCCATCTGGCGCATGATTTCCGAAAGCTCCTCCTGGTCCATGCGCCCGTGGGCCACGGCCAGGCGCGCCTCGGGCAAAAGTCCCCGGATACGCTGGGCGCACTGGTCTATGGTTTCGATGCGGTTGTGGAGGTAGTAAACCTGGCCGCCCCGCTCCAGCTCCCTGCCCATGGCGTCCTTTAAAATCCCCCAGTCGTGCTCTAACACGTAGGTTTGCACAGGGCGGCGGTTCTGGGGGGGCTCCTCCAGGGTGGACATGTCCCGCAGGCCGGAGAGGGCCATGTTTAGGGTTCGGGGGATGGGGGTGGCGGAGAGGACCAACACGTCCACCTGGCGGGAGAGTTCCTTAAGCCGCTCCTTGTGGGTGACGCCGAAGCGCTGCTCCTCGTCCACCACCAGAAGGCCCAGGTCACGGAAGGACATGTTCTTATTCAGCAGCTTATGGGTGCCGATGAGAAGGTCTACGGCCCCATCCGCCGTCTGCTTCAGGATTTCCTTGCTCTGGGCAGGGGTGCGAAAGCGGCTCACCATGTCGATTTTTACAGGGAAGGCCCGAAAGCGTTTTAAGGCCGTTAAATAGTGCTGCTGGGCTAAGACGGTGGTGGGGGCTAAGATCGCCGCCTGCTTGCCGTCTAAGATACACTTCATAATGGCCCGGAAGGCCACTTCTGTCTTGCCGTAGCCCACGTCGCCGCAGAGGAGTCTGTCCATGGGGGTGGACTTTTCCATGTCGCCCTTGATTTCCTCCACGCAGCGCAGCTGGTCGTCTGTCTCCTCGTATTCAAACTGCTCCTCGAACTCCCGCTGCCAGGGGGAGTCCGGAGAGAAGGCAAAGCCGGGGTTGCGTTGGCGCTGGGCGTAGAGCTGGATGAGGCCTTTGGCCAGGTCTTTTGCCGCCTTTTTGGCCCGAGTTTTGGCCTTTTCCCACTCGGCGCCCCCTAATTTAGACAGGCGACGGGACTCGGCATCTTCTCCGCTGCCGATGTATTTGGAGACCAGGTCTAACTGCATGGCGGGGACGTAGAGAACGTCGGCCCCGGCGAACTGGAGTTTTACATAATCCTTTTGAATGCCGTCCACCTGCATCTGGGTCATGCCGGAAAAGCGGCCTATGCCGTGGTGCTCGTGGACCACTAAGTCGCCGGGGGAGAGGTCGGAAAAGCTCTCCAGCCGCTGGTGGCCTGCCCGGTGAGATTTTTTGGCTTTTCGGGCGGGAGCGGCGGCGGCTCCCTCGGTGAGGATGGCGATT
Source organism: Evtepia sp. (assembly GCA_031553635.1). Classification (GTDB taxonomy): domain Bacteria; phylum Bacillota; class Clostridia; order Oscillospirales; family Oscillospiraceae; genus Evtepia. The sequence continues at coordinate 61,737 of JAVBLH010000023.1, read as the reverse complement.
TTCGTGCCGGGCAGCTCTAGGCCTGCGGTGAGAGCCCCCGTGGCGATGAGGATATCACCGGGGTCGGGCAGATCGTGAAGGTCGTAGTCCACCGCGGCCCGTATGCCTTTTTCCCGCAGCAGGGCCTGGAGGTTATCGCCCTTGCGCTGGGTGGAGGCCAAGACCACCGTGCGGTAGTCCTCCTTGCGGTATTGGAACAGATCCTCCACGGCGGCCTCCAGGCTCATGCCGTAGCCCGGGAGCTGCTTGGCGGTAAGGGACAGAAGACGCCGGGGCTTTAATGGCAGGCTCCCGGTGGTGAAGCTGTCCACAAATACCAGGGGGTGGTCGGAAAGCCGCTCAAAAAGCCGGTCTAAGGCCAGGGCGTATTCCGTGCAGTCTGGGGTGAGAATTTCGGCCTCCAGAAGGGTTTTTACGTCCTCCTCCAGCTGCCAGAGGTAGCTGCGGGCCCGGTCGGCGATGCGGGGAGATTCGGAAACCAGCACCAGGGCGTCGGGGGGCAGATAGTCCGCGGCGGTGGCGAGGCTTTCGTACACCCGGGGCAGGAGGCAGTCGGGGGGCCTGTGGGCGTCTTTGGGCTCTAGGCCTATCACTTCTCCCGCCGGGAGGATGACGGCCCTTTCCAAATTTTCCACCCGGCGCTGGCTGGCGGGGTGAAAGTAGCCCATGGCGTCTATGGTGTCCCCCCAGAATTCGGCGCGGACGGGGTAGGGGGCGCCGGGAGAGTAGAGGTCCAGTATTCCGCCCCGAAGGGCAAACTGGCCCACGCCCTCCACCTGCTCGCAGCGGACGTACCCCAGGGTCACCAGGTGGTCGGAAAGGGCGGCTAAGTCGAAATCCTTGCCGGTTTCCAAATGGCGCAGGCCTTCTTTCAGGACTTTGGGCGGCAGGGTGCGCTGTAAGAGGGCCTCCACCGTGGCGATAAGGAAGGGGACCTCACTTTCCAACAGGGCGTGAAAAATCCCCAGGCGCTGGTGCTCCCATTGGCGGGAGGCCGTGCCCGGGTGAAAGCTGAAATCGCGGGGGAGCAAGAGGGCGGCAGGTTTGCCTGTGAGGGCTTCTAAATCTTCTGCCAGGCGCTTGGCCTCCCCCTCGTCGGCGCAAAGAAGGAGGGCCGGGGCGTCGAAATCCTGGGCCAGGCCGGCGGCAAAAAATGCGCGCAAAGTCCCCGTCGCTCCCGAAAGAGCCACGGGGGATAAACCGCCGTCCAGGGCGCCGAATAGGTCGCCATATTCCGGCAGAAGGGCACGAAACTGGGTCAGTAATTTCATATGATTACCCGTCTTTGCTGGGATTTTTATCCATTATATGCGGACATGGCGGCCTCCATGCCCTGGGCGAGGATGAGCCGGGCTGCCTGGGCGGCTCTTTCTATGGACTCCTTCACCGCCTTTTCGTCCTGGGGCGCGAACTTGCCCAAAACCCAGTCGGCCATCTCGTAGTCCGGATGGGGCTTATCCCCCACGCCTATCTTGATTCGGAGAAATTCGTCTGTGCCCAGGTGCTGGATGAGGCTTTTCAGCCCGTTATGCCCCCCGGCGCTGCCCTTGCGGCGCAGGCGTATCTTCCCCACGGGCAGGGCTACGTCATCGGTGATGACTAAAATCCGCTCCGGGGGGATTTTGTAGAACCTTGCCGCCTCTCCCACAGACTGGCCGGAGAGGTTCATATAGGTGACGGGCTTCATCAGCAGCACCTTTTGCCCCCCTATGGTGGCGGTGCCGGTGAGGGCCCGGTGCTTTAAGCGCTGGACGGGGATGTTGACGCCTTCGGCCAACTCCTCCAGGGCTAAGTAGCCCACGTTATGGCGGGTTTTTTCGTACTCTTTTCCGGGGTTGCCCAGGCCCACCACCAAAAAGTCGACAGGGCCTGTATTGCGGTTAAAAAAGCCCATGGGTTCACTCCAATCAAAACCGGCGAAGACGAGGCTCCGCCGGTTTTCTGCTTCACTGGATTCGGACAGCACCGCACAAGTCGTGCGCAGCGGTGTTGCCTTAGTTGAAGAGCTTCGAGACGGAAACCTCTTCGTAAATATACTCAATGGCCTCGGCGAACATCTTGGTGGCGGAGATGTACTTAATCTTATCACAGACGGTGTCCGGACGGGGGGGAACGGTGTCGAGGAAGAGAACTTCCTTGATCACGCTGTTCTGAATGCGCTCTATGGCGGGGCCGGAGAGGACACCGTGGGTGGCGCAGGCGAACACCTCGGTGACGCCACCCACATCAATGAGGGCCTGGGCCGCGTTGCAGAGGGAGCCGCCGGTGTCTACCATGTCGTCCAGCAAAATGGCTCTTTTGCCCTTCACATCGCCGATGATGTTCATCACTTCGGAGGAGTTGGCCCTGGGGCGGCGCTTATCCACGATGGCCAGGTTCATCCCCAGCTTTTGGGCAAAGGCCCGGGCTCTTGCTACGGAGCCCACGTCGGGGGAGACGATGACGGTATCTTCGCAGTCCTGGCCGAAAATCTCGGTAAAGTGGCGCACGAAGAGGGGGCTTCCTAAGAGGTTGTCCACCGGGATATCGAAAAAGCCCTGAATCTGAGAGGCGTGAAGGTCCATGGTGAGGACTCTGTCGGCCCCGGCTCTGGTTAAAAGGTTTGCCACCAGCTTTGCGGAGATGGGGTCACGGGGTTTGGCCTTTCTGTCTTGTCTGGCGTAGCCAAAGTAGGGAATCACGGCGGTGATACGGCCGGCGGAGGCGCGCTTGAAGGCGTCTATCATCACCAGCAGTTCCATCAGATTGTCGTTCACCGGCGTACAGGTGGACTGAATTACAAACACGTCGGAGCCGCGGACGGACTCGTAAATGGAGACGAAGCTCTCCCCGTCGGAAAAGCGGCCTGCTTCTAAATTGCCCAGAGGCAGCTTGAGTTCCTTGCAAATGGCCTCGGCAAAGGGTTTATTGGCGTTGCCGGAGAAGATTTTCATGTTTTTTCCGTGTGCTATCATGGTACCCATCCCCTTACATAAATTTTAATCGGGCGATCGTAAAACCCCCGCGAAACAATAGTCTACGGTCATTATACCAAATTTTCCAGCACTTTGCATCCACAAAAGGGAGAATTTCCGCAAAATTTCTTCCCCCTTTTTGGCACATCCTCTTGACAAAGACTTTTTCATGGTGTATCTTAACTGTGTTAGCACTCTTAATACACGCGGTACACCAACCGTGAGAGAGGAGGAAATTCCTTGATTCACCTAAACCACAGAGACGCAAGACCCATCTACGAACAAGTCCGCGACGGCCTGCGCAGTTTGCTCATGTCCGGCGGCATACTCCCCGGCGAGCGGCTGCCCTCTGTCCGCTCCCTGGCGACGAAGCTCTCCATCAACCCCAACACCATCCAGAGAGCTTACGAGGCCTTGGAGCAGGAGGGCTACGTTTACACCCTCCTGGGAAAGGGCACCTTTGCCGCCCAGCTTGACGACGTGAACCAAAGCAGGCGAGAGGCCCTTTTCGCCCAGTTTGACCAGGCGGCGGCGGAACTACTTTATCTGGGCATATCCGAGGCGCAGCTTTCTCGCCGCCTCAAGGAAAGGGAGGGAAACATCCATGATTAAGCTTTTAGATGTCGTCAAGACCTTTGACGGCTTCAACGCCCTTGACGGCATCACCATGACGGTGCCCAAGGGGTCCATCTACGGCCTGGTGGGGCCCAACGGCGCGGGGAAATCCACGGCCCTGCGGCACATCACCGGGATCTATCGCCAGGACGCGGGCCAGGTGCTCTTAGACGGCGCGCCGATTTTTGAAAACCCCGCCGCCAAGGTGCGGATGGCGGATATCCCCGACGACCTTTACTACTTCGTCTCCGCCAGCACCCGGGACATGATGGACTTTTACCGGGGCTTTTACCCTAGGTTTGACGGAAAGCGCTACGAAGCCCTGAAGGACATCTTCTCCACCATAGACGACAAGCGGCCCATACGCCGTCTTTCCAAAGGGATGCAGAAGCAGTCGGCATTTTGGTTGGCCCTTTGCACCCGGCCGGAAGTTCTGGTGCTGGATGAGCCTGTGGACGGCCTGGACCCCGTGATGCGCCGCCAGGTTTGGAGCCTTCTTATGGAGGACGTTTCCGAGGAGGGCACCACGGTTTTGGTCTCCTCCCACAACCTGCGGGAATTAGAGGACGTTTGCGACCATGTGGGCATCCTCTCTAAGGGGAAGGTGCTTTTGGAGCGCAGCCTTTCGGACTTGCAGGAGAATATCATCAAAGTGCAGCTGGCTTTTGCCGAAGGGAGCGAAAAGCCTCTGCCGGAAGATCTGCCCCTCCTCCACGAGAGCAAGATGGGCCGGGTGCGCACCCTGATTATCCGGGGGAAGATGGAGGAGGCCCTCTCCAAGCTGCGGGTACTAAACCCCGTTCTGCTGGAGGCCATCCCTCTGTCCCTGGAGGAAATCTTTATCTATGAATTGGGAGGTGAGGACTATGCGGTCCGGGAATTGGTCCTTTAGTACGGCCCTTTTTAAGAAGCAGGCCATCCGGTTTTGGCCCATTTGGAGCCTTTATACCATAGGGCTGTTTTTGATGCTGCCCTTTGCCCTCATCATGAACACCAGCAATATGCAGGACGCGGAACGCATCGCCCAGGTGGCGGAATACCACACCCAGGGCATCGCCTTTACCGCCAGCCCCTGGGTTGCCATGGTGGTGGGGCTTTTGGGGGCCATGGCTCTCTGGTCTTACCTTTATAACCACAGAGCGGTTTCCATGATCCACGCCCTGCCTCTCACCAGAGGGAGCATTTTTCTCACCAGCTACCTCTCCTGCATCTTCCTCTTTATGGGGCCCCATCTTTTAATCTTCCTCATTACCCTGGGGGTGCAGGCCTCCTTGGGCTTCGTCGCCATCAAGGCCCTTTTGTATTGGCTTTTGTGCCAGAGCCTATTGAATCTCTTCTTCTTTTCCTTCGCCACTCTCATCGCCTTTGTTACGGGGCATATTTTGGTGCTGCCTGTGCTCTTCGCCGTGTTTAACTTCCTCTCCCAGGTCATGGTCATGATGATAGACTGGGTCTTCTCCCGGCTGCTCTTCGGCTATGCGGGCATGGGCTACCTGGGAGACACGGGATTTTTGGCGGCCCTGGGCAAGTGGCTCTCCCCGGGCTATGCGCTGATTGTGGCGCTGAGCGCCCCCAACATGGTTACTATCCCCGGGTCTGACGGCTCTATGGTGCAATCGGTGCAATATGGCACCACGGGGATGCCTGTTCTTTGGGCCTATACCCTTGTGGGCTTTGCCCTCATGGCGGCCTCTTACTTCCTCTTCCGCCGCAGGCCCTTGGAGCAGGCGGGAGAAGTGATCGCCGTGAAGCCCTTGCAGCCCTTCTTCAAGTACCTTCTGGCCTTCTTCGTGGCTCTGGTGGGCGGGAATCTCTGCTACGAGGCCTTCCAGCCCTATGGCTCCCAGAATATTGTCGCCATGGTGGGCTACTTCCTCCTGTTTTTACTCATCGGCTACTTCCTCATCGAAATGCTCCTTCATAAGTCCTTCCGGGTGTTTCGAACAGGGATTCGGGGCTTTGCCATCTCTGTGGCGGTGGTTCTGGCGGGGGCTGTGATGCTCCAGACGGATGTCTTCGGCTACGAGAGCCGTGTGCCGGATGCCGGCGAGGTGAAGGCGGTTGCCATCCAGTACCAGGGCAATGAGTACGGCAGCGAGACCCAGTCGGCCGAGGAAGCCGCCGCCCTGATCCAGATGGTAACGCAGCTGCATCAGAGTGTAGTCTCCAATAGGGCCGCTTTGGAAGGGCAAGAGGCCCAATACGAAACCATGCCTTCCCCCTACTACGAAGGCTTCAGCAGAAGCTACGTTTCCCTGCGCTATACCCTCCAGGACGGCAGCCTTTTGGCCCGGCAGTATGAGATTCCCGTCACCACAGAGCTCCTGGACCAGGCCGGCAGCCCGGCTCATCTCTTCGACGCCATAGTGAACCAGCCCAAGCTGTGCATGGACGCCATCTTCCCGCCGGATATTTTCAAGGGCCAGCTGATTCTGGGTGAGATCGACAATCTTTGGTTCACCAAGGATTCCAACAACGACTCCACGCAAAACAACCAGCGTACCGGTTTCCACGAGGAAGACTTAAGCGCCTTCCTTGCCGCGGTACAGGAAGACATCGAAGCAGGCCGCTTAGGGCGCACCTTCTTACTCCATGACGAAACCTGGGCTAAGGGAGAATATGCAAATACCATTTACTTTACCTTCCGGGGCGAGTATAATGAGGAGGAAATGAACCGTTTCCGCTATGGGTATTCCACTGGCTACGAAGACAACACCTATACCATAGATGTAAACTTCCCCCTCCAGACCACCGCCACCTCCACCCTGGCCTTCCTGGCAGAGCATGGGATTGATGAGAGCAACTTCCTCATCACCCACCATGACATCGCCAGCGGCTATCAGGAATATGAGATCAAGCCGGTTTATCCGGAGGCGGCAGCCATATACTAACCAGCACTAAAATTTTATCCATTCACGGTATGCGTCCGGGGTTATCTCGGGCGCATACCGTACTGCGCTTTTCGGCAAGATAATTGCTAACGCGAATTGACGTTAAAGGAGCCCTGTTCATGGAATTTTTCGCAAACGAAGGAAAAGTGGTGCATATTCAGGTAGGGGAGCGCACCTTCGCCCGCCATGCCGTGAAAACCCGCTTTGTAGAGGTGGGGGACGACTATATTGAACTGGTCCGGGAGTATGCCCTGCCCCTCTACCAGCCCGGGGACATTTTAAGCAGCAGCGAAAAGATCATCGCCCTCTGTCAGGGACGGGTGGTTTACCGCAAGGATGTAAAGCCCGGCTTACTTGCCAACATCCTCTGCCGCTTCGTGAAGCAGAGCTCCTACGGCCCCGGGGCGGGTGTGCCGGAAAAGATGCAGTTTGCCATCAACCACTGCGGGGCCTTTCGGGTCCTTTGGGCGGCCATCCGGGCGGGCTTTGATAAACTCCGGGGGGTGAAGGGCACCTTTTACCGCCTTACCGGGCCGGAGGTTTCGGGCCTAGACGGGTTTTATGGCCACGATATCCCCGCCTATGGCGACATGGGCATCCGCATCCCCCAGGACCCCGACGGGGTTTGCAACGAGATTTATGAAAAGACCGGGGTTCTGGCCATGATCGTGGATGCCAACGCCCTTTCTCAGGATGTTTTGGGCAAATGCTCTGCCATACAGGAGGACATGCATATCCTGGAGGGGATGATTAAGGACAATCCCGCCGGCCAGGAGACCCAGATGACCCCCTTTATCCTCATCCGCGAGGTATTCCCCCAGACGGAGGCAGCTCCGGAAGCTCAGGAAGAGACAGCCGCCCAGACTGAGGCAGCTGTCCAGCCCGGGGAGGCTGGGGCGGCCCAATTGGCGGAAGAGGCAGGCGACGCCCTTCTGCAAGAAAACCTTGTCACCGAAGAGGAATCGTGATATACTGGCATTTATGGAACCCACAGTTTATCCATAAAAAGGAGTTAATTAATCATGATAAAGCTGAAAAAAGCCCTGGGCCTCGTGCTGGCGGCTTCCCTGATGCTGGCTCTTCTCACCGGCTGCGGCCCTAAGGAGGCAGACCCTATTGAGGCTGCCCTGGGTTACCCCGGCGACACGGTGTTTTTCACCCTGGACGGGGACGAGGTCACCGCCAGCGATTACTTCTGCTGGCTCATTCGCAATGTAGACTACATCACCAGCGCCTATGTGCAGATGGGCTACCCCGGCATCGACTGGAATGAAGATGTGGGCGGAATCACTGCCAAGGAATTCCTCAAGAACGAGGCCATGACCAACGCCAAGATGGGCTGGATCATCGAGAAAATGGCGGGAGAAATGAGCATTAAGCTGGATGCCGAGGACGAAAAGGCCTATGCAGACCAGCGGGCCGCCGCCGTGGAGGCCGAGGGCAGCGAAGAGGCCTATCTCAACTACCTCCACTCTGTTCTCCTCACCGACGAGACCATGAAAGACACCATTAACCTCTCCGCTCTTTACGCCAAGATCCAGGAGGCCTATCAGAATGGCGAGGCTGCCGGCGACCAGACTCCCCCCACCAAGGAAGAGACTGCCGACTTTATGGAGTCTATGGGCATTCTGAAGGCCAAGCACATCCTCTTCCTCACCATGGACCCCAACCTCCAGGGCAGCACCCCCTACACCCCGGAAAAAATCGCCCAGCAGAAGGCTAAGGCTGAAGAGGTTCTGGCCCAGCTCCAGGCCGCCAGTCCTGAGGAGCTCCCCGCCCTCTTCGACAGCCTGATGCAAGAGTACAGCGAGGACTCGGGCCTTTCCACCAACCCCGAGGGCTATCTCTTCTCCACCAACCCCGACGGGGTGAAGTTCTCCGGCCGCATGGTGCCCGAGTTTGAAGAGGGTACCGCCGCCCTGGACTATAACCAAATCAGCGGTCTCATCAACAGCACCTACGGCTACCACATCATCCTGCGCCTTGACCCCACCGACGACGCCGATACCCTGGCGGAGTATCAGGGCGAGTGGATGGCCTCTCAGCTGGACACCGTGGTCATGGAGCGGATGGAGGCTGCGGAGGTGGTCACCACCGAGGCCTTTGACAACCTGGATGTGGAAGAGCTTTACGGCCAGCTGACCGTCTATCGTGAGTCCCTCAATGCCCCCGAAGACGCCAAGACCCCCGAGGAGGAAGAGGGCCAGGAGGGTGATATCCCCGAAGGCACCCCCGCAGACGGCGGCAATGCCGGTACCACCGACGGGGCCACCGACGGCACGCCCGACGGCACCTCCACTGATGGCGCGGGTACGGATGGCCAGGAGGCGCCGCCTCAATAACATCTACCCATTGTGATTACAGCACAAAAGCCGGGAGGCCTGTTTATCGGGTCTCCCGGTTGTCTTTTCCCCTTTTTTCCTGTACAATGCAGGGAGTAAGATCATAAATTCAAAATTTTACATAGTAGGAGGGTTTTCCCATGAATGAAGTGTATGTCCTCAGCTCCTGCCGCACGGCCGTGGGTTCCTTTGGCGGCGCACTGAAAGACGTCCCCGCCGCCGATCTGGGCGCGGCGGTGATGCAGGAAGCGCTCACCCGGGCCAAGGTCTCCGGCAACCTCTTAGACGAGGTGATCTTCGGTAACGTCTTGGGCACAGCCCAGGGCCAGAACGTGGCCCGCCAGTGTATGGTGAAGGCCGGAATCCCCTTAAAAGTCCCCGCCTACACCGTGGGTATGGTCTGCGGCTCAGGGCTGAAATCTGTCATCGAGGGGGCCAGAGCCATCCTGGCCGGGGACGCAGGGATGGTTCTCTGCGGCGGCACGGAGAACATGAGCGCCGCCCCCTTTGCCATGCCCGGAGCCCGCTGGGGAGCCAGGATGGGTGACTCGCCCCTGGTGGACGTGATGATTAAAGACGGCCTGTGGGACGCCTATCACAACTACCACATGGGCACCACGGCGGAAAACATCTGCGATATCTGGGGCATCACCCGGGAAGAGCTGGATGCCTTTGCCCTCTCCTCCCAGGAAAAGGCCACGGCGGCAGTGGCCTCCGGGCGTTTTCAGGAGGAGATCGTCCCCATTTCCGTAAAGAATAAGAAGCGGGAGCTGGTCCCCTTCGCCACAGACGAGTATCCCAAAGCCACCACCTTAGAGGCCCTGGCCGGCCTTAAGGGCGCCTTTAAAACCTCACCCCACGGGGCGCTCTCCCAGGTGGAGATGACCTTTGAGGCCAGCAAGATGACCCCTGACGAGACAACCCGGGGCACCCCCAGAGTTACCGCAGGGAACGCCTCGGGGATTAACGACGGGGCGGCGGCCATCCTTTTGGCCTCCAAGGAGATGGTGGAAAAACACGGCCTTACCCCCCTCTTTAAGCTGGTGTCCTGGGGCCAGGGGGGCGTGGACCCCAAGATCATGGGCATAGGCCCCGTGCCCGCCACCCGCCAGGCCCTTTCCAAGGCCGGGCTTACCATCCGGGACATCGACCTGGTGGAGGCCAACGAGGCCTTTGCCGCCCAGTCTATCGCCGTCGCCAGGGAACTGGATTTTGACATGGCTAAGGTGAATGTGAACGGCGGGGCCATCGCCATCGGGCACCCCATAGGCGCTTCGGGTGCGCGGATTATCGTCTCCTTACTCCATGAAATGGCAAAGCGGCCCCAGGCCAAACGGGGCCTTGCCACCCTCTGCATCGGCGGGGGCTTGGGGGTCACCGCCATCTTTGAAAAGTGCTGAATAGGTAAATCGTATCTCGCAAACGGAAAGAGCCGCAGGTGTAAACCCGCGGCTCTTTCCGTTGAAAGGAGGTATGTTATGAATGTGGGTTGTGAATTAAAATGCCTCTTTGAAGGTGTGCTCAAACTTTTCCTTCAGCTCGTCCCTAAAGTTGGGGTGGGCGATCTCGATGAGGCTTCTGGCGCGCTGGCGCAGGCTGCTGCCACGCATGTTGGCGATGCCGTATTCGGTGACGATGTAGTGGCTCTCGAAGCGGGAGAGGGTCACAGGACGGCCCTCTTCAAAGGCCCAGGTGATGCGGGAGGACTTGCCGCCGGCCCCGGTGGAGGGCATGGCTACGATGGAGATCCCGCCCTTGGAGAAGGAGGCGCCCCGGATGAAGTCTACAAAGCCGCCGGCGCCGCTCTGGTGACGGGAGGCGCTGACTGTATCTGCCGCGATCTGGCCCATGTGGTCCACGCTGATGGCGGAGTTGATGGAGACCATGTTGTCGTTCTTGGCGATGTTCATGGGGTTGTTTACATAGTCCACGGGGTAAACCTCTACCTTGGGGTTCTTATGGGCGAACTGGTAGAGTTCCTCGGAGCCGTAGAGGAAGGTGACCACGGAGACGCCGGGGTGGAACTGCTTGCGGGTGTTGTTGATATTGCCGTTCTTTAAGAGGGTGAGGCTGCCTGTCATGAGCATTTCGGAGTGGATGCCCAAATCGTTCTTCTCGGTGAGGAAGCCTAACACAGCATCGGGAATGCCGCCTATGCCCAGCTGCAGGCAGGCGCCGTCCTTGATAAGGCTGGCGCAGTTGCCGGCGATCTTCTGCTCGATCTCGCCGTTCTTGGGGTCGGCGGGGTGGAAGAGCTCCTCGTCGAATTCCACGGCGAAGTCGATATCATCCAGGTGGATGAGAGAGTCGCCATAGGTGCGGGGCATGAACTTGTTCACCTGGGCGATGACGGTCTTTGCGCAGTCGGCGGCGGCTCTTGTGTAGTCCACGGAAACGCCTAAAGAGCAGTAGCCGCGCTCGTCCGGGGGGGAGACGGTAACGAGGGCCACGTCCACGGGGATGATGCCTTCATAGAACAGGCGGGGGGACTCGAAGAAAAAGTTGGGGGTAAAGTCGGCTCTGGCCTCGGAAACGGCTTTCCGGCTGCCGGGGCCTGCGAAAAGGGAGTTGTGCCAGAAATGGCCTGCCATCTCGGGCTCGCAGTATTTACAGGGGCCCAGGGCCAGCATGTGGCAGATCTCCACGTCTTTGTATGCCTTGTAGTTATCCACCATGGCGTTGACCAGGTGCTGGGGCTCGCCGACGCTGTGGGCGAATACCACCCGATCACCGTTTTTGATCTGGGATACCGCCTCTAAGGCTGTGACAAACTTTGCCATGAAATCACTCCTTACTCAAAATTTTTACTTACTATACTCATCATTTTGGGTTGCGTTTTTTTATTTAGAAGCTGCCCCTTTGTGGTGTTCCCAGGCAAAGACAGCAGCGCCTAAAGCGCCCATGATCTGGGGGTTGGGCGGGGTCACGATGGGCAGGGAGAGCTCCTGGCTCATGGCCTTCACCAGGGCTGCGTTCAGGCCGCCGCCCCCGGTCATCATCACCTGAGGCGCGACCCCCACCCGCTTTGCCATGCCGGCTACCCGGGTGGCGATGGATAAAATGGCCCCGGCCGCCACGTCTTCCACCCTTGCGTTGGTGGAGAGGTGAGAGATCACCTCGGACTCGGCGAAAACGGTACACATATTGCTGATGGGAACGGGGCTTTCCCCCAGAAGGGCCAAGTCGGCAAGACCCGAGATCTTGCAGTCCAGCACCCGGGCCATGACCTCTAAGAAGCGGCCTGTTCCCGCGGCGCATTTGTCGTTCATCACAAAATTTTCCACGGTGCCATCATTGCCCAAGCGGATCACCTTGGTGTCTTGCCCGCCGATGTCGATGACGGTGCGAACCTCCGGGGCCAAAAAGCGGACGCCCTTGGCATGGCAGCTGATCTCTGTGATCTGCTTGTCGGCATCGCTGTAGGTCATGCGGCCGTAGCCTGTGACCACGGTGAAGAGGATGTCTTCCCTTTTGATGCCCGCCTGGTCCAGCACCAGGGCCAGCACTTGGTGCACGCCCTTGGTGCCTGTGCCCAGGTTTACCACGTCGGCGGCCAGGAGCCTGCCCTCTCCGTCCAAAATCACGGCCTTGGAGGAGGAGGAGCCGATGTCAATTCCTAAAAACATGGGGATTTCTTCCTTCCTGGGGGCTTTAGGCTTGCATCTCTAAGAAGCCCTGGATTCTGGTGCGCAGCTGGCCGATGGAGTCTACCAGCTGGTCGGTTTCTATGCTGAGCATGGGAATCCCGCGGGCGGTAAGGTCTTTCTTCACCAGGGGCTGGTCGAAGGCCTCGGGGTCGCAGAACTTCATGAGGCTGAAAAGCACGGCCTTGGCCCCGTGCTTCTTCGCCATGTCCGCCAGAAGGATGCCCCGGGGCTTCATGGGCTCGTAAAGGGGCGAGGCGGCCTGGAGGTCTAAGAAGCGGCCCGCCAGCTTTTCGTATACTGTGCCCTCGGTGCGGGGCGGGGTTCTAAACTGCATGGATTCATGGCAGAGAAGATCGTCTGCAATGGCGATGTTCAGCTCGCCTAAGAGGTCTAAAACGGGCTCGGAGTCTACCATGATGCCTGTGGCGATGAAGCGGGTGCCCTGGAAGTCTTCCGCCGGCTGCTTTTTCAGCTCGTCCAGTATGGCCTGCATCTTGGCGGTGTAGGTTTTCTTGTCCATAAACCAGGCGGCCTTGATGAGGTAGTGGCGGGTCTTGGCATTGATGGTGTTCAGGTATTGGGGGGCGGTTTCGATAAAGTCACGCATCACCCGGCGGTAGTCCTCGTAAACGGCCCAGGCTTCTTCTAAGGCCATGGGCTTAGTACCCTCTGCGTTAAGGCCCCGGATGGATTCCTCCAGGTAGGAGAACTCGTCTAAAAGCTGCTTCATGGCCCCGGGGACGGTTCTGTTATTGGGGATGGTGACGCCGATGATGGGGACTTGGGTGGCCACCTTCATGTTTTCGCAGACGCATTTTAAGGTGTCACACTGGGAGGGGACGAAGATGCCCCGCAGGAAGCCGTAGGAGCCCTTCATGGTCAGCTCCATGTTGGCTCTTATAATGGAGCAGCAGAAGCTTTGCAGGTATCTATCTGCCAGCTGGAAGCCGGAGATGCCGCCCCAAAGGCCCACGGGAAGAAATCCTGCGGCATAGGCCAGCTCCTCGGGGAGGAAGAGGGGGAACATGCCCACGGCGGGCTTGCCCGTTTCCTCCATGGAGGCTTTGATGGTCTTGGCAGGGTGGTAACCGGCCTCATAGAGCTGGGAGATCAGTGCTTGCAGCTTTTCCATGGTTACGCCTCCCCTTTCTTCTTATTTTCCGCCATCATTTCTGCCAGGGCCTGGATGCGGGTTTCATACTGGGCCTCGGAGAAGAGACGGGGGTCTGTCTGGTCCCCGTCGAAAATGACGGAGGGCACGCCGCACTCGGCAAATACTCTTCTCTGGACCTCATACTGTCTGAAGTCCATAAGCTTGCAGCTGCGGTTGGAGTGGAAGACGATGCCGTCTAGGTTAAACTTACGGGTGAGGTTTACCATATTCTCCACGTCGTAATTCAGGTTACGGTTGGGGTAAACGTTGCCGGAGTAAGCTTTCGCCATGCCCTCAATATCCCCGGTTTCGTACTGGACAGTCCAGGACTTGGGGTAGGTGGAGGTGACCACGTTAATATCCAGGTTTTTCAGGGTCTTATAGTTGTGGCTCAGGTAAGGCCAGCAGGCGATGCCGTCCCACAAAACGCGGTATTTGGCTTCCTTGTCCTTCCAGGGGCCTTCGCCGCGGTCGGCCTTGGCCTTTAATTCGTCGTGCCAGAGCTTGAAGATGGTGCGGCCTTCCTCTGTGCCTCTGGCGAAGACGATGATGGCCATGTAGTTAAAGAGGTCGAAGCCGTTTAAGGGAGAGGGGTCGTGGACGGCCATGGCGGTGGCCTTGTTCCACCACTCGGCGGTCTCGTTGGAGATTTCCATGACTCTGGCCAGCTTTTCATAGTCGAACTTACGGCCGGTGATCTCCTCTAGCTGTAAGATGGCGCTTTCGATCTGGGACTTCATGTATTTGGCGTTATGGTCCTGGATCTCATCGGTGTGGTTAAAGGGGGTGTCGAACATGATGAGGGGGATGTTCAGCTCTTTGGAGAGGTTTTCGTACCACTTGATGACGGTGTGGCAGATGTTGCTGGTGCAGAGCAGCAAATCCGGCAGAGGCATATTCTCCGCGTCGCTCTTGAGGATCTCGGCGTAGGCCAAGTTCACTCTGGCGTAGGAGCAGAGGTCGGAGGAATAGCCCATAGACTCCGTGTGCTCGATGAAGCTGGGGGCGTCTTTTCTGGCGCCGATGGCGGCGGCGTGGTTTTCGGGATAGACGGTGACGATGTCCATGGTGGTGAGGAGCTCCTGAGGGGCGATGGAGGTGCTCCAGCAGACTAAGCGGCCCTCAGCCTTGGCGTCTCTGGCCTCTTGGTAGTGGCGTTTTAGCATGTCGTTCATCATCTCGCGAGAGGTGATGGCGGGTTTTTCCGTTCCCATAGAAATCTCTCCTTCCGGTATTTGTTGCGTCTTTTAGAAGACGTGATGGTAAGGCTCTTATCACAGCTTCGTATGTAAGCATATCATTCAAAAAAAGGTCTGTAAACCAACGGTTTTTGAAGGGTGCTATAATAATAATTCATCAAAAACAGCAGCTGGGCGAAAACCCCCGGTCTAAGCCTTGGGTCTGGGCCAGAATCGAAGTTTGGCGGGCTTTTTTATTTCGATTTTTTCGGAAACCACGTATTTCCGCAGGACAAATAAAATGCCTATGGCTATGGTTGCTAAGAGGTTTTCTAACAGCTGGGTCTGGTCTAGGATGGCCTGACGGGCTGTGGCAAGCATCAGCATGTCGATGACGCTGGCCGGGGTGCGCAGGTAGAGCATTTTGGCAAACTCTATGCCGATCACCAGGTGGATGGCTCTGGCGATGAATTGGTTGGCGTCGAAGTATTCCCGGCTTAGGGCGTAGCCGCTGAACTCCACCACCATCTGGACGAAGAGGTAGATGATCACTAGGATCATCCCCAGGGCGATGGCGACCTCTAGGGCCCCTGCCACTTGGTTTACTCTTTTGGTAAGACGAGATTTTTTTGTAGTCATGGTTTTGCCTCCTGGAAACGAAAGGGCCTATACGTGCGAACTTGCGGGGATAGGCGGGCCAACGTTTTAGGCCTAACCCAAACAGTTGGCCCGCCTATATTAAAGATGGTTTGGCTAATTTCTGATGAGATCCACCATGAAGAGGGAGAGCTGGGGTATGTAGGATACCAGCATCAAAACGACCACCAGCCCGAAGAAGAGCGGGATGACGTATTTCACCTGTTCTGATAGTATGACCCGTTTGTCTATGCCGTTGGCTACGAAGAGGTTGATACCAAGGGGCGGGGTTACCAGGCCCATGGTCATGTTCATGATCATCACCACGCCGAACTGAATGGGATCCACACCCAGGGAGGTGACTAAGGGGAAGAGGATGGGGGTGTAGATAAAGGTGGAGGCCGTGGTCTCCATGAAGCAGCCGTTAATCAGCAGGATTACGTTGATGAGGAGAAGCACCAGAATCCAGTTGTCTGTAATACCCAGGACGAAGGAGGAGAGCTTGGCGGGCACCTGCTGGGTGGTGACGATAAAGCTGAAGGCGTTGGCGGTGGAGACGATGAGAAGGATCATGGCGGAGGTTTTCACCGACTCGAAGGAGATCTCGTACATGTCCTTCACCTTGATGCCCTTGTAGATAAACACGGACACCAGGAAGCCGTAGACACAGGCCACTGCCGCGGCTTCGGTGGGGGAGAACACGCCGCCGTAGATGCCGCCCAGGATGATGGCGGGCATCAGGAGGGCCCAAACAGCGGAGCGCAGGGCCTTTAACACGCCCATGATGCTGACGCCCTTTTTCCGGGAGCCCCACTTGTTTTTGGCGGAGAAGAAGGTGGTCATTACGCAGAGGAGAACGCCCATCATGATGCCGGGGATGACGCCGGCGATGAAGAGCTCACTGACGGACTCGCCGGTGATGAGGGCGTAGTTGACGAAGGGAATGCTGGGGGGGATGATGCAGCCGATGATGCCGCCGCTGGCTGAGAGGGCCGCGGCGAATCCGGCGGGGTAACCGTCGTTGATCATGGCGGGGATCATGATGCCGCCGATGGCGGCCACGGTGGCGGGGGCGGAACCGGAGATGGCGGCGAAGAACATGCAGGCCACTACGGTAACCACGCCCAGGGAGCCGGGAATCCAGCCGAAGAGCTCATAGCAGAGGTCCACGATCTGCTTGGAGATGCCGCCCTTGCCCATAATCACCCCTGCGAAAACGAAGAGGGGGATGGCCAGAAGAACGGTAGAGTCCAGGGCTGTGACCATGCGCTGGGCAATGAGGAAAAGCTGGGGGATTTGATCGCCGGCTACCAGGGCAGCCAGAGACGCCGCACCGATGCTGACGGCAATGGGCACGCCCAATACGATCAGAACAGCCAGTGCTATGAATAGTACAGCTATCATTCTATCACCTCATGTTGTGTCAATAAACCAAGGAGGAAACGCTTAGATGCCATTTATCATCACGGGCGGGGCGGGCATACGCTTATGTTCTTTTTCAATACCGATGGTCTATGTTGCACCTTAATCCTCGCGGGGGATGAGATAGGATTTGTGCTTAAACATTTGGATTAACATCTGCATGACAGAAATGATGCCGCAGAGGGGAACGATGCCGTAGATCATAAACATGGGGATGTGCATGGCGGGAGAGGTCTGTCCGCTGCCTAATACCTTGGTAGCCAGGATGATGCCGAAGTAGGTGACAATGCCCATGAAGAGCATGGCGATGATGTCCCCTAACAGGCGGACGTATTTTCTGATTTTCTCGGGCATGACCTTCTCCACGAAGAGCGTCACGCCGATGTGGGTGCCGTAGCGCCAGCCGGCTGCCGTGCCCATAAAGGCCATGTAGATGCACATGTAGCGCAGGATCTCTTCGCCCCAGTTAAAGGAGAAGTGGAACACATAGCGCAAGATTACGTTGAGGCACATCACGGCTGCCATGGCGATGAGGAGCATACTGGAGCAAAACTTGGTTACCGGTGTTTTGTCAATAAAGTCAATTATCTTATTCATTGCCTTACCCCTTTTTTAAGAGGGGAAGGACAGCGACCTGGAACTGCTGCCCTTCCCGCTGAAAAACCTACGTTATGAGGCGGTGGTTTTAGTTGCCCTTGGCGTCGGCAACGGCCTGGAGATAGCCGTCGACCAGCTCGTCGCCAACCTTGGTGCGGATGAGGCCTTCCACGTCTGTCACGGCTTCTACGAAGAGAGCCTTCTGGTCGTCGGTGGGATAGTAAACCTTCAGGCCGCCGGCTTCCATCTCGGCCAGGTAGTCCTTGTCGTTCTGTGCGTTGAACTCGCGCTCATACTGGCAGAACTTCTTGGCATACTCAGCGACCAGAGCCTGGAGATCTTCGGGCAGCTTGTCCCAGGAGCCCTTGCTCATGACAACGATATAGGGGTCGTAGATGTGGGGGTAATAGGTCATGTACTTAACCACTTCGTCAAAGCCCATGGAGTAGGTCAGGGCAACGCCGTTTTCCTGGCCGTCTACGGTGCCCTGCTGGAGAGCGGTGTAAAGCTCGGCAAAGTTTACGGGGGTGGCGGAAGCGCCCAGGTCGTTGACGATCTTCATGTGAACTTCATTTTCCTGGGTGCGGATCTTCAGGCCCTTCATGTCGGCGGGGGTCTGAATCTCGTGGGACTTGTTGGAGAACATTCTCAGGCTGTTTTCGCCCCAGCCCAGCCACTTCCAGCTGGCTTCTTCTTCGGTCTTGGCGCCCAGCATTTCGCCGAACTCGCCGTCATAAACTTCCCAGCCGATTTCCCGCTCGTCGATCTGATAGGGGATGGCGGTTACCTGGATGGAGGGAGCGAAGGAGGAGGACACGCCGGAGGAGATGACGGCAAAGTCGATGGTGCCCAGGGTGATGCCTTCCATGATCTCTCTTTCAGCGCCCAGCTGAGAAGCGGGGTAGTGCTGAATCACGATGCGGCCGCCGGAAGCTTCCTGGAGCTCGGCAATCATCTTGTCGGTGGCCAGAGCCAGACGGTCGTTGGTGGAGGAGGAGTGAGCCCAGGAGAAAGTGAATACTTCGTCGCTGGTGGCGCCGCCATTATCTACGGGGGGCTTGGTGCCGCAGGCAGCCATGCCTACGATAAACGCGCCGGCAAGAGCCAGAAGTGCCAGTCTTTTCATGATTTTTTTCATCTTTTTACCCTTCCTTTTTTTGTCTTTTTTCTTTGAAGTCTTTAGGTGAGTCACCTTGCCTTGCCGCTGCCCTGCTGCGCGGGGGGATAGGCGTTTTTCTGGGGGGACGCTCGCCTTTCCTCCTGCTATTAACTCCTTTCCTTTGGGGGGCCGCTTTGGTGCTCGAGCCGTTGCTCTCTCATGGTTTAATTCGTCCGAACATCAGAACATCAGATGTTTTAAAAAGGCGAGAGTCCGGCATGTTGCCTCTCCTCGCTAAAAGGTCTAATGTTTGTATTGAAAAAACGCCTTGCTTCGCTGAAACACCCTTCCATGGGCGGGCACCCCGGGCATCCGCCGCTTTCCGGGTTAATAGGTCACGTCTATATGGGCCTTGGTCTTGTCGATGTGGGCGGCCACAGCGTCGATACAAGCGTCCAGATCTCGGGCTTTTAAGGCCTTCATGATGATTCTGTGGGCGCCTCGGGCGTCGTTTACTACCTTCATATCCAGAAAGAGCTTATACAGCAGCTCGCCGCGCATGGCCTCTATCATATTGTTCACCTGGATGATCATGGGGTTCTGGGTGTGGGAGATCAGGTAGCGGTGGAAGGCTAGGTCCAGCCTGACATACTCCTCCACAGGCAGCTCCCGCTCAAATTCAACTAAGATGGCGTCCAGCTCGTCCAGCTCCTTTTGGGTCAGCTGATCGTGGATGGTGACGATGTTGCCGATTTCCAGCACGCGGCGCAGCTCGATGAAGTAGTCCATATTTTCCTTAGAGGGAAAAAAACCCATAAACTCGAAAAAGTTTCTGGCTCTGTGGTCAACGATGAAGGTGCCTTCACCCTGGCGGGGCTCCACCACGCCGTAGGCTGCCAGGATCTTCATGCCCTCCCGCAAGGAGGAGCGGCCCACACCCAGCTCCCTGGCCATGTCCGCCTCGTTGGGCAGCTGATCGCCCAGGGCCAGTTCGCCGTTTTGAATGGCGGCTTTGATAGAATTGACTACTTGCGTGGTGGCATTCACCCGTTCTGTTTTATTCATTCATTCTGTTTCCTGTCTTTATGGCGCTGGGTGGGTGATTTCCAACAAAACCGCTGGTCATCAGACCACTAATCTACACAGACTATACAATAAGTCGAAATCTTTGTCAACAAATTTGTGCGGTTTTTCTACATTTTTATTAAAAACGGCAAAACCCTTCGCCTTTTGTCTTTTGTGGTTCGTTTTCTTCTGTTTAGTCACCGAATAGTTACTGAGCGGCGGCCCTCCCGGCACCAAGGGGGGCGGCTTGTCCTCCCGGCAGAGACGCCGCCGGGGCGCATCAAATCCTTGTGCATATACTATGAGGAAGGAGGAATGCGTTATGCCTAAATATCGGCGCAAAATGAAAAAAGCCCCGGGCTTTTCCGGGGGTGGGTTTCCTGGGGGCTTTCAGACCGTTTCCGGCTTCTTCGGCGGGCCGGTCGGGATGGGTGATCCAGCCCTTGCACCGGACTGCCGACCCTGGGGCCACCCTGCGCCCTGGGCTCCGCCCCACTGTCAGCCACCGGGCCTCATCGGCCTGCCCGGCCCCCGGGGACCGGAAGGACCGCCCGGCCCGCCAGGTGCAACAGGTGCAACAGGACCGGAAGGCCCGGCAGGCGCCACCGGCCCCACAGGCGCTACGGGGCCGGGCCTTACCCGCAATAACCTGATTTACGTTACCTCTCAGGATGCCAACACCCTAACGGTGATCAACGGGGACAGCAATATGGTAATCGCCACGGTTTCTGTGGGCTCCGGGCCCAGGGGGCTGAGCTTTAACCCCAACAACAATAAGATTTACGTAGCCAACACCACGGGGGCCAGCGTCACGGTGATCGATGCCGTCAGCCTGACGGTGCTGGCCACCATTCCCGTGCCCCCGCTGCCCTTCGACACCGCTGTGAACACCGCCACCAACCTGGTTTATGTCACCAGCGGCCTTTTTGACAACGCCTCGGTGATCGATTCCAATACGGACACGGTCTTGCGCACTGTGGCCACAGGCTCTACCCCGGGCGGGGTGGCGGCGGACCCGGTCTTGAACCAAATCTACGTCACCAACGGGGCGGGGTCCAACAGCACCACCATTATCAGCGGCCTCACCAACGCCACGGCGGCCACCATACCCGTGGGGGCCGATCCCGGCTTTCCGGGGGTGAATTTCTCCACCGGGGTGGTGTACGTGCCCAATTTCCAGGGGGGCAGCACCTCGGCAATTAGCGGCCGGACCAATACCCTGCTGACCACCATCACCACAGGGTCGGGCACCGGGCCCTTTACCGCCGCGGTGAACGAGGTGACCAACCGCGCCTATGTCACCAACTTCGGCAGCGGAACCCTATCGGTGATTCGCGGGGCGGACAACACCATCATCGCCACCCTGCCCGCCGGAGAAAGCCCCAACGGCGTGGCGGTGAATCCCGATACCAACCGGATCTACGTCACCGATGTGGACGGAGACGCGGTGTTGGTCTTCGACGGGGCCACAAACGCCCTTTTGGCCACCATTCCCGTGGCGGGCAGCCCCTACCAGGTGATCGTGAACCGGGCGGTGGGCCCTGTTTCCGCCGCCTTACGCTAGCCCTTGGGGCTGTAGCGGATGCGTCCCTCCACAAGCCTTGCCTCCACCCTGCCTTGGTCGATGAGGTAGTGGAGGTAGGCCCGGGCGGCCCTTTCGTAATAGGCCATATCCCCCAGGGTCTTGGGGGCGATGTGGTAGTTTTGGCAGATGCCCAGGGTGAAGTCCTCCAAGGAGAGGCTCCCGGAGAGCAGGGTCTCCATCTCCTCCATGCGCCTTTTCAGGAAGGAGAGCTCCTGGTCTACCAGGGGGGCGATTGTGGGGTAAACCCCTCTGTGTGCCGCGATGTAAAAGGTGGCCTTCTCCTCTCGCAGCTTCTCCATGCTGGCAAAATAGTCTCCCAGGGAAAAGGCATAGGGGAATTTGGCGCCATACAGGGTCTCCCCTGTCATTAGGGCGTCCCCCAGGTAGCAAACCCCGTCGGGGGTGGTGATGGCGATGTGGTCTATGCTGTGGCCCGGGGTGTGACATATGCTAAAGACGGCCCCTTCTATCACCACTTCCCTATCCTCGGGCATGATGAGGATGTCCGCCCCACAGGCGATGTCACCCATGGTGGGCCGCTGGGCCACCTGACCGGGGGAGAGGTTATAGACCCCCTGGCTCATGGCCAAAACAGAGGCCAGGGCCCCGGCCTCACCCAGGGACAGGGCGATCTTGGCCCCCTGGGTCTTTTGCAGGTGGGCGTGGTTTCCGGCGTGATCCATATGGGCGTGGCTGCCTAAAATGGCCGCGCAAGTAAGGCCCTGGCTGCGCAGAAATGCGTCCAGGGCCTCTCTTTGATGGCTGATGCCGCTGTCAAGGAGTATGCAGCGGCCCTCATCCAGCTTGTATAGGGGGATCATGGCCCAGCTCTCTATGACCCAGGTGTTTCCCAGGACAGGGCGCAGGCGCATTTCATTCCAGTTCATGGCCATGGCCCTACGCCTCCTTCACGATCCAGCCGCTACCTAAAACCCTGTCTCCCGCGTAAAAGACAGCCAGCTGCCCCGGGGTGGGGGCCCGGGCCGGGTCCTTGAGAAGAAAACGGGCGCGGCCCTCCTCCAGGCTGATGGTGGCGGGGTAGGCGATCTTGGAGTGGCGCAGGCGCAGGAGCACCTCTTGCCCCTGGCTTATGGGGCTGTAAAGATTCAGGCTTTCGCAGGTGACCGTTCCGGCCTGGAGCTGGTCGCCCCAGGAGAGGACAACCTGGTTGGTCGCCGGGCGTATCTCCGAAACATAGAGCCGGGCGGCGGCAGAGAGGCCCAGGCCCCGCCTTTGGCCCACCGTGTAGTGGTGGATGCCCCTATGGGTGCCCAGCACCTTGCCCTCTCGGTCAACAAAATCGCCGGGCGGAGGTACCTGGCCGCGGGTTTCGATCCAGGCGGCGTAATCCCCCTGGGGGACGAAGCAGATTTCCATGCTGTCGGGCTTGTCCGCCACGGGGAGGCCAAAGTCCCGGGCCAGCTGCCGCACCTGTTTTTTTTCCAGGTCACCCAAGGGGAAGAGGATGGAGGGGAGAAAGGCCTTGGGTAGGCCCGCCAGCATATAGACCTGGTCATTTTTCTCCCGGCCCCGGTAAAGGCCGAGTTCGCCTTCTTCGTCCCTGCGGATACGGGCGTAGTGGCCCGTGGCGATAACATCGGCCCCCACCTCTTGGGCGGCCCGCAGCAGGGCAGGGAATTTCACCTTGGGGTTGCACAGGGCGCAGGGGCTGGGGGTGCGGCCGGCCAAATACTCCGCGGCAAAGGGGGCGCAAACCTCCCGCTCCAGCTCTTCCCGTATATCGCCCACCAGAAGGGGGATGCCCAAATGGGCCGCCACCTTTTCCGCCTCCCTTCTGCCGCCCAGGCCGATGTCCAGCCAGCAGCCGAAAACCTCATAGCCCTCTTTTAAGAGCAGTGCGGCGGTGACGGCGGAATCTACTCCCCCGGAGAGTCCCACCAGAACGCGGGTTTTCATGGCTGCCACCCCAAGGGGGCCAGGGTGGGGGCGCCCTTGCCCTTCACCAGCTGAATTTTCCCCGCGTCTACCAGGTATTCCAGATAGGGGCGCAGGTAGCGCTCTAGGTGCAGGTTCCAAACGGGGTGATTATCCGCCTGGTCTAAGGCCGCGTTAATCACCTCGTAGCAAGTGCAGAAGTTCATCGGCTCTGTGATGAGGGCGGCCATGAAATCCGCCTGGGTTTCGATAAGGCTGATATTCTCCTCTAATAGAGGTAAAAAGTCGTCGATAATGCCCCTGTGGGCGGCGATGTAGCGGTCATAATTCAGGCCCTTCATGGCCCTCTTAGTCTCTAAATCTGCCGCCACCCCAAAGGCGAAGGGGATTTTGGCCCGCTTTAAGTCCTCCCCGGCCAGCACCGCGTCTCCCAGGTAGCAGACCCCGTCGGGGGTGACGATGGCCACATGGCCGGGGGAGTGACCGGGGGTGGGCAGAATATCGAAGGTATGACCCAAGATGGTCACCTGGGTCTCGCCCTCCTCAATGGGCTGCAGATTGGGGTTTACCAGGTTTTGAAGCCGCTCCGATTCCGCGATGAGGCCCGGGCTGAAGCAGAAAAGGTGGTTTTTCAGGGTCTGTTCATTGCGGCAGATCTCCGCCTCAATCCGGGGCATCAGGGCGGGGATGCCGTGCTTTTCGCAAAAATACTTGGTGTTTTCGTTGTGGTCGTAGTGCATGTGGGTCAAAAGGATGGCCCGTGGGGTCAGGCCCGCCTCTTTCAGGGCCGCTTCCATGGCGGCCAGCTCGTTGACCTTACCGGCGTCCAGGAGGATGCAGCCCCCCTCCCCCACCACATAGTAGGGGATGTACTGCCTGCCCGCCAGGCACCAGGTGTTTCCTTTGACGTGAATCCGTTCCATCCTTAGGCTCCTCCTCCGGGTTAAGACTTCTTCTCTCTTTCCAAATAGATCATGAGAGCCGCCACGTCTGCCGGAGACACCCCGGAGATGCGGGAGGCCTGGCCTAAACTTCTGGGGCGGATTTGGGTCAATTTCTGTCGGGCTTCCAGGCGCAGGCCCTGCAAGTCCTCGTAGTTTAGATCATCCGGCAGGGCGCGGTGCTCCAAGCGGCGCATTTCCGAAAGGGCCCGCTCCTGCCTGTCTATGTAGCCCTGATATTTGATAAAAATCTCCACCTGGCCGGTTACCGCCGGGGGGAGCTCTGGGTTTTCCTTGTCAAAGGGGGCCAGGTCATGGTAGTGAATCCTGGGGCGGCGCAAAAGGTCGGAAAGACGCAGGCCATCCTTTACCTCGGTTTCTCCCCGCTCCCGCAAGAGGGCGTTTAGCTCCTCAGACGGGGGCAGACCCGTGTGCTCCAAGCGCTTTCGCTCCCGCTCCACGGCCCTGTATTTTTCCTGGACGGCCTCATGGCGCGCCTGGGAAACCAGGCCGATCTCGTAGCCTAAGTGGCTGAGGCGCTGGTCGGCGTTGTCCTGGCGGTGGAGGAGACGGTACTCCGTCCGGGAGGTCATCATGCGGTAGGGCTCCCCTGTCCCCTTGGTCACCAGGTCGTCGATGAGCACGCCGATGTAGCCCTGGCTGCGGTCTAAAATAAAGGGCGTTTGGCCCCTTAGCTTTCGCAGGGCATTGACCCCGGCGATAAAACCCTGGACGGCGGCCTCTTCATAGCCCGAAGAGCCGTTAAACTGCCCTGCGCCGTAAAGACCGGCGATTTTTTTATGCTCTAAGGTGGGGTGAAGCTCCGTGGGGTCCACGCAGTCGTATTCGATGGCGTAGGCGGCCCGGGTCATCTCCGCCTTTTCCAGGCCGGGTAGCGTATGGAGCATCTCCACCTGGACCTCTTCGGGCAGGGAGGAGGAAAAGCCCTGGATGTAGATCTCCTGGGTATCCAGGCCCATGGGCTCCAGGAAGAGCTGGTGCCGGGGCTTGTCCCCGAAGCGCATCACCTTATCCTCGATGGAGGGGCAGTACCGGGGGCCTATCCCCTCGATGACCCCGGAGACCAAGGGGGAGCGGTGAAGGTTACGGCGGATGACTTCGTGGGTCTCCTCGTTGGTATAGGTAATGTGGCAGACGGCCTGGTTTGCGGGCTTTTCCAGAGTCTCGAAGGAAAAGGGCTCCGTTTCCTCGTCTCCGGCCTGGACTTCCAGGCGGCTAAAATCCACCGTCCGGGCGTTGACCCGGGGGGGTGTTCCCGTTTTGAAGCGGCGCAGACTAAGACCCAGGTCTAACAGACACTGGGTCAGGGCATTGGCACCGAACATGCCGTCGGGGCCGCTATCCCGGGTGACCTCGCCTATGATTGTCCTGCCACCCAGATAAGTTCCCGAGGCCAGGATCACGGCTTTCACCTCGTAGGTGGCTCCCGTATAGGTCCGCACCCCGGTGACCCTTCCTTCCTCCGTGAGGATCTCCGTCACTTCGGCTTGTTTGAGAAGCAGGTTCTCCTGGTTTTCCAGCAGAGCCTTCATCACCTTTTGATACTCCCGCCTGTCGGCCTGGGCCCGGAGGGAGTGGACGGCGGGGCCCTTACCCCGGTTGAGCATACGGTATTGGATGCAGGCCTTGTCGGCTGCCTTGCCCATCTCGCCTCCCAGGGCGTCCAACTCCCGCACCAGGTGACCCTTGCCCGTGCCCCCTATGGCCGGGTTGCAAGGAAGGTTCCCTATGGCGTCGGCATTGATGGTAAAGCAGAGGGTGCGGGCCCCTAAGCGCGCCGCAGCCAGGGCCGCCTCGATGCCCGCGTGGCCCCCGCCGATGACGGCGATGTCATAGCTTCCTGCGTGGTAGTTCATGGGTTCTTCTCCTTTGGACTGGCTGGGGTTCCCATCGCCGGGCCTAGGGCGCTAAGATCACCAGGGGCAGATGGGGGAAATTAAAGAGGCGGATTTGCAGCCAGGAGCCCGCCCCCAAGCCCCGGGACACCACCATCTTTCCATAGGGAAGCTGATAGAGCCCCGCGGTATATTTGGGCAAAAACTCGTGGTGGGGGCCGATGAGCCCGTCGGTAAAGGGCAGGCGCACCATGCCCCCATGGGCGTGACCGGAGAGGGTCAAATCAATCCAGGCCTCTTCGTAGACTTTATAGCGGTTGTTTCGGTGGGAGAGAAGCAGAAGATAGGTGTCCGCCCCCTCCTTCTGCCGGACTTCCTCCGCCAGCTGGGGCACGGTTTTCTGGTCGG
Organism: Evtepia sp.; assembly: GCA_031553635.1. Classification (GTDB taxonomy): domain Bacteria; phylum Bacillota; class Clostridia; order Oscillospirales; family Oscillospiraceae; genus Evtepia. The sequence continues at coordinate 35,452 of JAVBLH010000023.1, read as the reverse complement.
CCCGGCCGTTGAGATCGTCAGCGCCTAAAAGGGCCAGCTTTTCCCCGTCCCGTTCAAATAAAACGTATTCATTGGAGAGGACGGTCACGCCGTTTTCCCTTAGCAGCTCCTTCAGCTCCGGCACGCAGTGGGCCGCCCATTCGTGGTTGCCTGTCACGTAATAGGTGGGGGCAATTTCCGCAAGGCCCTTGGCCAGGGCGGGCACCATGTCCATCTGGTCCGCCTCGTGTAAAAGGTCGCCGGTGATGGCGATCAGGTCGGGGGCCTCGGCCCGCACCTTCTCTAAAAGCGTACTGTTCCCCGGGCCAAACTCCTTGGCGTGGATATCGGAAAGCAGGGCAATCCGCAGACCGGCAAAGGCCTGCGGCGCGCCTGTGACGGTGATTTCCTCGGTTTGGATCAGGTTTTGATCGCACCAGAAGAACCCGGCTGCCAGCGCCAGGATAATCATCCACGCCAAAAGCCTAGGCAGGCGGCATTTTTTCTTTTTCTCTAATCGCTGCGCCATGGTTTAGTCGTGGTCGATATAAAAGGGCTTCATGAGGCTGGGCTGCTCGGTAGAGTCCTTCTGGCGGCTGCGCAGGCCCTCTACCGTGGGGGTCTTTCTGTGGCCGCCCCGGTTTCTGGTCTCCCCTCGCAGGGTATTGCTCCCCTGGTCCCTGCCCTTTTTCCGGCCGCCCTCCTGGGGTGCCGGGCTGCCCTTTTTCTCCGCTTGGGCGTTGACTATGGCGGCGGCGGTGCCTTGAGGCTCCCGGTGGCCGCCCTTAGAAGCGCCTCGGCGGTTATCATTGCGTTTTTGGCCTTCCCCACCTTGGTGCTTGGGGGCCTCGGCCTTTTGGGGCGCATTGGGCTGCTTGGAGGCAGATTGTCCCCTGCTCACCAGGTTGGGGGGCAGCTTCTTGGTGGCGAAGAGCCGGGCGGTGGCGTCCATGATCACCTCGCCCCCCAGGGGGTCAGGGCGCTGGGAGGGCCTGGGGTCCTCGGCAGGATGGGCCAGGTGTATGGCCCCTTCCCTCTCCTGGAGAACGGGCTTTTGATAGGGCCGGGCGGCAGGTTTTTCCGCGGCCTGGGCCTTGACGTTGGGCTGAGGCTGGGGCTTTTGCTGGGCCTTCTGCTGGGCCTTGGGCGGCACCTTGGCCTGGGGCTTTGCCGCCTCCTTGGGTGCGCCGGTGGCCTGGGGCTTTTGTGCGCCCTTTTCCTGGCGGCGGGTTCTTGCTGCCTGGCGGGCTTCCTCGTCGTCTGCGTTGACGATGCGGCCTTTTGCATCCCGCTTTAGGGTCTCAAAGACCTCCATGGGGAACTCATGTCCTTCGATGAGGGGCACAGCCCGGCCTAACAGTGCCTCTATCCCCCGGAGGAAGGGCATTTCGGAATAGTCGCAGAAGGAGATGGCAACGCCCCCGTGGCCGGCTCTTCCCGTTCTGCCGATGCGGTGGATATAGGTTTCCGGCACCTCGGGCAGGTTGTAGTTAAAGACGTGGGACAGCTCTTCGATATCCAGGCCCCGGGCGGCGATGTCTGTGGCCACCAGCACCTGGATTTTGCCGTCCTTAAAGGAGTAGAGGGCGCTCTGCCGGGCGGTTTGGGACTTGTTCCCGTGGATGGCGGCGGCGGTGATGCCCTCCCGCACCAGCTCACGGGTCACCTTATCGGCCCCGTGCTTGGTTCTGGTGAAGACCAGGGCGTTTTTCACGTTTTCTTCCTCACTGCGCAGGATTTGTGCCAAAAGGGCCGTTTTATTTTTGCGGTCGATGAGATAGACCTCCTGGCGGATGATTTCCACCGGGGAGGACACGGGGTTCACCGCCACATGGACGGGGTTAGAGAGCAGGGAGTCTACCAGCTCCATAACCTCCTGGGGCATGGTGGCGGAGAAGAAGAGGGTCTGGCGCTTTTTGGGGATCAGGGCCACGATCTTCTTCACATCGTGGATAAAGCCCATGTCCAGCATTCTGTCGGCCTCGTCCAGAACGAAGATTTCCACCTTGGAGAGGTCTAAAAGCTTCTGGCTGTGGAGGTCTAAAAGACGGCCCGGGGTGGCGGTGAGGATATCCACCCCCCGGCGCAATTGCTCTACTTGAGGGGCCTGGCCCACGCCGCCAAAGATCACGGTGCTTTTAAGGGGCAGGCCCTTGCCGTAGTCTTCAAAGCTCTCCTGGATCTGGAGGGCAAGCTCCCGGGTGGGGGTGAGGATGAGGGCGCGTATGCCCCCGCTTTTCTGATGGGTGGCGGCCAGGCGCTGGAGGATGGGAGTGCCGAAGGCGCAGGTTTTTCCCGTTCCCGTCTGGGCGCAGCCTAAGACATCCCGACCGGCCAGAGCCGGGGGGATGGCTTGTTCTTGGATTGGCGTCGGCTGCCGGTAGGCGCAGGCGTGTAAGGCTCTGACGATAGGCGCCGAGAGGCCAAGAGATTCAAACTTCATATGGTGTGGATTGTCATCCTTTCAAAATAATAATGTCGGGCGGTTGGCCCGGTTTTTGGTTGGTGTTTAGGGGCCCTCTTTTTCCTCTTCCAAGAAGTAGGAGGCCTCCATGTCGGCCACGGAGAGGGCAAAGGCCAGGGGATACTGGACAAAGGCGCGGCCTACCTGCCTATTATCCTCGGTGCCGGAAAAGCCCATGTGCCAGCGGATGGCCATGGCCTCTTCCCGGGTAAGGCGCAGAAAGCCGCTGACCACGTAGACAGACTTTTCTCCGTGGCCGTAGGGCAGGGGGTCGTCGAAGTGGAAGGTGGGAACGGAGACCCATTTGCCGTCCTCCCCTTTCACGTTGCGGGTGCCCGCCTTGTAGCAGCCGATCTTGCAGACATCGTGGAGGAGGGAAGCCAGGGCGATGGACTCCTCACTGTAGGAAAGACCGTAGGTGTCTGTCACCCTCTGCCGCTCCAGGTAGGCCTTGAGGCAGTGATAGACGTTAAGGCTGTGCTGGCAGAGGCCGCCGGCATAGGCGCTGTGGTACCGGGCGGAGGCGGGGGCGGTGAAAAAGTCGCTCTTATTACTGAGATAGTCCAGAAGGGCTTCGGCTCCCTCCCTATGGACATGAGTTTTGAAGATCTCTAAAAACTCCTGCTTGGCGGACATGAAAGCGCCTCCTTCACCGGTATTTTCCCTGAACATCTTATTTTATCACACAATTTCGAAATTTTCACGTCATTTTTTCGCGAAGGGCGTTTTTCTTCCCTGGTGCCTCAGGCATCCAGCACAAAACGGCGGATGGCCAGGGCTACCCCGTCCTCCTCGTTGGTGGCGGTGACGTGGGAAACCAGCTCCAGCACCTCCCGGGAGGAGTTCCCCATGGCCACGGGCAGGCCGGCGGCCCGGAGCATGGCCAAGTCGTTGCCGCTGTCTCCCATGGCCATAACCCCTGCCTTGGGAATCTCCAGATGGGCGGCCAAATGCAGGAGGGCCTCGCCCTTATCCACCCCCCGGGCCGTGACCTCGATGGCAGCGGGGAAGGGGCAGAAAAGACTCACATCAAAGCTTTGGCCCAGCTCCTCTAAGAGGGCTCTCTGCCGCTGGCCGCTGCCGGACATGATGTAAAGCTCCTCCAGGGCCTTTTCGTCTTCTTTGAGAAAAGCGGGGACGCTCTCCACTTTACGCCGGGTTTCTTCGATGTAGCGAATGAGAAAGGCGCTGTTGGGGCTGGCGGCAATCATTCTTTCATAGACCCAGGCTTCGGCATAGCCCAGGCCCCGGTAGAGGACTTCGAAGGGGATGCCCTTTGAAGTCAGCAGCTCCACAATGGGAAGGCTCTCCTGGTGGGAAATCAGGCCCTCCCGGAGGATGGTCTCCCGCCCTCTGTCCCAGATGGACGCGCCGTTACAGGAGATGATGTAGGGGAAGAGGGGCTCCTCCCGCACGTTTTTGGGCACGCCGAAGAAGGGCCGCCCTGTCACAGGCACCAGAAAAACCCCCCGGGCCGCCGCCTCTTCCAGGGCCCTATAGACCCCCGGGGTGATATTCTTTTTGCCGTCTAAAAGGGTCCCGTCTAAATCCAGACCGATGAGGCGAATTTTTTCCATGGTGCATATCACTCCCGTTTTCCGCTATTTTAATAGTATAGCACAGACCATGGCCCGGCGCAACTTTCCTTGCCATCTACTTGGTTTTTATGCTATGATGAAACCACGAAATTTCCGTAAAGGAGCCCTATGTATGAACATTTACACCTCCATTTCCCAGCTGGTGGGGAACACCCCCCTCTTGCAGCTGTGCAACTATGAAAAAAGCCATCAGCTCTCCGCCCAGCTTTTTGCCAAGCTGGAGTTTGTAAACCCCTCGGGCAGCGTCAAGGCCCGGGCCGCCCTTACCATGATTCTAAAGGCCGAGGAAACGGGCGCGCTAATACCCGGGGCCACCATCATAGAGCCCACCTCGGGGAATACGGGCATCGGCCTTGCCGCCATTGCCGCCACCAGGGGCTATCAAACCATCCTCACCATGCCGGAAACCATGAGCCGCGAGCGGCAGATGCTGCTGAAAGCTTATGGCGCCACTTTGGTCCTGACCCCCGGCGCCAAGGGGATGCAGGGGGCCGTGGACAGGGCCCTGGAGCTGGCGGCGGAGATTCCGGGAAGCTTCGTTCCCAGTCAGTTTGAAAACCACGATAACGCCCTGGCCCACTATGAGACCACGGGGCCGGAAATCTGGCGGGACACCGACGGAACGGTGGATATCTTCGTGGCCGGGGTGGGCACAGGGGGCACCATTACCGGCACCGGGCGCTATTTAAAGGAACAAAACCCCGGCATTCACGTCATAGCTGTTGAACCCATGAAGTCCCCCCTCCTCACCGGCGGGTTGGCGGGGCCTCATAACCTCCAGGGCATAGGGGCCAACTTTATCCCCGGGGTGCTGGATCAGGGCATTTACGACCAGGTCATGGACGTGCTGGAAGAGGACGCCTACGAAGCGGCCCGGCAGCTCACCGGGGACGGGGTCCTCTGCGGCATCTCCGGCGGGGCGATTTTATGGGCGGCCACGCAGATTGCCAAGGCACCGGAAAACGTGGGCAAGCGCATCGTTTTGATGTTGCCGGACAGTGGGGAGCGGTATCTTTCCACGGCCCTCTTTGCCCAGGAGTGAGAAACACTATCAAAAACGGAGGAACTTGACATGGGAAAACGACTCTTAGCGGGGCTTTTATGCCTCTCCCTGTGCCTCACCTTTGCCCCCGTGACCTTGGCTGCCGGGGCGCGGGATACGGCCCCGGAGGAGGCCCTTGCCGCCCAATTGCAGTCCCTTGGGCTGTTCTTAGGGGTGGGCGAAAAGGCCGACGGCGCCACGGATTTCGACTTAAACCGCGCCCCCAACCGGGCCGAGGCCCTTACCATGCTGGTGCGGGCTTTGGGGAAGGACGCCCAGGCGGCAGCCTACCCCCACAAGCACCCCTTTACCGACGTGCCCTCTTGGGCCGAGGGTTATGTGTCCTATGCCTACGACAAGGGCCTCACCAAGGGGATTTCCGAGACGAAGTTCGGGGCAGCGGACAAGGTTTCGGGGGAGATGTACCTCACCTTTATGCTGCGGGCCTTGGGTTATACCGAGGGGGAAGACTCTCAAGGGGATTTCTCATGGAGCGCCCCCTGGGCTCTGGCCACCTGGTGCAACATTCTGCCCCTTAGGGTTGACCAGAAGAACTTCCTTCGGGCGGACTTGGTGGATATTACCGGCGCGGCCCTCTTTGCCCAATTGAAGGGCAGCGACAAGACCCTGGAGCAAAGCCTCATGGCCCAGGGCGTTTTCACCCAGGCCCAGTTTGACGGGGCCTTTCCCTCTGACCCCTTCGCCAGGGACAGGCTTATCAACCAACGCATCTCCGAGGCTGTGGCGGCCCGGTATCCCCTGGGTGTGCTGACGGGCAACCGCTACGCCACGGCGGCCCACGTCATCGCCGAGGCGCGGACGGAAGGCGACCTGCTAAAGCTCTTCGTCTTCGTTTGCTGCGGGGATATGGAGATCACGGAGAATAATACCATCTGGAGCAGTACTTACAGTACGGAAACTTGGGTCATTACCCTAAACGCGGAAACCTTGGCCACCCATGCCGTCTTGACCGTGGAGGACGTGGAGAGCAATGCCTGGAACGACTTGGTTTCCGATGTGGTTAATACCAAGCTGAACGGGCACATGAACCCTTTGCAGCAGGTAACCCAAATGAACACGCAGCTGCAAATCGCCAAGGGCGCTTTTACTTACCTCCCCCCCACCTATGAAGCGGCCCTGGCCAAGACGAAAAGCGGCCTTACCGAAGTCTCCAAAACCCTGGAGGCCCCCTCCTGCACCGTTCTGGCTGGCTGGCTTGGCGGCACACCCCACGGCTCCTATGCCTATCTTTATCTGGTCTACAAGCCCAGCTCCGCTGTGGGGGAGGGCAAGGTACAGAGACTGCCCATGCCGGAGTCCGGGCCCTTTGCTTTAACCTGGATGCCAGATACCCTGGCCCTCAGTGAAGACGCAAAAACTCTGACTTACTCCTACTATTTCGAGCCCTTTACTGGGGAAAAAGTCCACATAGAGGGCATTGCCGATGAGCTTCTCTACAAGGAGCCCGGCACCCATCTTTACACCGTAAACCTGGAAACCGGAGCGGTCACCTTAGATATTATCCCCCCCGAAGCATCCTAAACGCACAAGAGGCCGCAGGTTACCCCTGCGGTCTCTTTTTTATGCCCTTTTCCCTTTACCGGGCCGCCACCAGGTGCCTAAGGCCCCTGGCCAGACCCTCTGCCGAGAGGTGATACATGGGAAACACCTGGCCCAAGGCCTCTATGGTGAAGGAGCCGTAGACATAGTTCCACTCCTCCTTGGGGATGGGGTTAAACCAGGCCTGCTTGGGAAAGCGGTTTTTCAGCCGGGTCATCCAGGTGAGGCCCGATTCCTCGTTGTAGTCGCTGTAATACAGTGCCCCGCCCCGCTCGTAAAGCTCGTCGTAGCCCATACAGGCGTCCCCCACGAAGATCACCTTATAGTCCCTGTCTAAGTTATTCAGCACCCACTGGGTACTCACCGAATCCCCGCCCCGGATGGAGGGGGTGCGGTAGAGCCTGTCGTAGATGCAGTTGTGAAAATAATAGATTTGCAGGTCCTTAAAGTGGTTGGCCTGGCTCACAGCCTGAAAGAGCTGGGTGCACAGCCGGGTAAAGGGCCGCATGGAGCCCCCGGAATCGAAGAGGAGCAGCACCTTGACCCCATTGCGCCGGGGGTAGTCGAACTCCAGCTTTAAAAAGCCCGCGTTGCGGCTGGTCTCTTTGATGGTGGCTTCCAGATCCAGCTGGTCGCGGGGGGCCTCCTCCTGGGCGGTGAACTGGCGCAGGTGGCGAAAGGCCATCTGGAAGGAGCGCAGGTCTAAGGTCTGATCCTCTCGAAAGTCCTTAAAATCCCGCTCCCCGGCAATTTGTAGGGCGTGCCTGTGGCCCCCCTCACCCCCTACCCGGACGCCGGTGGCGGCATAACCCGAGTGGCCCAGGACAGAGGTGCCCCCGGTGCCGATCCAATACTGGCCCCCGTCGTGACGGCTGTGCTGTTCCTTGAGGCGCTCCTCCAGCATCTCCCGGAGTTTCAGTAGGGTCATCCGGGTGCGGGCGTCTACCTCGTCCTTATCAAAGGGCTTGGCCTCCTTGGGGGTTTGGAGCCACTGGAAGAACTCCGGGGGGATTTCGTCCACATGGCGGACATTTTCAAAGTAGGCTAAAAACACCTGGTCGAACTTATCAAAATCCGCCTCGGTTTTCACCAAGACGCCCCGGGCCAGATAATAAAAGCCCAAGAGGCTGTTATCCGCCAGGCCTTTTTTCAGGGCCTCCATGAGGGTCATCCACTCGTTCATACTCACCAGGAGCCCGTGGGCCCGCAGGAGGTAGAAAAAATCAGTAAACACGATAAAACCCTCTTACCAGCGGATGCCGCTTTTTGCCCTGCGCTTTTTCTGCTCCAGGGTGTCGATATCCTCGGTTTTCTTCAACAGCACCCCGGCAAAGGGCAGCTCCTCCTCGATGCGCTCAGGGGCAATCCCGCCGATGCGCAAGGCCTGAATCCAGTCTAAAAGCTCCGAGGTGCTGGGCTTTTTCACCAGACCGTTTAAGTCCCGCAGGGCGTAAAAGGCATTGAGGGCGGCGTTTAGCAGGGTCTCGTCCAGGCCGGGATAGTGGGCGTCTACGATGCGGGTCATCATGTCACGATCAGGGAAGGCGATGTAGTGGAAGATGCAGCGGCGCAAAAAGGCGTCGGGCAGTTCCTTTTCCGCGTTGGAGGTGATGACCACAATGGGTCGGATTTGAGCCTTGACGGTTTCGCCTGTCTCGGGGATGTAGAACTCCATTTTGTCCAGCTCCCACAAAAGATCGTTGGGGAACTCTAAGTCCGCCTTGTCCACCTCGTCGATAAGGAGGATCACCTGCTGGTCGCCGGAAAAGGCCTCACCCAATTTACCCAGCTTGATATACTGGGCGATGTTGTCCACCCCGGCGTTGCCAAACTGGCTGTCGTAAAGCCGCTGGACGGTGTCGTAGACATAGAGGCCGTCCTGGGCCTTGGTGGTGGACTTCACGTTCCAGATGAAGAGCTTTTTTTCCAGGGCCTGGCTGATGGCTTCCGCCAGCATGGTTTTCCCTGTGCCGGGCTCCCCCTTGATGAGCAGGGGCTTTTGGAGGGCCACGGCGATGTTGACGCTGCGCAGCAGTTCTTCCGAGACTACATATTGGCTGCTGCCTCTAAATTCCTTCATAAAACACGGTTCCTTTCTGGGAAAATGAAAAATATCACCGCCAGTGTATCATAATTTCAGGGCCTTGTCATGCCTTTTTCGCGTTTCCCGAAACCTTGTCATTGGGCGGGATTTTTGCTATACTAAAGGAGCAGCATCCCTTGGAACACCGAAGCCCGTTGCCCTTGCGGCCCGCAAGAAAGGATATCCTATGGATTACATCCCCAATGCTGATTTTGACTCCCGCCGCCCGGACCCCTTTGCTGAATGGAAGAACCCGGAAAACCGCTGCGATGCCGCCCTGGCTTACCCCTGGCGCCGATATTTTGCCCGGGGCCTGGACGCCAGCCTTTACGGCCTTTTCCTGGTGGCGCTGATGGCCCTGGTTTTCCGGGTGGATTTGACCCAGTGGGGCGGATTTGCCGGCCTCTTCATCCTCATTTTCTCCACCCTTTTGATGCTTTTTGTAGAGCCCCTGCTCCTCTCTCGCTTCGGCAGCACCCCGGGCAAGTGGATTTTCGGCCTGACGCTGCGCCTGAAAAACGGTAAGAAGCTGGACTACGGCGAGGCCCTCTCCCGCACCTGGGGGATAATCTTCCGGGGATATGGCTTCCAGCTGCCCATCTTCGACCTGGTGCGCTTGGTCATCAGCTACCAGCGCTGCACCGACGGCGAGGCCCTGCCCTGGGACGAGGGGCGGCCCCATTCCTACACCCTGCGGGATGAAAAGGCTTACCGCATCGCCCTTTATCTTTTGGCCTCCCTTCTCACCTTTGGTCTCACGGTAGGGGCGGGGCTTTTGGGCGTTCATCTGGCCTCTACGCCGCCTAACGAAGGGCCTTTGACCATTTCCGAATTTGCGGAGAACTATAACCACCTTTTACGCTACCAAAACGGGCTTTCCGCCCTGGATCAGTTTCAGCTGAACCAGGAGGGGCAGTGGCAGGAGCCCAATGACCCGGCATCGGGCGTTTTCTACTTAGAGATTTCCCCCAGGATGACCCTTTCCTACACCACGGATGATGGGGTCATCACCACCCTGGAGGCCAGCTTTTTGGTGGAAAACCAGGAGCTTATGGAGTTCCCGGGCACGAAGCTGCTCTTTTTAGCCCAGGCCTTTACGGCATCGGGCCGCCTTACCCCCGGTTTAGAGGGCTTCCTCCTGCACCTGCAAGCCGCCCCCGATCAGGACTATACCACCCAGATTGGGGACGCCGCCCTCACTTATCAGGCGGAAAACCGGGGCTACCTCATCTCCTCCACAGGGATGTTCGGCCAGGAGGAGGGGACCCAGGGCTACTTTGCTTTTACCCTGACCCTGACCTATGCCCCGGGGCTTAAGCGTTCCTTTTGAGACAAAAAAGTGCGCAGCCTCTAAAACGCTGCGCAGCTTAAAACCCGATGAAATTTTAGGCGCAAAGAATGAATAGGGATGAATAGCCTGGGGTTAGTTCGGCTTTTCATCCCTATCTCTTTCGCTGCCCTCAACGGTCAGGGCCAGGGTCTCGTTGCTGTTTCTGTCAATAAACACCAGGTCAAAGTCGCAGAGATCCGCAATTTTCACCACCATGTCAAAGTTTGGCATGGAGCCGCCTCGCTCGTAGCCGGACAGGGTGGTGGACGCGATCCCCAGCTTTTGGGCCAGCTGTACCTGGCTATAGCCGCCCGCCAGCCTCATTTTTTTAATCAATTCCTGTGTCATACCTATCACCACTACGATTATCTCATAGTCTAAGGTTGACACTACTAAAGACTCGTAGTATGATGAGAAAAAGAAGCGAGGTGGCAAAGGTGCAGACAGAGTTTGTTGACTTCATTCATTCCAGAATGGAGCAGGTGGAAATCCAGCCGCAAAAGGACACGCGCATCAAGGATTGGCAGGCGCGCTATGAGCAAGAATACAAGGCACTGCTGCCCTTATTAAAAAACCGCGATCTTCTGAGATGGCGCATTGATCTGATACTGGAAATTCTGCGGCATCAGCAAGATGTAGAAAAGGAGATCTGGTACTCCACCGGCTTTGTGGACGGCATTGTGCTAAAACATAGGGTAGAGAGCCTGACGGGCCCCCTCCCCCGTGACTAAAATCCGTACGCCCGGGGGGCTTTGCCTCTTGGGCGTACTTACCCCCTCTTCCAGCCGGGAAACCTGTTTTCCCGGCTCACAAAAAAGTGCGCCCCTGACGAATCAAGGGCGCGAATACGCAGGAGAATGGAATGAACGATGTCATGACGGACAACAACGTTGCCCATATTCAGGATAACGCATTTTCCAAGATTTGTCAAACACTAGTTTTGTCGAAGCTTGTCCCCGGTAAAAAAAGGCCTTTTTGTGGAAAGAAAACAAAAAATCGCGTGACTTATCTCCCGGCTTCTGGTATAATAGCCATAGGCGGTAGGGACTCAGGTTCCTCCCCTTTCCCCACAGCAAAGGAAAGGAGCTGTCAATATGAAGTTCACATTTACAGACAAAAAAGTGCACATCCCCGAGCGCGTCCACCACTACGCAGAGAAAAAGGTCGGCAAGCTGGAACGCTACTTTAAGTCCGAGCCGGAGGCATCCTTGGTCTTCGGGGTGGAAAAGGGGCGCAACATGCTGGAAGTGACCATCCGCTCCGGCTCTACCATCATTCGCGTGGCGGAAAGCACCTCCGATATGTTCGTCACCATCGACGCCGCCGTGGCCTCTATCGAGCGGCAGCTGCGCAAGAACAAGGCCCGCCTGGAAAAGCGCCTGAAGAAGGACGCCTTCGAGCCCGCCCCCGAGGCCGCCGAGACCTATACCCTCCCGGAAGCCGAGGAGGAAGAGGGCGAATTCCATATCCTACGCTCCAAAACCTTCTTCTTCCGGCCCATGACCGTGGAGGAGGCCATCTTGCAGATGAACCTTTTGGGCCACAGCTTCTTTGCCTTCCGCAATGAAGACGCCGAGGGAGCCTTCGCCGTGGTGTACCACCGCAAAGAGGGCGGCTACGGGATTATCGTAGATCAGCCCTGATCTCACCTAATATAAACTATGCGCCGGGAGTTTTTTCGCTCCCGGCGCTTTTGACTTTCAGGAAAGCTTTTAGGGCAACACCGCACAGAAGGAGTGTCGGCGCAATTGCGAGGGCTTTTTCTTCCGGACGAGGACAAAAGCACAGGAATAGCAGCGCTATTCCGCGCATTTTGGACGATGCGCCGGGAGGAAAAGCCCTGCAAGGGCGCTGTGCACGACTTGTGCGGTGCTGCCTTAGGGCTGCCGCAGGGTGCCCTCCGTCATGTCGTCCTTCAAAAGCTGATAGAGGGCCGCTGCCAGGGGAACCCCCAGAAGCATACCGGCAACGCCCAGAAGTCCGCCGCCCACGGTGATGGCCGCCAAGACCCAGATCCCCGGCAGGCCCAGGGAGCTGCCCACCACCCGGGGGTAGATGATGTTCCCCTCCAGCTGCTGCAAAACCACGATGAAGATCAGGAAAAACAGGGCCTGGATGGGGGACACGGTGAAGATCATAAAGGCCCCCACCCCGGCGCCGATGTAAGCGCCCGCGATGGGAATCAGGGCAGTGAAGCCGATGAGGGTGCCTATCATAGTGGCGTAGGGAAAGCGCAGGAGCATCATGCCCGCGGTGCAAAGTAGGCCCAAAATCACCGCCTCGGTACACTGGCCCACGATGAAGCGGTGGAAGGAATTGTCCAGCACCTCGATGACGTAGCGCAGCCTTTGGAACCAGCGGGGCTTTAGATAGTGCCTTGCCACCCGCCCCGTTTGGGCCATCAGCTTTTCCTTACCGGAAAGGAGGTAGATGGAGAAGATGATGCTGACGAGAGCCGTCACCAGGGCGGAGAAAGTCCGGGTGACCACGGTGGCGATGGTGTTCACGGCACCGCCTATGCCCCCCAGGAACCAGTCGCCGGCCTTTTTGGTGATGCCCGCCCAGTCGATGGAGCCGCCGCCCACAAAGGACATCAGCTGGTCCCAGCGCTCCTGGTGGATATTCTCCCGGAGCCAGGTGATGCCCTGGTCCCACACCACGGGAATCTCCTTGGCCAACAGCTGGGTACAGGACACCAGCTCCGGGACGATGAGAAGGGTCACCCCCGCCACGATGACCACCAAGCTCAGCATGGCCAGGATCATGCACAGGGGGCGGCGGCTTTTCCGGGCGGCCCGGGAGGTTCCTTTGGGGAAGTAGAGCTTTTCATAGCGCGTCATAAGAATGTTCACCAGGTAGGCGATGACAAATCCGATAAAGAGGGGCATGGCCGCCCCCAGCATCCCCAACACCAGGCCTAAAAAGCCGTCCCAGTAGTGGATGGCCAGGTAAAGAAGAAAGATTGCCCCGGCTATCAGGACCACGGTTTTGCGCTCCGCTTTCATACAATCGCCCCTTTCAACGAAAAAAGGCCGACAGTGTACCCTGTCGGCCTTTGACTGCTTTTTAGATTGTAACAAATATTGGTGGATTGCGCAAGGGTTCCCCGTCGTTTTCTGGGTGCTGCCGCCGGGTCAGTTCAGCTCTATGATGCGCACCACGTTAAATTCATCGTAGTAGGCCGTCATGGTGCCGCCGTCGCCGTAGGCTCTGGCCTCTTCCAGGCTGACCCAGTCGCCCAGGGTGTTGTGGTAGCAGATCACGTTCTCCGCCACGGTATAGGACACGCCGCTGACCTGGATGGTTTCGTCGTCCTGCCAGTTGTTTTTCGTGATGCCGCTCAGCTTTTCCGGCGTCACCTGGTAAAGGAGGCGGTTGCGGCTGGTGTCGGCCACGATGCCGCCCCACTTGCCCCGGTAGCCGCTGCTGTCTGCGCCCGCGTAGGGGCCAAAGTCGCCCGTGGGGGTCTCCAGCAGAATGCCCTCGCTCTGGTTCTCATCGTCGTCGGCGTCCAGGCGCTGGTAGCTGATGTAGCCGTAAACGAAGCAGTCGCCGGAGACGTTATCCAGAATCAAAAGATCCACCTTGCCATTGTCCGCCGTCCGGGCCAGCTGAATCTTATGGGGCGGGACGGTGCTCAGGCGGATATCCTCCAGGGTCGTGGGGGTCACCTGGCTGTTCCCCACCCGCTCGAAGACCACCAGGTCGGCAGAGAGCTCCCGGGTGCCCATCTTACGGGCCACCACGTTCAGGCTATCCCGCTGCTCCCCTGTTCCCACCTTGGTGAGGGATAAGCTCCCCTTCTGCCCGGAGCTGACATGGACCAGGTAACCGTCGTAGGTGGCGGAATTGCCGGACACCGTCCCGGTGAGGGTGAGGCCCTCCAGGGTGTTCACCGTGGCCGTGGTGCCGGAGATCTTGGCGATGCCCATGGCGTTGCCCCGGATTTTAGTGGGGTCCACGGCCCCGGCCACCCGGAAGTCTTGGGTCAAAAGGATGGTCATGGAGCTGCCCAGCTTGAACCCCGAGAGGCTGGCCATGGCCGAGGGTAAAACGTCAAACTCTTGCCCCAGCATCTTAATGGTAGAGGGCCCGTCGGTGTTGGGGCTGGCGTTCTGGTAGTAGCCCGTGAGCCGCAGGGTAGAGATCTCCACCCGGTTCTCCCCCGGGAAGTAGGTGGCCACGTCGTAGGCCTTTAGGGCGGCGGCGGTGACCTTTTCCCCGTGGCGGTAGATGGCATAATCTGTCCGGCCCTCGGTGATGGAGCCCAGCCGGGCCCCGCTGCCGTCCTTTTCAATGACCACGGCGGCATCGGTGGTGGACTCGGGCACCAGAACGCATTCCACCTTCCCGGTGACGCCCAGATGGAGGGTCACCCGGTTGCCGGCCCGCAGGTTCACAAAAAGCTTGCCGTAGGTGGTTTCCTCCCCCTTGTAATAGGCCACGGTGGCGGCGGGGATGGTGTATTCCCGGCCGTCCTTATCTGTGAGGCTGCCCCCCTTGGCCGAGGCCACCACCACGTCTTTTACGCTGCCGGTTTGATTGGGCGCAAAGGTCCAGGCCTCACCCTTAGCGTTCAGCAGCACCATGCCACGACGGCCCTGGAGAAGCTGGGGGGCATAGCTGCCGGAGAGCTTATAGGTGGCCCCCGAGGTCTCGATGGCGGGGGAGCCGTCCTCCGCCTTGGCCCCACCGTCCAGGAGTATCACATTGGCCTCCACCGTGGCGGCCACTTTTTCCGCAAAGGTGGTGGCGACCCCCTTACACTTGGTGGACAGGAGATTCACGAAGAGCTTAGCCGCCTGGGCGCGGGTGATAACGCTGTTGCCGTCTAGGCTCACACCCTCGGTGAGGCCCGCGGATTTGGCAGCGTTGAGATAGCCCGTGGGCCAGCTGATGCCCACGTCGGCATCGGTGTAGTCTAAAAGGCGCATGAGGATGGTCACAGCCTGGCCGTAGGTGATGTTCTGCTCCGGGGCAAAGGTGCCGTCGGCATAACCGGCGATGAACTTAGTCCCCCCTGTTCCGCCGTCCTCCCCATTCTCCCCCGTTTTTCCGCCCTCACCCCGAACGGCTAAATTCACATAGCCCGCGGCCCAGTGGCTGGATTTTACGTCGGGGAAGATGGTAAAGGCCTTGTAGCCCTCCACCAGGTCGCCCTTACCCAAAACCATCACCGCCATTTTGGTGAATTGGGCTCTTGTCAGGCTGCCCTCCGGGGCGAAGGTTTGGTAGCCCATGCCGCTTAAAACCCCCATCATTTGAAGGACCTCGATGTTCCGGGCGGTGTCCGGGTCGGTGACGTCGTGAAAGCCCCCGATGGCGCAGGCCGGGGCGGCGAACCCCAGGAAAAGGGCCAGACAAAGACCCAGGGCCATGATTTTTTTCTGTTTCATAAGATCCCCTTTCCTTATTCCGCCCGCAAGGCCGCCACCGGCTGCAAACCGGAGGCCTTGATGGCGGGATACATGCCGAAAACGATGCCCAAAACCGCCGCGAATAGCACGGCGCCCAGGGTGATGGAGAGGGCGGGCATCACCCGCTCGCCAATGATAAGCTCTGAGAGAACGATGGTGAGGATAGTGCCCAGAGAGGCCCCGATGGCCCCACCCACGGCGCAGATGACCCCGGACTCGATGAGAAACTGGGTGACGATGGATTTGCGCTGGGCCCCGATGGCCCGGCGTATGCCGATCTCCCGGGTGCGCTCTGTGACGGTGACCAGCATGATGTTCATAATGCCTATGCCGCCTACCAGGAGGGAGATGCCCGCGATGCCCCCCAGTATCATAGAAAGCATTTTTGTCCACTCATCGTTGGCCTGCTGGCCCACATCCTCGTTCCATACGTTGAACCAGCCGCGTACTTGGGACGGGTCGCCCATGGGGTCGCCCAATCGACCTGTCAGAAAGCCGTTGAGGCGGTTGGTCGCCTCCTGTCCGGCGGTGGAATTTTTCGCCTTGACCACATAGCTCGACATCATATATCCGCCCTGGCCCAGGGTCCGGGCCGCCGTGAAGGGGAGGATGATACAGTTATCCATCCAACCCTCGGGACTGGTAAAATCCTTTTGGGCATAGACCCCGATCACCGTGAAGGGGATCCCCTTCACCTGGATCTCCTTGCCCAAGGGGTCTGTTAAGTCAAAGAGGTTCAGGGCCGCCTTGTAGCCCAGCACACAAACGTTGTTGTATTTGTCTACATCTATCTTGCTTAAATCGCGGCCCCTGGCGATTTGAAAGTTATTGCAGGCGGAATATTGATGGCTGCCATAAAAGGCCTGGGGCGCATTGTTCATGGTGGAGGTGTTCTTCACGCCGTAGGTAATGACGCCTTCCACCATGGAGTAGTCCATGGTAACGCCCACCACCAAATCGTCCATTTGGAGGCAAAAGTCGTAAAGATCCTCAAAGATAGACAGACCGTTATTGGCCTGGGCGTCTACTCTGATGCGGTTGGGGCCCATGGCTTCCATGTAGGACATACTTTTCTTGTTGGCCCCGTCCAGCAGCGCCACAATGGTCATCACCGCCGCGATGCCGATGATGATGCCCAGCATGGTAAGGACGGAACGGCCCTTGTTGCCCCAGAGAGAGCGAAAGGCCATCTTAAAGGCTTGGCCTAATTTCATACCCAGGCCACCTCCTGCCTTGCATCCTCCACAATGAGGCCGTCGGCGATGCGGATGAGGCGCCGGGCCGTTTGGGCGATGCCGTTGTCATGGGTGATGAGGATAATGGTGCTGCCCTCCCGGTTTAATTGCCGTAAAAATTCCAGCACCTCCTGGCCTGTTTTGCTGTCCAGGGCCCCGGTGGGCTCGTCGGCCATGATGATGGGGGGGCGGGTGGAGATGGCTCTGGCGATGGCCACCCGCTGCTGCTGGCCGCCGGACATCTCCGCGGGCCTGTGCCTGTGCCTGTCCCCCAGGCCCACCCGGTCCAAGGCCTCCATGGCCATTTCCCGGCGGCGGTTGGGGCCTATGCCCTGGTAGATCAGGGGCAGCTCCACGTTTTCAAAGGCTGTGAGAGAGCCGATGAGGTTAAAGCTTTGAAACACAAAGCCGATCTGCTTGTTGCGGATGTGAGACAGCTGGGCATCCCGCAGCTCCCCTACCTCTGTGCCGTCTACGTGATAAGTTCCGTAGGTGGGGATATCCAGGCAGCCCAAGATGTTCATGAGGGTGGATTTTCCCGAGCCAGAGGGGCCCACCACCGCCACAAATTCGCCTCTGTCTATGGAGAGGCTCACCCCGTCCAGGGCTCTCACCTCGGCCTCGGTGTCTTCGGCGTAGATTTTATACACCTGCTCAAGTTGTATTAACATAGCCGTCACCCTTAGAAGAAGCCGTAGTTGTAATTGTGGATGCTCTGGGAGTAGACCTCCACCCCTTCTTCCAGGCCCTCCTTGATCTCCACGTTGTAGGAATCGGAGATGCCGATGGTAACGGGAACGGCAAAGTAGCCCTTGGCCGGCACGCCCAGGGACACACCGTCTACCTCCAGACTGCCCTCCGGCGCTTCGGCGGTTTTCAGGAAGACTACGTTGACGCTCTCTCCCGTTTCGGGGTCGGAAACGGACTTGACGCACTGAACGGGAACCATCAGGCAGTCGTCGCTCTGGCTGGCCTGAATCCTATAGGTGATGCCGGAGCTTTCGTAAAGGGTGCCCTCGGCGTTGTCCACCAGGACCTTGGCCGGGAAGGTGGCCATACCGTTTTCAAACTTGCCCGCCAGGGAGAGGCTGTCTACGGTGCCCATGATCATGGTCTCTCCGGCCTGGGTGTAGGTTTGAAACTCCACCATGGTGCCCACGGAGACAAAGGAGATGTAGCGCTCGTCTATATTGATCTCTATGCTCATCTGGCTGGTGTCGCTGATGGTGACCACGGTGGTGTTGGCGGCCAGCTCGTCACCGGGGGCGATGGAAAGGCCGATGACCTGCCCGTCGAAGGGCGCCACAGCCCGCAGATTTCCTTGGTTCTTCTTGGCGGAATCCAGAGATTCCTGGGCGGTTTTTAGGCTCTCCTGGGCGGAGAAAATCTCATTTTCGTTATCCTCGCCGGAAAGACGCATCAGCTCTTCCCCGGCGGAAACCTTTAAGTAATCCTGCATATTGGTGGTGATCACCTCGCCGCTGACCTTGGCCTTTACCTCGGTGCTGCGGTTATACTCCAGCTTACCCTGCTCGTAGGGGCTCACCTGCTCGCCGTTTGCGTAGATGATGGCGCTGGCCTCTTGCGCCTCGGAGAGGGTGCCGGGGTTGTCCATGATGATCTCCACGCAGAAAAGGCGGGAACCCTCGGGGGAGATGCGCTCCACCTTGGTGACTTTTAAAACTTTGCCCCCCACCTGCTGCATGACGCTGGGCACGGAAACGGTGACCTCCTGGCCCTCGTAGACGCTGCCTTCATAGGCATAGCTGTAATACTGGGTCAGCTTCATCTTGCTGTCGTCCACCAGCCGGGCGATGACATTCCCGGTGGTCACGGCGTCCCCCGCCTTCAGCTTGGTATAGCCCAAAAGCTTGCCGGAAAACTCTGCCTTAATGGAGAGGTTATCCCTGGCCTCGTTTAGGGATTTCAGCTGCTTTTGGTAGCCGTCTACCTCCTGCTGGGCTTCCTTCACCGCGTCGTCGGCGGCGGAACTTTCGATGTCGAAAAGAACGGTGCCGGCGGTGACATAGTCCCCTTCGTTCACATACACGTCCCGAACGGTGCCGCTGGTGCCCACGGAGATGGTTTCGGAGTTTTTGGCCTTAACTATCCCGTTCCCCTCTATCACGCTGGTGATGGAGCCCCGGGAGACCATGGCGTCTATGATCTCCACGTCCGGGGCCTTTTCCGGGCGCAGGGCCAGCCATAAAATCAAGCCGATGACCAGGGCCGCCACGATGACGATGGCGATGATGGGGCCCTTTTTCCGGCGTTTTTTCTTTTTTAGGTGACCGCCTCGGCCCGGCTCGGAAAGGGGGGCGGCCTCTTGCGCTGGGGCTGCGGCGGTTTCTGAGGCGGCTGCCTGGGTATTCAGGTCTTGTTCCATGATGGTGTCCTGCATATTCATTGTCCTTTCCCGCTGTGCGCTTACCCGTCTTTTGAATGATTTGTCCTTATATTTATATAATAATATGTGTGAGAGCTTTGACGTTTTTTGCCCGGCTTTGTTCCCTGCGCCCCTCATGACAAAACGGCGATTTACGGGAATATTTCCGAAATTTAGCAGAGAAGCCGTGCATATAAGTTTTTCTGGTGGTTATTCTATGACCAGACGAAAGGCCGAAAACCAAAACCGCTTCTTCAAGAGATGGTTGGTGTTTCTCAGTGAAATGCAAACTGTTTCGGATAGAAAAAAAGGCATGATTCTGAGAGATACCAAAAGTATTGAATAGAACTGTCAAAATTTCTGCCGGAAGGACGGAAAGAAAACGGCTCTACCGTCTAAGAATCCAACAATTAAGAGGAGATTTTAACTTATGGCTAACTCTAATAGCACGAACCGCATCGTGGTTCCTGAAGCCCGCGCTGCTATGAACAGATTTAAGATGGAAGCTGCCAACGAGGTTGGCGTAAACCTGAAGGACGGCTACAACGGTCACCTGACTTCCCGTGAGGCCGGCTCTGTGGGCGGTCAGATGGTTAAGAAGATGACACCCGTACGAACGATAAATTGCGAGAGGGCCAACCGCAACGCTCCGGGCCATAAGGAAGATATCTGCTATCGGGCCACGCTTTGTACATAGGACTAAAGGCTTGTCTCTCCCCGGCCTGTATGATTATGCGAATAGGTGGAGTAAGTATACCAGATTTTTGCGGAAAGTGCAAATCCGAAGGGGCTTTTTCTGCCGGGCTGCCCTCTCCCGGTAATTCGTCACTGGATTTCCTTCTAAATCATGGTAGAATAAAGAAAAAAGGAAGGTGCTGGGATGATGATAGATTTTCGAAGCGATACGGTGACCCAACCCACGTTGGAAATGCGGGAGGCCATGAAAACCGCTCCCCTGGGGGACGACGTTTATGGAGAGGACCCCACGGTAAACAGGCTGGAAGCCCTGGCCGCCCAGCGGATGGGGACGGAAGCGGCGGTTTTCATGATGTCGGGGACCATGTCAAACCAGGTGGCCATTATGACCCACGCCCAGCGGCGGACGGAGCTCATCGCAGACCGCAGCGCCCATGTGATTCAGTGGGAAGGGGCGGCGGCGGCGGGCCTTTCCGGCGTGGGCTACGCTCTCTCCATGAGGCCAGATCATTTTGTGACCGCGGAGGAAGTACGCCGCCTGGTGCGGGATTCGGATCACCATGCGCCTCGAACTTCCTTGGTCTGTTTGGAAAACGCCCTGGGGAACGGCACGGTGGTGCCTCTGGCGGTGATGCAGGAAACCTATGCCGCCTGCCGGGAACTGGGGATTCCCGTCCACCTAGACGGCGCACGGATTTTTAACGCCGCCATAGCCCTGGGGGTGGAGGCCAGCGAGATCGCCGCCTGCGCGGACTCTGTGTCCTTTTGCATTTCCAAGGGCCTTTGCTCACCCATCGGCGCCCTCCTCTGCGGCACAGCGCCTTTTATTGCCGAATCTCGTTTTAACCGCAAGGCCGTAGGCGGCGGGGTGCGTCAGGCGGGGGTTCTGGCAGCCTGCGGGATTCTGTCTCTGGAGACGATGGTAGATCGTTTGGCGGAGGACCATGAGAACGCCAGGTATCTGGCCGAAAGGCTGAACGCCATTCCGGGCATCACGGTGGATTTGGATCAAGTCCAGATCAACATGGTGTTTTGGGCTCATAGCATTCCGGGCTTTTCTTGGGAGGAGATGAATGGGTTCATGCGGGCCCGTGGAGTGATTCCCGGCGGGGTGGACGGGGCTCGGTACCGCTCTGTGACCCACTATGGGATAGGCAGGGCGGAGATTGACAGAATGATGGAGGTTTTGAAGGAGTATATCGCCGCCCTTTAGCGGTGGCGGTTAATTCCCCGCGGTTTGGGCTATCCTAAGAGAAAGCTCGAAAGGATGGCCCCTATGGAACAAAGCCCTCAAATACGTCATCGGTCGGAGGTCCTCTGGCTTCACTACTACAACCAGACCCTCTACCGGGAAGGCCTCATTACTGAGACCCAGCGCAATCAGATGCAAGTGAAAATCGAAGGCAGGAAAGCCCCGCCCCGGTCCTCTTTTTTTCGGTGAGGGCAGGGCGGGGCTTTTTTTGGGGGCTCGGGTTCTTCCATTTCATTTTTCCCTTGCTATTCCTCTCATAAGAGATATGCTGAACTTGAATACAGTACCTTGCCCAAGCGCCAGCAAAAAAACGGGAGGGATTATCATGGCGGAGGGGGCCTTGGAAGGGTAAGTTTCGAAACCCTCTATATCAGGGAGTTTGAGCTTATCAATAGCACACGTTTTTAGCATTATATGCTCTACAAAATTGCGTAGCTGTGCTAAAATCATCTGCGATAAAAATCCGCGTTGTTCTGCACATAATGCATCAATGCTATTGCAAATAGTGTTGTCGACAACTAATATTTGGCGATCAATAACGCATGTTGCGGATACCATATTAACTCCCCCTTCGAAAGATACCTCAAAACAGTCCTGCAAATTTCTCAAAGAATACCGTCAGCTTTTCAATTACCCCTTGCTTTTTAGCAGCGCGGTTTCCACCGCCAAATCGAGATACAGGCGGTAGGAGTTTGTCGATATCTGTGCCGGTTGTTTTCAGTGTTCCGTCACGAAAAGCAACATCAACGAAACGGCGGGTTTCCTCATCTTTCAGTTTTTCTCCGTCAATTAGAGCGGACAGGTCTTCTTCTTTTCGTTCCTGTACAAAGCGTTTCCAGTCCTCATCGACCTTTGACGAGAGGTTAATCCGATCAACAAATTTCTCAATCAGTTCCTTTTTACTCCGAAGCTCAATACTCGCATTGACGGCTTTGTCAATCGCTGCAAGGATGTTTTTATCCTCGCAGTTGGATTCGTGATACTCTTCGACGAGCATAAGGATGTAGTCGATGTTGACCTCGATCTGCTTGATAAGCTCAAGCTCGAAAACAATATCATCATTGATATTCTCCTTGTCGTTCGTGTCTTTTGGACGCATCTCCTGATATAAATCAATATAAACGCTCTGATAATCCTGAAAGTCCCGATTCGTTAGGATCTCATTCCCAGCAAATTCATCAAACGCTGTCAGAATATTTTTCAAACGCAGAATTGCGCCATAAAGGCGGATAAAATCTTTTTGCGCTTCTTCAGAAACGATAGCTTCGCTAAGCGGGAAGCGCTCTACAAGTTCGGAGATAAGCTCCGCATAGCCTGCTTTATATTCGCCGTTCTGGTCGTAGCCGTTGTAGTAATCGTTATATGTTTTGAGCAGCACAATGCCACCAGCATTTTTATCGCCGAACAGCGAAATGGCATCATCGGTTGCCTGCTTCAAGTCTCGGAAACACACGATATTTCCAAAGGTTTTAACACTGTTTAGAATGCGATTAGTGCGGGAAAACGCCTGTATTAAGCCATGTTGCCTAAGGTTTTTGTCAACCCAAAGCGTGTTCAGCGTCGTCGCGTCAAAGCCCGTCAGGAACATATTGACAACAATCAGCAAATCAACTTCTCGGCTTTTCACGCGCTGGGAAAGGTCTTTATAGTAATTCTGGAACTTGTCCGAGGAAGTATCAAAATTTGTTTTGAATGAGTTGTTATAGTCCTCTATCGCCGATTCAAGAAAATCTCGCGAAGTTTTGTCGAGCTTGTCATTTTCGAAATCTTCATCTGGCAACGCATCCTCCGGATCGTCCTCATTGGCGCTGTAGCTGAATATGGTTGCGATTGTCAGCTTGCGAGCCTGCCCCGCCATTTGCGCCTTAAATTCCTCATAGTATTTCATCGCTACTGGAATAGATGACACGGCGAAAATCGAGTTAAATCCCGCTACGCGTTGGCCTTTCAATGTGTAAAAGGAATTGCGTTTTGTTTTCTGGTCGAAATGCTCCAGAATGTACGACACGATTTCTCGAATACGCTCCGGCGCAGCCATCGCTTTTTCCACATCTATCGCGCGAACGCTTTTATCTGATATGTCATCCCGCTGTTTAATCGTGTTGATGAAATCAATGCGGAACGGCAACACGTTTCCATCATTGATTGCATCCACGATAGTGTATGTATGCAGTTTTTCGCCGAATGCTTGTGGCGTTGTCCGAAGCAAAGGATTACCGCCGCTCCCTGCATTAACTGCGAAAATCGGCGTACCTGTAAAGCCGAAAATATGATAATTCCGAAAGGCCTTTACAATTTTCTGGTGCATATCGCCGAACTGCGATCGGTGGCACTCGTCAAAAATTATGACGATATGCTTTTTGTAAATATCGTGCGCCTTGTTTTTGCTGATAAACATATCCAGTTTTTGAATGGTCGTGATAATTATGCGAGTGTTCGGATTTTCAAGCTGTTTTTGTAGCACCCTTGTGGAAGTGTTGCTGTCCGCCGCGCCTTTTTCAAAGCGGTCGTATTCTTTCATGGTCTGATAGTCGAGGTCTTTGCGGTCTACGACAAACAGAACCTTATCAATTCCATCAAGCCCGGTGGCAAGCTGAGCGGTCTTAAAGCTCGTCAGCGTTTTGCCGGAGCCTGTTGTGTGCCAGATATAGCCGCCGGCGTCGGTCGTACCGGTCTTTTTGTAGTTGGTTGAAACGACAATGCGCCCCAAAATCCGCTCGGTCGCCGCAATCTGGTACGGACGCATAACAAGCAGAAGCTCCTCGCTGGTGAACACGCAGTAGCGTGTCAGGATATTCAGCAGCGTGTGCTTTGCGAAAAACGTCTTGGTAAAATCCACAAGATCGGCGATGACTTTATTGTTCGCGTCCGCCCAATAGGAGGTAAACTCAAAACTGTTGCTGGTCTTTTTACTCTTTTTGCGTTCACCGTCGCCCATCTCTTTGATGTGGGCGTTGCGGGTGGTGTTGGAATAATATTTCGTGTGCGTGCCGTTTGAGATTATAAAAATCTGCGTATATTCGTAAAGCCCGCTTGCCGCCCAAAAGCTGTCTCGCTGATAGCGTTTAATCTGGTTGAACGCCTCGCGAATAGCTACACCACGCCGTTTCAACTCGATATGCACAAGGGGCAACCCGTTGACAAGCACAGTTACATCGTAGCGAGTTTCGTGCGCGCCGCCTGCTTCCTCGTACTGATTAATTACCTGCAAGCGGTTGTTGTGGATGTTCTTCTTGTCGATGATGGCAATGTTTTTGGTTATGCCGTTGTCAAGCCTGAAGCTATACCGCTCGTCCGTTTGAACCTTCCGCGTCTTTTCAACGATTCCCTCGTTTTTGTTGATGAGGTATTCATTGCAAAAACGCTCCCATTCACTGTTGCTAAACTGATAATCGTTTAGCTTCTCAATTTGAATGCGGAGGTTGGCGATAAGCGCAGTTTCGTTATTGATGGCAAGATACTCATAACCAAGCCCTGAGAGTAAGCGGATAAACTCCCGTTCCAAATCCGCCTCGCTCTGGTAATCGGCGGCAGAACGGCCTTCGGGGGTGTATTCGGTTACAACGGTGTTTTCGTCGGTGCTGGCGACGATGTTAAATTGGATCATGCGTTCACCTCCCTGAAGGTCAGTAACTTATCGCGGTAGTATTCATATTGCTTGCGCCGTGCCTCGATTTCGGCGGGGAGGCCGATTGTTATATCGTTGGTTAGGGTATCGAAACGGTCAAGTATGGCGACAATTCGCTCTTGATCTGGCAAAGAAGGCAAAGGAATTGGAATTTTGTTGAGGTTTTCTTGACTCAATTTAGGCTGTGCTGCCGTTGAAATATACCGGCTCAGATCTATTGAATTAAGATAAAACTCAATATAACGCCTTGTTGCGTAAGTCTCAAATTCCAAAACATGAGCGTGATTATTTACCCATATTTTGCCACTTGCAGAAAAAGCAATTGGTGTATTACGAGCAACAAGATTTGCTCCATCCTCTGAAATGAGCAGATAGTCGCCATCAAAAATATAATTGCTAACGTAATCCACAACACCCGAAGCACCGTAATATGGATATTCTCCAGCTTCTCGAACGCCTTTTGTAACAGGCTTTCTCTTTGAGTCTAAGTTCTTTCCGACTTCTCCCAACGGCACCATCGGCACATCACCACCAAAAGTCAGCAGCCCATTCCGATAATACTCATACTGCTTTTTCCGCGCTGTAAGCTCTGCTGTAAGCTCTGCTGTAAGCTCTGCTGTAAGCTCTGTGAAATTGTCCAGAATACGGACAATTTCATGCTGGATGGGGAGCGGCGGGATGGGGACAATAATCGATTGCAATGCAGGTATGCTTGAATGAACTACTTTACTTTTAACGCGTCCCTTGCTCTTTTGCCGTTGTGCCTCTGCCGTTGATAATGCGTATGCCATATACTTAGGATTTTGGCTATGCCTCAAAACAACAATATCGCCACCTGCCAAGCATCTTTCTTTTCCAATATAAACACACGACTTAGCAATTTCGTCTACACTTTCACCAGTTATTGCAAAGAGAATATCGCCATACTCGAAGTATTTTTTACTATCAATTTCGTTTGCGTTTGTATGTGAAACACACTGGTCAAACCAAATATTGTATGTTGTATAAATCTCGCCATACCGAACACAGGGTGTTCCTGACTCTGTAGTTTGATCTCTTTTAATTCCCGCGCCTCGATACATATCGGTAGCAACTTCGCCAAGGGTTTTGTGTTCCACCCCATCTGGGCAAAGCTCCGCTATCAGGCGGTCAAGCTTTGTCATCTTCGCCACCGCCTTTTGCTATCATCTTCTTAACCTCGCGGTCAAAGTCGGATGTTATTTTCTGGGTTCTATTGAACTTATCATACTCGCTTTTGGCTTTCGTATCAGCATCAAGCTTAGAAACTTTGCCCTTATTATGCAAAACATCATATTTTCTAAAGCTGAGAAATTCGTTAATGCTTTGCGCAAACTCCTCCATGGTAAATGTGTTTTCACGTTCGATCAAGTCTTCCACATAATCAAAATATCCGGTGACGGTTCGCTCCAGTTGCCTGATTTGCTTTTCATTAAGATAGTTTTTTGCAATTGTAACATCTTGTTTCAAAATTCTGCCGTCCGGCGCATTCTTCCACGTCAAAAGCCCCATGTTTTCTTTCGTGCTGTCTGCTGATGCCTCAATAATCTCCGCTGCTGTTCTCCCTGTGATGGCATAGTGGAATTTATTTTGCACCATAGCATAAAAAACCTGAGTAATGTCGGAATGTTTATCATAGTCCAAACTGCACTCCGCAAAAATATCCGTTACTTGCTGCCAAATTCGTCTTTCGCTTGCCCTGATGGAACGCACACGTTCCAAAAGTTCACGAAAATAGTCTTTACCAAAAGCAGTTTTGCCTTGTTTCAAGCGTACGTCATCCATGGCGAAGCCTTTTGTCATGTATTCTTTCAATATTCCGGTCGCCCAAATTCTGAAGTTTGTGGCTTTTCGCGAATTGACACGATAACCAACAGAAATGATTGCGTCGAGATTATAGAAATCAACCTGCCTCTTTACTTGACGGGTTCCTTCTTGTTGAACTATTTCCATTTTGGAAATAGTTGAGTTGATGTTCAATTCGTTTTCGCCATATATATTTTGCAAATGCTTTGAGATGGCTGGAACATTGACATCAAACAAATCCGCCATAGCTTTTTGGGTCAGCCAAATAGTTTCGTCCTTGACAACGGCATTCACTGAGACATCACCATCGGCGGTTTTATAAACTAAAAAATCCAATTCTCTATTCATCGCCCAAGCCTCCTATACCGCTGATAATAGCATTAATTTCGCGGCGCAAAACGTCCTCACGGGCGACAATGCGCTCGATTTCAGCGTTTAGCTCGGTGATGTTTATGATTTCCCGCTTGTCCTCCTGCTCAACGTAGGTGCTGACGGAAATATTATAATCCTGCGCGGCAATATCGCCGTTTGGAACGAGCTTTGTAAAGTGCTGTTCCGTTTCACGGCGTTTGTTGGCAGCGACGATTTTCTCGATGTTGTTCTGTGTCAGCTTGTTGCTGTTTGTAACCTTGACGAACTCACGGCTTGCGTCAATAAAAAGCGTGCTGTTTTCACTTTTAGACTTCTTCAAGACCATGATACAAGTTGCGATGCTTGTCCCGAAAAACAGGTTGTCAGGCAGTTGGATCACGCAGTCGATGTAATTGTTGTCAATCAGATATGTGCGGATTTTTTGCTCTGCTCCGCCGCGGTACAGTATGCCGGGGAAACAGACAATAGCCGCCGTGCCGTTTGTCGCAAGCCAAGAAAGACTGTGCATGATAAACGCAAGGTCGGCTTTTGATTTCGGCGCAAGCACACCGGCAGGCGAAAAACGTGGGTCGTTGATAAGCACGGCGTTTTCGTCCCCAGCCCATTTAATTGAATAGGGCGGATTTGAGACAATGGCCTCAAATGGCTCGTCATCCCAATGGAGCGGATCGGTCAGCGTATCGCCAAGCCCGATATCAAATTTGTCAAAATCTATATCGTGCAAAAACATATTGATACGGCATAGGTTGTAGGTTGTGATGTTTATTTCCTGCCCGAAGAAACCTTGCCGGACGTTTTCTTTCCCTAGTATTTTCGCAAACTTCAAAAGCAGCGATCCGCTTCCGCAGGCGGGGTCATACACTTTGTTGACCTCTGTTTTGCCAATAAGAGTGATGCGGGTCAGCAGTTCGGAAACCTCCTGCGGTGTGTAGTATTCGCCGCCGCTTTTCCCGGCGTTTGAAGCATACATACCCATCAGATATTCGTAAGCGTCACCGAAAGCGTCAATCGTATTATCTTTATAAGCGCCGAGGTTCATGTCGGCTACACCGTTCATCAGCTTGACAAGCCGTTCGTTACGTTTAGCTACCGTGGCGCCGAGCTTGTTGCTGTTTACATCAATATCGTCAAAAAGGCCTTTGAAGTTGGCTTCGCTATCCGTACCCTGCGCAGATGCCTCAATATTTTTGAATATGGTCTCCAATGTCTCATTCAGATTCTCATCGGATGCGGAACTTTTCAATACATTCTCGAAAAGCTCGCTCGGCAGAATGAAAAACCCTTTAGTTTTAACAAGGTCTTCGCGGGCTTCTTCTGCGTCAATATCTGAGATAGTGGCATAATTGAATGAAACATCTCCGGCGGCGTGTTCGCCCTCGTTTATATATGCGGATAAATTCTCTGAAATATAACGGTAATAAAGCATTCCGAGAACATATTGCTTAAAATCCCAGCCGTCTACGCTCCCGCGCATATCGTTGGCTATTCCCCATATTGTACGGTGCAGTTCGGCGCGTTCCTGCTCTTTTCTATTATCAGACATAGTTATCTTTTCTCCTTGTTTTCCGGGTCTGGTCGTTCGCTGCACAAACTGCTGGACCGTGCATCCGGCTTATCTTTGGCAGCGATGCGTCCGTTCTTCGCTCTGCCATCTGGCGGCTTGGGTGCGTCTTTTGGGATAAGCCATGCCCGCCCTAAACGCTTTACACCATCAATTTGCCCGTTGACACAAAGCGCCTGAACCCGCCTAGTGGTGATGCTCCATTTTTCTGCTGCTTCTCCGGCTGAAATCCATTCCAATTCCATTTTCGTTACCTCGCTCAGTCAGACTTAATCCATAATATTATACTGCGTAAATGCGAATAATCCAAGTAAATTAAATCGCTTAATCAAAGGATTTTTCCTATAGTATCATTAAATCCCTTGACAATCTGCGTCCTGATAGCCATGGGGCTGCCCCACCTGGCCCAAAAGATAGGCGAGGTGGCCGCCCAGGATTACGGCCTGGCCACCTTGTGTTTGGCCAAGAAAGCTGTGCCCATCAGCCAGGACGGGATGGTCTACAGCGACGGGAACATCAATGCCCTGCTTTTGGCGCGGCATACGGCCAGGAAAAACCGCGATGGGGGCGGCAGAATAAAGTGGCCCTCTAAGGGCAGGCGGCGCAGGATGCAGCTTTTGTGGCGGGCCTTTCCACACTTTTATCGAAGGAGAACCTATGAAGGGACAAAAAAGAAGTGACATCGCCATCGGGGCCCTGGTGGATGTGGTCCTGAAACAGAATCAGGCCACGGGCCTCCTGACCCGAGGGCGCGTCAAGCGAATTTTGACCAACAGCGCCACCCACCCCCACGGCATCAAGGTGATGCTGGCGGACGGACAGGTGGGCCGGGTAAAGGCCATTTTGGAAGGGGACGCTGCGCCTTCCTCTGAATAACAGGGGGCGGCAAGGCTTTCCTGCTCCCTGGTGTACCACTTTCAGCGGATGTTTTCCGAGTGGCTGCCCATTAGAAAGAAAGCGTAATGTTAAAAACCGCCGTCCGGTATCGTGAACCGGGCGGCGGTTTTCTATTCTTTTGCGTTTCCCATGCAGAAAATGAGGGTGTGCCTGATGTATCCGGTAAATGACCCCCTCTTCACCATGGCAGACCCGGGCCCTGTCTCTCACAGCGTCCCACTGAGGAAAATCGACAGAAACAAGGCCAAAACCGGAATCAGGCTGCCCCAGATTAATTCGCTCCACTTATGCCGCCCCATTTTTAAGGAGACCCAATAGACCAAAGCAAGAAGAATCAGCCCGAAAAGCGCCTTGGGGCCAAGGAAATAAGAAATTGCCGCGATGGGCCCCGCAACCCCGCAGGCATGTCCGCTGGCGCGAATTTTTAGGACTTTGTTAAACAGCAGGATGAGAACACCGGAAAACAGATAGGTGAAATAAATCACAAGGAGCTCTTTTGATGTGGACAGACAAAAGGCCGAGAGTATCCCCAGGATATAGCCCAGCACCGACATGATCATCGCCAACTGCCTCTGTCCGTCCCGCCCTTTCCCCTTAAACCCTGGCACTAGGGGCTGAATGGGATACGCCAGGACAGGCAGCACACTAAGGAATGCCACTGCCGCCAAATAGCCAAGTATCCCCTCGAACATTGCCGGATTCCCAAGGTATAATACGCTTAGGGTCATCAGCGCCATAATCGGAGGCACCGTGATGACTCTAACCAACTTGCAGATTTTCTGTGCTTTCATATTTGCGCCCTTTCTGTCTGAGTCGCGGAACCTATGCCGGCTCTATGATACGTGGTTTCCAACCTGACTCAATTCATCAGTCGGTTGACCGACCGTTTCAAGTCAAGGTTCCCTGTCTTTATGGCAGCAACCCCTTGCAACACCACACAAGTCGTGCGGTGCAGCCCTATCCCTATTTCCCTAATACAACTTGAATCATTTCCTCCGTTGGAATATTGGCGGCGCCGAACATCTTTTGAATAATTAGCCCATCCAGCATGGCGATGAGCATATAGGACAGGACGGCGTTATTGCTGTTTGGCCGGATTTTGTTCAGGCCAAATTCAAAGGTCTGCCGCCACTGGGCATACTGCTCCTGGAACTTTCGAGAAATCAGCCCCTCTGATGTACCGGCATTGCTGATGAGATAAAGATGCAGCTTTCCCCTGGTCTCCGCCTCTAACACCTGCTCAAAGACCTTTTTCAGAATGGTCTCCGGGTTATTGTCGTCCCTGGCTTTTTCTACCAACTCAAGAAACCCGTCTGTAATTTGCTGCATATTCACCTTTGCGATGTCATAAATAATATCCTCTTTTGCGGAATAGTGATAGTATAAGGTACCTGCGCTGATTTTAGCCGCCTTTGCGATATCCTTCAGGCTGGTCTCTTTCACGCCCTTCTCCACCATCAGCTCCCGGGCTACTTCAAGGATGTGGTCGCGGGTGCTGAGTGATTGCAGCTCGTTTGATTTTTTGCCCACTGAAGGCACCTCCTTTTGTCGGTTGGTCGACCGACTGATAAAGATTATAGCAAGCCCTACCTTCCCTGTCAAGTCTTCTCAGGCAATTTCTGCTGCTTGCAGTTTTAGTTCCTTTGCGACATACCGCTTTCACTAATCATGATATTACGAAGCGGGCAGTGTTTTCATGGCCCTATTCACCATGCACCAGGAACTGAAATACAAGAGCAGCTTTGACATTCCCATGCGGGTTATAATGCCCCCCCACGTCCTCCTATCTAAGGTGAGGACAAGGCGGGGCTTCTCTTTTCCTGCTGTCTTTCATCCGCGAAGGTACTTTTTCCTCCCCTCAAGCAAGGGTGACCTATCTTTGATCTGTGGAATGGCTACCTGCCGTAAGCCTTCCTCTTGTGATAGTTTTTCTCTCCGATATTGATCAATAGCTTTGCTGGTGTCTTTTTTCCATTTCTTGAACTTTTTCTGGATTTCCTCCTGAATGTGAGCGGCATACCCCTGTTCCATCTGCCTCCGTACCCATTGGTGGTAGGTGCGATAATTCTTCTGCCGCTCTTTTAACAGTTGGTCATTTTCCACCGTCTTTTTTAATGTCAGATAGCGGGCAACTTCGCTGCATTTTTTCCCTCCCAGGTCAGGATTGGTATTATGACAATATTGCGCTGTTACACTATAGGGCACAAACAACCGACTGCACAGCTTGCAGTGGCAAATTTTTCGCTTAAATGCATGAAGATGCGTGATCTCTATTGCAACAAGCTCTGTAAGCGACACGCAGCTATAAAGGTTCCTGTATTTTTCAACATCTGAAAAGCTGCAAGTTTCAGTATTTTGATGCCATATGGCTTTGGGCGGCATCTTTCTAAGAATCTCCCTACAACCCGAGATAATCTTGATTTAAAACGCGTCATCGACCTAGTCACCGACAGAACCTCGGGCGGCGACCACGCCCTTCACGCTTCCCTACGGCAGGATTCCCTGACCACCGACACCCTGCCTTTCGGAACGTATCTGCTGATTTTTCCGCTTGAAGATGGCTCCTTGACGGTCAGCGAAGCCCTGAAATTATGCAGCTTTGTTGATTAAAAAAGGGCGGTTTTCGCGCTAAAAAACTGCTTTCCGCAAAGCAGGTTTTTTGTGGATGGTCACGCGGCAGGAGGCCTTGTCCTAAAGGGCTTCCCGCCAAAAGGCCCCCTCTAAACCCACCGAACTGCCGAATTGCTTTCTTTTCGGAAGGAGACTAACATGAGAGATTTCACCACCCAGACCCGGATTCTTTACAGCTTTCTGCCTGAGGGGATGGCGACCCGGGCCACCGTGATGGCCTGCGGGATCAACGAAAGCTACACCAGCAGCGTCATTAAGCAGCTGATTGCCTGTGGATATTTAGAAAGGAGAAGCACCAAGGTCACAGCGAAGAAGGGCAAAGGAACGCGGCGGCGGAAGACCACCAAAGCCGCGGACAGGAACCCCATCCGCCATCTTGACTACCTGGTCATCACCCGGGCGGGGCTGAAGCATTTGATTGAGGAGCTTGGGGAAGAGGACAACTTCCTGGGCTATATCGAAACGCCTGTGGCCCCCTTCTCCCTCCAGATTCCCGGGGGCAACGAGGGGATTGTTCGTCAGCTTAAGATCAAGGAGGCCTCTGTGCTCTTTGGCCTGGCGGGATATGAGACGGAGCTGAACCGGCTGTCCAACCGGGAGGACTATCCGAAGAACAGCCTGCGGGCGCTGTTGGCCGGGCCCGTGGAATTCTGTCGGCCGCACGCGGACAATGAAGCCCCCGGCCAGCCCTTTACGCCCCGGTTTTTGACCTCCCGGGAGATGGCGCCGAAAATGAACCTTCCCGTGAAGGCCGGCTCACAGCATATGTACAGCAGCCATACGGGGCTTTTGTTGGGCCAAGATCACGCGGCCCTTGTCTACCGGGCCGGAAGCCATGGGACGGACTGGCAAGGGAAGGCGGCGGCGCGGTTTTCCCTTGCGGCGGGAGAGGTTGCTTTTCAGGCCACTGGGAATAGCTACTACTCAACCGGCGGCATTCCCACCGCCTTCCTATTCTACAAAAACACCAAGGAGCTGGAGGCTACTTATCGGAAGGTCAGGGAGGGCGGCATTGCGGCTGAATCCAAGAACCGTTTTGGGCATCCTTATTCTGCTTTTTTTGCGGTTCCGGTAAGTCACTATGGCGTTTTGCAGGTGCAGCGCTTTTCTCAGCATGGCCCGGATTTTGGGCAGGCCATGGTGGCGGAAGATTGGGCGCAATACATGACGCCTTCCGGTTTGGGGAGCATCAGGCTCTTTCCCTATACCCGCGATGGCCAGCCGATCTTTTGTGGGTTGGAGTTGAATCTAAAGCAGCTTCAGGCCATGGAGAGCCGCCTCAGTATGCGGCCTGTGGACTTTGGGATTTTGGTTTATGATTGGCAGGTGGAGTTTTATAGAAGGATTTTTCCCGGGGTTAGGGTTTGGGGGGTGGAGGGGTAACGATAAGGGTGATTTTGTTCAAAGCTCATCAAAGAATGGTTGCCATTTCTTTTCTAGAGGACTAACATTTCATTTTATTTCCGAGTGGGCTCCTCTTTGTTTGCTACATCCAATATGTGAGCCAGTTCAGCGGCAATCTCTTTCGGTGTCATTGACGCATTGGTCATCGCCAATCTTCCTGCAATGATGGGGCTATCCTTGACTTTGAACAATGTCAATCTTTGGCATCCTGATGAAAAATAATCATCCGCACATAGAGCCCCGGAGGTGATGAGTTGCGCTCATCTTCTCCGGGGCTCCCTTTTCGGTAATAGCTTGACGATGCTCTATGTGGCAGTTTTTCCAGGCTTGGAGCTCATTGTGCAGCAATGGGTGCGTCTACACTCTTATACTTCTTACCTCGCCGGTGTTTCAAAAAGATCGCTCAGTCTTTGCAGGATTGTCGCAATTTCCACACGTGTTGCGGTACCCTTGGGGTCAAACTTGCCGTCGTCTTTGCCGTTCAGGATGCCCGCTTGGTACATGGCCATGACAGCATCCATAGCCCAGTCACTAATTTCGCCGCCATCACGAATGGACGAATCATTGACTTTGGGGAGGTCAACGCCCGCATATACGCAGAAGTTGTAAATGATAACAGCCATCTGTTCGCGGGTTATTTCACCGTTTGGATCAAAGATTTCGTCATCCATCCCCTTCACGATTTCGTTTTCGGCCGCCCAAGATACAGCTTTTGTGTACCAGGTGTTCTCCGGGATATCTGCGAAGAGGCAAGGTCCACATTCGGGCGCTCCGGAGATGCGGTGCAGCACGGTAACCAGCATGGCGCGGGAAGTGGCCACTTCGGGGTCAAAGTCGGTGGCCGACATACCCAGGAGCCAACCTCTTTCATAGCAGAATTTGATGGCCTCCAGATACCAGTCAGACACGAATATGTCCCGGAACGGAAGTCCTGTGGGAATCATTGTAAAGGCTGCACTGAGCTTAATATCTCCTCCGACGTAAACAAAGGTGTAAATTCCGCCGCCCTTGTCCTCATACGGCAGGGCATTCCCCTTACTATCCCGAATATTTAGGTTCTCCAGCAGGAAGCCTGCCCTGGGTGTGGCCGTGACCGTTACCACATCGCCTGCTTTGGGGTTGGTTGGGTTGACGGCGAGCCATCCGCCTTCCGGGCTGTCTACTGTGATGTGGTTTTTGGCCGGCTCATTTGATTTTGCCGAACCGTCTCTGTCGCCGTTGTTGCCACTGCTGCCCTGGGTATAGTTTTGCGCGGCCTTCTTCAGATCACCTTCGCTGTCACGATATTCGCCGGCTATGGTGTTGGTGCCGCTGGTTCCTTTGTTGTTAAAGGTTTGCGCGCTCACTGTGATCTTTGTGCTGCCTGCTTCCGCAGTGTAATCCACACCCCTTGTTAGCTTTACGCCGTTGAGCCAGAGGTCAACAAATTCACCATACTCGCCATTCATCACAAGCTCTTGCGCACTCGCTACGGTCATATTGGGAATGCGTTTTGTGATTTCGTAGCCCAGATCGGTTTCGGCCGCAACGTTTGCGTTTGTGTTTGCCTTGACAACCAGGGTGTAGTTTTCGGTGGACGTGCCAAAGCGGGTGTCGCTGTTAATCATTCTGACACTGAAGTTGAAGGTTCCCGTTTCCTTGGGTACGCCGTACAGCTCGCCGTTGTCCTTCAAGACTATGCCATTGGGCAATGTACCGGAGGTTTTTGTCAGTTTGACTTTGTTCCAGGGATATTTGTTGTTGTGAAGGATCTGCACCTCATAGGGGACATACTTGGTTGCCGCCGGTATGGTGGATGTGGTGAGCTTGGGGTCGCCGGCACTGCCGGTCAGGGTAATGACAACAGGATCCTGGCCATCTGCCGTAATGGTGAGAGTTCCGCTGATATCCCCTTCTGCGTCACCATAATCAAATCCATCTCCAGGCAGCAAGCGAATCTTCGCGACATTCGCTGTCAATGGCAATCTAAAAATGCACAAAAAAGTCGGGGAAAAAATGTACAGAAGGGGCGTCAGGGGAATGGCTTGTCAAACAGGGTGTTGTTAGCCTGAACCTTCTGCTTCATGTACTCTTTTCGCTCCTTCAGTCTATAG
>JAVBLH010000021.1:0-98783 GCA_031553635.1 Evtepia sp. | reverse complement strand
GCAAAAAATAGCAGCCCCCGGAAGGGGGCCGCCTGTAAACACAATGCGGTTGGCAAATCTTTCAGTAAGCCTTTAGGCTTAGCTAGAAAATAGCCTTTCAGGCTTTGTGCATGCCACCCCTTAGAGGGGTGGTCATGACTTTATTTGTCACTGTCCTTCTCCAGCATCGCCAGGGCCTTTTGGAGAAAGGCGGGAACTGGGGCCCCCAGGGTAATGGCGTTTTCCATGATGCTGCCCAGCTCCGTGAGGATGTACCAGGCGATGACCATGGGGCACAGCAGGGTGGAGTAGTCCAGGGGAAAGCCGGGGATGTGGGCCGTCACCATGGCCAGGAGCAGGTCCGCCCCGGCGGAGACCATCACCGCCGCCAGGCTGCCGACCTTGTGCCAGATGCCTTTTCGGGCGGCGGCGGAGCTCCAGGCCCCACGACTGGCCGCCGCTAAGCTCCCGGTGAGGTAGTCTAAGAGCAGGCAGCCCAGCCACAAAAGCACCAGCCAGCCAAACCAGCCCCATAGGGCCGTGAGAGCCGCCAGGGCCGCTGTCACCAGGGCCTTCCACTCGGAAATGTGACCTGTCATTGGGCGCCGCCTCCCTTGGCCAGTTTTTCCAGCAGCTGGCTGCCGTAGGCGTAGGCCGCCAGATAGTCCAGGGTTTGCTCCTCCAGGCCGTAGCGGGCTTTTACCCGGGCCCGCAGGGCCAAGAGGGCTTGGGTGTCCCCCGGGGCCGCGTCCTGGGGCGGGGCTTTAGAATCCCCCGGGGTCTTAGAATCCGCCTCTGCCGTGGCCTCCTCCTGCCAGGGGATGCCCAGGTAGCTTACAATCCCCTTGGCGTCGGCCAGGGCCAGGGCGGCGCGAAAATGGGGGTCCCGGAGCATCACCACATCGCTGGGGCTGGTGTGAAAGCCGTGCTCCAAGAGGATGGCCGGGGCGGTGGTGCTTGTGAGAACGGTGTAGCCAAAGTGGTCCAGGCCCCCGCCGTTGCGCAGGGTGAGGCCCAGCTTAGCCCACTCCTTCAGAACCGCCCGGGCGGCCTTGTTGCGCCGGGCCGCCTCTCCGGCCTCAGAGGTATAGACCAGAAAGCCCCGGGCCTCATACCAGCCGCTGTTGCCCGCCGCGTTGGAGTGGAGGGAGACGAAAAGGTCCAGATTGGGAATCAGGTTGGCGGTGCGGCAGCGGGCAGCCAGGCCCGGGTAACCGGTTTCCTCCCGGGTGAGGGTGACCTGCACCCCGTGGCGGGTCAGGTGGGGGAGGATGCGCCGGGCTAGGTCCATGGCGAATTCCTGCTCTTCATAAAGGCCGTCGGGGCTTTTGTTGGCGGAGCCGGGGCCGTGGCCGGGGTCTAAGCAAATGTGATACATAGGGGTTCCTCCTTCATATTTAGGCGGCCTTTAGGGGGCAGCCCGTTTAATGAAGGAGAAACAGGGGCAAAGGGTGCATGATTTTGTCCAACTAAGGAAAAATTTAAGCCCGGCAGGTGTATTTCCTGCCGGGCTTTTGGGTTAGAGGGGGCTTTTTGGGGTCAATCGTCTTTCACCAGGCGCTTGAGCAGGGCCTGGCAGCCCCGGGTGACGTCCATCCAGGTTTGGGTGAAATCCCCGCTGTACCAGGGGTCGGCGATGTCCCCCGGGTCGTCTGTCACGTCCAGGAGGCGAAAGATCTTGCCCCCGGGGTCTCCGCCGCAGATGCGCCGCATGTTTTGCAGGTTTTGCCTGTCCATGGCGATGAGGTAGTGGTGGGCCTCGTAGTCCTCCTTGGTGAGCTGCCGGGCGGTTTTGCCCCCGGGCTCCAGGCCGTGGGCCCGCAGCACCGCCTGGGCGGGAGGGTAAACGGGATTGCCCAGCTCCTCCCGGCTGGTGGCGGCGGAGGAAACGGAAAAGCGGTGGCTCAGGCCGCGTTTTTCCAGGAGGTCGGCCATGAAAAACTCCGCCATGGGGCTGCGGCAGATGTTTCCGTGGCAGACGAAGAGCAGCTTTTTCACCAGGGCCAACTCCTTTCGATGGTGGGTTTGCAGGGGGGCGCATACGCCCCTTGAAGACATTGTACCATAGGAGGCGGACGGAAAGAAGACCCCCGTTGGGATTTTTTGTCCCTTTTTGGGGGCGGGGAACCCCTCGAAAAAATTTTTCCAAAATCCGTAAAAAAAGCCTTTACAAAAGGCCGGTGGTACACTATAATATAAAATGTGATATAAATGTAACCATTCGCGAGGAAAGGAGGCGCCCCTTATGACACCCAAGGAAGAAAAATCCAAGAAAAAGAGCCGGGGCCCCTCCTACGTGCCCACGGCCCGGCGCAGCTATCTGGGAACGTTGGTGGCCGTCGTGCTGGTGCTGGGTCTCTTCGCGGGGGTCTACACCTTCCTCCAGCGGCAGGATACCCTGGTGTTTTTGCCTGCGGTGGAGGCGGTTCCCCTGGCCCCCTGGACGGGGGAGGAGGAGAAAGAGGCCTTAGCGCCCCTTTACACCACCCTCTTTTACAGCGTGAAGGACGGGGTCACCCCGGCCATGATCCTGGAGGACTGTCAGGTGGCGCCCCCCAGCCGGGGCACCCTTGCCATCCAAGGATTTGATAAGATACACCCCACCAGGGAGGGCATAGGCGCGGTGATGCTCTGCCACCTGGACAAGGGGGGGCAGGTGCTCTCTCAGGTAGAGATCACCCTGGTGATTGCAAAAGAATGAAAGCCTTTCGTCCCTGTGGGAGGAAGGGCTTTTGTTTTTGGGCACAAGACCAGCCTTGCATAATTCCTCTACAAGGAGTATACTAAAAAAACCATTCATTCCCTATGAAGGAGGCAATTTTATGCAAACTGAAAAAACCCCCGGGGCCGCATTTCTCCATGGCTACCCCAGCCTCTCCCACACCAAGACCTTGGTGGTCACCGCCATGTTTGTGGTTCTGGTGTATTTTTTCACCAACATCGGCTTTCCCATCTTCGGCATCCCCGGCAGCTATACCCATTTGGGTAACGTGCCCCTCTTTGTGTGCTGCATCTTCTTCGGCAAGCGCATGGGGGCCATCGCCGGGGGCATAGGCATGGCCCTGTTCGATGTGCTCTCCCCCTATGCCGCCTGGGCCCCCTTTACCCTGGTGATCGGCATTTTGGTGGGCTTTATCGTGGGCCTGGTGGCGGAGAACAGCCGCTCTGTGCCCGCTCTCCTTCTGGCCTTTTTGCTGGCGGCGGTTCTTAAGGTGGGGGGCTATTTCATTGCCGACGGCCTCATCCTGGGCAACTGGGTGGCCCCTGTGGCCTCTGTGCCTGCGAACCTTCTCCAGGTGGTGGTGGGAGCTGTCATCGCCCTGGCGATTTTGAAGCCCTTGCAGGTGGGGATAGACCGCATCCTCATGAAGGAGCGGGGATAAAATCCCCCCGGTTTCCTTGGTAAAACACCCGATTTTGCCGGAAAAATTCGCAAATAGTTATTGCGCTTTTCACAGAAAGGTGATATACTTCTCCTGAACTTGTGACAGGCGGTTTTCACCAAGCTGAAGACCGGACAAAAACCTCCAACTCCCCAAAAGCCTGCGGGCCAAAGGGGGACAAGGGGTGATTTTGTGCGGTTTTCATCTTAATAAAACCACCGTCCAAGGGGGCGCACCCCGTGATACACCTGGGTTTTCCCAGGCGAATTATAAAGTTAAAGGAGCTAACTTGTTATGAATGCTTATATGTCTCGTGTTCTTGACACCGTCAGAACCAAGCACGCCTCCGAGACCGAGTATGTCCAGTGCGTGGAGGAAGTCTTAGAGTCCATCGCTCCCCTGATCGACGCTCACCCCGAATATGAGAAGTACGACCTGCTGGGCCGTATCGTAGAGCCCGAGCGTATGTTCACCTTCCGCGTTTGCTGGATGGACGACGCCGGCAACTGGCACACCAACATTGGTTACCGCTTCCAGTTTAACGGCGCTCTCGGCCCCTATAAGGGCGGCCTGCGCTTCCACCCCTCCGTATACTCCGGCATCATCAAGTTCCTGGGCTTCGAGCAGATCTTCAAGAACGCCCTCACCGGCCTGCCCATCGGCGGCGGCAAGGGTGGCTCCGACTTTGACCCCCGCGGTAAGTCTGACGCTGAGATCATGCGTTTCTGCCAGAGCTTCATGACCGCTCTCTATCGTTACATCGGGCCCGACACCGACGTGCCTGCCGGCGACATCGGCGTGGGCGGCCGCGAAATCGGCTACATGTACGGCCAGTACCGCCGCCTGAAGGGCATGTGGGAGAACGGCGTCATCACCGGTAAGGGCCCCACCTACGGCGGCAGCCCCTTCCGTCCCGAAGCTACCGGCTACGGCGCTGTGTACTACACTGTGGAAGTGCTGAAGCACTTCGGCGAAGAGATCAAGGGCAAGACCGTTGGCGTGTCCGGCTTCGGTAACGTGGCTTGGGGCATCTGCGAAAAGGTCGCCGAGCTGGGCGGCAAGGTTGTCACCCTCTCCGGCCCCGACGGCTATGTCTACGATCCCGACGGCGTTGTCACCCGCGAGAAGATCGAGTACCTCCTGGAAATGCGCGACTCCGGCCGTGACCGCTGCCAGGACTACGCTGACAAGTTCGGCGTGAAGTTCGTTGCTGGCCAGCGTCCCTGGGGCGAGAAGATGGACATCGCCATGCCCGCCGCCTTCCAGAACGAGATCAACATGGAGTGGGCTGAGAAGATCGTTGCCAACAACGTGCCTTACTACATCGAAGTGGCCAACATGCCCACCACCAACGAAGCCCTGGCCTACCTGAAGACCAAGGTGAAGGTTGTCGCTCCTTCCAAGGCTGTTAACGCCGGCGGCGTGGCCGTTTCCTCCCTGGAAATGTCCCAGAACTCCGAGCGCCTCACCTGGGAGCCCGCAGAAGTGGACAACCAGCTGAAGAGAATCATGAAGAACATCCACGACATCTCTGCCGCTGCTGCTGCTGAGTATGGCATGGGTTACGACCTGGTTGCAGGCGCTAACCTGGCCGGCTTCAAGAAGGTTGCCGAAGCTATGATGGCTCAGGGCGTGTTCTAAGAAACACCCACAAACCTTATCCAAAAAAAAGCCCCGTCTGCCGCTTGGTGGACGGGGCTTTTTCTCAAACTCACTCACAAGGAGGCACAGGATGAACGAAACCTTACAGGTAATGGCCCGGCGCTACTCCTGCCGGGACTACACAGAGCGCCTGCCTGACGAAAAGACCCTGATGGCCATCGCCCAGGCGGGCTTGCAGGCCCCCAGCGGCATGAACCGGCAGCTCTGGCAGATCATCGTGGTGAAAAACCCGGCCCTTATGGCAGACCTGGAGGCCGAGGGCATGGAAAACATGCAAAAGATGGGCGGCCCCATGGCAGAGCGCATCCTGGCCCGGGGGGGCAAGCTCTTTTACGGGGCCCCCTGCATGATGCTTTTGGCCATCAAAGAGGCCTATCCCAAGGGGGCCGAGCTCATCGACTTGGGCATTCTGGCGGAGAACATCGTTCTGGCGGCTACGTCTCTGGGCGTCGATAACCTTCACTGCGGCTTCGTGGGTCTGGCCTTTGCCGGGGACAGAGCCGCGGAATTTAAGGCGCGGCTCCAATTCCCCGAGGGCTACGAGTGCGGCATGGGGGTGCTGCTGGGCTACGGTAAGGCCCCCGGGGAGCCCCACCAGCCGGACCCCGGAAAAATTACCGTGATAGACTAAGGATTTGGGGGCCGGTTCCCGGCCGCTAGAAGGTGGGGGGACCCTTTTGTGGGGCTGAGGCCCAGGCTGCCCCACGGAATGGCAGCCCCTTCCATTTATTCCTTGCAATTCCTGCTGTTTTCCGATAGAATAGAAAAAATTTTGCAAAGGGGTGAGAGCCATGGAGCCCACCTTAGCCCAGCGACTGGAGGAATACAGAGGCCGAGGCCCCCTCCCCTTCCACATGCCCGGCCACAAGAGAAACCAGGACCTGGCCCCCTATCTTGGCGCCCTCTCCGCCGGGCTGGACATCACCGAGATCCCCGGCTTTGACGACTTGCACGACCCCCGAGGCATCCTAAAGGAGGCCATGGAACGCTGCGCCAAGCTTTACGGCAGCCGCCACAGCTTTTTCCTGGTAAACGGCAGCACGGGAGGGCTTTTGGCGGGGATACGGGCCGCCACCGCACCCGGCGACCGTGTTTTGGTGGCCCGCAACTGCCACCGGGCGGTGTACCACGCCTTGGAGCTGTGCCACCTGCGG
Organism: Evtepia sp.; assembly: GCA_031553635.1. Classification (GTDB taxonomy): domain Bacteria; phylum Bacillota; class Clostridia; order Oscillospirales; family Oscillospiraceae; genus Evtepia. The sequence continues at coordinate 92,605 of JAVBLH010000021.1, read as the reverse complement.
CCTGTGTTTCTGCTGCCGCCCACCATTCCGGGCTTTGGCTGCGCCGCCTCTCTGCCCCCGGCTATGGTGGAGGCTGCCCTGGCCAAGTTTCCGGATATCCGTTTGGTGATCCTCACCAGCCCCACCTATGAAGGGGTGATTTCCGATGTGGGGGCCATCTGCGCCTTGGCCCACGGGCGGGAGATTCCCGTGCTGGTGGATGAGGCCCACGGGGCCCATTTGGGCCTTTCGGCGGACTTTCCCCCCGGGGCGGTGTCTCTGGGGGCGGATTTGGTGATCCAGAGCTTTCACAAAACCCTGCCCAGCCTCACCCAGACGGGGGTGTTGCATCTGAATGGCGACCTGGTGGACAGCGACGCGGTGGCGCGGCAGCTGACCATCTTTCAGACCAGCAGCCCCTCTTACCTCTTACTGGCCTCTCTGGAGGGCTGCGTTTCCCTTTTGGAGGAGCGGGGGCAGGACCTGTTGCGGGCCTGGCGGGAGAGGCTGCGGGCCTTTGAAAAGAAAACCGCCCGGCTGGAGCACCTGGGGATTTTGGGCCGGGCGTGGCTGCCGGGGGTTTTTGCCCTGGACCCCGGAAAAATCGTCATTGCCCCTTGGGGGGGCGGGGTGACGGGGGTGACCCTGCTGGAGCGGCTGGCGGCGGAGTTTCACATTCAGGGGGAGATGGCCCTACCCGCCTATGTCCTCTGCATGACAGGCATGGGGGACACCCGGGAGATGATGACGGCCCTGGCCACGGCTTTATTGCGCCTGGACAAGGAGGGGCGGGAGAGCACTCCCCCGGCGGAGACGCCCCTACAGATTCCCCCGGCGGCCATGAGCCTCCAGGAGGGCCTCTCGCGGCCCTGGGTGCCTGTGGCCATCCGGGAGGCGGTGGGGCGGCTGGCGGCGGAGTATCTCTGGGCCTATCCCCCGGGGATTCCCCTGGTGATTCCCGGCGAGGTGGTGACCCAGGCTCTCACAAGGCAGCTGGCCGTGATGGAAAAGGCCGGGGTGCATCTGGTGGGAACCAGGGGGCAGGCCCCGGGATTTCTGGCGGTGCTGCGGGAAGATAGAGATTGACAGAGACGGGAAAATTTTTTATAATAGCAGTATCTATGCAGTTTGCAAATCTTTCGGAGTAAGGAGATGTTGGTTATGAAGAGAATTGAAACCCTGGAGACCCGGGACTTAAAGAAGAGCCTGGAGACCGGCGGCTGCGGCGAGTGCCAGACCTCTTGCCAGTCTGCCTGCAAGACCTCTTGCGGCCTTGCCAATCAGCAGTGCGAGAATACTGAAGCTTAAGTCATAAGCTTCGCCGCCTCATCGCCGAGTGCGTTTGAGGCGGCGATTTTTCTTTGGAGTGAGATAAGATGATACATCAATACAAGTTAGAGGGCTACCACATCGTCCTGGACGTATACAGCGGCTCTGTCCATGTGGTGGACGAGGTGGCCTATTTTATCATAGGTCTGTGGGAGACGACGCCCCGGGAGGAGCTTCTCCAGAAGACCCTGGCGGCCTACGGGCATCTGGAAGGGGTGGACCAGGGGGAGGTGTTAGCCTGCTTCCACGATATCCAGGGCCTCATGGACGCCGGGAAGCTCTTTAGCCCCGACCCCTTCGCCAGTGTTCAGGGCTTTGATTTTAAGAAGACCCGGCCCCAATTAAAGGCCCTTTGTATCCACGTGGCCCACAGCTGCAACCTAAACTGCGAATATTGCTTCGCCGCCCAGGGAAACTACCACGGGGAGCGGGCGCTGATGTCTTTTGAGGTGGGCAAGCGGGCCTTTGACTACCTCGTCGAACAATCCGGCTCCCATGTGAACCTGGAGGTGGACTTCTTCGGCGGGGAGCCCATGATGAACTGGGAGGTGGTGAAGGATTTAGTCCTTTACGCCCGGTCTATCGAAAAGGCCCACAACAAAAATTTCCGCTTTACCTTCACCACCAACGGGATGCTCCTGGATGAGGAGGTCATGGACTTTCTCAACAAAGAAATGCACAACGTGGTGCTGAGCCTGGACGGGCGGCGTGAGATTCACGACAGGCTGCGGAAAACTTTTACGGGAGAGGGCAGCTACGATACCGTTCTCCCCAATTTTGAAAAGCTGGTGGAGAGCCGAGGCGGCCAGGGCTACTACATGCGGGGCACCTTTACCCACCACAATGTGGATTTTACGGAGGATATCTTCCATATGGCGGATTTGGGCTTTCGGGAGCTCTCCATGGAGCCTGTGGTCTGTCCCCCCGAGGACCCCTACGCCCTCACCATGGAAGACTTGCCAAAAATTTTGGAGCAGTATGAGATTTTAGCCCGGGAGATGCTGAAACGGGAGAAAGAGGGCCGGGGCTTTACCTTTTACCACTATATGTTAGACCTCTCCGGAGGCCCCTGCCTCCACAAGCGGGTGGCGGGCTGCGGCTCGGGAACGGAGTATATGGCCGTGACCCCCTGGGGGGACCTTTACCCCTGCCACCAGTTTGTCAACGACCCGGACTTCTGTTTGGGGAACGTCTGGGAGGGGGTGACAAAGCCCCAGGCCCAGGACTCCTTTAAGCTCTGCAACGTCTACGCCAACCCCGACTGTTTTGACTGCTGGGCCAAGCTCTACTGCGCCGGGGGCTGCGCCGCCAACGCCTACCACGCCACGGGCAGCGTCAACGGAACCTATGCCTACGGCTGCGAGCTTTTTAAGAAGCGCATGGAGTGCGCGGTGATGATGGAAGTGGCCAGAACCCGGGAGCCTGTTTCGCTGTAAGGAGGCGTTTTCATGGAAGAAAAAATCGTGGAGGCCGTGGGAAAAGGCAAAAACGGCAAGAAGGCCATGGGCAGGATCTATGTGCTCCTGGCTGTTTACGGCCTCATCTTCCTCTTTGTGATAGGCGGTATTTTTAAGTATATTTACGACAGCCGCTTTCATCAGGCCAGATGGCTGGAGAATCCCGACGGGCGGCTGGTGATGGCCCGGAGTATGCTCTCGGAATACCCCTTAGAGGGGAAAACCCCGGGGGAGATCGTGACCCTTTTGGGCCCGGAGACGGACCTGCCGGAATATGGGGAGCGGGAAGAGCTGATTTACTATTTGGGCCAGGCCAAGACCCTCTTTACCCGGGAGGATCGATGGCTGGTGGTGACTTTTTCAGGCGGCCTGGCGGAGACGGCGGTGATAGGCGGGGTGGATGTCCTGCCGGGCATGGAGGGGAGCCCCACCCTGTCGCCATGACCTATGGGGAGGAGAACCCCGTGGCCATTATTTGCACCTACGATACCGGGGAGATTCCGGAAGGCGGCACCAACGTGGCGGATTTTTACAGCCCGGAGGTCTTCGCCCAGTGGAAGCAGCAGGAGGTGTTTGCCCTGGTGCTCTCCTTGGAAAAGGAACCCTGAAGACAATGACAAAGCGGCGCGGGAGTTTTGGCTCCTGCGCCGCTTCTTTGCGTCTTGTTTGAGTTTTGATTATCCTTCGCGCCTCTTCTTTTCCATGGCTTTTTTGTCCCGGCGGCGCACGGCGAGGATGATGAGGGCCGCCACGGCAATGGGGACGATGGCCAGGAGAATGAGGGATAAGGTCATGCCGTCCATAAAAGCACCTCCTTGGGTGTGGGTCGGGTAGCTGGGTGTTTCTGTTTTCGTGTCACGCTCCGGCCCCTCCTTGGGCGGATCATTAGCCCTGCCGCATCATGCCAAACAGAAAAACCTTGTTTTTCTTGGTTTGCCCTGCTGCTCTGGTCTAATTTCCCCCCACCGGGGCCTGGGCGCTTCTAATTTAGCATAGCATAATTTAATATGAAAAGCAAGATGGAGGCTAGTCGTTCAGCAGCGTTTCCACCCGGCGAAGGAGCTCTTGGCTCCGGGGGGCGGTGAGGTTTAGAGAAAACCGCCGGAGCAGCAGGCCCAGGAGCAGCCACAAAAGGCAGGGGAGGCAGAAAAACAGCATGATGGAACCGCTGATCTCCCCCAGGAAAAAAAGGGCTGGGGGAAAGGCCAGAGGCAGGAGAGGAAACAGGCGAAACGGGAGGGGGACATCAAAGGAGCCCTCCAAAAGGGTACCGCCGTCTTCCGCCCGGAGCGTTGCGTAAAAGGTGGCGGAGCAGCCCCGTCTTCCTTTGCGGTCTGCGCTGAGAAGCAGCTTGACCTTCTTCCGCTTTTGCCGGGAGAACACCAGGTCTCGCTGGTCGGAATAGGCCCCGATGTCAAGCTTTTGGGTGCGCCGTACCAGGCGCGCCGCGGCCTCCTGGGGGCTTAAATTGCAGCGGATGACTGGCTGGTCTCTTCCGGCCATGGCCTCTTACACCTCCGAAAGGGTGAAGGTAAATTCCGTCTCCCCGTTTTCGCTTTTTACGGTGATGTTTTCCTTGTAGGTATTCAAAATGGTTTTCACGATGTAAAGCCCCAAGCCCACCCCCTCCTTTTCGCTGCGGGAAGCGTCGGCCTTGTGGAAGCGGTCGAAAATTTGCGACAGCTGAGGGGGCGGAATGGTGTCCCCCTGGTTGCGGATGGAGATATAGGCCTTGCCGGCCTGAAAGCGTATGCCCAGGGTGATGACGCCCCCCTCTCGGGAGAACTTGATGGCGTTGTCCAGTAGATTGTAGCAGACCTGGGTGATGGCGTCGGGGTCGCCCCAGACCATGGCCCCCTCCTCCGGAAGATTGGCCTCGATCTCCAGGTTTTTTTCCAAGACTTTGGCCTCCAGGCTCACCAGGACTTGAAGCAAAAGCTCCCCCACGTCGAACTGGACCTGGGCCGCCACCCGCTCCTGAGACTGTAAGCGGGACAATTCCAGCATACGCCGCACTAAGCGGGAGAGGCGGCGGGTTTCCGAGGAGATGATCTCCAAAGACTCCCGCTCCCGGCTGGGGGGGATGGTCCCGTCTAAAATTCCGTCGGCAAAGCCTGCGATGGTGGTCATGGGGGTTTTTAATTCGTGGGAGACGTTGGCCACAAATTCGCTGCGGCGCTTTTCGCCCAGGGCAATGGCCTCGGCCATGGCGTTAAAGGCGGTGGCCAAATCCCCGATCTCGTCGTCCCGCTCGGAGTAGTCCGTCATCCGGGTGTCGATCTCCCCGTGGGCGAAGCGGTAGGCGGCGGCGGACATGGCCCGAAGGGGCTGCACCATGTGCTGGGTGAAGAGGGAGCCCACCAGCATGGACAGCACCAGAACGCAGGCGGCGGCCAGGAAGAACATTTGCAGGGCGTTGAGGAGGAAGTCCTTCACATAGGAGGCATCGGTGGCGATGAAGAGCAGGGCCACGGGCAGGTCGGCGGGAGTGGCGGTGCCGTCGGGGCTTAAGACCTCCACCCGCATTTGGATGGAGGCGCCGGTGACGTAGCTGCTCTTGGCAAAAATGCCGTTAAAGGTGGTAAGACCCGTGTGCTCCTGTTGGCGCAGGGCGGCGTCTACGGCCCAGGGGGGCACGGTTTGGGTGCCGTCGGGGGCCATGGTCAGGTCGCTGCCTGTGGCGTGGATTACCGTGCCGTCCAGTTCACACAGGAGGATGGAGGTGTTGGAAATGCTGGAGACGGAGTTGAGGTAGAACTCAAACTGGTTGGAATAGATATCCGCGTCGCTGTGCATCACCGTGCCGGCGTAGGTGTTGATGTGGTCTAAGTCCTGCTGGATGACGTCCCGCAGCTCGTTGAGGTGGTAGCGGTAGTAGAGGGAGAAGAAGCCCGTGCCCAAGAGGAGAAAGCACAGGGAGATCATGGCCAGGGTGAAGAGCATTTGACGTCGGTACATGGAGATCCCCCTTTCGTGGGTTAGTGTGGTTTTTTGGGGTGGTCTGTGTCACGGCCAGGGATTTACCACCCCGCCCTTTGGGCACCCCTCCACAGGAGGGGAATTTTGGTGGCGGACAACAAAAAGCGCACTCTTCCCCCGTTCCATTCCCCTCCCATGGAGGGGTGGCACGCAGTGACGGGGTGGTTTCTCAGGTTCCCGCCACGCTGGAGTTGTCTTGCGCCCTTCGTGATGTCACGCTCCAAGGGACTGCGCGACGGTCAATAAGTCTGCCCTCCAAGGCTGCCCAGAAAAAGTCTGCGACTTTCCCTGTTCACCCTCTGCGGACTGCCTTATTGACCTGCTCCGCCCTCTGCGCGCTTCTTAACGAAGCTCAAACTTATATCCCACACCCCAAACGGTTTTCAGGGACCACTGCTCGCTGACGCCCTCCAGCTTTTCCCGCAGGCGCTTGATATGGACGTCTACTGTCCGGGAGTCGCCAAAGTAGTCAAAGCCCCAGACCTCGTCTAAGAGTTGGTTCCGGGTGAAGACCCGGTTGGGGGCGGCGGCTAGGTGGAAGAGAAGCTCCAGCTCCTTGGGGGGCGCGTCTACCCGCTTGCCGCCCACCTCTAATTCGTAGGATTCCAGGTTGATGACGAGATTTTCGAAGGACAGGCGCTTGGCCTTGCCCTCCTCCTCCCCGGTGCGGCGCAGGACGGCGTGGATACGGGCTAAAACCTCCTTCATCTCGAAGGGTTTGACGATATAGTCGTCGGCGCCCATTTCCAGGCCTGTGACCTTGTCTGTGGTCTCCCCCTTGGCGGTGAGCATGATGATGGGGGTTTTGTCCGTCTCCCGGATTTTGCCCAGAACGGCCCAGCCGTCTAGGATGGGGAGCATGATGTCCAGGAGGACTAGGTCGGGGTGCAGGGCACGGTAGAGCTCAATGGCCTTAGCCCCGTCGGAGGCGACCATGGTGTCGTAGCCTTCTTTTTTCAGGTAGAGGTTTAAAAGCTCTGCGATGTTGTTATCATCTTCTGCGATGAGGACCTTACGGGCCATAAAATCGCCGCCTTTCTGGCTTTTATTAAAGGATGCCCTTCTTTGCTCCTTATTATGGCACTTTGGGGCCCTATCGTCAAGCGGTGGGGCGGCTTTGGGGATGCATAATGGCCAGTGGCGCGGGACATACTGGGGAAAATCAGGAAGGAAGGAGGGATTCTTTCATGGGACGCAAGGCGGAAAAGGCGGTTTTGAAGAACCAAAACGGCAATACCAGCATGACCATTCCCGATTCAGCCACCATCCTGCCCGATAGCGGCAGCGGGGCCGGGGGCGGCAAGGCCAGAAGCAAGAAAAAAGGCGGCGCTGAGGGGCTGAATGACAGCACACAGAGTAGTTTTTGAGTAAAAAAGAGGGGCTTTTCTCTTTGAGGGAAAGCCTCTCTTTTTTTCTGTGGTTCTCGGGTGGGGAAACACCAAGCCCTGGGCGCGCTGCGCTGGCGGTTAACCACCCCGCCACGACCTGCCCTTCTTCCATGTGGCTTCCCATGATCTTATCAAATTGTCCACTGGTCAAGCTGACCTCCGCAGGAGGGGAAAACCACCCCGGCACTGCGTGCCACCCATCCACAGGAGGGGAATTGGACGGGGAAACGAAGAACGCTTTGGCTAGCCACCGCTCAAATTCCCCTCCGTGGAGGGGTGCCCATAGGGCGGGGTGGTGACTACCTTAGTCACCCTCTTACCCAAAAGAGACCACAACAAAAGCCCGAGCCCCAAAAGCCAAGGTTGCGGCCCACAAGCTCCCCCGTCCTGCCAGGAGGGTACAAAACCAAACACCCACCAGGATGATAACCCCAACCCCAGCCCCAAAAGGGCAAATTTTTTTGCCAAAAACAAAAATATTTTCCCTTAGTTGCACACAAACGTGCAAGGTTGCAAACCATTTCCCCCCACTGTGAGGAGGAATGCTTGTGAAGAAAGAAAAAGAACTCTCGAAAGACGCGGTGCTGCGGGAGATGCTGGCCATGGCCACGCGGCCCGTGAACGATGCCCTGCGCCTGGCCTTTTTGCCCCAGGAGCGGGAGGGGGAGATCAAAAAGCTGGACTTGGGTGGCCTGACGGAATTTCGCCGCAACGCCAACGGCACCGTGGAGATCAAATTCACCGATAGGCTGGCGGTGCTGGAGGCTCTTTTGCGCCGGCTGGAGGAGGCGGATAAAAGCTTCGACGGGACGGCGGCCTTCCTTCGTGCCCTGGAGGAATCGGAAGAGGTCCAGCCCGCCCAGGCCAGCCGCCGATGATGGCCCTCCACTTTTCCCAAAAGCAAAAAAGAGTGCTGCGCTGGTGGAGCAAGGCCTCCCCGGATCATGGCTTCGACGCCATTATCTGCGACGGGGCGGTGCGCAGCGGCAAGACCCTTTCCGTCGGCCTCTCCTTCTTCCTCTGGGCCATGTCGGGCTTTTCCCATCAGCAGTTCGCCCTTTGCGGCAAAACGGTGGAGGCGGTAAGGCGCAACCTTTTGGTCTCCGTTTTGCCCGTGCTGGAGGGCCTGGGCTTTACCTGGGAGGAGAAAAGAGCCCGCAGTACCCTGACCCTGCGCTTTGGGAAACGGGAGAACACCTTTTACCTCTTCGGCGGGAAGGATGAGGGTAGCGCCGCCCTGATTCAAGGCATCACCTTGGCGGGGGTGCTGCTGGACGAGGTGGCGCTGATGCCCCGGTCCTTTGTGGAGCAGGCCTGCGCCCGGTGCTCTGTGTCCGGGGCGCGGTTTTGGTTCTCCTGTAACCCCGAGGGGCCGGGTCACTGGTTTTACCGGGAGTGGATTTGCAAGGCGGCGGAGCGAAACGCGCTTCACATTCCCTTTCGCATGGAGGATAACCCCAGCCTTTCCCAGAAGACCATAGGGCGCTATGAAAGGGCCTTTCACGGGGCCTTTTACCGGCGCTTTGTGTTGGGAGAGTGGACGGCGGCGGAGGGTTTGGTTTACGACTTCTTCGATGAGACCTTTGTGAAGCCTGTGCCGGAGGGGCCCTTTAGCCAGTGGGGCATCTCCTTTGACTACGGGACCCTGAATCCCACCTCCATGGGCCTTTGGGGCCTGGCGGGCGATACTTGGTATCGGGTGAAGGAGTTTTACTACGATGCCCGGGCTGAGGGGGTGCAGAAGACAGACGGGGAATATGTGCGGGATTTACTTCACCTGGCAGGCGGACGAGAGCTCTCCTTTGTGGTGGGGGACCCCTCGGCGGCAAGCTTTTTAGAGGCCCTGCGGCGGGAGGGCCTGCCGGTGCGTAAGGCGGATAACGATGTGCTTTCGGGGATACGGCGGACGGCAGAGGCCTTGAAATCGGGCCGGGCGGTGATCTGCGAACCCTGCACCGCGGCAATTTTGGAGTTTTCCTCCTACTGCTGGGACTTGGGGGAGGGGCGGCGGGATCAGGTGAAGAAGGAGTTTGACCACGCCATGGATGAGATCCGCTACTTTGCGGCCACGGTGTTAACCCCCCGCAGTGGCGACGGCTTTTGCGCCGCCTTTGTGGAGCGGGAGAGGCTGTAAGGGCAACGAGGCGAAAGCAGCGCTGCCAATGACATCAATAATTTTGGAGGTTTTGCCTATGGGCCTATGGAAACGAAGACCTGGCGGTGGGGCGGGGGCTGCCACCGGCGGGACGGGGGTGCAGACCGGGGAGATTCAAATGCGGCCCGGGTCTTACCACCCCTTTGGCGCCCTGGAGGGCTATGTGCCCCTCCACAACCCGGAGATCGCCCTCTACCGGGCCATACGGGAGGCGGTGCCCGTGGTGGACGCGGCGGTGATGAAGCTGGTGCGCCTCACGGGGGGTGTTTCGGTGAAGTGTCGAGACAGGGGGGCGGAAGTAGCCCTCAACGACTTTTTGCGCACGGTGAAAACCGGGTGGAACCAGGAGGGCTTACAGTCCTTTTTGGACTGCTATTTGGACAGCCTCCTCACCAACGGCCGGGCCGTGGGGGAGATGGTTTTGGATCCCACCGGGCGGGAGATTGCGGCGATTTTGTGCGCCAGCGTCAGCCGGGTGGAGGCCAAGGAGGAGAGCCCCCTGGACTTTACCCTCTGCCAGCGGCGGGAGGATGGCAGCGTGGTGGCCCTGCCCTATCAGGACTTACTGCTCTTTACCCCCTTTCACCCGGGGCCTGATGCCCCCTATGGGGTATCCCTTTTGCACTCCATGCCCTTTTTGGCCAATATTTTGCTGAAAATTTATCAGACCCTGGGGCTCAATTGGGAGCGGGCGGGGAATGTCCGCTTTTCCGTGGTGCATCGGCCCGGGGGTGAGGGCTTAGAGCCCGCTCGTGCCCTGGAGCGAAGCCGCCAATTGGCCTCGGAGTGGTCGGCGGCCATGCAGAGCTCCCGTCAGGGTGCGGTAAGGGATTTCGTCTCCGTGGGGGACGTGGAGATTAAGGTCATCGGCGGGGAGTGCCAGCTGCCCGACTGCCAGATTCCCGTGCGGCTCATTGTGGAGCAGCTCATCGCCCAGACGGGGCTACCCCCCTTTATGCTGGGGCTGAATTGGGCCTCCACCGAGCGGATGAGCTCCCAGCAGGCGGACATGATGACCAGCGAGCTGACAGCCCTGCGGCGGACTTTGGAGCCTGCCATCCTGCGCATCTGCGCCCTGTGGCTGCGGCTTCATGGCTTTGACCCCCATGCCCAGGTGGTTTGGGAGGAGATTAATCTCCAGGACACTGTGGAGGAGGCCAGAGCCGCCCTCTTCCGCCAGCAGGCCAGACGGCTGGAGATGGAAAATGAAAGGATGGAGGCGGGAGTTTGATGACGGTGACAAAAGAAGCGGTGCGAGATGCCGCGGCCCTGGGGGGCGAGAATCCCCAGGTGGCGGCGGAGCTGGAGGCGGCGAGCCTTTTTAGCAAGATACCTCTCAAGGAAGAGGAGGTGTACTTATTCTCCGTGCGCCTGTGCGACAACCAGGTGGATAGAGATGAAGAGGCCTTTCCCCTGGCCTCTCTGGAGCAGCTTGCCCCCCTCTTTGTGGGGAAAACGGGGATTTTTGACCATGCCTGGAGCGCGAAGAACCAGACGGCGCGGATTTACCGCACCGAGGTGGTCTCGGAGCCGGGGGTGGTGGAGGAGACGGGAGAGGCGGCGGCCTTTTTGAAGGGCTATGCCTACATGCTGCGGACAGAGGCCAACGCCGATCTCATCGCGGAGATTCAGGCGGGGATTAAGAAGGAGGTCAGCGTCAGCTGCGCCGTTTCCCGCTGCCTCTGCTCCATCTGCGGGGGGGATATGAGCGACCCCCAGGCCTGCGGCCACGGGAAGGGGCGGGTCTATGAGGGGAAGCGCTGTGTGGCCCTTCTCACCGACCCCCAGGATGCCTTTGAGTGGTCCTTTGTGGCGGTGCCCGCTCAGAGAAACGCCGGGGTGATGAAGGCCCTCCGTGTTCTGGAAGGCCATCCCGATCTGGGGGGCCTTTTGCAGGAGATGAAGGCGGGAGACCAGTTTGCCGAGAAGCTGAAGAGATTAGAAAAGGAGGCGGCTTTGGGCCGCCGCTACTTAGAAGAGCTGAGAGGCGAGGTGGTGCGCTTGGGGCTTTTGGCCCAGACGGGGCTGGAGCGGGAGATGCTCCTTTCCATCACCGCCGGAATGGCTGCGGAGGATTTAGTCAGGCTCCGGGGGGTCTATGAAAAGGGGGCGGGGGCGCGATATCCCCTAAAACCCCAGCTTTCCTACGAGGAAGAAAAACACAGGCAGGTACCGGAAGACCAAGTTTTCCGTATCTAAATACATTGAGGAGGTTTTAACATGAGCGTGGCATTTTATGGAACTCAGGAGACCGTGGTGAGCTTTGAGGCCGGGAGCGCGGCGGCGGGGTATCCCGTTTCCATGAGCGGCAACAGCAAGGTTTCCAACGCCCCCGACGGGGCAGCTCCCGTGGGCATCTGCCTGCATGTGCGCAGCGGCATTGCGGCGGTGCAGATGAAGGGCTATGCCGAGGTTTCTTACACGGGCACCGCCCCCGCTTTAGGCTGGGCGTCTATTCTCAGCAACGGCCAGGGTGGCGTGAAGACCGGGGCGGGAGGCGTTTCCTGCTTGGTGGTCAGTGTGGATACCGCGGCGAAAACCCTTGGGCTTTATCTGTAAAGTCCGGCGGATTGAAAGGAGTAGAAGAGATGGCATATCAGTTTGAAAATGTGAAGCTGGATAAGGGCATGTACCATGAGACGGGCCGGTCTTTTTCCGAGACCCTGGAAAAGTGCGACCCCTCGGAGCAGTATAAGGGCACCAGCTTAGAGCACCTGGACGCCTATCAGAGACAGCTCAAGCGCTTTGATATCAAGGTGAAGGGCGCGGGGTCCGACGCGGTGTCCAAGTTTTTTGCCACCTGGGAGTCGGCAGTGCTCTTTCCCGAGTATGTGGCGAGAGCCGTTCGCCAGGGCATGGAGGAGCAGAACCTGATCCCCCTTATCACTGCGGCGGAGACCCGCTTCGACGGCATGGATTACCGGGCTGTCACTTCCAGCCCCAGTGACGAGAGCAAGGCCCTGAAATATGTCAGCGAAGGGGCCCAGATTCCCCAGACCGAGGTAAAGGTCCAGGAGAATCTGGTCCAGCTGCATAAGAGGGGCCGTATGCTGGTGGCGTCTTACGAGGCCATTAAGTTTCAGCGGCTGGACACCTTTGCCGTGACCCTGCGCCAGATCGGGGCCTATATCAACCGGATGCACCTGGCCGACGCCATAGGCGTATTGGAAAAGGGCGACGGCAACGACAACGCCGCGAGGGTGTATCGCGTGGGCACGGCCCCCATCGCCGGCACGGCAGGCAGCCTTACTTATGAGAGCCTGGTGGATTTTTGGAATCAGTTTGACCCCTACACCATGAATACCATTCTGGTGAGCGGCGATGTGATGACCGCCATTCTCAAGATGAAGGAGATGCAAAACCCCACCGCCACAGGCCTGGATTTTCAGGGCAGCGGCAAGATGGTAACCCCCATGGGGGCGACCCTCCTGCGTTCCTCTGCCGTTCCTTCGGGGACCCTCATCGGCCTGGACAAGAACTACGCCTTAGAGCTAATTCGCGGCACCGATGTGTTGGTGGAGTATGACAAGCTCATCGACAGACAGCTGGAGCGAGCCGCCATTACCAGCATTTCGGGCTTTTCCAAGATCTTCCCCGAGGCCTCTAAGATTCTGAAAATCTAAGCCCTTGGGGCCTTTAGGAAGGTGATGGCATGGTAAAAGAAATTGTCACGGTGGCGGCGGCTCTCTTGGGCGGCAGGCTGTCGGAAGAGGAAGAGGCCCTTCTCACCCGCCTGGGTCAGCTGGCCCTGGAGGGCTGGCAAATGCGGCTGCGGCCTGAAATCGAGCCTGCCGCCTGCGGGGATGCCCTGGTCTTTGCCTCAGCTCTCACGGCCCTGGACGCCTTCGTGGCGGGGCAGGCTCTGGGGGGCGCGCCCTCGTCCTTCCGAGCGGGGGATGTGTCCCTCAGTTTTGGGGGCGAGGCCTCTCGCAACGGTGCCCAGGCGGCGCGTATTATGGCCCCCTTCGTTTCGGACCAGGGCTTTTGGTTTCAGGGGGTGCGGGGATGAGGGATCAATTTTCCCGGATTTTGGCCCGCTTTGGGCGGGGGGTAGAGCTTTATCGCTCCGATGAGACCCAGGGTCGCGTGGGCTTTGCCTTGATACAAAGTCTTGCGGAGGGTGGGGGGCGCAGCAGCGTCCCCACCCCTCTGGGGGAGGTGCAGGGGGCCCGCTTTCTCTACTTGGGAGAGGCCGCCCTCTCCCTGGAGGGCATGGAGGGCGGACGGGTGCTCTGTGACGAGGTCTGGTACGAGGTTTTGAACGCCCAGGGGGTTTACTTGGGGCGGGCGCTCTCCCACTGGCGGGGGATACTCTGCCTGAGAGAGGAGGAGGCCCTATGACCATGACCCAGGTGCAAAAGCTGCGGGAGGCCATGAGGGCCTTTTTAGAGGTGGCGGGGCTACCCATTTTAGAGGCCTGGCCCGCCGGGGAGAGAAAGCGCCGGGAGGCACCCTTTATCCTGGTGAGCCTCAAGTATTTTCACGCCGGGGGCCTGGGCTTTCAGCACTACTTAGGGGAGCGCGCCTCCCCCGGGGGCGGCTGGGAGGAGGTCTATGGACAGAAGGTGTCTCTTCGTTTGGGATTGGATGTGTATAGCCCCAGGGCGTACGGAGAGAAGGGCTGCCGGGAACTCTTAGACGGGCTTACCGGTGCCTTGACGGGGGCCGCGCCCCTGGGGCTCGCCCTGACGGAGCTCTCCTGGGGGAACACGGGCTTTCAGAAGGAGAGCGAGTGCTTTCTCCTGCCCGGTGAGGCCCTTTTAGAGGGGCTTTTATACACCGTCACCGATGAGGCGGGCAGCTTTTTGAGTTTTGAAGTGAGAGGTGGTATCACACTTGAGTAATATAACAAAGCACGAGCGGCCGGGGGTTTATTCGGCCTATGAAGCCTCCTTTGTGGTCAACGGGGCCAAGGTGGGGGCGGCGGTGGGTCTGGCGGCCCTCTGCCAAAAGGGAACGGTGGGCGAGACCCAAAGCTTGTTCGGCTATGAAGAGGCGGCGGCCTTTTTCGGCCCGGAGGAGAAGGCCCTGCGCCTCACTGAGCTTTTATTCCGCAACGGGGCCTTTTCCGTGGTGTTCTCCCCTGTAAAAGTAACCGGCGACTATAAAGCCGCCTTGGAGGCCCTGGGCCTTTTGGAAGACCTGCCCATCCTCCTCTGCGACGCTACGGAGGAGGCTACCCAGCTGCTGCTGAAGGAGACGGTGGAGGGCGCCTCTGCCCTGCGCCGGGAGAAGATAGGCATAGTGGCGGGGGCACCCGGCAGCACGGCTTCTCAGCTTTTGGAAAGAGCCGCCGCCCTGGGCTCCGAGCGGATGATTCTGGTGGCCCCCGAGGCCGGGGGAGAGGCCCTGCCCGGGGCCTCACTGGCCGCTGCCGTGGCCGGTGCCCTGGCCGGGGAGACGGACCCTGCCCTGCCCTTGGGGGGCGCGGTGCTCCGGGGGATAGGCGGCCTCTCCCAAACCTATCACGAGGAGGCCATGGACAGCCTCATTCGCGGGGGTGTCACCGTCTGTGAAAGAGTGGGCGGCGAGGTTTCCGTTGTCCGTGGGGTGACCACCCGGACGAAAACCGGCAGCGTGCCCGACAGCACTTGGCGGGAGATCTCTACCATACGCATAGTGGACGATGTAATCCCCAGCCTGCGCAATGCCCTCAGGGCCCGGTTCTCCCGCAGTAAAAACACGGAGCAGGTGCGCAACGCCATCCGCTCCCAGGTGATCTTGGAGCTGGAGGCCAAGCTTTCTCGAGAAATCATCACGGGCTATGGGGACGTGACGGTGAAGGCCGATGTGGAAAATCCCACCCTGTGCCTGGTGACCTTCTCCTTCACCGTGGCCCACGGGCTCAATCAGATCTGGCTTTCCGCCAGAATCACCGTGTAAGGAGGGGTGCGTATGAAAATCCAAGGATTTCCCACCAGCAGCGACATTTACTTAGAGGTAAACGGCAAAAAGGTGGCGGTGGTCCAGAGCTATCAGGCCCAGACCACCAAGTCTAGCTCCACCATCGAGGCCTTTGGCGAGGCGGAGCCCGTGGCCACCATACCCGGCCAGAGCCAGCATACCCTAGTCCTCCACCGGCTCTACGCCACAGACGCCGCCATTTCCGACGGGCTGAATTTTTACGACCTGGAGGGCTTTAGCCTGGTGATCTGCAAGCCCGACAGGCGGGTGATCTATTCCGACTGCCAGTGGAGCCAGATCGGCGAGACGGGGACCCTGGGCGCCACCGTGGTGGAGAAGATCACCGTGGTGGCGGCCAAGCGCATGGAGGTCTCCGCCTGATGGAGGGCCTTTTTCGCCTCCAGGCAGGGCGGGATGCCCTGGCGGTAACGGGCGGGGTGTCCCTCCGGCTCCTTACGGCGGCGGAGATGCTGGAAGCCCGGCGGGAGGGGAGCACCCTCGCCGGGGCGGATGAGGGGGCGCGGGCCCTTTGGGTCAACGCCGCCATTTTGGCCCGGGCCCTGGTGAGAGGCGGCGCGGCCCTTTACCCCTCGGCTCGGGCGGTGGCGGAGGCCCTCTCCGTCTCCCAGATTCAGCGCCTTGCCGCTCTCTGGGCCGCCTTTGACCGGGAGGAGAACCCGGGCCTTGGCATCTCCCAGGAGGAGGTGGAGGCCCTAAAAAAAGCCTGGAGTACGCGCGGGAGGAGCGCCTTAAATGGCGTGTACTCCGGGCTTTTGGGGCGCTTCCTTCCGAGGAGAGGGTGAAGAGCATGAAAAGCCGGGACTATCTCCTGTGCGCGTTACATCTGCTGCTGGACGATGAGGAGGCGGCTAAAAACCTTTGCCCCCTCTGCCGGGAGCGGGCCATGGAGGAGGGCTGCCCTGTCTGCGGCGGCCTTGTGGCCTCGTGGCAGGAGGGGGAGAATCCCGGCTTCGACAGGGAACGATTTGAGAGGATGAAAAGGGGGGAGCATCCGTGATTGACTATGGAGCCTGGCTGTTAGAGGCCGGGGATGACTGGGAGACCCTTTCCAAAGAGGCGGACCCGGCGGCCCCCTTGGAGGAGGACCCCCTAAGGCCCCCTGTGACCCGCCCGGGCTTTCGCCGGCGGCTGGGGGACCTTTTCACCGGGGGCGGCAAGACGGGGGCCCGGGGGGCGGCTATGAATGCGCCCCCTGCCCCCCCTGCTCCGGGGCGCGGTTGGGGGGCGGTAGAGCGCCCCGCCCGGCCCGCGTCCCTCCAGGAAGAGGTGCTGCTGGCGGCGGCACAGCCAGGGGGCCTTGCCCCGGAGCGCCTTGCCCGGATGCCGGGGCAGGGCGCCCCTTGGGAGGACGTTCCGGGCGCTTTGGCCAGGGGCTTTTTAGAGCTGCCCCTGGAAGCAGGCGGTCGCAGGGCAGAAAGGGCGGCGGACTTTGCCAGGCGGGGCGGGGCCCTCCATGGCGGGACTTCCTGGGAGGAGCCCGACACCCACGGGCCCGCTGCCCTGCCGGATATCCTGGCCCTGGACCGCGAGGTGGCCCGCTGCGCCCGGCGGTATGACAGCGGCTTTTCGCTGCTTTAGAAGGAGGAGATACCCCTGAACTTAACACCCATGCAGTTTAAGGGCTACACCTGGCCCCACAACCCCCGCACCTATACCATTACCTATGAGCGGGCCATGGCCCTCCATAAGGTCCCCTTCGGGCGGTACAGCCTGCAGAACCTGGGCATGTCTCGCCGGGTGATGCGGGGGGAGGGGGAGTTTGTGGGCCCGGGGGCTTATGACGAATTCAAGAAGCTGGCCTCCCTTTTTTACGAGGAGACCCCGGGGGCCCTTTTGCACCCCCTTTGGCAGAGCGCCCGGGTCTACTTCGTGGCCCTTTCCTTAAAGCAGGAGCCGCGCCAGGACTATGTGCGCTATACCTTTACCTTTTGGGAGGACTTTGAGGGCTATGGCCAGGAGCCGAAAAAGGTGGGGGCCACGGGGACGACCGCCTCAGCCACTGCCACCACGGCGGCCTCCGCGGCCCAGTATTACACCGTGGTGAGGGGGGACACCCTTTGGGCCATTGCGGTAAAGTATAACCTGACCCTCTCGAGGCTTTTGGAATTAAACCCACAGATCAACAACCCCAATGTGATCAACGTGGGAGAAAGGCTGCGGGTTTCCTGATGGATTTTATCGTGACCTTATACGACGGGAGCCAGTATACCCTGCCGGCTCTCACGGCCTTTCGCCTGGAGTATGGCTTAGGCTCCCCTTGCGACGGGTTTTGGCTGCGCTGCCCCTGGAGTTTAGGCCGGGAGAAGTTTTTGGGAGAGGCCGTGGGCCTTACGGTGAAGAGAAACGGGGCCGTGGTCTTTGCCGGGGTTGTTGACGAGTGCGAATTTTCCATAGGCCGGGAGGGCCGGGTCTTGGAGATGTCGGGCAGAGGGATGCAGGCCCTGCTTTTAGACAATGAGGCGGCGGCGGTAGACTTTGGCCTTTGTACTCTGGAGGATATTTTAAGTCGCTATGTGACCCCCTATGGCATTAAGGTGGCGGAGAGCGCGAAGCTGCCCGCCGTCCAGGGCTTTTCCGTTTCCATGGGCAGCAGCTGCTGGCAGGTTTTGTATCAGTTCGCCCGGTACCACGGCGGCGTGACCCCCCGCTTTGACAGGGAGGGGCGGCTTTTGCTCTCGGCCTTTGGTCAGAATGCGGCCAGCGTCATTGACGATACCGTGCCCCTCACCCGCCTGACCCTGCGGGAGAAGCGCTACGGGGTGCTGTCTCAGGTTCAGGTGGTGAACCGGGTGGCGGGGGCCAGGGAGACGGTTTCCAATGAGGCCTTCCGGCGGGAAGGGGGTCGGGCCTCCCGGGTGATTACCGTCCCCCGGCAGACGGGCTATCAGGCCATGCGCTACAGCGGGCAGTTTCAGCTGGGCCGGTCCGAGGCGGAGCGGCGGCGCATTGAGCTCTGCGCGCCCCTGCCCTTTTTGGCCTTTCCCGGGGAGCTGGTGAATCTTCAACGGGGGGGCTTTGGCCTCAATGGCAACTACAGGGTCATAGAGGCCCGGGTCTCCCTGGGGCAGGAGGGCTATGAGACGGCCCTGGTGCTGGGCAGTGCGGCGGCCCTGGTGTGAGAAAAGGAGGACGGGATATGTGGATGGCAAAAAGGCCCAGACCGGAGGGGGGAGGAGAAATTCCCGCCGAGGTGGGGGCCGTGACAATCGCCGGGGAGTACCCGGGGGTGGGCCTGGGGGGCGAGAGGCGAAACACCCAAGTATTCTCCCCCGGGGGCTATCACTGGACGCCCCGGCTGAGAGATACGGTGCTGGTGGTGAAGGCCGGCGAGGAGGGGGCCCCGGCCTTGGTGGGCCGCAGGAATCCCCTTACGGCGGAGGTGCCCCTGGCTCCGGGGGAGGTGTGGATCTCCGTGGCTCCGGGGAGCGGGGTCCATTTGAAGCAGAACGGAGAGGTAGATCTCCGGGGGCGGGTGCTGCTAAACGGCGAGCTCTTGGTGATGACGCCCCCGGAAGAGGAGGAGGAAGGGACGGTGGTGAAGCCTTGACCATGATGGTAAAGGACGGGGACTATCAGCCCGACGGCCAGGGGGGCTTTCTCGGGGCCACGGGCCGGGAGGAGTTGCTGGGCCGGGTGCTCTTTAAGCTGACCGCCCGGCGGGGGGCCTTTCCCCTGATGCCCCATTTGGGCAGCCGGCTCTACCTCTTGCCCCGGGCCAAGGAGAGCCAGAGAGGGGCCCTGGCCCTGCAATATGTCCAGGAGGCCCTTTCCGACGAGGAGGGGCTGCGGGTTTTGGGCCTTTCCTGGGAGGGGGAGACTCTCTTGATACAAATGACCTGGCAGGAGGAGAGCCTCACCCTCTCCTGGCCGGTGGAAAGGATGTGAACACCCTGAAAACTGTGGATGAAATTTTTCGCGAGATGCTGGAGGCCTTTGCCCTGGAAACGGGACTGCGGCTCAATGAGACCGGGGAGATGGCGGTGCGGCTCTACGCCCTGGCAGCCCAGATTTACGGCCTGTATCTCCAGAACCAGTGGACCCTTTCGCAGTGCTTTCCCCAAACGGCCCAGGGGGACTATTTGGATAAGCACGCCACCCTGCGGGGCCTCTCCCGGAGCGGAACGGAACAGGCGGCGGGGACCATACGCTTTTTCGTGGAGACGGCGGGGGACGAGACTCTGCCCATCCCCCGGGGCACTGTTTGCCTCACGGCGGGGCTCACCCGTTTTGAGACCGTGGCGGAGGGTAGCCTGCCTGCCGGGGCCCTTTATGTGGATGTGCCCGCCCGGGCCCTGGAGGTGGGAACGGGGGGCAACGTGCCCGCCGGGACCATACGGTCTATGGCCGTGTCCCCCGTGGGGATCGCCGGCTGCACCAATCCCGCGCCCTTTTTGGGGGGCGTGGAGGCGGAGGAGGACGAGAGCTTACGCGCCCGGGTGCTGGAGACCTATGCCCGCATGCCCAACGGGGCCAACGCCGCCTATTACCAGCGGGAGGCCCTGTCCTTTTCCTCGGTGGCGGCGGTGAATGTGCTGGGGAAAAGCCGGGGGGTGGGCACCGTGGACGTGGTGATCGCCGAGGCAGGGGGAAGCCCCGCCCCCGCCCTTCTAAACCAGGTGGAAGGTCACCTGGCCGCCTGCCGGGATATCGCCGTAGATCTGAAGGTGAAGGCCCCCACCCTGGCCCCTTTTGCCCTGACCGTTCAGGTGAAGGCCAAGGAGGGCGCCGCCTTTTCCGCGGTGAAGGCCCAGGTGGAGCGGCTCCTGTTGGACCACTTTGACGGGCGGCAGCTGGGCTGCCCTGTGCTCCACGCCCAATTGGGCCAGATGATCTACGGGGTGCCGGGGGTTTTGAACTACCGCATTACCGCCCCGGCCGCTGACATTCCCGGGGTGCCTGGGGTGCTGCCCCGGCTGACAGCCCTGACGGTGGAGGCCATGGTATGAGCTACCGGGAGCATTTGAAGGATCTGTTGGCGCCCCTGGGGGTCTACAGCTGGAATGGCAGCTTGCAAGAGGCGGAGCTGGGGGCGGCGGGGGCCTCTCTGGACCGCTGCCACTTGGACCTGGAGGAGATCGGCAGAGAGGGGCTGCCGGAGACCGCCCGGAGCTGGGGGTTAGAGAAGCTTTGCAGCCTCTTGGCCCGCAGCCCTGTGGCGGAGAGCCCCCAGGCCCTGGCCCTGGCGGTGGCGGCGCTTTTGCGCATTGGGGACAAAAGCTTTACCCTAAAGGCCATGCAGGATAATCTCTCGGGCTGCGGCGTGCCCGCCCTGGTGGAGGAGGGGGCCCAGCTGGGGACCCTGGCCGTCTCCTTTCCGGGTATGGCGGGCATTCCGGCAGACTTTTCCGAGCTGCAGGGCATTATCGAGGACATTTTGCCCTGCCACCTGGAAATAGGTTACGTCTTTTGGTTTATCCGCTGGCGGGAGCTGGAGCGGGACCTTCCCTCCTGGCGGGCTCTGGAGAATTTGGGGCTTTCCTGGAAGAAGCTGGAAGGCTGCGTTTCCCCCGATTGACAAAATGCACAAGGGAGAAACGGCGGGCCGAAGGGGCCGCGGAAAGGCCCCCCCGGCGGGCAAAGGGCTGAAAAGCCCCGGCTTCTTTTGACAGGGGCGAAATAGGACAAAAACCGGAGCGGCCTTTTGGGTCGTTCCGGTTTCTTTTTTGGCAGGAAATGGGGGAGATGGGCAGGAAGAATTTGTGCATGTTTTTCCGCGCAATTGCCTTGACGTTCCCTATAGTTGGTGCTATGATGTGGGAGCAAGAAATACGCCACACAATATATTGTGTGGCGATTCACAGCAGAGATGCGCAAAAGAAAAGAGAGGTGGTCCCTATGACCATGTTGCTGCATATTCAAAAACGAGACGGCCGGCTGGTGCCTTTTGACCAGCAGAAGATCGCCGAGGCCATATCCAAATCCTTCGACGCCACCTATAAGCCCGGCAACGAGGAGACAGCGGCGCGCCTGGCCGCCGAGGTGGTCTCCCTCCTGGAATTAGAGGGCCTCACCTCCCCCGACGTGGAGCATATACAAGATCTGGTAGAGCGCGTCCTCATGGACAACGGCTATATCCAAACCGCCAAGGCCTATATCCTCTACCGCTCCGAGCGCAATCGGGCCAGAGAGATGAACACCCGCCTGATGAAGATTTATGAGGACATCACCTTCTCCTCCGCCGCAGAGAGCGACATTAAGCGGGAGAACGCCAACATCGACGGGGACACCGCCATGGGCTCCATGCTCAAGTTTGGCTCCGAGGGGGCCAAGCAGTTTTATGACATGTTCGTCCTGAATCCCGACCACGCCAGAGCCCACCGGGACGGGGACATTCACATCCACGACTTAGACTTCCTCACCCTCACCACCACCTGCTGCCAGATCGACTTAAAGCAGCTTTTCAAAGGCGGCTTCTCCACGGGCCACGGGACGCTCCGGGAGCCCAACGACATCGCCTCCTACGCTGCCCTGGGCTGCATCGCCATCCAGTCCAACCAGAACGACCAGCACGGGGGCCAGTCTGTCCAAAACTTTGACTACGGCATGGCCGAGGGGGTTCAGAAGACCTTCATCCGCATCTACCGCCAGAACCTGGCCCGGGCGCTCATGCTCCTGGCTGACCAGGAAGACCCCGAGCGGGAGATCAAGGAGAACATCGCCGCCATCCAGAAGGACACGGGCCTCTTCCCCACCCTAGAGGGCTGCGAGGCTTACCTAGCGGCGGAGCTGCCCTTCCTCGCAGATCACTATGGTACTGAAGAAGAGATGAAAAGGGCCCAGGCCTTTGCCCATTACCGGGCCGTGAAGGAGACGGACAGAGCCACCTACCAGGCTATGGAGGCCCTGATCCACAACCTGAACACCATGCACTCCAGAGCCGGAGCCCAGACCCCCTTCTCCTCCATCAACTACGGCATGGACACCAGCCCCGAGGGCCGCATGGTGATGAAAAACGTCCTCCTGGCCACGGAAGCGGGCCTGGGTAACGGCGAGACCCCCATCTTCCCCATCCAGGTATTCCGGGTGAAGGAGGGCATCAACTACAACCCCGAGGACCCCAACTACGACCTCTTCCGCCTGGCCATGCGCTGCAGCGCCAAGCGGCTCTTCCCCAACTTCTCCTTCCAAGACGCCCCCTATAACCTCAAGTACTATCAGGAGGGCCGCCCGGAAACGGAGATCGCCTACATGGGCTGCCGCACCCGTGTCATCGCCAACGTCCACGACCCCAAGAGAGAGATCTCCACGGGCCGGGGTAACCTCTCCTTCACCACCATCAACCTGCCCCGTCTTGCCATCAAGGCCAAGGGGGATATCCACATCTTCTTCGAGGATTTGGACCAGAAGATCGACCTCTGCGTGGCCCAGATGTTAGAGCGCTTCGAGATTCAGGCCAGAAAAAAGGTGCGCAACGTCCCCTTCCTTATGGGCCAGCACGTGTGGCTGGATTCCGATACCCTGGGCTGGAACGACGAAGTCCGGGAGATCTTAAAGCACGGGACCCTGTCCTTGGGCTTCATCGGCCTGGCGGAAACCCTCACCGCCCTTTTGGGTGAGCACCACGGCCAGAGCGAGAAGGCCCGGGTTCTGGGCATGGAGATCATCGGCCACATGCGCAGCCGCATGGACGCCGAGAGCCAGAAGAGAAAGATGAACTTTACCTTACTTGCCACCCCTGCCGAGGGGCTCTCCGGCCGCTTCGTCCGCCTGGACAAGGCCCGCTTCGGGGTGATGGAGGGCGTGACGGACAAGGATTATTACACCAACTCCTTCCATGTGCCCGTGGGCTTTACCATCTCCTCCTACGATAAGATCACCATCGAGGCCCCCTACCACGCCCTCACCAACGCGGGGCATATCAGCTACATCGAGATGGACGGGGACCCCACGGATAACTTAGAGGCCTTCGAGAACGTGATTCGCTGCATGAAGGAAAAGGGCATAGGCTACGGCTCCGTGAATCACCCCGTGGACAGAGACCCGGTCTGCGGCTTTACCGGGATTATCGGCGACCGCTGCCCCGGCTGCGGGCGGGTGGAGGATGACGTTTCTTTTGAGCGTATCCGCCGGATCACGGGCTATTTGGTAGGCTCCCTGGAGCGGTTTAACAATGCCAAGCGCGCGGAGGTTAAGGATAGAGTGAAACACGATACGTAACGAAGCGCGGAAAGGGCGGAGCAGGACAATAAGGCAGTCCGCAGAGGGCAATACGGGAAAGTCGCAGACTTTTTCGGATTGGCCGCGGAGGGCGGACTTATTGGCCGTGGCGCAGTCCCTTGGAGCGTGACATACCTAACTTACGACCATCCCTCTCTATAGCAAAAGCCCCTCACGTAAACACGTGGGGGGCTTTTTGCGTGATTGTTTCATTAAATTAGTCTGCTCAACCAAACTTATCCACATACCCCATCACGAAAATCACCAGCACGATAATGGGAAGGATTACCTGGAAATAAGGCTTTAACAGCGCCGGGAATCTTGGCCCCTTGCCTGTGTCCGCCTCGGCGATAAAATTCTTCCAGCCCCAGCCGTAGCGGGTGACGCAGAAGAGGAGATACACCAGAGAGCCCAAGGGCAGGAGATTGTTGGACACAATGAAGTCCAGAAGATCCAGCACCACGGTGCCCTCGCCCATGGGGGCAAAGCCGCTCCACACATTGAAGCCCAGGGCGCAGGGCAGGGCCAGAATCAGCAGGGCGATGCAGTTATAAAGGGCGGCCTTTTTCCGGGAAATGCCCTTGAGATCCATGGCGAAGGACATGATGTTCTCAAACACAGCCACCACGGTGGAAAGGGCCGCGAAGAACATGAAGAGGAAGAACAAGGTACCCCACAGCTGGGGCATGGGCATGGAGTTAAAAATCTGGGGCAGGGTGACGAACAGCAGGTTGGGCCCCGCGCCGGGATTTACCCCAAAACTCATGCAGGCGGGGAAGATGATAAGGCCCGCCATAAAGGCCACGGAGGTGTCCAAAATGGTGATGTTGATGCTCTCGCCCAGGAGCCTGTGCTCCTTGCCGATGTAGCTGCCAAAGATGGCCATGCTGCCTATGCCTATGGACAGGGTGAAGAAGGCCTGGCCCAGGGCGGCGTATAACACAGTGCCTAGGCCGTGCTCCCGGATGGCGTCCAGGTTGGGCAGGAGGTAGAACTTTAGCCCCTCCGCCGCCCCGGGCAGGGTGACAGACCGCACCACTAAGATCAGCATGATGACAAACAGGGCGGACATCATAAACTTGGTGATGCGCTCCACGCCTTTTTGCAGGCCCAGAGAACAGATGCCGAAGCCGATGATGGTGACAGCCACCATCCAGCCCACCACGGCAGCGGGGTTAGACACCAGGCCGCCAAAATAGGCCCCCACGTCTTCCACCGTGTTGACCCCCACAAAGTCGCCCTTGGCCATGCCCACGAGATAGGCAAAAATCCAGCCGGCCACGGTGGTGTAGAACATCATGAGCAGATAGTTGCCCGCCATGCCCAGGTAGCTGTAAAGGTGCCATTTAGAGCCCTTGGGCTCCAAAACGTGGAAAGATCTGGCCACACTGCGCTGGCTGGCTCGGCCCACGGAGAACTCCATGGCCATGATGGGTATGCCAAAGATTACCAGGAACACCAGGTAGATCAGGACGAACAGGGCCCCGCCGTACTGCCCCGTGATGTAGGGGAAGCGCCAGACGTTGCCCAGGCCGATGGCGCAGCCTGCACTGAGCAGGATAAAGCCAAGGCGCGAGGATAGTTTTTCGCGAGATTCCATAGAATCAGCCTCTCTCTCTTTTGCTATTTAAAGTAGCACTATCATACAGGAAAGAGCCAAAGTTGGCAAGGGGAAATGCAAAAAACTAGGGAAAAATAATTTCAAAATATAGAATTTTACGAATAAGGCGGCCTCCGGAAATTCCGAAGGCCGCCTTATGAAAAGTCCTGTACCAAGGCTAGTTGGCGGAGGTAAAGTAGAACATGTGCCCATACTCCGTGGTGCCTATGGAGTCGCCGCAGTACTTAAAGGCCCCGTTCTCATAGCTGACGAAGAAATCCTCCACATCGTCCCCGGCAAAGCCCCAAAAGCTGCGGCTGGTGATGACAAAGTCGATGAAAAGGGAGTAGGCATAGCTGGTGTCCAGGCTATAAGTGCCGGAAACGGTGCCGCTGCCCTCCCAGAGGTTCACGGTAAAGACGAAGGTCCCGTTGGAATTGAGCTGTATTTTGGGGTTGTAGGACCCGGCCCCCTGGTCGCAGACATAGACCCCCGTGGGCACCAGGGCGCTGCTGCCGCCGTGGTCGCCGCCCTGCTGGGTGCCGCCGCTTGGCTGACTGCCGCTGCCCAGAGTGAACACATCTCCGTCGGAGGTGATGCCTATCCAGGAGCCATGGTAAATCAGGCTGCTGCCGCTGACCGTGGCGGTAAAGGAGTTCACATCATCCCCCGTGACCCCGGAGAAGTTCCGGGCGTTTACCGTAAAGGTGGCGGTACTGCCGGAGAGGGTGTAGGTGCCCGTTAAGGTGCCGAAGCCCTCGTAGAGGTTGGCGGTCATGGTAAAGGCGTTGCCGGACTTGATCTCGATCCGGGGCTCGCTGCTGCCCAGGCCCAGGTTACTGTAATAGGTGCCGGTTTGCAAAGCGCCTGTGGGCTGGGTGGGCTGCTGGCTGCTGCCTGAAAGCAGAAAGCTGTCCCCCCACTGGGTCATCCCCAAGGCTTCCCCGGCGTAGGAAAGGCTGCCTGCGCTGACATAGAGGTTAAAGGCCGTAACGGTATCCCCCGAAACCCCGGAAAAGTCCCGGCTGGTGATGCGGCAGTCCAGCATCCCGTTGTGGTTCTGCCAGGTGCCGGAAACGTTGCCCATGCCCTCGAAGAGGTTCACCTTCATGGTAAAAGTCCCGTCAGACTTTAGGGTGATGGTGGGGTTATACTCCCCGGAGCCCTTGTCGCTGATGTAGGTGCCCGGGGTAACTTGGGCCTGGGAGGCGTTTTTGCGGTCGTGATGCTGAGACACCAGAGTCCCGCAGAGGCGGTACATGGTGATAACGGCCTGCTGCCTGTCATAACTCTGGTGGGGGGAGAAGTAGCCCGCCCCGGTGCCTCCCATAACCACGCTGCCGTTATAGGGGTTCTTCATGGCGGCCACGCTGCGGATGTGGGATTCTCCCCAGAGGCCGTTGGTGTCATAAAAGCCCCCGGCGCTGGTGCCGTAGTTGTAGCCCAAGGTCGCCGCCATGCCGTCTAAAATCTTGGCGGCCTCCTGGCGGCTGATGGAGTTTTGGGGCTTGAAGCTGCCGTCGGGATATCCGGAGACGATGCCCAAAGAGGCGCAGGCCTTCACATCCTCGTTGGAGCAGTCGCTAAAGGAGCCGCTGCCACTAAGGCGTATGGTGTTCACCGGGTAGCCCGTGGCCACGGAGAGGGTGTTCACCGCCAGGGTACAGAAATCCTGCCGGGTGATGGGCTCTTGAAAGTAGTCGCTGACCACAGAGGGGACTAAGCCCAGCTCGTCGGCCATGGAGAGCTCCTTGTCCGCCCAGTCGGCGTGGTGGCCCCGGCCCACCTCAATGTGGTGGCCGCTATTGCAGGCATTTTGAAAGGCCGTGTGGAGGGTGTCGCATTTGCCCTGCATCCCCGACCAGATCTCGTCGTCGGTGAGGGCCAGGGCGGGAATGGTGAGGGTGGCGGAAAAAATCAGGGTCAGGGCCAGAGTCAGGGCCCGCAAAGTCAGGTTGCTCTTTTTCATGACAATACCTCCTGCTTTCATCTCGTTCTATGACAAGAATACCATGATTTTCCATGGGTGTCCAGTCTTAGGGCGATCTTTTCCGGCGGTGGTAGGCTAGGAGGACTTGGGAGGACACACCCAATCAATATAAAAGAGGCCCGGAGTTTTTGGCTCCGGGCCTCTTAACTGTTTGTTGCAAGAGGTAATGTCACGCTCCAAGGGACTACGCGACGGTCAATAAGTCTGCCCTCCGCGGCTGCCCGGCAAAAGTCTGCGACTTTCCCCGTTCACCCTCTGCGGACTGCCTTATTGACCTGCTCCGCCCTTTACGCGCTTCTTATCTCTCTTCGATCCAATGCTTGCCGATGGGATCCAGGGAAGAATCCTTGTGCATGTTGTGGCAGATCATCAGGGTCTGGTTACGGTTCTCAACATGGAGGCCGTTCTCGAAGCCGGATGCGTCCACGTTGATTCTCATAGCTTCCTTGGTCAGGCGAACAGCCAGGGGATCCTTGGCAGCGATGGTGCGAGCCAGTTCCATAGCCACGGGCTTCAGAGCGGGACGGTCTTCCACAACGCGGGAGACAAGGCCCAGGTTCCAAGCTTCGTCGGCGCTGATGAAGTTGCCGGTGAGGAGCATTTCATAGGCGCGGCCGGTGCCGATGAGGCGGGGCAGCTGGTAGGAGGAGCACATGTCAGCGCCGCCGATGCCCACGTTGGCATAGAAGCAGGAGAACTTAGCGGTCTTGGTGCAGACGCGGATGTCGGAAGCCATAGCCAGGGAGAAGCCGCCGCCGGCAGACACGTTGTCGATCATGGCGATCCAGGGCTGAGGAGTCTGGGTCATCTTGAGCTCCATCTCGCCCAGCTTGATCTGATAAGCATAGAAGCCGGGAGCGGTCTTCTCATACTCGGTGAGGCCTTCCTTCACGTCCAGGCCGGCGCAGAAGCCCTTGGCCTCGTCGCCGCCGTAGAGGAGAACGACGCGAACGTGATAGAAGTCTTCCTTCAGCTTAGCGCAAAGGTCGGTCATCTCGTCAACCAGCTGGTGGGAGAGGGCGTTGTAAGCGTTGGGACGGTTCAGGGTAACCATCATGATGTTGGGCTCGACCATTGCGACCTTGATGGCCTGGTAGTCAGGATAGGTCAGGGGAGCGGGATAATTGATTGTATTAGCCATGGTGCATTCCTCCTTAAATATAGGTGGCAGTTGCCACATCGGTAATGTTCCGAGCGCCGCGACCGTAGCCGACCCGGAACCCCCGGGTCGGCCAGCGGTGCTCATGGTATATACAAGGGACTATGTAGCCCCGGCATATTGAACCAAGAGATATTGCTTGCGCTTTGTTATGAAGAATAAGCGTGTTGCTTATTTCAGGACGTACATACCATGGATGAGCTTCTGGATGTCGCCGGAGCCCTCGATGTTGGGGGCGATGGCGGCGTCACGCAGGAAGCGCTCCACCTGATACTCGTCGCAGACGCCGTAAGCGCCCAGGGAGTTGACGGCCATCTGGCAGACCTTGGGAGCCATTTCAGCGGCATAGCCCTTAGCCATGGCGGTGTAGCTCTGGACCATACGCATGGTGTCGATGTCGTCGTTGGCGAAGTGGTTGGTGTCGCAGATGTCAGCAGCATAGAACATCAGCAGCTCAGCGGTCTTAGCATACATGACTTCTTCGGAGATGCGCAGCTGAACGGTGGGGAACTTGGCGATGGACTTGCCGCGGTGCAGCTTAGACTTGCAGTAATCAACAGCAAGGTCAACAGCGCCCAGCATGTTGCCCACGAAAACAGCGGTGAAGCCCAGCTTGCCGTAAGCGGTGGTGCCCAGCAGCTGAGTAAAGCCGTCGCCGTGCTTGCCCAGGATCTGGTCTTCGGTGACCACGATGTCGTCCATGAAGATGTCATACACTTCGGAGCCACGGTAGCCGATCTTTTCCCAGGGGGTAGAGATGCTGTAGCCGGGGCAGAACTTGTCGAAGATAAAGCCGGTGCAAACTTCCTTCTCGTCGATGATTTCCTTAGCGAACATCACGATGGGGCCTGCATAAGCGGCGTTGGAGATGAAGCGCTTCACGCCGTTGAGCTTATAGGTGCCGTCGGCCTGCTTCACCAGGGTGGTCTTGAGCATCTTGGGGTCGGAGCCGGTGTCGGGCTCGGTGAAAGCGAAGGAAACGATCTGGGAACCCTCGATGCAGGGCTGGAGATACTTCACCTTCTGCTCGTGGTTGGCGTAGAGGTCAATCGCCTCCAGGCCCAGCAGCATCACGTCCAGCATCTTGCCGGAGGAAGGAGACACCCGGGAGATTTCCTTCAGGATGATGGTCTGCTCGATGTGGCCCATGCCCAGCCCGCCGTATTCCTCGGGGAAGGAAACGCCAACGAAGCCGCTCTCAGCAAACAGCTGCACCAGATCTTCGGGGAAATGCTCTGCCTTTTCGATTTCTTCCACGCGGGGCTTAATAGCGTTTTGAGCAACGTCAACCGCCAGCTCGTGTACCATTTGCTGTTGCTCGTTGAGGGTAAATTCCATAATAAATTCCTCCTGTAAATTTAATGATGGGAGTAACCAGATGCGGAAAGCCTTTTTTGGCATGGAAAATTAGAATGCCCAAACGAGGCTTTCCAACCTGGGCATGTCTATATTGGAATTATATCACAACTGCGCTTAGGGTACATGATGTATATTGATTATTTTTCTGCCATTAAATACTTAATATTAATTACAATAGAAAGTAGGCTTTCTTGCAAGAATTATAGAAACCAACCAAAACGGTGGGGACAAATACAGCGAAATTAACAAAAATTTGCAGAATTAGTCATAGTTGCCCGAAGTAGGGGTTTTGGTGCTGCCATGCCGGCAGGCGCTTGGGCAAGGCCGGGCCTTGTACCAAGCCCTGGGCGCTCTACGCTGGTGGTTAACCACCCCGTCACTGCGTGCCACCCCTCCACAGGAGGGGAATTATGTGCTACTGTAAGGCAGCGGAAAACTCAACCCGCACCCCCGTCCTAATTCCCCTCCTGTGGAGGGGTGCCCATGGGGCGGGGTGGTGACTACGTCAGTTAACAGTCCACCCGAAGGAGAGCCTGCGGCAAAAGCCCTCGTCCTCTCAGGACGAACCATCAAAAGGCAGTCTGCCTATAAAACCAAAAAGCCCCAAGTCCCGGGCTTGTATATGCCAAACCCCCTATGGTAAAATAGTGAGAAACACCCACCGAAAGAAGGAACCACCATGCGGATCGCAAACATCACCCAAGACTCCATCGTA
This sequence comes from Evtepia sp., assembly GCA_031553635.1. Lineage (GTDB taxonomy): Bacteria > Bacillota > Clostridia > Oscillospirales > Oscillospiraceae > Evtepia. The sequence continues at coordinate 62,413 of JAVBLH010000021.1, read as the reverse complement.
GACGGCCCCGGTCTGCGGGTCACCGTCTTTACCCAGGGCTGTCCCCACCACTGCCCCGGCTGCCATAACCCCGAAACCCACGATCCCCGGGGCGGGCAGGAGCGCCCCTTGGCGGAGCTGCGCGCCCTTTTGACCAAAAATCCTCTCACCGAGGGCCTCACCCTCTCCGGGGGCGAGCCCTTCCTCCAGGCTAACGCCTGTGCTGCCCTGGCGCAGGTGGCCCATGAAGAAGGCCTTACCGTCTGGACCTACACAGGCTACCGCTACGAGGCGATCTTAGCCGCCCAAAACCCGGACTGGAGCGCCCTGCTGGCGGAAACTGATGTGCTGGTGGACGGCCTTTTTCAGGAGGAGGAATTCACCTACGACCTCCTCTTCCGGGGCAGCCGCAACCAAAGGCTCATCGACGTGGCGGAGAGCCGCAAGACCGGCCGGGTGATCCTCTGGGATAAAAAGGCGGCGCCCCTCCCCTTCACCGTCCCGGAATCCTGAGGAAAGCCCGGGGAGCATCACACCCCCCATCTTAGCCCGAGGAGGCGCATGTTCATGGAACACAAGCTGCAAATCGAAGACCTTTACCGTCTCCTGGCCGGGCGCATTCCCGGGGTCCAGGGGGCCTCGGGCATGTTTGCCATTCTGGTCCCCCTGGTGGAGGTGGCGGGTGCCTGGCATCTTCTCTTCGAGCAGCGGGCGGACACCCTAAGAGGCCAGCCCGGCGAGGTCTGCTTCCCCGGGGGACGGCTGGAAAAGGGCGAGAGTCCCCTGGAGGCCGCCATACGGGAGACTTGGGAAGAGGTGGGCATCCTCTCCAAGGATATCCGGGTGATCGCCCCCATGGACATCATCCAGGACATCTCCAACCGGGTGATCCACCCCTTTTTGGCCTACCTGAAGGACGGGGCCCTGCTAGGCCTGCGCCCCAATCCCCACGAGGTGAAGGAGGTCTTTTTGGTCCCCCTGGACTTTTTTCGCCAAAACCCGCCTTACGTCTACACCAGCCCCGTAGTCCTGGAGATCGGGGCGGACTTCCCCTATGAAAAGTACGGCTACGGCAAGGAGGGCTACCCCTGGCGCAGCGGCAAGATGGACGTACCCGTCTATGAATACGCGGGCCGGCGCATCTGGGGCCTCACCGCCCGCACCGTCCGCTGGCTCATAGAGCGGCTGGAAGAGGGGGGCTTTTGATGGACGCCGGCCTCTCTCGGGAATACCTGGGGACCTACACCCTCACCCAGTCCCACCGCTGCTTCAAGCTGGGCCGGGACAGCCTCCTTTTGGCCGCCTTCGCCACGGTAAAGCCCGGCTACCGGGTCTGCGACCTGGGCTGCGGCATAGGCAGTCTCCTGCTGCTTTTATCCCAACGGGAAGAAAAGCTCACTCGCTACGGCATCGAAATAGACCCCCACGGGGCGGAGTTAGCCAGGCAGAACCTGGCGGAAAACGGCCTGGCGGGGGAGATCCTCACGGCAGACCTGCGCACCCCCGACTTGCTGCCCCCGGACAGCTTCCACCTGGTGATCTCCAACCCGCCCTACTTCCGCCGGGGGACAGGCTTCGACGGTGGCCCCGCCCGGATGGAGGAGGGCCTCACCGTGGAGGATTTGTGTCAAAGGGCCGCCCGGCTCCTGCGCACCGGGGGCCGCTTTGCCCTGGTGTTTCGCCCGGAGCGCTTGGCAGAGCTTTTTTCCGCCCTGGAGGGGGCCAAAATCACCCCCAAGCGGATGCAGCTTTTGTCCTACGCCCCGGAAAAAGCCCCCTACGCCCTGCTGGTAGAGGGCATTAAGGAGGGCGGGGTAGGGCTGTCTATCCTGCCCAATCATTACCAAGAACCATAGGAGGGCGAGACTATGCCCGGAATCTTATATTTAGTAGCCACCCCCATAGGAAACCTGGGGGACATCTCCCGCCGCATGGCCGAAACCTTAGAGAAGGTAGACTTCATCGCCGCCGAAGACACCCGGGTTACGGTGAAGCTTTTAAATCACCTGAACATCAAAAAGCCCATGATGGCCTACCACAGGCATAATAGGGAGACGGGGGGCCATCAGGTGTTAGAGCGCATCCTGGCCGGTGAGAGCTGCGCCCTCTGCACAGACGCAGGCACCCCCGCCATCAGTGACCCCGGGGAGGAGCTGGTCGCCCTCTGCGCCCAAAGGGGGGTGGAGGTTCTGTCCATCCCCGGTCCCTGCGCTCTGGTCAGCGCCCTGGCCCTCTCGGGACTGCCCACAGGCCGCTTCACCTTCGAGGGCTTTTTGGCCACCAATAAGAAAAACCGCAGGGCCCATCTGGAGTCCCTCCGGCAGGAGACCCGCACCATGATTTTCTACGAGGCCCCCCACAAGCTCCCGGGCACCCTGCGTGACATGGCCGAGGCCTTTGGGGCCCATCGCAGGCTGAGCCTCTGCCGGGAGCTTACCAAGCTCCACGAGGAGGTTCTGCGCACCACCCTGGGCCAGGCGGCAGAGCGCTACGAAAGGGAGACCCCCAAGGGGGAGTTCGTCCTGGTGATAGAGGGGGCGCCCCTTCAGGAAGAGGCCGGGGCCACCCTGGAGGAAGGCCTGGCTCTGGTGGAGGAGCTTAGGGCCCAAGGCCTCTCCCTGCGTGACGCGGCCCGCCAGGCTGCGGCGGATTTGATTCTTCCCCGTAAAGCCCTCTATGACGCCGCCGTAGGAAAAAAAGGGCGAATCATGTCGAAACCCTAGGAAAAATGACAAAAAATATAAAAAATTTCCTGATTCCATCCAACAATAATATACAGGTTGTATATCATAATATGAAAAACCATCATATATATTAAAGCGAACAAAAAAAGCACCCCAGGGCGCATCCGCGATGCGTCCTGGGGTGCTTTTTGAGAGGGGTAGGGGGGCTTTACAGCTCCTGCTTGCAGGCGGCGCAAACGTTTTTGCCCTTAAAGGACACGATGTCTTTGGCGCTGTCGCAAAAAATGCAGGCGGGCTGATATTTGCGCAGTACGATGGAGGGCCCGTCCACATAGATTTCCAGAGAATCCTTCTCTGCAATATTAAGGGTACGACGCAGCTCGATGGGAAGCACGATTCTGCCCAGCTCGTCTACTCTGCGAACTATCCCTGTTGATTTCATTTCACATCATCCTTTCAAACTCTAAGCCAATCCCATCCCCGTCATCAGACAAATGGACTTCCCAAAAGGGGGACTTTGGTCTGATTATAACATGGAGTAATAATTTGTCAATCAAAAAATGGAAAATAAAATAGAAAAATGGAAAAAACTTTTGATTTTCGCCGGGATTCCCGAAAAAACAGGAATTTCCATGGGGAATGCTGTCGAATTATGGGGAAAAATACCACGGATGGGAAGTCATAGGCCCGACCCCGGGGACATATAGTGGGGAAGGACAAGACTAAACTGGTAAATAACGGAGGGAGAGGCCGTGGCAATGGCATACATCTGGACAGGGATGGTGGTGGTATCCATCCTATGTTCCTTCAAAACTGGTAATTCCGAGGCCATGGCGGCTGCGGGATTGGAGGGCGCGGCGGCGGCGGTGCAGCTTTGCATCTCCATGGCGGGGGTTCTCTGCCTCTGGATGGGGGTCATGGAGGTGATGAAAAGAGCGGGCCTGGCAGAGAAAATCGCCGCCCTGCTTCAGCCCCTCTTAGGTCGCCTGTTTCCCGACTTTCGAAAGGACAAGGCGGTGATGTCCACCATCGCCGCCAACGTTTCGGCCAACCTCTTGGGCCTGGGTAACGCCGCCACGCCTCTGGGGCTGGAGGCCGCCCGGCGCATGGCCCGCAAGACTCCCGGGGTGGCGGGAGACAGCCTGTGTATGCTGGTGGTCTGCAACACCGCCTCCATCCAGCTGATTCCCAGCACCGTGGCCTCGGTGCGGCTGGCGGCGGGCAGCCAAACCCCCTTCGACATTCTCCCGGCGGTGTGGCTGGCCTCGGTGATCTCCGTTACGGTGGGCATCACGGCGGCGAAGCTTTTCTCCCGCCTCTGGAGGGATTAGATGAGCCTTTTTTTTACCATGCTGGTGCCGCTCATCATCGGGGGCGTGGCCCTTACCGGCATTTTTCGCAGGGTGGATGTCTACGATGCCCTCATCACCGGGGCCTCCGGCGGGTTGGAGATCCTCTGGCGGATTTTTCCCGCCCTGGTGGCCCTGCTCACCGCGGTGTATATGCTAAGAGCCTCGGGTGCCCTGGAGCTGGCGGCGGGGGCATTGGGGCCCCTCTTGGCCTTTTTCGGCATTCCGCCGGAAACCGTGGGCCTAATGCTGGTGCGGCCCATCAGCGGCAGCGCGGCCTTGGGCACCGGGGCGGAGCTGATTCAAACCTACGGGCCCGATTCCTACGTGGGCCGCTGCGCCGCGGTGATGCTGGGGTCTACCGAGACCACCTTTTACACCATCGCCGTCTACTTCGGCGCGGCGGGAATACGCAAAACCCGCTACGCCGTGCCCGCTGCCCTCTGCGCCGACCTGGCGGGCTTCGCGGCGGCGGCCTTTGCCGTGCGCATCTTCTTCGGAACCTAAAACCGGGTTTTCCCATAGAACGTCTGTTTTTCTTTTTTTTTCTATGCTATAATGACGGGGTAATCAAAGGCGGAAGGAGGAGGAGTCGTGGGCCAAGACGCCAATACCCCCTTAAAAACCATTCCCGGCATAGGCCCTTCCCGGGAGCGCGCCCTGGGGAAGTTAGGCCTTCATGCCCTGGGGGACCTTTTATCCTACCTCCCCCGCAGCTACGAGGACAGAACGGTATTGCAGGACATTCCCCCCCTGTCCCCCGAGGGGCCCATCGCCTTTCGGGCCATGGTGACAGAGGCCTTTCACACCGACCATATCCGAAAGGGTATGGCGCTGACCAAGGGGAAAATCTCCGACCATAGGGTCACCGTAACGGTGACCTTCTTCAACCAGAGCTACGTGGCCCAAAGCCTGAAATATGGGGAGGAGTACGTCTTTTACGGCAAAATTACGGGGGACGGCACCCGCCGCCAGATGACAAACCCCTACTTCGAGCCCCTGGGGGCAGACAAGCTGGTGGGGGGCATCACCCCCCTTTACCCCCTCACCGCCGGCATTAGCCAGAGCCTTTTGGGCGGGCTTATCCGCCGGGCCATCCCCCTGTGCGGCACCCTGGAGGAGACTCTGCCCCCCGACCTGTTAGAAGCCCACCACCTGGCCCCCCTACCCTGGGCCCTGGAGAACATCCACTTTCCAAGCTCCTGGGAGGCTTTGGAACAGGCCCGCCGCCGCCTGGTCTTCGAGGAGCTACTCTGCCTCTCCCTAGGCCTTGCCCTCCTGCGGAGAAGAAGGCGTGAGGGCGGCGCCATCCCCTTGACCAAAACCGATACGGCCCCCTTCGCGGCGGCCCTGCCCTTCCCCCTCACCGGGGCGCAAAGAAGGGCCATAGAGGAGCTGGGGGAGGACCTAACAAGTCCCCGGCCCATGAACAGGCTCCTCCAGGGGGACGTGGGCTCGGGCAAGACCGTGGTGGCCGCCGCCTGCATCTACTTAGCAGCCCAAAACGGCCTCCAAAGCGCCCTGATGGTGCCCACGGAGCTTCTGGCCCGGCAGCATGAAAAAACCCTCTCGGCCCTGCTGACCCCCCTGGGTCTGGGGGTGGGCCTCCTTTTAGGCTCTCACACCGCCGCCCAAAAAAGGAAAATCCTGAAAGAGCTGGAAGAAGGAAAAATCAACCATATCGTGGGCACCCACGCCCTCCTGACAGAGCGGGTGCAATTTTCCGCCCTGGGCCTGGTGGTGACAGACGAGCAGCACCGCTTCGGCGTCTCCCAGCGGGCCACACTTTCCCAAAAGGCGGGGGAGACAGAGCCCCACGTTTTGGTGATGTCCGCCACCCCCATCCCCCGGACTTTAGCCCTGATGATCTACGGCGACCTGGATATCTCCATCCTGGATGAGCTGCCCCCGGGCCGCAGCCCCGTGGAGACCTATGTGGTGGGGGAGGACAAGCGCCAGCGGCTCTACGGCTTCATCCGCCGGGAAGTGGGCAAGGGCCGCCAAGCCTACATCGTCTGCCCCACGGTGGAGGAGGGGGAACTGGAGCTGAAGGCCGCGGAGCAATACGGCCAGGAGCTGCGCCGGGAGGTGTTCCCCGACCTAACCCTTGCCATCATCCACGGCCGCATGAAGGCCAAAGACAAGGCCCGGATCATGGAGGACTTTTCCGCCGGGCGCATCCAGGTTTTAGTCTCCACCACCGTCATCGAGGTGGGGGTAGACGTGCCCAACGCCACCTTAATGGTGGTGGAAAACGCCGAGCGCTACGGCCTCTCCCAGCTTCATCAGTTGCGAGGGCGGGTAGGAAGAGGCACAGAGCAATCCTACTGCATCCTCATCAGAGCCGGAGGCGGAGAGACGGCAAGGGAGCGGCTCAAGGCCCTGAAGGACACCAACGACGGCTTTCGCCTGGCGGAGGAGGACCTGCGCCTCCGAGGCCCCGGGGACTTTTTTGGCAACCGGCAGCACGGTCTGCCACAGCTCCAGGTGGCAAACCTGGCGGGAGACATGCGCATCCTCAAGGAGGCCCAGGAGGAGGCGGGGGAGATACTCTCCCGGGAGGGGGCCAGGAAAGAACCGGCGTATCAAGGCCTTTGGGCTAAGGTGGACAAGCTTTTGGGCGCCTTTCAGAACAGCTTTAACTAAAAGTTCAAAAATAGGGTCTTGCAATTTTCGAAAAATGGTGCATAATATCCTTAGCACTCATGTGGCGCGAGTGCTAAGGATATATTTTTTAGGTATCCCTCTGGGGTGCCTTTTATTTGAGTGTAAGGAGTGTACATTATGGAAAAGAAACCCTTCCAAGCGGAATCCAAACGGCTCATGGATCTCATGATCCATTCCATCTATACACACAAGGAGATTTTCCTGCGGGAAATCATCTCCAACGCCAGCGACGCCGTGGACAAGCTGGCCTATCTCGCCCTCACCGACGAAAAAGTGGGCCTGAATCGGGACGATTTTTCCATCGTGGTGAAAGCCGACAAAGAGGCCCGCACCCTCACCGTCTCCGACAACGGCATAGGCATGGACCAGGCCGCCATGGAGCAGAACCTTGGCACCATCGCCAAAAGCGGCTCTTTGCAGTTCAAGGAGGAGATGGAGAAGAGAGACGACGCCGAGATCGACATCATCGGCCAGTTTGGCGTGGGCTTTTACTCCGCCTTTATGGTGGCGGACAAGGTCACCGTCATCTCCCGGCCCTATGGGTCCCAGGAGGCCTACAAGTGGGAGTCCGCCGGGGTGGAGGGCTACACCATAGAGCCCTGTACCCGCAGCGAGGTGGGCACCGACGTGATTATGACCCTGAAGGCCGACGCAGACGACGAGGACTATGGCAAGTACCTGAACGAAACCACCCTCTCTGGCCTGGTGAAGAAATACTCCGACTACATCCGCTACCCCATCCGCATGGAGTTAGAAAAAACCCGCCAGAAGGAAAGACCCGCCGATGCCCCCGAGGACTATAAGCCCGAGTATGAAACCCTTCGTGAGTGGGAGACGGTGAACTCCATGATCCCCCTGTGGCAGAGAGCCAAGAGCCAGGTGACCGAGGAGGAGTATCAGAGCTTTTACCGGGAGAAATTCTTCGACTGGGAGGCGCCCCTTGTCACCGCCCATGTGGCGGTGGAGGGTAACCTGGAGTATAAGGCCATCCTCTATGTTCCGGCAAAGGTGCCCATGGACTACTACAATACCAACTACCAGCGGGGCCTGCAGCTTTACTCCTCGGGCGTCATGATTATGGAGGCCTGCGAGGCCCTACTGCCCGAGCACTTCGGCTTTGTAAGAGGCATTGTGGACTCTCCCGACGTGTCCTTAAACATTTCCCGTGAAATGCTCCAGCACGACAGACAGTTAAAGGTCATCGCCAATAACCTGGAGAAGAAGATCAAGGCGGAGCTACTAAAGCTGCAAAAAGACCAGCGGGAGAAGTATGAAACCTTCTGGAGCGCCTTCGGCCTGCAAATTAAATACGCCCTCTTAAACGGCTATGGCAAGAACAAGGAGCTTCTTTCCGACCTGCTCCTCTTCTGGTCCTCCAAGGAAAAGAAGTTAGTCACCTTGGCAGAGTACAAGGAGCGTATGCCCGAATCCCAGCAGTTTGTCTACTTCGCCGTGGCCGACACCGTGGAAAAGGCCGCCGCCCTACCCCAGGCCGAGCGTATCTTAGAGGCGGGGTATGAAGTCCTCTATCTCATCTCCGAGGAGGAGGAGTTGGTTCTCCAATCCCTGGCGGATTTAGAGGGCAAGGAGTTCCTCTCCGTGGCCGAGGAGCGGGCCCTGCCCATGACGGACCTGGAAAAAACCCAGGCCGAGGAGGCGGAAAAATCTAACCAGGAGCTGTTAGACTTCTTAAAAGAGCGCCTCAATGGCCAGGTGGCCGCCGTGCGCATCTCCAAAATTTTGAAGAGCGGGGCCTGCTGCCTCACCGCCGAGGGGCCCATCTCCATCGAAATGGCCCAGTATTTCAAAAAAATCAACGCAGGCTTCCCCATGGAAACGGGAAAAGTCCTGGAATTAAACCCCAACGCGCCTGCCTTTGAGGCTCTCTGCAAGGCTTTTGCCGAGGATCAAGACAAGGCCGCCAAGTACGGGGAAATCCTCTACTGCCAGGCCCTCCTCATCGCAAACCTCCCCCTGCCCGACCCGGTGCGGTATACCCGATTGGTGACGGAACTCATGGCCTAAGAAGCGCCCGGGCCCCGGTGGGCGGAAACCGGGAAAACCACCCCGTCACTGCGTGCCACCCCTCCACGGAGGGGAATTGGACGGAGGAGCGAAGAACGTGAACCGCGCTGCAAGCTACTACCCAAATTCCCCTTTGGGGAGGGGTGCCCAAAGGGCGGGGTGGTGACGCAGCGCCACAGGAAAGCGAAAGACATCACAAAACCCCCGGCGTGACCATCAAAAATCACGTCGGGGGTTTCGTTTTACTTAAAGAAGAATACTCACGGCGCAATACACCAAGAGCAGAGCCATCACCGTGTTCAGCACCCGGCGATACTTCTGAAACACCCCCTGGAGCATGGAGCCGCAAAAGGCCCAGGTGCAGGTGGCCACAAGGCCCATGAGGGAAAACACCAGCACCGCCAGCACCAGCTGGGGAAAGGCCTGGGTATAGGGCAGGATGAACACGGAAAACACCGTGATGCCCGAGAGTATCACCTTGGGGTTAATGAGCTGGAGGAAAATCCCCGCGATCAAACTGACAGAATCCTCCCGGCCCTCCTTCCCGTCCTCCTTGTGGGGCTTATCCCGCCAGACGATATAGGCTAAGAAGAGGATATACCCCGCCCCTAACCACTCCATCACCGGGACGATTTTTGGCATGAAGGAGAAGAGCATGGTGCAGAGGGCGGCGCAAAGGCCTCCCGCCAGGAGAAAACCCAAAAACACCCCGCCGCAGAAGCTGAGGCCCCGGCGCAGGCCAAATTTTGCGGAAAGGGTCATGGCCATCAGGTTGTTGGGGCCGGGGGTAAAGGCCGTGAGAGCCAGATAAGACAGCAGGGCGGCAACATTCATAGGGGGTCATTCCTCCGAGAGTTCAGATGGGGGCTGCGCGGCGGGGGCAAAGGAGTCTGGGGTTGCGCTCTCTTTGCGCCGGAGCCGGATAGAGCGGACACAGAGATAACCGTAGGCGGTGCCGTAGAGCAGCACCAGGTTCAGCATCCCGCTTTTGGTGGCGACAACATAAAAAGTGAGGGACGCAAGGTGCCGGGCAAAGGGCAGGTACATCAAAATGGGCGGCAGGAGGAACAGCAGGCACAAAAGCCCAGTGACCACAGCGAAGGCAGGCTGACGGCAGATTTCATCCCTCAGCCGCGCCATCCACAGGATGAGAAGAGCCGTGAGGATGTAAACACACAGCCGCAGGTAGTACTCCCCAAAGCCAAAGTATATATTATACGTGACGGCGCGCTGCAAAATGAGCCAGCTACCAAGGTGATAGACCAAAAGCATCAGACAAAGGGGCGCTGCGAAGATAAGGAGCCAATGGCGCAAAGTTTTCCCGTTCATAAAATCACCTCAAAAGGCGGCGGACGCGAAGGTCCTGGGAGAAAAAGGGTCACGCCGGACGGGGGGGGTAATCCCCGCCCAGGGTTAAAGAGGAATCTCGTCTTTGGCGGTTCTGTCCAGGTCGGGCTCGCCGCCGGGGTCTTCCTCCAGGAACACAAAGTCGTTGCCCGGCAGCAGGGCGTTTAAGGTCACTCCGGCCAGGGCGGCGATGGCCAGGGGGGTGAGGGTGAGGCTCATGCCCCCCAGGGTAAAGTGGAGGCCCCCCTGAAAGCCCAGGCCGCAGACGAAGATCACCGCGGCGATGATGAGGTTGCGGCTGCGGGTGAGGTCTACCTTATTCTCCACGATATTCCGTACCCCCACGGCGGAGATCATGCCGTAGAGGATGAAGGACACGCCCCCGATGATGGCGGCGGGGATGGAGCGGATGAGCCCGTCGAATTTGGGGGAGAAGGAGAGGGCGATGGCGTAAAAGGCCGCCAGCCGCACCACCCGGGGATCGTAAACCTTGGTAAGGGCCAAAACCCCGGTGTTCTCCCCGTAGGTGGTATTAGCCGGGCCCCCGAAGAGACCTGCCAGAGCCGTGGCCAGGCCGTCGCCCAAGAGGGTGCGGTGCAGGCCCGGGCTTCTGATAAAGTTGCGGCCCGTGGTGGCGGAGATGGCGGAAATGTCCCCGATGTGCTCCATCATAGAGGCGATGGCGATGGGGGCCATAATGAGGATGGCCGAGGGGTCGAACTTGGCAAAGACGAAGGGCTGAAGGCCAAAGGTCTTGGCGGCCTCCACGGTTTCAAAGGAGACCTGTCCCGCCGCCAGAGCCGCCAGGTAGGGGACAAAGACGCCTAAGAGGATGGGGATGATCTTAATCATACCCTTGCCGAAGACGTTGGCGACGATGATGGTAGCCATGGCCAAAAGGGCCATCCACCAGCAGGTAGAGGCGCTGCTGACGGCCACAGGAGCTAAGGTCAGGCCGATGAGGATGATAATGGGCCCCACCACGATGGGCGGGAAGAGGCGCATCACCCGGGCGGGCCCCACCAGGCGAAAGAGTAGGGCCAAGATCAGGTATAGCCCCCCGGCGATGACGATGCCCCCCAGGGCGTAAGGCAGCTTTTCCGCCCCGGTCATGGTGGCCCACTTGCCGGAATTTAATTGGGAGACAGACTCGAAGCCCCCCAAAAAGGCGAAGGAGGAGCCCAAAAAGGCCGGGACCCGAAGGGCCGTGCACAGGTGGAAGAGCAGGGTGCCCACCCCGGCGAAGAGGAGGGTGGTCTGGACGCTGAGGGGCAGACCGTAGCCCTGGACGATGATGGGCACCAGAACCGTTGCGCCGAACATGGCGAAGAGGTGCTGGAGGCCCAGGAGCAGGCGTTTGGGAAGACCCAGAAGATGGGCGTCGTAAATGGGCTCGTGGCCCAACCGTGGCGATTCTTTCATAGGGCGTCTCCTTCCGTGTTTTCTGTATTCTATCATTTTGGAAGGTTTTTGACAAGGAGGAACAGGCCCGCGGTCTTGTAATTTGGCGAGGATTGGCGTATGCTGAAAGCAGAAGCGCCCAGAGGGCGGAGCAGGTGAATAAGGCAGTCCGCAGAGGGTGAACGGGGAAAGTCGCAGACTTTTGCCGGGCAGCCTTGGAGGGCAGACTTATTGACCGTCGCGCAGTCCCTCGGAGCGTGACATGAGAAGCGCCCAGGCCCCGGTGGGCGGAAACCACCCCGCCCCATGGCCACCCCTCCACGGAGGGGAATTGTGTTCTGCTGCCAGGCTCGGGAAGGGCCCAACCGCATCCCTCGTCCAATTCCCCTCCGAGGAGGGGTGGCACGCAGTGACGGGGTGGTAATCCCCGTCGCAGTCCCACCCAGCGTGACAGAAAAGCGCCCAGGCCCCCACCCCACCCAAAAAGGAGTGACCGCCCTTGTCTCAACCAAAGCTCTACCCCCTCACCATCACCCTGCCCTTTCTGGGGGCGCCCCAAACCGTCTGCCCTGTGTTGCTGAGGGCGGAAGAAGACCTCCTCCTGGCAGACTGCGGCTTCGTGGGCGCGCTCCCTCTGCTGGAAGAGGCCATCGTTGCCCAGGGCTTTGCCCCAAACCAGGTGACGGCCCTCCTCCTCACCCACCACGACCACGACCACATGGGGGCGGCGGCAGCCTGGAAGCGGGCCTATCCCCAAACAAAAATCTACGCCTCGGCCCGGGAGGCCCCCTACATCAGCGGGGAGGAGCCCTCCCTGCGCCTCCTCCAGGCAAGGGCCCTGCAAGAGACCCTGCCCCCCGAGGCCAGGGCCTTTGGGGAGGCATTCCTGGCCCTTTTGGAGGGGGTGGAGCCCCTGGCGGTGGATGTCCCCCTGGAAGCGGGCGATCAATTGGAGCCCTGGGGCTGGGAAGTTCTCCGCACCCCCGGCCACACCCCGGGCCACATTTCCCTCTGGCATCCCCCCAGTAAGACCCTCTTAGCCGGGGACGCCATGGCCCTGGAGGAGGGGATTCCCGTCATCGCCAACCCCCAGTTTACCCTGGATATGGACACCGCCCAAGCATCCATGGCCCGGCTTTTGGCCCTGGAGCCTGCCGCCATCTTCTGCTGCCACGGGGGCTGGTACTACCCGCCCGCCCAGGCTGAACCTATTGTGTTACCAACGATTACAAAGGAGTGAGTTTTATGAAATTTTCCCTGGTTACCATCAACGTCACCGACATGAACGCCTGTGTGGATTTCTTCCAGAACCTCATTGGCATGAAGCTGCAAAAGCGCTACCCCATCCCCGTGGGGGAGCTGGCCTTTTTGGGGGAGGAAGACCAGCCCCAGATCGAGCTGGTGGCCTCCTCCCACAACCCAGGCAAGGGCTTTGCGGGCTTCTCCGTGGGCTTCGAAACCCAGGATATGGAGGCCTCCATCCAGAAATTCGAGGCGGCGGGCTACCCCCTACAGCGCCGTCACGACCCCAAGCCCATGGTCAGCCTGGCCTTTTTCCACGGCCCCGAGGGGATAGAAGTAGAGCTGGTACACTATAAAAAGGCCTGAGGGTAGGCATGAAGGAGACGGGAGGTGCATATGGTGAATGGACAAACCCACAAAGGGCGCAAACCCCGGCGCGTGGCCCATAAGGAGGCGAACCCCTTGCGTAAAATCATCCTGGCGGCAGTAGTGTTGACCATGCTCTGCTTCCTTCTGCCCCTCTTCTTCTCCAGGGGCGAAGACACCCCTCCCACCCCGGAAACCGACGGCACCCAGCTCTCAGGCCCCCAGGACCTCCACAGCGGCAGAACGCTGCGGGTGCTCCTTTCTGACGGGGTCCAGGAGATGGACGCCGACCAATACCTCTGGGGCGTGGTGGCGGCGGAGATGCCCGCCTCCTTTGAATTGGAAGCCCTAAAGGCCCAGGCCGTGGCCGCCAGGACCTACGCCCTGGAAAAGGCCGCCTACGCCGTTTCCAAGCACGGTGACAGCGGGGCCGATGTCTGCGGGGATCACACCTGCTGCCAGGCCTACATCGCCCCGGAAAAGGCCGCCGCCAACTGGGGGGATAACGCCGCCCTCTACACCCAAAAGATCACCCAGGCCATCGCGGGGACAGAGGGGAAAGTGATGTATTACGACGGGGCTTTAGTCAACGCCGTGTTCCACTCCAGCTCCGGCACCGCCACCCAGGGCGCGGTGGAGGTTTGGGGTGGCAGCGTGCCCTACCTGGTGGGGGTGCCCAGCCCCGAGGGGGACGAGGTGCCCAACTACCGAACAGACTTGGTCCTCACCCCCCAGGAGTTTAAGACCATTTTTCTGCAAGCCTACCCCGAGGCGGTGCTGGAGGGGGACCCCGCCTCTTGGTTCGGGGCCATAGCGCCCACCAGCAGCGGGGCCGTGGGGCAGATCACCGTGGGGGGCGTCACCCTTTCCGGTACTAAGATGCGCAGCCTTTACTACCTGCGCTCCGCCAACTTCACCGTGGAGGCCAACGCTCAGCAGATTGCCATCCACGTGACGGGCTACGGCCACGGGGTGGGCATGAGCCAGTACGGGGCCAACGCCATGGCAACAGAGGGCAAAACCTATGAGGAAATCCTCACCTGGTACTACACCGGGGTCACCCTGGAGGTCTACGCCCCGCCCGCCACCTAAGGCCCGGAAAAGAAACGAGAAAACCTTCCCGAAACATACTGAAAAAGAAGACAGGAGCAGGATTTTTCCCGCTCCTGTTTCTCTTTTTCACAGACTGGCGTCCCCGGGCCGGATCCGGAAGCAAATCACATTGACGCGGGGGGCGAAAACTGATATGTTACCATTGTAAGGGTCTGCCCAAGGAAGGAAACAGGCAGACCGGGCCCCTACCCAAGAAAGATGAGGTTTCCTATGAAAGCATGGAAGATTGGCATTTGTACCTTTGTCATCGCCCTGTGTCTATCCGCCTCCGCGGGCTTGGTCACCGCCGCCGCCTCGGCCCACAGCCACCCGGGGCCGTCTAACCCCGCTCCCGCCACCTCCTCCTGGGCGGCGGAGGAAGTGAAAAGGGCCATGGACTTGAAGCTCCTGGATGAGGTGTACAGCCTGCCCGATGACTTTCGCGGCCCCATTACCAGGCTGCAATTTATGGAAGTTGCCGTGGGCTTTATGGTAGTCCAAGAGCGCAACAGGTCTCTGGAGAGCTTAGCCCTGAAATACCTGGCGGAGCGTGACCCCCAGGGCATCCAGCTGAATGGCGATTCGTACAAGCCCGTTTTCACCGACTGCCCCGAGGCCACGGCTGCCTACTACCTGGGCCTGGTCCAGGGCAGAGGCGATGGCATCTTCGACCCAGAAGGCCTCATCACCCGGGAAGAGGCGGCGGTGATGCTGGCAAGAGCCTATGAGGCCATAGGCGGAAGGCTGCACGGGGCCACCATGGAAGGCGCCTTTACCGACCAGGCTGCCATTGCCTCCTGGGCTCAGGAGAGCGTGGCGGCGCTGAACGGCTGGAGCATCATGAAGGGCATGGAGGACGGCTCCTTTAGCCCCCGTGGCACCTACTCTGTGGAGCAGTGCCTCCTCACCTTCCTGCGGCTCTATGAAAAGGCCCCGGTAAGCCGCATAAACGGCAACGTGACCCAACACTTTACCTACGAGCAGTGCCTAGACCTGGCGCTGATGGAAAGCGACGGCGACTTCTTTGATCTCGTGGTGACGGACAGGGTGGAAGGCCCCCTGGCCACGGTAATCCGGTCCGGCATCGGCGGCGCGCCCCACTGGCTGCCCGACACCTGCATTGTCTATCGAGACGGCGGCATCGCCAACCTGGACTTAGGCGTCTGCGTCCTGGGCTTCTCCTTCTACTCTCCCGAGATGGAAAACCCCGTCTTCTCCCAGGACGGTAAAACCTTTACCTGCACCGTGACCCTGGAGAGGGATCAAGTTTACAGCTGGGTAGACCCTCCTGTCCTTTGGCACCCCAAGGGCATCTACCACATCACCGTCGACGTGGAAACCCTGGACTATCACTATGAATACGAAGCCCTGCCCGCGGCCTAAGGCCCACCTTAGAAAGATGAGGTTCCCTATGAAAGCATGGAAGATAGGAATTTGTTCCTTGGTGATGGCGGCTGGCCTGGTGGTGGCCGCCACAGCCCATAGCCACCCGGGGGAGGAGACCCCCGCCCCCGCCCGTTCAACCTGGGCGGCGGAAGAGGTGCGGCGGGCGGCGGAGCTTGGCCTTGACCGGGCCAACTACGGCCTGCCCGAAGACTTGCGAGAGCCCATCAGCAGAGCAAAATTTGTAGAGCTTGCCCTGCAATTTATGGCAGTCCAGGAGCGCAACGACCACCTCTTTAACATGACCCTGGAGTTCCTGGTGGAAGAAGACCCCCATGGCACGCCGCTTTTTCACAAAACCATCAAGCCCGCCTTTCGGGATTACCCCTGGGGCACCCCCGCCTACGCCTTAGGCCTGATCCAGGGCAGAGGCGACGGCACCTTCGACCCAGAAGGCCTCATCACCAGGGAAGAGGCGGCAGTGATGCTCGCAAGAGCCTATGAGGCCATAGGCGGAAGGCTGCCCGAAAGCCCGGAGGGGGCGGTCTTCACCGACCAGGCCGACATTGCCGACTGGGCCCAAAAAAGCGTGGCGGCCCTCTCCGGCTGGGGCATCATGAAAGGCATGGAGGACGGCTCCTTCAATCCCCGTGGCACCTACTCCGTGGAGCAGTGCCTCCTCACCTTCCTGCGGCTCTATGAAAAGGCCCCGGTGAGCCGCATAAATGGCAACGTGACCCACCACTTTACCTATGAGCAGAGCCTGGTTTGCCTCCTAGGGGAAAGTGGCACCTACATGACGGTGGCGCAAAGGATAGAGGGCCCCGTGGCCACCGTCATTCGGGCATCCAGCACCAATGCCCCCCGGACGATGGACTTTGCCTACGTGATCTACCGGGACGGGGGGATCGTTTCCTTGGATTTGGGCATCTGCGCCCAGGGCTTTCAGCCCTCGCCCCCTGTGATGGAAAACCCCGCCTTTTCTGAGGACGGCAAGCTCTTCACCTGCACCGTGACCTTTACGGAGGATCAATACTACGGCTGGGTGAACCCGCCCCGCCTTCTCCACCCCAAGGGCATCTACCACATCCACGTCGACGTGGAAACCCTGGCCTACCACTATGAATACGAACCCCTGCCCACGGCCTAAGGCCCACCTTAGAAAGTTGAGGTTCCCTATGAAAGCATGGAAGCTTGGCATTTGTACCTTGCTCATCGCTGTAAGCCTTGTTGCCGCCGCCTCGGCCCATCTCCATGAGGGAGAAGAGAGCAGTGCCGCCATCACGATTTCTTCTTGGGCGGAGGAAGAGGTGGAGCGGGCAGATGAACTGTTTCAGATTTTCAGGACTTTTGGTAAGGGCGATTATCGCCAGCCCGCCCAGCGACAAAGCACTGCAGCTCTGGCAATGGAATATATTGCCGCCCAGGAGCGCAGCACGGCAGGCATTCTGGTCGACTTAACCCGCATGTATCTGGTGGAAAATGACGCCAATGGCAGGCCCTACTACTACCCTGACTTTGAGCCGGTTTTCTCTGACTGCCCATGGGCCACGGAGGCCTATTATCTGGGCTTAGTCCAGGGCAGAGGCGACGGAATCTTCGACCCCCAGGGCCTCATCACTCGTGAGGAAGCGGCGGTGATGCTGGCCCGGGCCTATGTAGTAATTGGCGGAACCTTGCCCGACAGGACAGATTCGGCATTCTTTACCGATGGTGAGGAAATCTCTGACTGGGCTAAGGAGAGCGTTGCGGCAGTGACCAGCTGGGGCGTGATGGTGGGCATGGGGGACGGCTCCTTCGACCCCCAAGGAACCCTCTCCATGGAGCAGTGCTTTGCTGCCTTTGTGCGCCTCCATGACAATGGGCCCATAGGTCGGATGGAAGGCAATGCAACGCCGCTTTTCACCTATGCGCAGTGCCTGGATTACCTTTTGAGAGGACCACTCGGAAACGTCGTGATCTCAGACAGGGTGGAGGGTTCTGTGGCTACCATGATACGCCTTGGTTCTGAATATGACAGAGACCTTCCCTGGCTGCGCAGTGCCTATCTCGTCTACCGGGAGGGTGGATTGGCCCGGTTGGATTTAGGGGTCTGCGCCCGAGGCAATAGTGTCTACGCCCCCGAGATGGAAAACCCCGCCTTTTCTGAAGACGGGAAAACCTTTACCTGTACCGTGACCTTGCCGGAGGACGTAATCGACCTTCCCCACCTGCCCCCTGACCACCAAAAAGGCATCTACCACATCACCGTCGACGTGGAAACCCTGGCCTACCACTATGAATATGAACCCCTGCCCGCGGCCCAGTAACACCCCCATAGGGGAGATGGAGGAAACACATGCCACACACATATGACGTCATCATCCTAGGCTGCGGCGAGGCGGGGGTCTTCGCCGGGTATGAGCTCATGAAGGAAAACCCCGGGGCCAAGGTTCTGGTGATAGACCAGGGCCGGGATATCTATGGCCGCAGCTGCCCCATCGTGTCCAAAAAGGCCAAGAGCTGCACCGACTGCAAGATCTGCCACACCATGTGCGGCTTTGGCGGGGCCGGGGCCTTTTCCGACGGGAAGTTTAACTTCACCACGGCCTTTGGCGGCTGGCTCACCGACTTTATGCCCCAGGACGAGGTGATGGACCTCATCCGCTACGTGGACGAAATCAACGTGCTTCACGGGGCCACCACCCAGGTCTACTCCACCGACACCCCCGAGGCCAAGGCCCTGCAAAAAAGAGCCCTGGAGCACGACCTCCACCTTCTCCAGGCCCAGGTAAAGCACCTGGGGACGGAGAACAACCTGCGCATCCTCACCAATATCTACGAGGCCCTGCGCCCCTTTATCGACTTCCGCTTCCAAACCGCCGTCACCACCATAGGCCTGGCAGAGGGGGGCGGCTACACCCTGGAAACCGCCGAGGGGGAGCACTACCTGTGCCGCTACCTCATTGCCGCCCCGGGCCGCTCCGGGGCCGAGTGGTTCTCCCGCCAGTGCCAGGCCTTGGGCCTAAAGCTTCTCAACAACCAGATCGACATCGGCGTCCGGGTAGAGCTGCCCGCCATGGTGTTCGAGCATATCACCGACGTGGTCTATGAATCCAAGCTCATCTACCGCACCAAGCAGTATGGCGACCAGGTCCGCACCTTTTGCATGAATCCCTACGGCCACGTGGTGTCTGAAAACGTGGAGGGCATCCACACGGTAAACGGCCACAGCTATTCCGACCCCAGCCTGCGCAGTGAGAACACCAACTTTGCCCTTTTGGTCTCCAACCGCTTCACCGAGCCCTTTAACCAGCCCTACCGCTACGGCAAGCACATCGCCTCCCTCTCCAACATGTTGGCCGGGGGCGTTCTGGTCCAGCGCTTTGGTGACCTGGTGCGGGGTGTCCGCAGCAATGAGCACCGCATGTCCAAGTCCACCACCAAGCCCACCCTCACCGCCGCCATCCCCGGAGACCTCTCCCTGGCCCTTCCCAAGCGGCAGCTGGACGACATCATCGAGATGATCTACGCCCTGGACAAGGTGGCCCCGGGCACCGCCAATTATGACACCCTCCTCTACGGGGCCGAGGTGAAGTTCTACTCCGCCCGGCTGCAGCTGAGCGCCGAATTGGAAACGGGCCTGCCCGGCTTCTTCGCAGCGGGAGACGGGGCGGGGATCACCCGTGGCCTGGCCCAAGCGGGGGCCTCTGGGGTAAGGGCCGCCAGAGCCGTTTCCCGGCGGCTGAAGGAGGCGGAATAAGTACCCGCCACTGCCCAAAGCCTTTGTGCGTTCTGACGGTGCATTTTGGGGTGAGTATGCAGTATGTTTTTCATAATCCAGGGAAAAGACTGGGAAATCCAAAGGCCAGTTTTTCAAAGGTTGTCCACATTGTCCACAGAGTTATACACATTTTGAAGGAAATCTTGACATGCATACCGCCTGACAAAAATGGCCTGTCAAGAGAAAGTTTCACGGCGTATTAAACAAAAAAACCAAGGCCCAAATCCCCCAAGGAGGTACCCTTTATGTCAGAGCTTATCGCCGCCATCGCCACCGCCCCGCTGCCCAGTGGTGTGGGCATACTTCGCCTCTCCGGCCCCGGTGCCGCCCGGGCGGTGGGGCGCATCTTCCGGCCCCTCTCCGGCCTGGATTTTTCCCAGTCGCCCCCCCGGGCCATGGTCTACGGCAGCGTGACGGATAAGGACGGAAACCGCATCGACCGGGGCCTTTCCTTCCACTGCCCCGCCCCAAACAGCTACACGGGGGAAGAAACGGCGGAGCTCCACTGCCACGGCTCCCCCATGGTCCTCTCCCTGGCCCTGGAGGCCCTCTGCGCCCAGGGGGCGAGATTAGCCCTGCCGGGAGAATTCACCAAGCGGGCCTTCCTCAACGGTAAATTAGACCTGCTGGAGGCCGAGGCGGTGATAGACCTCATCGAGGCGGAAACCCCCAGCGCCGCCCGCTGCGCCGCAGGGCAGTTAGAGGGCAACCTCTCCCGCCGGGTGGAGGAGATCTACAGCGGCCTGGTGGACCTCCTTGCCCACTTTTACGCCGTTTTGGACTACCCCGAGGAGGATATCGACCCCTTCCGCCGGGAGACCATAGAAGGGGCCCTGGAGGCGGGGCTTCTGGGGGTAGAAGACCTCCTGGCCACCTACCAAAGAGGCCGCCAGATCACCTACGGCCTCCTCACCGCCATCGTAGGCCGACCCAACGTGGGAAAATCCTCCCTCTTAAACGCCATGGCGGGCTACCAGCGGGCCATCGTCACCAACATCCCCGGGACAACCAGAGACACCATAGAGGAGCGGGTGACCCTGGGGGGCATCCTCCTGCGGCTGACAGATACGGCGGGCCTGCGGGAGACCCAGGACCCCGTGGAGGCCCTGGGGGTGGAGCGAAGCCGCCTGGCCCTGGAGGAGGCCGCCCTCTGCCTTTTGGTGCTGGACGCCTCTCAGCCCTTGGAGGAGGAGGATCATAGGGCCATGACCCTGGCTCTTTCCGCCGGGAAGGCCATTGCCATCCTCAATAAGAGCGACCTGCCCCCTGCGGTAAGTCCGGCGGAACTGCCACCGGGCTTTTTGGGGGTTTGCCCCGTCTCCGCCGCCACGGGAGAGGGCCTTGGGGACTTGGAAGACCTCATCGCCAGGCACTTTCCCCAGGGCTTGGGGGAGGGGGCCGCACCTCTGCTTACCAACCAGCGGCAGCAGGCGGCGGCGCTGCGGGCCAAGGAGAGCCTTTACGCGGCCCGGGAGAGCCTTCTCCTGGAGAATCCGCCGGATCTGGTGCTTCAGGATGTGGAGGAGGCCCTGGGCGCCCTGGGGGAGCTGACGGGGAAGACCCTCAGGGAGGATATTACCCATCGGATTTTTGCACGCTTTTGTGTGGGGAAGTAAGGGTGTTCTGCCATCCTGTTAGACATTTGATTTTGTGCCGCCCTGGCAGGACGGGAGGGCTTTGTCTTTTCAGACGGAACACCCTTTCTTGCGTAAGAAAGGGCGGAAAGAACGCCAAGGGGGCGATTCCCCCTTGGATCCCTCTAAAATGAAGTGGGTGCGTGGGTGCGCCTACTGCGAGGGTCGTTCGATTTGGTGTTACCATGCTAGTGTAGGATAGGGTTTTTTGTCGGTTTCTTAAGAAAACGTGGTTTTCGGTAGAAATTAGCTTGTGGGCCGCAACCTTGGCTGTTTTTTGACTAGGGCTTTTTTGTGGTTCTCTTTTGGGTGTAAGGTTCACTGACGTGGCCACCACCCCGCCCTATGGGCACCCCTCCACAGGAGGGGAATTGTGTGCTCCTGTGAGGCGGCGGAAAACCCCAAACCGCATCCCCCGTCCTAATTCCCCTCCTGGGGAGGGGTGGCACGCAGTGACGGGGTGGTTAACCGTCAACGCAGCGCGCCCAGGGCTTGGTGTTTCTTTGCCTGTATAAAAAAAGCCACAAGGCCCAGCCGTGTACCAAAAAACCAAAAAGCCGGAAAGCATATCGCTTTCCGACTTTTTCATTTTCCAAAGGAAATTTAGCTCTTCTCCTCAAACTGCGCCCCGCAGGTGCGGCAGGTCACCTGGATTTTCCCCTTGCCCCGGGGTACCCGCAGGGGCTGCTGGCAGTTGGGGCACTTAAAATAGCGGTGCTCCTTATCCCCCCGCACCGTCCGGCGGAAGCGGAACCACTGCATCACCCCTTGAAACATGGCCAAAAACCGGGCATTCTCCATCTGCCGCCGGGGCAGATTTTTAGAGAAGAAGCGGAAGATGGCAAAGGCCAGAATCAGGTAGGTCGGCACCGCCAAGGGCAAAAAGCGGGTAAAACGCAGGGCAGTTTCAAAGACAAAAAAGACCATCAAAAGGAAGAGGGTCAAGGCATCGAAGCCCGCCCGTGAACTAAAAAAGTATCGTAGTTTGCTGGTCAAGAAGACATCATCTCCCTTTCCCGGAAAAGCCAAAATGGCCCGAAGCTTCACCCGGTTCGCTATATTATTATATTCAAAATAGATGACCAGTCAAGAAAGGAATCGTGAATAATGTGTTAATAATGTACAAGAAGCGCCCAAGGGGCGGAGCAGGAGAATAAGACGGCACGCAGAGGTTGGGCAGAAAAAGTAGCAAACTTTTGCTGCGCAGCCGCGGAGGGCAGGCTTATTCTCCGTCGCGCAGTCCCCTGGAGCGTGACATCGTCGGCGCAAAGTCCGCGCCATTCCATTTCCGACTAAAGCCGAAAATTCCATTCCGCTTCCTTGCGCCGCCTCTCCTCGCCAAACCCGCAAGCTGGGCTTTGGCTCGGGAATACGAAGAGGGACGAGAGACGAGGGCCGGGAGACGAAAAAACTATCCCCCGCCCCGCACACTCACCTCCCCGGAAGACAGCGCCTCCTGGGCCCCGTCCTCATACTGCACCAGAAGAGAAAAATCCGGCAGCAGGTCGAGAACCACCGCCTTTTTTTTCTCCTCCCCCCGCAGCACATGAACAGCCTGGCCCAAAAGAAAGGACCGGGCTCTATACTCCGCCCAGAACCCGCCCTGGGTGATGGTGGGATACATGGCCCAAAACTCGTCCAAAATCCGGGCGGCAAGCCTGGCCCGCAGCGACCCGTCTTGGGGGTGTTCTGAAAGCACCGTCCCGGCGATTCCCGCAAGCTCCGGGGGAAAGGCCGCCTCACCGGGGTATAGATTCAGCCCTATCCCCAAAATGGCGTAGGAGAGGCCGCCGCTCTCTAAGTCCATAGAAGCCTCGGTGGCGATGCCGCAGACCTTTAGGCCCCGGCAAAACACATCGTTCACCCACTTGATGGAGGCCGGCTCCCCCGTTAAGGCCTCCACCCCCCGGCAAACGGCCACAGCCCCGCAGGTGGTGATGAAAAGGGCCTCCCGGGCAGAAAACTGGGGCCGCAGCAGCAGGCTCATGTAGATCCCCCCGCCCAGGGGGGAGTGAAAGGCCCGGCCTCTGCGCCCCCGGCCCTGGGTCTGGGTTTCGGCGAAAATCACCGTACCCTCAGGGGCCCCCGCCTCGGCCCGCTCCTTGAGGCTCTGGTTGGTAGAGGGCAGGCTGGGGTACACCTCCGGCAGCAGGGGGGCCTTCAAATAGCGCAATAGGCTCTGGGGAGACAGCAGATGGCTCTCCACAGCCAGGCGGTAGCCCCGGTTGGGCACGGCCTGGATGGGGTAGCCCTGGGCGGTCAGGGTTTTTACCGCCTTCCACACGGCGCTGCGGCTGACGGAAAGGGCCTCCGCCAGGGTCTCCCCCGAGAGAAAGTCCCCCCGGTGCTCCTCCAGGGCCGTCAGGAGCCTGTCCTTCACCGTCATGGCGCCACCTCCCTGTTCTGATAAAGTTCCGCGAAACGGGCGGGGGAAAGGGCTCTCATTAGCCTGCGCCGCAAAACCAGGGCCAGGGCCAGCTTCAGGGCGTCGGGCACAACAAAGGGCAGCACGCACCAGGTGAGTACCAGCCATAAGGTGGCGGGCTGGCCCCCTTGCAGGTAGGAAAGATAAAACCAAGCCGTTCCCATAGCGTAGACCAGCAGCTGGCCCAAAGCCATGGCCAAGGCAGCCCCCCGTGGCCCCTGGCCCCAGAGACCTGTGAGAAGCCGATAGCTAAGGCCCAGGAGCAAAAAGCCCAACAGATAGCCCCCCGTAGGCCCCAAAAAGCAGCCCACCCCGCCGGAAAACCCGGAAAACACCGGCAGGCCGCAAAGGCCCAAAAGAAGATAGGCCAAAATAGCCGCCGTGCCGTCTTTTCCGCCCAATAGCCCCAGCACCAGAAAGATGCCGAAGCTTTGGAGGGTAAAGGGCACCATGGTGGGGATGGTGATCCAGGAGCAGAGGGCCAAAAGGGCCACGGAGAGGGCGATGGTGCAAAGCCGCCGGGTGGGAGAGAGCTGTGTTTCCATACTGCGCCGCCTTTTTTAAAAGTTAGCCGTAGGATAGCACAGAAAAAAAGAATTGTCAACCACGAACGAACCAAAGGTTGACAATTCGAATCAAGATGTAGAAAAGCACAGCCGCCGTTGAGAGCGCGCCGCAATCAGCCTCGGCTGCCCCGCAGCTTCTCCATATGAAACACCGTGGCCTGGGCGGCCTGCCCGGTGAGAAAGCCCGTTACCAGGGCGGCGAAGATGAGAAGGGGGGCGTAAACCAGGGCCCCGGTGTTATAAAACAGCAGCACCACCAAGAGCTGCCCGGCGTTGTGAGCCAGGGCGCCGAAGATGCTTAAAATCCAGATCTGCTGTTTGGAGAAAAGGGGCTTTAATAGGCACATCACCGCAAAGCACAACACCCCGCCTCCTAAGCTGATCATCAGGGACATGAGGTTCCCCACCACAAAGCCCGAGAGCAAAATGCGCACCAGCAGCACGCAGCCGGCCTCCTTGGGCCCCATGGTCCAGAGGGCGAAGAGGATCACCACATTGGAAAGGCCCAGCTTGAGAAAAGGCAGGGGCATGGGGATGAGGGCCTCCACGGCGAAGATGATAAGGGCCACCACAGACAGCATGGCGATGGTGGTGAGGGTTTTGGTTTTCATCCTGTCACTCCGTCCAGCCCGTTTTCGGTGGAGACGAAAACCTCCAGCCGGTTGGGGATGCAAATAATGGGGTCTGCCGTGTGGGTGGTGGGGCCGTGGAGGACGCAGTCTTGCCCCGGGCAGGTGGCGGCCTCCATCCAAACGGCCCCGTCCCGAATGCGCACCAGGTTATAGCCCCCGTCCGCCGCAGGGACATTGATATCCCTGTCCTCATCCAAGGGCAGGGTGTAGAGGGTCTCCTCTCCCCGGCGTATGGTGACCAAATCCCCCTCCTCCCGCAGGAGGAAGAGCGTGAGGGCGCCCAAAAGCCCCAATAGGAGGATGCCTCCTAAGATCAGATACCAAAATCCATTGGTTTTCATCGTGCCTTACCGCCCCTGCTGCCTGTTCTTGTTCTTGATATAATCCCGAACTTTTTTCAGCTCGCCCTTACCGCCGAACATGGCATCCAGCTTTTCCGCCTCGATCTGCCGGGAATTCAGCCCCTCGTACTTGGCCTCTTTTCGCAGTTTTTGATAGCTTTCCAGCCGCCGCTCCTCCAGCTGCCCGGCCTCCACGGCCCTTTGGACTGCGCAGCCCGGCTCCCCATTGTGAGTACAGTCCCGAAAGCGGCAGCCTTCAGCCAGGGCCTCTATCTCAGAAAAGGATTTTCCCACGTCGGCGGAGTGTAGGCCCAGCTCCCGCATCCCCGGGGTGTCGATGAGCAGGCAGCCCGAGGGCAGGCGCAAAAGCTCTCGGCCCGTGGTGGTGTGACGGCCCTTATCATCCCCTCTGGTGGCGGCGGTTTTTAAGAGCTCCGCCCCGGCGAGGAGGTTCACTAAGGTAGATTTTCCCACCCCCGAGGAGCCGATTAAGGAGGCGGTGATGCCGGGCGTTAGAAGGGCCGTCAGAGGCGCTAAGGAGGCGGCGTCCATCTGGGAAACCGCCAAAACCTCCACCCCCGGGGCAATGGAAGCCACCTCTAAAAGGGCGGCTGGCAGATGGTCGCAAAGATCGGCCTTGGTGAGAACCACCACGGGGGTGGCCCCGCTGTCCCAGGCGATGGAGAGGTAGCGCTCTAAGCGGGCTAGGTTATAGTCCCGGTTGAGGGCCATGCATAAAAACACCAGGTCGATATTGGCGGCGATGACCTGGGCCTGGTCCCGCTCCCCCACTGCCGCCCGGGTAAAGAGGCTTTTTCTGGGGAGCACCTGGTGTATCACCGCCTCCCCCTGGTCAAAGCTGTCTCTGTCTACCAGGACAAAGTCGCCCACGGCAGGGTAGGAGGAGAGGGTGCGGGTCTCGTGGCGCAGACTGCCGGAGAGGGTGGCCAAGCCCTCGCCCCCTTGGGTCACCACCCGGTAAAGGCCCTGATACTGGGCCAGCACCCGGGCCAAATGCAGCTGGGGAGAAAGGGCGGCCTCCTCTAATTGACGAGGGCTTGCACCGTAGGCCATGAGTGTTTCAGACATAAAAGCCTCCTGTGGGCGATGATATGGCCGGGAATACCGGGCAATGCGCCCCGGTGGCAGACGGAAAGAAACCCGGCTTCCTGATTGGATGCCAGTAGTATACCACAGTTTCAAGCAGGTCTCCACGGATTTTTCGAAAGACTGGTAATTTTCGGGTAACAAAAGAACAAAATGTGACAATTCTCACAATAAATGGTTGTTATTCCTCATGCTTTGTTGTAAGATGACGTTACAAGAAGTGACCAAAAGGAAAAGGGAAGGTGGAAAGTCATGAACATGCGAAATGCCTGGACCTTAGAGCTGGATGATCCCCAAGTTGCCCTGGGGGAGCTTTGGGCTCAATTGGAAGAAGAGGGCCCCCTTTTGGCCCACAGCGCGGGCTTTATCACCTGCAGCTACGATTACATCGAATCGGGAGTAGCCGCTGCTGTGGCTGCCGCCCTGCCCTTCCCCGTGGTGGGCTGCACCACCCTGACTAACGCCATGAATCGGGAAACCGGGGCCATGCTCCTGTGCCTTTCTGTGCTGACGGCCCAGGACTGCACCTTCTCCGCCGCCCTCTCCGCTCCCTTAGACGAGGGCGACCTGGAGACCGCTACCCAGAAGGCCTATCAAGAGGCCCGCGGGGCGCTGCCGGAGGAGCCGGGGCTCATCCTGGCCTTTATGCCTATGATGGGCGCCATAGGGGGCGAGCTGATCTTAAACGCCCTGGATACCGCCGTGGGGGGGCTGCCCATCTTCGGCACCATCGCCTGCGACTTTGATACCGCCCAATACAGCAACACCTTTACCTTCTGTAACGGCACCGTCACGAGAGATGCCATGGCCCTGCTCCTCATTAGCGGCAATATAAAGCCCCGGTTTGTGATGACCGCCACCTCAGAGCAGAACATCCACAAGCAGCAGGCTGTCATCACCGCCTCGGCGGGCAGCGTGCTCAAGGGGGTCAACGGGGTCTCGGCCCTGGAGTATTTCCGCTCCATCGGCCTCACCCAGGGCGTGGAGGGCATGAGCTCCATCCCCTTTGTGGTGGATTATAAGGACGGAACGCCCCCCGTGGCCCGGGCTATCTACTCCCTCACCGATGAGGGCTATGCCATCTGCGGCGGCACCATGCCCGAGGGGGGCACCCTCTCCATAGGCCGCATGGACGTGGAGGACATTCTCCTTACCGCAGAGCAGTCTATCACGACCCTTTTAGCCGACGAAGATGTAAAGGGCATCATCGCCTTCCCCTGCCTGGGCCGCAACATGGTTCTGGGGGTAGAGCCCTTCTCCGAGGTAAGCCGGGTGCGGCAGGTGGTGGGGGGCCGCGTCCCCTGGCACTTGGCCTACTCCGGGGGCGAAATTTGCCCCGTTTACACCGAAAAGGGCGAAACCAGAAACCGCTTTCATAACTTTACCTTTATCGCCTGCGGCATTTAATATGCCAGGCGTCAACTGATAAAACGCCTTCTAAGGCGTAAAGAGGGAGCTTTGCCGACGTGGAAGAGCAAAGGGGCGTCAATGCCCAAAGCGGGGAGGACCTGCTAAAAGAGAACCGAAACTTAAAGCGGCAGCTGCGCCATGCAGAGGCCTTGCTTCAGCGCAACAAAGCCATGCTCACCGCCCGGAACAGCGTCAACGAGCTCCTCACCACCCAGCAGGAGCAAATGGAGCGAAACTTAGGCCTTCTGTTGGAAAACAGCCCCGATATCATCCTCCTGTTCGACCAGGGGGGCCGCTTTGCCTACTGCACCAACGCCTTTTTGAAGGCGGCGGGCCTGGGGGGCTTCGGCCTCATCGCCGGGCACCACTTTTCCCAGGTGTTTGAGGGCCGGGTGCCAAAGGCCTGGCTGGCCCAGGCGGAGGAGGCCTACGCCCGGGCCATGGAGAGCCTGGAGAGCGTGGAGCTGGAGGCCAGGCTGGACTTTTCCGGCGGGGGTTCTCTGCGCCATTACAGCATCCACATCACCCCCATGCTGGGGGACAATGGCAGGGCCCAGGGGGCCATGATGCTCTTCCACGACTTAACGGATATTCTCCTGGCCAAGGAAACGGCGGAAAAAGCCAGCCAGGCCAAGGGCGACTTTTTGGCCACCATGAGCCACGAAATGCGCACCCCCCTCAACGCCATCATAGGCATGACCCGCATCGCCGGCCAGGGAAGTAACCCCCCGGAGACCGAGGCGGCCCTGGGGAAGATCGAAAAGGCCTCCATCCACCTGATGGGGGTGATTAACGATATCCTGGACATGTCTAAGATCGAATCGGGGAAGCTGGAGCTCTCCGAAGGGAACTTTCAGTTAGAAGACCTACTCTCCGGCGCGTCCAACGTCATCGCCTACCGGGCCCAGGAGAAGGGCCAGCACTTTTCCATGGAGGCCGACCCCAATCTGCCGACTCATCTGTTCGGAGACGAGCAGCGTCTCTGGCAGGTGATGACCAACCTACTGTCCAACGCGGTGAAATTCACCCCCCAGGGCGGCGCCATACGCCTGCGGCTTTCCCGGGGCGAAACAAGGCCCGGGGGCGTGCAACTGCGGGTAGAGGTGGAGGACACGGGCATCGGCATCTCCCCGGAGCAGCAGGGGCGGCTCTTTCGTTCCTTCGCTCAGGCCGACAGCAGCGTCTCCCGCCGCTTTGGCGGCACGGGCCTAGGCCTTGTCATCTCCAAAAACATCGTGGAGATGATGGAGGGAGAGATAGGCGTTTCTTCCCAGGAGGGCCGGGGCTCCACCTTCTCCTTCACCGTCTGGCTGAAGGAGGCCCAGGCGCAAGAGGGCCAGGCCTTCACGGAGGAGGAGGACTATGAGGGCCGCTTTTTGGGCTACCGTATGCTGCTGGCCGACGACGTGGAGATCAACCGGGAGATCGTCGTTACCCTCTTAGAGCCCACAGGAATCGAGACCGTAAACGCCGCCAATGGGCGAGAAGCCGTGGAAGCTTTTGCGGAGGCAAAGGGCGGCTTCGACCTGGTTCTTATGGATATTCACATGCCGGAGATGGACGGCTATGAGGCCACCCGGCTGATCCGCGCCTCGGGCCTGCCCCGGGCGGAGACGGTGCCCATCGTGGCCATGACCGCCAACGTCTTCAAGGAGGACATAGACCGCTGCCTGGCGGCGGGGATGAACAGTCACCTGGGCAAGCCCCTGATGTTCGAGGACATGATGGCAGCCCTCATAAGCTACCTGCCCCGAAAAGAGTAGAAAAAAGAGACACCCCCTGATGCAGCGTTCTTAACCTGCTCGGGGGGTGTTCATGTTATCTATTCAGGGCGGCGGATGTTTCAGCCCCGCCGGGCGATGAAGGACACCCAGCCGTTTTCCTGCTTGCGCTCTGCGATAACAAAGCCGTTGCGCAAGAGGGCCGCCTTCACCTCTCCCTCCCTGGTGTCTATGATCCCCGAGGTGATGAAGATGCCATCGGGCTCCAGCATGTCCCCCACCACAGCGGATAGGGGGATGATCACGTCGGCTACGATGTTGGCTAAAATCAGCTGATACTTCTCCCGGGCAATCTCCGCCACCAGGGTCTCGTCGGAGAGGATATCCCCGGCTCTCACCAGATAGCGGTCTTTTCCTATGCCGTTCATGGCGGCGTTTTCATAGGCCACGTTCACGGCCTTGGGGTCGATATCCACCCCCAGGGCGTGGCTTGCCCCTAAGATCAGGGCGGCGATGGAGAGGATGCCGCTGCCGCAGCCTAAATCTAAGACCCTGCCCCCCGCCTTGGTGTACTCCTCCACCCCCTGGAGGCAGAGGCGGGTAGAGGAATGAGAGCCTGTGCCGAAGATCAGGCCGGGGTTCAGGTAGAGGGGAACGCGGCCCGGGGGAACCTGCGCCTCCTTTTCCCACTCAGGGACGATATAAAGCCGGGCCCCCACCTCCATGGGTCTGTAGTACTTCTGCCAGCTAAAGGCCCAGTCCTGCTCCTTTAGGGGATGGCTCTCATAGGGCAGGGTGATGCCCTTTAGATATTTTTCCAGCTGGGTCTTGCCGTCGGCATCGTCGGTGACGTAAAGCTTTAAGCGGCAGAGGCCCCTCATGCTCTCCAAGAGCTCGTCGTCCACATAGTCCCAATACTGGCGGTTTTCCTCCAAAAAGCGCAGAAAGTCCCCCTCCTCCTCCACTACCAGACCGGGGGTGCCGTTGGCGATGAGGGTGGCGGAAAGGGCGTCTAAGTCCTCCACGGGGGCGTTGAGGATGATTTCCAGCCAGGTGGCATTCATAGGGATTCCTCCTTTGCACTCAGGCCCAGGCTGTACTTCTGCCAGCCGTAGGCGGAGCGGCACATGTCCTCCAGGCCCAATTGGGCCTTCCAGCCCAGGATCTGTTCCGTGTGGCTGGTGTCGGCATAGTACATCCCCACGTCCCCGGGCCGCCTGGGGCCTATCTCATAGGGGACCGTCACGCCGTTCACCGCCATAAAGGTGTGGACCAGCTCCAAAACGCTGATGCCCTTTCCCGTGCCCAGGTTAAAGGCGTGGCTGCCGGGGTGTTTCTCGCTGTAAGAAAGGGCCGCCACATGGCCCCTTGCCAGGTCGGTGACGTGGATGTAATCTCGCACCCCGGAGCCGTCGGGGGTGTCATAATCCCCGCCGAAGACCGTGAGTTTTTCCCGTAGCCCCACGGCCACCTGGGTGACAAAGGGCATCAGGTTATTGGGAGTGCCCCGGGGGTCCTCCCCGATGAGGCCGCTTTCGTGGGCACCCACGGGGTTAAAGTAGCGCAGGAGCACGGCGGAGAGGCCGGGGTTAGCCTCAGCGAAATCCGCGATGATCTGCTCGGACATAAACTTGGTCCAGCCGTAGGGATTCTGGCACCAGCGCAGGGAATCCTCCTTCAAGAGGGGGGTGCGCAGGGCGTCGTAAACCGTGGCGGAGGAGCTGAAGACCAGGCGGCCCACCTGAAAGCGCTCCATAGCCTTTAGGAGGGCCATGGTGGTGTTCAGGTTGTTGCAGTAGTAATGGAGGGGCTTTTCCTTGGATTCCCCCACGGCCTTGAACCCGGCAAAGTGGATGACAGCCTCGATCTCATGGGCCCTAAAAACCTTCTCCAAGGCGTCGTAATCCGCCACGTCGATCTGGTAGAAGGGAACCCTGACCCCAGTGATGTTTTCGATGCCCTCCAGCACCCGAATATTGGCGTTGGAGAGATCGTCGGCGATGATAGGATGGCAGCCGGCCTTGATGAGCTCCACGCAGGTGTGGGAGCCGATAAAGCCCATGCCGCCGGTGATGAGGATGTATTTCATAGGATGGTCACTCCTTGTGCCCGTTGCATTTAATGGATTCATTTTATCGAAAAATTAAGGATTTGGCAAGGCGGCGCGCTAGACATTCCTCGTCAAAAACAGAAGCCGCCACTCGGCAAAGTGGCGACTTCTTAAAGTATACCTTTTAGAAAGTTACTGAGCTAACCGCTTGTGCAGCGCGCTTTCGTTATTCTACGCCAAGATTGGCCTCTTGTCAAGGCGGACGCCTAGACAAACTTCCTGATATTTGCTATAATACCTTTCGGTACTGCATAACGGCAGGCGGTCAGCTACATAACCCCAAAAGGGGGTGACGCTGTGCGAATTACGTTACATATCGGGCGATATACCGTCACGATCATCGTAAAGAGCAGAAGCCGCCACTCGGCCAAGTGACGACTTCTTAAGAAGTGCTTTTTAAGTGCTTCTTTGAAAGACTGATTCTGGGCTGACCGCTTGTGCAGTACCCTTTGCTTATTATAGTGCATCAGCCGGACTTTGTCAAGGTCGGGCCATGTCGGAAAAGGAGGCTTTCTATGAACAGCGCCGAAAAATTAGCGGCCTACGAGGCCATGCAGACATTCGTGGAAGCGGAATACGAAAAGGCCGCAGAAGACGTAGAGGCCCTGCGCCTTTCCGGCAAGGCGAAAACCGTGCGCTACCGGGAGACCTGGGCCAGAAAGTTTCAGCTGGGGGAGCTGCTGCTCCTCTACAAACGCTG
The DNA here is from genome assembly GCA_031553635.1 of Evtepia sp. Classification (GTDB taxonomy): domain Bacteria; phylum Bacillota; class Clostridia; order Oscillospirales; family Oscillospiraceae; genus Evtepia. The sequence goes on along the minus strand of JAVBLH010000021.1, from coordinate 30,469 downwards.
GGGTCTGTTGGAAAAAGATGCCCCCCTTTGACAAGGCGGCCTTCTCCCTATATACTTGTCCTTGTCACGCTCCGGCCCCTCCTTGGGCGGATAAAATACCCTGCCACGTCCCGCCAACCAGAAAAAATTCTTTTTTTCTGGTTTGCCGTGTCGTTCTGGCCATTTTTCCGCCCACCGGGGCCTACACGCTTCTATAAAAGGATGGAAATAGATGTTCTACCGCCGATTTTTTACGGAAACTTTTGACAACGCCGGCGTCCTCCAAAGCGCCGCGCTTCACTACCCCCCCAATTTCAACTACGGCTACGATGTGATAGACCCTCTGGGCGAGCTCTACCCCCAAAAGCTTTGCATCCTCACCCGCGACGACCACGGGCTGGAGGCCAGGCTCACCTTTGGGGACCTAAAACGCCTTTCTAACCAAGCTGCCAATGTATTCCGCGGCCTGGGTCTTTCAAAAGGCGACGTGGTGATGGTATCTCTGCGCACCCACTGGGAATACTGGTACCTGGCCATCGCCGCCCACAAGCTGGGCCTCATCCTCTCCCCGGTGTTTCACCTGTTGTCCGTGGAGGATTTCCGCTACCGCATGGAAAAATCCGGGGCCAAGGTTTTTCTCACCATCCGGGAGGGGGAAACCCCGGCCCACGCAGCCCAGGCGGCAGCCCAGGCAGGCCTTAGCGCCCTTTACACCCTCCGGGGCCCCCTGCCCGGCTTTGCAGACTTCTCCGCCCTGGTAGCGGCTGCGCCCGACACCTTAGACAGGGTGGAGACAGACGCAAGAGAGCCCATTTTGCTCTACTTCACCTCGGGGACTACCGGCGCGCCCAAGGGGGTCCTCCACGACCACGCCTTCACCCTCTCCTCGGCCCTGGCCGCCCGGTATATGCAGGACGTGGGGCCGGATAGCCTCCACTTTGCCACGGGGAACACCGCCTGGGAGGTGGTCTGCGGCACGAAATTTTACGGGCACTTTCTCTGCGAGAGCGCCATTTTCGTCTACGACTTCGAGCGCCTAGACCCCCAAAAGCTCCTGGCCCATTTAGAGGCCGCCAAGGTCACCTCCATGATGGCCCAGCCCACGGTGTACCGCAGCCTTACCGACGTGGGCATGGACAAATACGACCTCTCCACCATCCACTGCTACGCCGTAGGGGGCGAAAAGCTCATGCGGGACTTAGCAGAAACCGTGGAGGCCCAGACAAAGCACCCCCTATACGAGGGCTACGCCCAGTCCGAGGCGGGCCTCATCGCCGCCAACACCAAAAACATGGGCCGCAAAGAGGGCTCCCTGGGGAAGATTTTGCCAAAGTACCACGTGGAGCTTCTGCGCCCCGACGGCAGCTTTGCCGGGCCGGGGGAAGAGGGCGAGGTGGTGATCGTGTCTCAGGATGGTACCCGCCCCGTGGGTCTGCTCATGGGCTACTTTGGAGAGGCGGAGAGCGCCGAAGCCCTCTGGGACGGCAACCTCTTCCACACCGGGGATCTCTGCCTGCGGGATGACCAGGGCTTTCTCTACTACAAAGGCCGCATGGACGGCCTCATTAAAACCAAGGGCTACCGGGTGAGCCCCTTCGAGATCGAAAACGCCCTGGGCCGCCACCCTGCCGTCTACGAATGCCTGGCGGTGGGGGAGGAGGACAGAGCCCTGGGCCAGCGGATCAAGGCCCTGGTGCACCTGGCTCCGGGTTTTGCCCCCACGGAGGAGCTACGCCGGGAGCTTCTGGACTTTCACAACAGCGGCTGCACAGGCTACCAGAAGATCAGAGCCCTGGAGTTTGTGGAGGCCTTCCCCCGCAACGCCAACGGGAAGATCATGCGGGAGATTTGGAAGGGTTCTGGGAAGTAGCAAGAGAACCCCCCGGCCCTTATGGGTCGCACGGTGCTTGAGGGTGGCTTTGACTGGAAGCAAAGCGCCTAGTCTTCCTCAAAGAAAACCGATTAGTCCAAGAAAACCCCTTGACAAGCTCCGATTCCCCTGATACAATATCAAAGCCGCTTTGAATGGGTATGAAGTGAGGTTTACCCTCCGCCCCCGACAGCGAGCCCGTAATAAAGGAAAGAGGTGCAAACGCATGACAGCAATCATCGAAACCGGCGGCAAGCAGTATAGAGTGGCCGAGGGCGATACGCTCTTCATCGAAAAGCTGGCCGTAGAAGCAGGCGATAACATCGTTTTTGACAAGGTTCTGGCCGTCCTGGGCGACACTGCCAAGATCGGCGCTCCCCTTGTGGCAGGCGCAACAGTCGACGCTTCCGTGGTGAAGAACGGCAAGGGCAAGAAGATTATGATCTTCAAGTATAAGCCTAAGAAGGGCTACCGCCGCCGTCAGGGCCACAGACAGCCCTACACCAAGGTGCAGATCGGCAAGATCAACGCCTAATTATTATGACCACAGTCACTTTTGAATCTGAAGGCAGCCGCCTTGTAGGCTTCTCCCTAGAGGGCCACAGCGGGCTTGCCGATGAAGGAGAGGACATCCTCTGCGCCGCCATCACCAGCGCCGTCCGCCTGACAGAGTGCGCCATGAACGACGTACTGGGCCTGGGCGCCGCCGTAAAGCTTCGGCCGGAAGACGCCTTCCTCTCCCTAAAGCTCCCCGGGGGCCTATCCGAGAGCATAGACCAGGTGTGCCAAACCCTGTTGGCCTCCCTGATGCTTCATCTGGTGAACCTTACCGAGGAGTATCCCCAACATATACTTGTTTTGGAGGTGTAACAAATGCTTCATATCGGGCTTCAATATTTCGCTCATAAGAAGGGCGTGGGCTCCACCCGTAACGGTCGTGACTCCGAGTCCAAGCGCCTGGGCGTGAAGAGAGCCGACGGGCAGTTCGTCCTGGCCGGCAACATTCTCGTTCGTCAGCGCGGCACCCATATCCACCCCGGCACCAACGTGGGCCGTGGCAGCGACGATACGCTCTTTGCCTTAAAAGACGGCAAGGTCAAGTTCGAGCGCCGTGGAAAGGACCGCAAGCAGGTCTCTATCGTGGAGATCGCGCAGTAAGAGGTCGTTTTGACAACACATAAAAAACCTCGAACGCTCTAGTTCGGGGTTTTTTTATCAAGAAACATAAGCAAGGGGCTTTCAGCCCCCGTATGGATGCGTCCCGCCTGGGCAAACTGGGGAAAGACGCAGGAGGGACACAATGAGCAGTAATTTTATCGACAAAGTAAAAATCACCGTAAAATCCGGGGCGGGGGGCGGCGGCGTTGTCTCCTTCCACCGGGAAAAATACGTGGCGGCAGGCGGGCCCGACGGGGGCGACGGCGGCCGGGGCGGGGACATTATCGTGAAAGTCAACGACCACATGTCCACCCTACTCGACTTCCGCTACAAGCGCAAATACGCGGCGGAAAACGGCCAGGACGGCGGGGGCAGACGGTGCAGCGGCAAGGACGGGGGCTCTCTCACCCTCCAGGTCCCCCGTGGCACCGTCATCCGGGACGCCGAGACCAATGAGATCATCCAGGACATGTCCGGGGACGAGCAATTCGTCCTCTGCCGGGGCGGCAACGGCGGCTGGGGCAACAAGCACTTCGCCACCCCCACCCGTCAGGTCCCCATGTTCGCCAAGGCGGGCCTCCCGGGCAAAAGCCGCGAGGTGGTCTTAGAACTAAAACTCCTGGCCGACGTGGGTCTGGTTGGCTTCCCCAATGTGGGCAAATCCTCCCTCCTATCCGTGGCCACCAAGGCCAGACCCAAAATCGCCAACTACCACTTTACCACCCTCTTCCCCAACCTGGGGGTGGTCTACGTGGACGAGGGTGTCTCCTTCGTCTTAGCCGATATCCCCGGGATTATAGAAGGGGCGGCAGAGGGGGCGGGCCTGGGCCACGACTTCCTGCGGCATATCGACCGCTGCCGCCTGCTGATCCACATGGTAGACGTCTCCGGCAGCGAGGGCCGGGACCCCGTGGAGGATTTCGAGGCCATCAACGCCGAGCTGCGGGAGTATAGCCCGGAACTAGCCTCCCGGGAGATGCTGGTGGTGGCCAACAAGCTGGACATTCTGGAGGAGCCCGAGAATCTGGAACGCCTAAAAGCCCATGTGGAGGCAAAAGGCCTGCCCTTCTTCCAGCTCTCCGCCGCCACCAATCAGGGGGTTCGGGAGCTGATGCAGGCTGCCGCGGCGAAGCTTTCTCAGCTGCCCCCCATTATCGTCTATGAGCCGGACTATGTGGAAAGACCCCCGGAGGTGGACACCTCGGAGCCCCTTTCCATCGAGCATGTGGACGACGTGTGGATTGTGGAAGGGCCTTGGCTCCAGAAGATCATGGCCAACGTGAACTTCTCCAACTTCGAGTCCCGCAACTGGTTCGACCGTATGCTGCGCCAGTCCGGCCTCTTTGACCGCCTGGAGCAAATGGGCATCCAGGACGGGGATCTGGTGAGCCTTTACAACCTGGAATTTGAGTATCAGAAATAAGAATGTCGCCGGGGAGAGGTTGAAATCTCCCCGGCGATTTTTCGTGGCCCGCCTCAAGAATAATCCCCCCAAATTCTGCCCACACTAGAAGTCACAATCTAAAAAGGCGGTGCTTATTATGCAAGTGCGCGAACTTATGAACAGCCACGTGGTCAGTATCTCCCCCGACGAGAGCGTCTCCTTAGCGGCCCGGCTCATCGCCCGGCACAACATCGGCGCCCTGCCCGTCTGCGGCGACGGCGGGACCCTGAGAGGCGTGGTGACAGACAGGGACATCGTCCTGCGGTGCATCGCGGCGGAGGAGGACCCCGCCATGACCCCGGTGCGCAACATCATGTCCCGAAGCCTTTACACCATCACCCCGGCAGACGATGTGAGAAAAGCCTCCCACGTGATGTCGGCGGAGCAGGTGCGGCGTCTGCCCGTGGTGGAGAGCGGCAAGGTGGTGGGAATGCTGTCCCTGGGGGACCTGGCCACCTGCAGCAACTGTGATATGGAGGCCTCCAAGGCCCTCACCGAGATTTCGGAAAATGTAAAATGGCCCTAAAGGGAAAAACGCCCTGGGGGATTGCCGTGTGGGCAGTCCCTCAGGGTGGGTTTTTTGTGCTTACAGGCACACTGCCTGATTGACCTGCTTTGCCCTCTCTGGGCTTCTAAGCCTGCTCCACCAAAGTCCGTATCTGCTGGGCATTCTCCCCGTTGCTCTGGGCGATCTCCAGAAAAAGCTGCTCTAAGCAGGGGTCAATGGTCTCCGAGGAGGCCGCTACATAGAGGGAGGCGTCCTGCTGCTCCTCCAAAAAACGCTGCCGCAGGGCCGAGAGGTAGGAGGGGATATTCACCTTGCTGGTATTCTCCGGCCAGTAGCGGAAGCCGCTGATGAGAAAGAGGGCCGCAGAAAGGCGCTTGGCATGCTGCAGCTCTTTGGCCGCCATGAGGGAAAAGACCTTGGAGGGCGCGCCTCCGGCCCGTTTGGCCAGGGCCCGGTAATAGGCCCAGTCTGCGATCTCCTTCTTGATCATCTCCTGCAACAGGCCCGTAAAGGGCAGGCTCTCACTGCCCAGGCAAGAAACGGCGTCCCCGTTGGGAAAGTCATTTTGCACGGAATTCTCCGGTGTGGCGGGGGTTACGGGCACCCCGCCGTTGCCGTTGCGTATGGCCAGGCCGTTTCCGTTGGGTACCGCCTGGGCGCCGTTTTCCGGGGGCTCCATTCCCATGATCACCGGCACCTCCTCCACCAGAGGCTCCGGCATGGGCGTCGCCGGGGCGGGCAGGGTTCGGGGCATATCCGTGCTGCCAAGGCCCAGGGGCAGGGTGGGCAGGGCCCCTAAATCCACCCGGGTACCCAGGCCCGCGGGCATCCCGAAGCCCTCCCGCAGAAAGGGGAAGAGCCCCGGGGTCAGGCTGGGGCTGGGGGCGGCGGGGACTGTTGTGGCGGCGGGCGTTGGGGCGGTCATCTGGGTCACGGCGGCCATGGGGGGCACGGCGGTCATAGCGGGGGCGGCGGGGACTGAAATTGCCGGGGTCACAGGGGCCTGGGCCGGGGCGGCGGCCTGGGCCCCGTTGCCGCCCAGCCGGTTTTGAATCATGCCCACCACGATGGGGCTGTCCTTGGCGTCGGGCATCACCCGGTTCCAAACTCGCTGGAACATCTCGTCCCCAGGGGAACTGACGGGATTTGTGGCGTTTCGTTCCATAACATATCCTCCTACTTGGCGTTTTTCTATCCTATGCCCAAAAGGCTCCCGGGGTCCGTGGTTATTTTGGAAAATAAGGAAGAAAACCCAGAAGAATCGCCCTCAAAGTGACACAATGGTAAGAATACTGCTTGACAGGGGCTGTCTGACGATTTAGAATAAAATATCGAGTGTAAATTAAGATGGGGAGAGTTCGGGCATAACACCCGCCCAAACCGCATGCCCCCGTTTTTCCGAGGCTAGACTTCGATTTATACGAGAAATTAAAATATGGAGGTGTGTACCGACTATATGGATATGCTACCGTATATCCTGACCGGCGTAGTAGCGTTCCTGGTTGCGCTGGTGATCGGATTCCCCTCTGGCGTCCAATACCGTAAGAAAGTGGCTGAGAAAGAGATTTCCAGCGCCGAAGAAGAGGCCAAGCGCATCCTGAACGACGCGATCAAAAGCGCCGAAAGCAAAAAGCGCGAAGCCCTGGTGGAAGCCAAAGAGGAAATATTAACTGCACGGAACGAACACGAGAGAGAAGTAAAAGAGCGCCGGGCCGACCTGCAAAAGCAGGAGCGCCGGCTCCAGCAGAAGGAAGAGAACCTGGACACCAAGCTGGAAAACATGGAGAAGAAGGAAGAGGCCTACAGCCAAAAGGTCACCGACCTGGAGGAGACCCGCCGCAAGGCAGACCAGCTGGTGGACGAGCAAATGGCGGTGCTGGAAAAAATCTCCGGCTTCACCGCAGAAGAGGCTAAGGACTACCTGATCTCCAAGCTGGAAACCGAGGTGACCCACGAGGCCGCCATGAAGGTGAAGGAGATCGAGGCCCAGTACAAGGAAGAGTCCGACACCCGGGCCCGTGAGATCATCGGCCTTGCCATCCAGCGCTGCGCCGCCGATCACGTGGCCGAGGTCACCGTTTCCGTGGTGCCCCTGCCCAACGACGAGATGAAGGGCCGCATCATAGGCCGCGAGGGCCGCAACATCCGCACCCTGGAAACCCTCACCGGGGTAGACCTCATCATCGACGACACCCCCGAGGCCATCACCGTCTCCTGCTTCGACCCCGTCCGCCGGGAGATCGCAAGGCTGGCCCTGGAAAAGCTCATCCTAGACGGCCGCATCCACCCCGCCCGCATCGAGGAGATGGTGGAGAGCGCCAAGCGCGAGGTGGAGGCTACCATCAAGGCTGAGGGCGAGCGCGCCATCTTCGAGACCAATGTTTTAGGCCTGCACCCCGAGCTCATTAAGCTCTTAGGCCGCCAGAAGTACCGTACTAGTTATGGGCAAAACGTCCTAAACCACTCCATCGAGGTCTCCCACTTAGCGGGCCTCATGGCGGCGGAGATAGGCGCAGACGTCCACCAAGCCAAGCGGGCGGGTTTACTTCACGACCTGGGCAAGGCCGTGGACCACGAGGTGGAGGGCTCCCACGTCACCATCGGTGTGGAACTGGCCCGAAAGTACAAGGAATCCAAAGATGTCATCCACGCCATCCACGCCCACCACCACGATGTGGAGCCCCAGACCGTGGTGGCCTGCTTAGTCCAGGCGGCCGACGCCATCTCCGCGGCGCGCCCCGGTGCCCGGCGCGAGAACCTGGAGAACTACATCAAGCGCCTGGAAAAGCTGGAAGAGGTCACCTCCTCCTTCAACGGGGTGGAGAAATCCTTCGCCATCCAGGCAGGCCGTGAAGTCCGTATCATCGTTCGGCCTGAGATCGTCAGCGAGGACGAGATGGTGCTCTTAGCCCGGGAGATCGCCAAGAAGATCGAGGACGAGATGGAATATCCCGGCCAGATCAAGGTGCACCTCCTGCGGGAAGTGAAGGCCATCGAGTACGCAAAGTAAAAACGGAACAAAAAGAAAAGCCCTGGGGCAGAGGAGTCACTCCTTCGCCCCAGGGCTTTTTTGTGGCATCAAAGAGAAAAGTCACGCCCTCTTCCGAGAAGCGCTGCGATAATACCCAAACCCGGCAAAGCAGGAAATCAGGCACAGCGCCACAAAAACAGGTACATAGGTGGGGTTGGCGATAAAGGCGCCTATCATGATAATGGCGGAGCCCAGCATCCCCATCACCGGGGCGATTTTGCCCAGGAAGGGGTTGGAAATCTCCCCGGCGCGGCCCATTTTCAGCACCTTCCAGTAAAGGACGATATAGCAAACATAGCTGAAGGCGATGGCAATCTCGCTGATGTCATAATTCCCCAAAATCCCGCTCTTCATCACGGCGTAGTGGATGAGAAGATAGGCCAGGGAGGAGCCAAAGGCCACGAGGCAGGACCCGTTGGAAAGGCCGGTCTTTGGATTCAGGGGCGCGATGGCGGCGGCCCCGGGGATCATGTGCTTGGTGGCTAGGGCCTGGGGCATACGCAGCATCCCCAGAATCAGCCCGTTCACCACCCCCAGGATGGAGATCAGCACCGCCACGGTGATCACCTTACCCCCCACGCCGCCGAAGATCATCTCCGCCGCCGTGGTGACAGACTCCTTGCCCATGGACATGATATACTCCGAGCCTAACATATTGGTAATGCCCACAAAGTAGCAGACGTAGATGACGAGACAGAGGATGGGCCCCAGAGTCAGGGCCAGGGGCATGGTGCGTTTGGGGTTTTTCACCTCGTTGGTGATGGACAGGGACACGATCCAGCCGTCGAAGGAGAAGGCGATGGGGATGAGAGCCGCCAGCCAGCCCATACCAACCTCGGAAGAGCCGATAAACGCCACCCCGGCGGGGATGTCGGGATGCTCCGCCCCGAAAAGAAGGCCCACAAAGGCGATGATCACCAGGGGCACCAGCTTAATGGCTGTGGAGAGGTTTTGGATATAACCGCCCCACCGCAGGGAGATCACATTGACGCCGTAGAGGAGTATCATATAGAAAAGCCCCAGAAGCACCTGAATCTCTAGGGTGGACTCTATGGTGAAGAGGGCGCAGGTGTAAATCCCCGCCACCCAGGAAACCACGGCGCTCATGGTGGGCAGATAGACAAAGGTTTGGAACCAGCCAAAGGCCGCCGCCAGGGGCAGGGAGACGAAATCCTCAAAAAAGCCCACGGCCCCGCCGTTCTTCTCCGTCCGGACGGAGAGCTGGGAGAGGGTGATGCTGCCGAAAACAATGCTGATGGCGGCGATGCAAAAGGCCAGGACCCCTAAAGGGACGGAGCCCCCCGTGGCCTTGAGCACCGTGGGGCTCTTAAAAACGATGCCGGAGCCCACCACGATGCCGATGATCATGGAGACTGCGGTGGGAAGGCCGTAATGGGCCGTTTTTTGCTGCATGAGAAGATACCTCGCTCACATAAAGTAGTGGAAACGCCGTTCTGCCTGCATGGGCCCGCGGCCCCCTGCCCCCTCTGTGATTTCCGGGGCAAGAGCTGTGCCGCTTTGCACCGATAAATCATAGCACACTTTCCCGGCCTTTACCAGAGAAAAAACCATTTCCTTGAAAAAAGTCCGCCAGAGAAGGACAAGACCATGGAAACACTATAATAACAGGCAAAAAATGGGAAACCTGTCATATAGGCAAAAAATAAAGAAAAAATACTCTGGAGAATTAGGCAAAATCACGTCAAAATCCCTTGCGTAAAGGGGGAAATTATGATATCATATTTTAGCTCGTGACAAGAATTGTCAAAAAGTGCACAATCAGTAACAAAGCAACCGGGCCTGCTGCCCTAGAAAAATCCCTGCAAATAAAACTTGTGAGTGGTGCGTATGAAAAATATCCGTATCGGCGACCTATTGGTGATGGAAGGCCTCATCACCCAGGAGCAGCTGGAAGAAGCCATCGCTGCCCAAAAGGCCAGCACAGCCAAAAAACGCCTGGGCGAAATCATCATTGAACAAAAGCTCATCACGGAATATGAGATGCTGAACATCCTCTCCAAGCAGTTTGGAGCCAAGCTGGTGCGCCTGGATGAGCAGCCGGTGGCCATCGCCTCGGTTGCGAAAATCCCCAAGCAAATGGCCCTGAAATATAACCTCATCGCCATCTCCGAAACAGACGGCATGTTGAACCTGGTGATGTCCGACCCCCTGGACTTTTACGCCCTGGAAGACGTGAAGCTCACGGTGAACATGCCTGTCAGTATCCTCCTGTGCCAAAAGCTGGACATCCAAAAAGCCATCCACTATTGGTATGCGGAATTAGACGCCAGAAACGCCGCCCAAAGCGCCAACTTAGCCGTGGCCGGGGCGGAGACCGTGGCGGTGGAGGACCTCTCCGGCGCCCCGGGGGACACCCCCGTGGTGGCCCTGGTAAACTCCGTGCTGTACAAGGCCCACAACGCCGGGGCCAGCGATATCCACATCGAGCCCTTTGAGGAAAACACCATCGTGCGCATCCGGGTAGACGGGCAGATTCTGGAGTTTTTAACCCTGTCCAAAGCCCTGCACAACTCGGTGATCACCCGGCTAAAAATCCTCTCCTCCCTGGACATCGCCGAAAAGCGCATCCCCCAGGACGGGCATTTCAGGGCCCGGCAGAATGGGGTGGAAATCAACGTCCGTGTCTCCATCCTGCCCTCCATTTACGGGGAAAAGGCCGTGCTGCGGTTTTTAAGCCGCGACATGCAGATAGACCACAGCCAGACCTTCGGCATGGAAGAGGGCAACTATAGAAGAGTGCGCAATATCTTAAACCGTCCCCACGGCATCCTCTACATCACAGGGCCCACAGGCTGCGGCAAAACCACCACCCTTTACATGATCTTAGAGGAGCTTTCGAAAAACCCGGTGAACATCTCCACCATAGAGGACCCCGTGGAGCGCAACCTGCCAAAAATCACCCAAACCCAGACCAACCCCCAGGCGGGCCTCACCTTCCAAACGGGACTGCGGTCCCTCCTGCGCCAGGACCCGGACATCATCATGGTGGGGGAAACAAGAGACAGCGAAACCGCCTCCATCGCCGTGTCTGCCGCCCTCACGGGCCACGTGGTCCTCTCCACCCTCCACACCAACGACGCGGTTTCCGCCATCGTCCGCCTGACGGATATGGGCATAGAGCCCTACATGATCGCCAACTCCCTCACCGGGGTGGTGGCCCAGCGCCTGGCCAAAAAGATCTGCCCCGCCTGCCGCACGGCCTATACCCCCAGCGACGCGGAATTGGCCGTGTTAGGGGAGCCGGTGGAGGTGTTATACCGTGGCGCGGGCTGCCCGGCCTGCAACCAAACGGGCTACAAGGGGAGAATTGCCATTCACGAGGTTCTCACCATAGACGGCCCCCTGCGTGGTATCATTTCCAGGAAGGAAACTGTGGAAACCATCTACGAATACCTGGGCAAGAACAATCTCCTCACCACCCTGCGTGACAGTATGAAGAAGATCGTCCTGGAAGGGGTCTCCACCACAGAGGAGATGCTAAAGATTATCTCCTTCCTCTAGGGCTGGAAAAGATTACCGTCGGAAATCATTTATGAGGAAGGGCCCCGGGGCCGATATAAAAGCAAAAGAAACCCGTGGAATTTTGGCACAGGAAAAAAGTGCCCTGCAAACGCCAAATCCAGAGAAGAGAGACATCACCCAAAATGAAAAGGAGCGATAGCATGAAAAACCTGCTAAAAAGAAGAAATCCGCTGAAAGCCAAGGGCGGCTTTACCCTCATCGAGATGATCGTGGTACTGATTATCATCGCCGTCCTAGCCGCCTCCGCCATCCCCGGCATGATGCGTTATGTGGACGAGGCCAGACAGAAGGCCCTTCTGTCCCAGTGCCGCACCATTTACATCGCCGCCCAGACCGTTGCCACGAAAGCTGTGACCGAGGGCATTGATGGAGATTCCCCTGTTAAGGGGACGGCTGTTTTCAGTGTCTCTTATTCAGGCACCGGCGGTCTCATGAACAACGTCTATAAAGCACTAGTTACCTACTATGCGGATATGGATGAAGATGAAATCGGTGATTTTGACGTCGTCGGTGATGCAAACGGCAAGGTGCTGCACGTGACCTACGAGAGAAACGATGATGAGGTCACCATCAACTCCGACGGCAGCGTAGACTACGACTAACCCAAAAACCACAAGGGCCAGAGGGAAGGATTAAATCCTTCTCTCTGGCACACTTCGATTTTAAGGTGAACCATGGAGAATCTGGTAACCGTCGCCATTTGCGCCTTTTTCCTCCTGGTGGGGGCCACCGTGGGCAGCTTTCTCAACGTGCTCATCTGGCGCCTGCCCCGAAAGATGAACTTTGTCACAGGCCGCTCCATCTGCCCCATTTGCGGTACGCAGATCAAGGACTACGACCTGATCCCCATACTGAGCTACCTGCTGCTGAGGGCCAAATGCCGCCAGTGCAGGGCCCCCATCTCCCCCCGGTATCCCTTGGTCGAACTCCTAACCGGGGGCCTTTTTGTACTCTGCTTTTTGCGCTTCGGCCTGGGGGGCGAGCTGATTGTGGCTCTCTGCGCCGCGTCCATCCTGGTGGCGGTGGCCTTTATCGACCACGACACCATGGAGATCCCCAACGGCCTGGTGATCGCCCTGGGCGTTCCGGCGGTGGCAAGCCTGTTCCTCACCCCGGAGGTGGGGCTGCTGAGCCGCCTTCTGGGCTTTTTCGCCATCAGCCTGCCCCTCTTTCTCCTGGCCTTTTTCATCCAGGGGGCCTTCGGCGGGGGGGACATCAAGCTCATGGCGGTGGCGGGGGCCCTGTTGGGTCTTCCCGGCGTACTCTGCGCCTTCTTTTTGGCCCTGGTAACAGGGGGCTTGTGGGGCGCGTGGCTTTTGGGGACAAAACGGGCGAAAAAGGGCGCCCACATCCCCTTCGGTCCCCATCTTTGCTTCGGGATCTTCGTCTCTCTCCTCTACGGGGGAGACATCGTCAGCGCCTATCTGCGCATTCTGCTTCCCTAGGGGCCCGGACTTTAAGCGCGGGCCTGTTAAGACCAAAGACAGGAGGGTTTCCCTTTGCCGATTTATCAATACACCGCCAAGGATTTAGAGGGCCGGGTGTCGAAGGGTACCATGGAGGCCATGGACGAGAGCGACCTTTACCAAAAAGTTCGGGCCGCCTCGAAAATTTTGATTAAAAGTCGGGAGATCGACGACAGGGAGCGGGGCGAGTATAAGCTAAGGCTCCCCGAGGTCTCCGAATTTTCCCGCCAGCTGGGGAATATGACGGGCTCGGGCCTCACCGTGGTAAAAACCCTCTCCATCCTCATGGAAAGCGACGTGAAGCCCAAGCTGCGGACGGTTTACGAAACCCTGCACAGAAACATCCACAGCGGCATGACCCTCTCCGAGGCCATGCACGCCGGGGGCCAGTCTTTCCCCAGGCTGTTTATCGACATGATCGCGGCAGGAGAGGCCAGCGGGCAATTGGAGGGCACCGCCCATAAAATGGCGGAGCACTACGACAAGGAGCACAAGCTCAACACCAAGCTGCGCTCCGCCATGATCTACCCCGCCATCCTCTTTTTCATGACTGTCCTCATCGTTCTGGTGATTTTTGTCAAGATCATGCCCGTGTTCTTCGAGCTTTTTGAGGGGATGGACCTGCCCGGGGTCACCAAGGTGATGATGGCCATCAGCCACGCCCTCATCAACGACTGGATGTTCATCATCGGCGGCGTTTTGGTGCTGATTCTGCTCTGGCGCTGGCTCTTAACCCGCCACGGCGTCCGCTTAGAGGTAGACAGACTAAAGCTCTCCATCCCCGTGATGGGAAAGCTTTTGCGCACCATCTACACCGCTCGCTTCGCCCGGGCCATGAGCTCCCTCTACTCCAGCGGCCTGCCCCTCATCACTACCCTGCAAACCGCCTCCACCCTGGTGGGGAACGTGTATATCAAGGAGCAGTTTCCCGAAGTGATTCAAGACGTGAAAAACGGCGACTCCCTCTCCCAGTCCATAGGAAAAATCCACGGCTTCGACCCCAAGCTGGTGGCCAATATCTACGTGGGGGAGGAATCGGGCCGCCTGGTGCATATGCTGGAGAGCGTGGCCGATAACTTCGACTTTGAGGCAGACACGGCGGCTACCCGGCTGGTGGGCCTTTTGGAACCGGTGATGATCGTGGTGATGGCTCTTATCATCGGCTCCGTGATGTTCTCGGTGATGATGCCCATCTTCTCCCTCTATCAAAACGTGCAATAGACTCAGAACCCAGAAAAAGAAAGACGAAGGTTGTGACTGCGGCCTATGAAAAACGCCATTTATATTTCCAACGGTCAAATCCAGGCCCTGAGCTATCAGAGAAAAAAAGGGGAGGCAGGGGCCACGGTGAGCAGCTTCCTCCAAGAGCCCATACCCGAGCGGTCTGTCTTTAACGGGGTGGTGCTGGATGCTGCCGCTCTCTCCGCCAGCCTGGAAAACCTGGCAGAGGGCCGGGGCGACCTCTTCAAAACCGCCACCCTGGTGCTGGATAGCAGCGCCATCCTCACCAAGAAGATTCCCACCCCCAAGCTCACCCGTGACCAGGCCCTTACCGTGGTCCGGGAGGAGATCGGCAGCAACGCCACCACCTACGAGGGCCTCATATTCGACGCAGGGGTCTACACCGAGGGCGAAGGGGTCTACCTTTTGGGCGCCGCCATGGAACAATCCGTGGTGGAGGATTACCGCGCCCTCTTCCAATCGGCGGGCATCACCCTGGAGGACATCAGCGTGGGCCTGGACCTGGTGATTCAGTACGTGGAAAAGCGCCCTGAGCTCTGCCGGGGCTCCGTGGCCATCTGCCTGGTGGACCAGGTGAGCCTGCTGTCCACCATCTTCACCGACGGGGTTTACATGTTCTCCACCCGCACCCGCCTGGTGGGCGACGAGCCCGAGGCCCTGGTGGAGGAGCTTTTGGGCAGCCTCACAGGGATCGTCCAGTTTAACAAGCAAATCTCCCGGGCCTTTTACCTGGGGCTGGAGCCAGAGACCCTGGCCCTCCTCTCCGCCCGGAAGCACTATAACATCGAGGCGGAGATTTTGCCTCTCAACCCCGGCGCAGACCTGACAGGCGGCGAAGATTTGCCCAGCAGCAGCCACTTTGCCGTGTTGGCCGCCCTGCGGGGTGAAAAGTCTATGAACTTTGTGCGAGCCGCCAAAAGGGGCAGCGCCGCCCCAAAGCCCAAATTAAGCCGCCTCCAGGCGGTTTTGGGCGCCGCGGCCCTGGCCGTCCTTTTGCTATACGGCCTTCTCTTCTTCCAGACCTATCGCAACAACCTGGAGATCGGCCGCCTTACCGACTACCTCCAAGACCCGGAAAACCTGGCCGCCCAGGAGCGCTCCGACCAGCTGGAGGGCTGGATGGAGAGCCTGTTCACCGTCCAGACCCAGCTGGAGGCAGCCCAGCAGGCGGTGACGTATTACCCCGCCATAGACCAGGCCATGATAGACTGGCTCTTTGGCCGGGCCGCCAATGTTTCCATCCAGCGCATCGACTTCGACGCGGCGGGCCCCACCCTGCGCCTGACCTACAACAGCGCCACGGAGCTGGACTCCTCCAACTACGTGGAGATGATCCGCAGCTATGAAGACTTTGCTTCCGTGGTATACACGGGCTACAGCGCCCAGGCCGACTGGGGCTACACCTTTGAGATTTCCATCACTCTGAAGGAAACGGCCCCTGCGCCCCAGGCGGCATCTGAAGACGAGGAGGCGGCGCCATGAAAAAACTCACCAGAAGAGAGCGGTTTTTGGTCATCACCGCCGGCGCGCTGCTGATTCTTTACGGCCTTTCCACCTTCCTCTTCCTGCCGGGCTTTTCCCGCCTTCAGGACAGTGTGAACCAGCGGGACAGCCTGCGCCTTTCCCAATCGGCCATGGAGCGGGCGGTGACCATGCTGCCCCAAACGGAACAAAGCTACCATGATCTTTCCAAAAACGTTTCCGACCTCGCCGCGCAGTTTTACAGCGCCCCGGATAATACCAATGTGGATATGCTCATCACGGGCATCTGCCTCTCCCACGGCCTGAAGCCCCGCAGCCTTACCATCGCCCAGGAGCGGGTGCCTGTGCCCCTGCCCGGGGTCGTGGGAGCGGACGGGGAGCTGATCCCCCCCGAGGTCCTGGTGGACGAGGAGACCGGCGAGCCCCTGCCCAACCCCTATAACGCCGTAAACACGGTTTTGGTCACGGTAGACCTGTCAGGCAGTTTTGAAAACGTGAAGGCTGTGGCCTATGACATCCTGGAGACCTCCTACGCCCGCATCCGCGCCCTCTCCTTCGACCACAAGGAGAATTCCGCCAATATCGTGATTGAAGTGTTTTTACAGGACGACTATGGTTTGTAGAAGGGCGCAGGCCCCGGTGGGCGGAAATTAGACCAGAGCAGCAGGGCAAAAGGAAAAACACAGTTTTTCTGTTTGCATGATGCGGCAGGGCTAATTATCCGCTCAAGGAGGGGCCGGAGCGTGACAGGAAAGGGCGCAGGCCCCGGTTCAACCCTACGGAAACCTGAAAAACCACCCCGTCACTTCGTGCCACCCCTCCTCAGAGGGGAATTTGGGTAGTGGCTTTCCAAAGCGTTTTCCGTTGCCCCCGTCCAATTCCCCTCTGTGGAGGGGTGCCCAAAGGGCGGGGTGGTTCCTTCGCCGCACCAGAGAACAGCCCCAACACATCCAATAAGAGGAGATGAAACCATGGCAGTGAGAAAAGGAGCCGGCGGGCGGGAAAAGCTGCTGGCCCTCCTGGTGGTGCTCCTGGTGGCCCTGATCCTGGGCAATGTGCTGATCCGTCTGCCGGACTTCACCCCGGACACCACCCAAAAAGACCAGACCGACGCCCTCCTCCTGACCCTGGACAGCACCCTGAAAGACGCCACCCACATCGCCATACAAAGCGCGGAAAACCCCCGTCCCTACGACCATAACATCTACCTGGCTAAGGGGAATCTCTACCTGGACGGCACCCTTCTTTACGACAAGAAGGACCACGATAACCAAAGCATACGCCTGACCATAATGGGGGAGGGCACCACCTTTTCCGTCAGGGTGGAATATGTGGACGAGGCGGGTGGGGTGACCTACGCCCAGGACGCCGTGTTCCACGCCAACGAACTGAAATTACTGCGCCGGACCATTGAAGGAAGCGTGGGGGAGGAGATAAGCCGCCCCGTGATCTCCTTCACCCGGGAGCTCTTAGACCAATAAAGAAAGGCAAGGAGGCGAGGGCATGAGAAACACACACAGCCGTAAGGGCTTTACCATCATAGAGCTGATGGCGGTGCTGGCCATCCTGGCCCTCCTGACCGCCACGGTGGTCCCCGTGGGCATCCACATGATTCGATCGGGGGAGGAGACGAAAAACGGCAACATCGCAAGATCCCTCTTTGTGGTGATGCAAAACGTTCTCACCGACATGAAAACCAGCGGCCGCTTAGATGAGCTGGCGGCCTACGAGCCCGACCGGGGCGGCGACCTGGTGGGCGGCATCTTAAACGAGAGCCCCACCGGCAATGTCCGGGGCCTCATGCCCGCAGTGGCCGGCGTGGAAAACATCGGCGGGGACAGCCTTTACTACATGATGCTCCGGGAGACGGGGGAGGACGATGGGGACCTGCTGCGGCTTTTAGAGCCCTACGTAACCGACAAATCCCTTCTTTCCCACAGCATCCTGGTGGAATTAAACCCCCGTACCGGCATGGTGGGCGCGGTGTTTTACAGCGACACCCTGGCCGCCTTTACCTACGGGGGGGAGGATAACACAGCCCCGGAAAACGCCCAAAACCCCGATAACCGCAGCACCACCTATCAGCGGGGCTTCTACGGCGTGGCCACCACGGGCATCGTGGCCGACCCCGCCAGCCAGCTGCCCCTTCGCCTCATAGACGGGGGCCACTGGAAGGCAGACACCACCACCTCAGCCGTCATCCCCGACACCCTCTACGCCGAGGTCGACACCGCCGCAGACCCCCAGGGCCTTTACACCCTGGAGCTGACAGACAGAACGGGCCAGCCCGTTCTCTCCCATGGTAAGCCCATTGCCGTGACCTTCCGCCTGGGCCTGGGGGAGGGCCGCCTCACCGCCACCACCCTGGCCGGCGCCCTGGAGAGCCCCTATACAGACCGGGAGGCCGCCCTTCACGCAGGCAGCGGCGACCATACCCTGTACTATGACGCCACAGACAAAAAAGTGGTCTGGGTTTTAGACTACGTGGACCCCGGAACTGAGACTGCCCCGGATGTAAGCCACAGCATAGGAAGCCGTTACCCCGACCTGGCCCCCACAGAGATCCGGGTGAAGATCACCAGGGAAGACGGGGCCTTTCAGCTGAACACCTCCAACGCCGAGGACAGCCATTACGACAGCCGAACGGGAGACGGCACCTATCTCATCACCAACCTGCGCCACCTCTCCAATGTCCGCTATGAGGCCGAAAATCCGGCGGGGCAGGAGGCTAAATTCCGCCAGCTTGGTAACCTGGACCTTTCCGAAATTAAAAACTTTGCCCCCCTCAACTGGATTTCCTCAGGGGCGGGCTTTGATAAATCTGCCTCTTTCAAGGGCAGCTATTTGGCCACGGAGAGCGAGACCCAAGGCTTTCTCCTGGAAAACCTCACCAT
The DNA here is from genome assembly GCA_031553635.1 of Evtepia sp. Taxonomy (GTDB): domain Bacteria; phylum Bacillota; class Clostridia; order Oscillospirales; family Oscillospiraceae; genus Evtepia. The sequence goes on along the minus strand of JAVBLH010000021.1, from coordinate 11,852 downwards.
ACGCAGTGAAGACGGCGACGGCGCGCCCCTGGGCCTCTTCGGCCGGGCGGAGGATGCCACCCTCCAGGGCCTGGCCCTTTGGAACGCCACGATCACCTCTCTGTCCGGCGGCAGCGTGGGGGCCCTCTGCGGAGAGGCTGTGGACAGCGAAATCCGCCTCTCCATGGCCTGGGCCGATGTGACCGCCGACAACCGAAATGGCACCCACCCCACCTATGCAGGCGGCCTGGTGGGCCATCTGGAGGGGGGCAGCATCGCCCTCTCCTACAACGGCGGCTATTACAATGCAGCGGCCCCCGGAACCACCAGCCGGGGCCAGGTGCGGGTAACGGGCACCTACGGGTCTGCCGCCACAGTGGCAGCCGGCGGCCTGGTGGGCTATTTAGAAGACGCCGCCATCTCCGCCTCCTACAACAACGCCCGGGTAAATGTGGAGTCTGTCACCTATTATGAAAGCGGGGAGGGCACACCGGAATTCCTCTCCTTGGACCCGGTGTTCTACGATAGCTTCCAACACGGCGACCCGGAAAACACCTCCTTCGGCGGCATCGCGGGCCGCAGTGAGGGCGGCAGCCTGAAAAATGTTTACGCCACCAACTACGTGGCCGCCTATGAAACCCAGGACAAAACAAAAAAGAGCCTTTCCGGCGCCATCCTAGGCAGGGCGGATGACGAAACCGTTTGGAGTAATGCCTATGCCCTGGCAGGCAGCGCCGCCCAAACCAGCGGGGACGGGCGGACTATAGGGGCCTTTCTCTCCAAGGAGAACCTTTCCGAGATGCCCTTTGGGGGCGCTGTCCTCCAAAGAGTGGGGGGCAGCTACGAAGGGCGCGGCCTCCCCTCCGCTGACGCCGCCCAGCCGGAAAACTACCCCTATCCCCAGCTGAAAAATAACGCCCACCGCAGCCCCTGGGAGGATATCCTGAGCCAGAGCGGCCCCTCTGCGATTCTCCAGTATGTGCAGGTGGATCAAGGGGTAAACCTCTTCGGGGAGCATTACCGCCTGTACACTGTGGAGACCCGCAGCAGCTTTTTAGACTATAGGCAAACGGACATGACCGCCACCCTCACCTGGGACACCGCAAAGCTGACCTTGGATAACGACAAGGGCCTCCCTCTGGGTGAGATTGTGGAGACCGAAGGCAGTATGGCCACCGTGGTGCTGGACCTGAAGAACAATGCCCGATATACCATACGCTTCTTTGAGCAGGAGATGAATCTGGCGGGAGACCTCAGTGAGGAGCCGGTCAGCTTCGTCTTCCAGGTGGAAAAGCCCGCGGGGGCGAGTTTTGGAAACTATGTAGATGTTTATCCCAAGGCCGCAACGCCTTAAAAGTAACAGACTGGTCACAAGTGAGGTGAGCCTATGAAAAAGTGGTTATTACTGCCTGCCCTGGGGCTTCTTCTTTGCCTTTTGGTCTCCTTACCGGGGAGCGCGGCGGGGGAGCCCTGGCTGGAGGAGACCTATTGGAACAATGCCTTCCTTCTGGATGAGCCGGAGGACTTTGAGGCCCTGGGCCGCATTGTCAATCGCGCAGAGCCCACCCTGGCGGATGTGCAGCGCTTTCTCCCTGCCGCAGTGGAGGGCGACCTGACAGAGGACCTCTTCTATAATTTCTCCCAAGGGAAATATGCCTTGGGGGCCGACGTGACCCTCACGGCCAATATGCCCTCCATCGGCACCGCCACGAACCCCTTCATGGGCCAAATAAGCGGCCAAGGCCACACCATTACCTACACCGCCGTGAAAACCGGCCCTGAGGTGGGCAGCGCGGCCCTCTTTGGCTATGCCCAAAATCCCGCTGTAGGGGATGCCCTTTTCTATAACCTCACCGTCCATAACAGCATCACCGTAAATAACAACACGGCAAACAGCGCCGTGGTGGGCGGCGGCGTGGTGGCCCATGGCGGCTCGGCCATTCTCTTCCGCCAGGTGACCACCACGGGTAAGCTCACCGTGAGCACCCCCACGGCGGACATCGCCTCCATGACCTTCGGCGGCCTGGTGGGTAAGCTTGCCCCCGGGGCTACCCTCCTAAGCACAGACTGCGCCCCCAGGCTCCAAACTGTTTATCCCAACGTGAAGGCCACCTCCCCCAAGGTTCCCGCCCCCCTGGAAACGGAGGGCAACCTCCCCACAGCCCAGCCCGGCACCCTGGCCGTGCAGCAGATGCAGGGCGTCACCATCTACGCCTTTGGCAAGGGGGTTACCGGGGGCGAGGGCGGCGTTTACACCGTGGAGCCCGGCACCACCGTGCGCATTGTGGCTGTCAACGAGACCCGGGAGTTTGCAAGATGGACGGGCTACAGAACCGGCACCACCTATACCGACAGCTTCGTCATGCCCGCAGGCGGCAGCGGCGTTTCCTTAGGCTGCCACTTTAAGCCCCTTCTGGAAACGGGCCGCGCCGCCGAGGGACGCAGCTTCGACACGGCCTATGTCATCGACGAGGCCAGCGACCTGACAGTACTGGCGGAGATCATCAACAGCGGGGTCATGACTAATTCCGGAGAATTCACCGCCGCCACCGTCGACAGAACCCAGATGCAGTCGGCCTACTATAAGGTCACCGCCAGCTTTGCCACCGCCCCGGGCTATGTCTCCATAGGCACCAACACCGCCACCTCCTCCTTCAAGGGCTTCATCGACGGGAGCGGCCCCACGGGAAATCACAGCATCACCATTAAAAACACCGCCGTGGACACAGGCAACTATGGCGGCCTCTTTGGCCAGATCTCCGGCACGGCAACCGCCTACAGCCTGGTGCGCAACCTCTCGGTTATCGGCGACTTTATCTCCACTTCAACAGAAGCGGGAGACGGCTATTACGGCAGCCTGGCAGGAAATGCGGCCTACACCATCTTCAAACAAGCCCAGGGCCAGATGAACCTGAGCCTTGGCAGCGCTACGAAGAGCGGCGCTGCCTATGTGGGCGGTCTGGTGGGCTATGGCGGCAACCTCTACATGGGGGGCTGCACCTTCTCCGCCGAGCGTATCCTCAGCGCCGCCGCCAGTGATAAAAATGCCTTCTGCGGCGGGCTTTTTGGCTACGCTTCCGATTCCGTCATCCGGGACAGCGACGTGAAATTCGGCCGTCGCTTCGGCGAAAACATGAGCGGCTACGAAACCGCCACCTTCCAAAGCGGCAGTGAGACCGGAAATGCCGCCACAGGGGGGCTGGCGGGCTACCTCCACAGCACCTCCACCACGGGAACCTTCCCCATCTCTGTCTCCGGCTGCCGGGTCACCCGCCTGGACGATGGCGATACCTATGACAAATACATCCTGGCCAAAAGCAACGGCAAGTCGTCCTTTGCCGGGGGGCTCTTTGGGGTGGTGGATGCCAACACGCCGGACACCCGCCTCACCAACAACCAGATCCTCATGGAGGGGAAGGCCCTCTTAAAGATCACCGCCGGAGACGACCAGGGTAATGCCAATGCCGCCAGCGCCTATTCCGGGGGCATCGCCGCTGCCATGTTCAAAAATGGTTCGGCCTTTGGCTCCGCCACAAACAGCCCCGATACCACCCTGCGCCTGATCTATACCGACGGGAAAAAGCCCTTTGACGGGGGCATGGAGATCACCTCCCGGGCCTACGGTAAGGGCACCAGCCACTTTGCCGGGGGCATTTCCGGCAGAAACTTCTGCGATATTTCCCGGCTGGGCACCCTGGACCTTTCCAACATGACCATCAGGATAGAGGAAAAGAGCACCACCACAGGAACATCGGCTGCCACCATACCCCCGGCAGTGGGGGGCGCCTTTGGCTTTATCAGCTCCGCCGTCAACGTGAACGGATTGACCATCACCGGAGAGAACACCTACATCGAGTTTCTCCGGGAAGACAAAAGCACCCGCATCGGACACATTGCCGTAGGCGGCGCCATAGGCTATTACGGCAGCAGCACCACCGGCATCGGCAATGTTTCCCTCACCCTGAAGGACAGCACCGTAGCCCTGAATCAAAGGGCCTACTCTTCCACCACGGGCAACAGCGCCCTGGGCGGCATCGTGGGCTATTCCCTGGCAAAGACCCACAGTAATCTGACGGTAACGGCCCTGGGCACCACCACCTTTGCCGGCAGCACCGCCACAGGTGTGCCTGGCGCGTCCCAGTCCCATAACAACGCCGATGTCTACGTGGGCGGCATCGTAGGTTGGACAGCAAACACCACCGGGCCGGAGATCAGCCAATGCCAACTGACGGGGGCCTACGCTACCAACCCCGCTGTGAAAACCGTATCCCTCACCGCCAACCAATCCACCAACAGCCCCAGCGTGGGCGGCATTTTAGGCTATGGCATGGGGGATATCGTCCAGAACTGCACCGTCACCTCGGCCTACGTCTACGGCGAGAGCTTTAACCCCAACACCACCACCACGGACACGGACATCATCGTGGGGGGCGCGGTGGGCCTGGTCTCCACCAACAACATAAACAACACCAACTATTACCCCCAGCTTCTGCGCTGCAAAGTGGAGGCTTCTAAGATAGAGGCCTACGGCCGCGCCTATACCCTCACCTACGCCGGGGGCATCTTGGGCGCGCATTTCAGCCCCCTGCTGCCCACCAGCCCCCTCATTGACCACTGCGTCAGCACCCAAAACCTCACCAAGGCCAGCGCCCAGAAGAAGTGGGCGGCGGTGGGCGGCATCATAGGGTACATTTATGAGAAAAACGCCCCCTACCTCATCGCCAACTCCGGCTCCTTTGGCGACACCCTGGAGTGCTACAACAACGGCGACAAGACCTACCACGCCAGCGGCAAAGCCTTCGAAGGCCTCACCATAGGCGGCGGCATTGTGGGCAGGCTCAACCGAGATTTCGGCGAGAAAACCCTTGCCTTCGGCCTGAAGCTGCAAAACTGCTATAGCGATGCCAAGATCATCCTGGTAAACCCCGACCCGGATAAGGTTTACCGGGGCGGCCTGGTGGGCTTTAAGCGCTATGATTCCAGCAAACTCAACTGCGGCGTTGTCTTTGACCAGGCCTTCTTCAACGCGGAAAACGCAGGCACCCAACTGGCCATGGACATGTCCACCAGCAAGGGGGAAGACCCGGAGGACGGTATCCAGCGTGTGGTGCCGGGTCCTGTCCAGATGGAAACCGTCATTAAGGACGGGGAGCTGGTAGAATACGCAGCCTTGAACTTTAGCCCCGAAATTATGGACACCCCAACCCTGGAAATCTTCCAAGGGGTCATGGCGGAGGGAGCTGCGGTGGGCACCTTAGAAAGCCCCATCGTCTCCGCCCGGGAAGGCCAGCCGAGCCCCTCCCTCCTGACCTCCATCCTGCCCAACACTGCCGGCACCCCGGTGAGCTTCCAGGTAGTAAGAGATATCACAAGTGTGGGGGAAACCTATGCCGAAATGCTGGTGAGTATCAACGGCGAGGCGTACTCCATGGGCAAAAAGCCCCTCTTTTTGGGGGAGCTCATCGCGGCGGACTTAGACCTTTTTAAGGGAACCGTTGAGACTGGGGTAGAAGTGGTGAACCCCACGACCTACCCCCTGCCCAGCGGCGCCCCTGCGCTGCTGTTCAGCGCCAACGTGGACTATGATAACTTAGACCCGGCCCTGGACAAAGACCTGGTCCAGTGGGAGTTTTCCCACACGGCGGATTTTGCCCAGATCCTCACAGCCAGCGCCATGCAGGGCTATGCCACAATCACCATACAGGGGAATGCCTGCACCGTAGACCCCTCCGTCCCCCTGGCCAAGCCCGTCACCTTCTATATGCGGGCCAAGGCGGTTTGCACCAGCGGGTTAAATGGAGCCCCCGCACCCTTGTCCCCTGTGCTCACCATAGCCATCAATCCCATAGGGGTAACAGAGATCCAGATTCAAGATATCCCCGCCGACAATGGCCCCTCCCTGGAGGAAAGCTTTCCCATCAACGAAAAGACCCCCGTAGACCTAGACGCCGTGGTAGGGCCTCCGGAAGCCACCCTGAACTCCTATTACTTCGTGGGCTACAAGGTGAACCAAAGCACCGGGGAGACCATTTACAGCCCCGTGTCCCTGGCGGGGGTAAAGTCCGACGGCTCCATCTCCCCCCAAGTGCTAAAAAACAGCGACAAGATAGCAAACGGGCAGTATTTTGTGATCTACGCCGTCTCCAACGGCTGGGCGAAGGATGCGGCCAGCATTGTCTCGCCCTGTCAGCCCCTGTCCTCCCTCTCTCCCGAGCTGGCGGGGGACCTGAGGGTGATCTCCAAGCCCCTCTACGTCTGCTTCAGTAACGTGGAGGTTAAGTTCCACGTCACCGGCGGCACCCCCAAGAACCAGCCCTCCGTGGCCATACCAGGCACCCAATACAGCTTTAGCACCGACCCCACCTCGGGCAACTACAGCCCTGTGCCGGGGGTGGCCTACTATGAATACACCACCGCCGGGGGGACAGTGAAGCGAGACTTTTTCTCCCTGGACGCAAACGGCGACCCGGTTTCCAACTGGTCAGGCGGCTATAGCCTTACAGGCGCCACCTCCCACTTCTCCTTCCGTGTTCCCACAGAGGATGTGGTGGGCGGCATCGTCCACGTTTATGTGGCCTACTTTGAAACGGTGGAGCTGCGCTACCACCTCCCCGACGGCACCGTTGTCATCTCCTCCCGCACCACCACCAAATTTATTACCAATCGAGATATCCCCACCATCCAAGACCTGGAAACCAGCATGAAGCGGATCTCCTCCAGCTACGAGGGCCTTTCCAAGGCCTATATCCTGGCGGGCTGGTACCATGATGTGAATACCGGAAACCTGGCCAAGTCCACGGCGACCCTGGCGGATTACAAAAAGCTGCTGGTGCCCTCCACCCAAAACGGCGACAGGTTTGAAAACGTCATTGTTGCCGTTGGCGGCAGCTACGACCTCTACCCCCGCCTCCAATACAAGGTCACCCTGGAGGACAGCGCGGCGGTAGACCCCACCACCTGCGCCAATAAGGGGGAAGGAGAGGGCATCGCCCCGCCGGCAGAGCCCGAGGCAGGCAAGGCCTACGACTACCGCTTTGGCGATCCCCTGGCCCCTCCCAACCAGAACTGCAACTACGAGCTGCTCCTGGATAAGCCCGCCAGCTATGGGGGGGCGCTGCGCTACGAGGTTTACGTGGGCGATAAGCTCTTAGGCCCCGGGGACTACACCCTACAGGAGAACGGCGGCCAGACAAAGGTCACCATTCAGGCAAGCCAGCTGACCCTTTCCAAGCTCCTGGGCGTCAACAACCAGGGGATACGCATCCAGGTTTACCACACCAACGGCCAGGTGATTCCCAACGAGAGCCCCTCCCTCTTTAACAGGGACCCCCAGGGCACGGCAGACGGCATCTTCACCATGGTCTATAACGTGAACCACGCCCGGCGGACGGTCACCCTCCCCAACGGCAACCCCAGCCAGCTGCAAACCTATGGCTATGCCAACCTCTCGGCGGTCAACGACCTGCGCCTCACCTTTAGCGAGGCTCTGCCCGCAGACAGTCTGGTGGAGATCCATCGGGCGGTGGGCTACACCGAGACCAGCAGTGTGCCCCAGGAGATTTACTGGGCCAGAACTAGCCCGCGTCAAACCGGCCTGACCCTGAGCCAGTGCGCCCCCCTGGGGGGCCTGGGCGGCGCCTCCACCCGCAGCTTTACCACCTACTTGCCCGGCCTGACACAGGGGGAGGAGGACTACAAGCCCACCACCGAGCGCTTCTACGTGGTGGTAACCCCCGCCCCCGACACCACCCTGCCCGCCCAGCTCACCATCACCGCCGCCCTGGGCGAGCTTGCCCTGGGCTCCCTCCGGCTGGACAGCGAGCCCGTGCCCCTCACGGCGGGCTACGGCACCGCGGGAACCCCCTGGGAGAGCGCCCTGCTCATCACCGATACGCCCAGCCAAAGCGGCGGCACCATCACCGGCGGCGTAACGGCGGATATCAGGCGCATCGAGTCCACGAGCCCCCTCTACCCCAACAATCAGCGCCATGAGAACAGCCTCTACGGCCTCGCCCTCTACCTGGTGGACGGCGCTGGAAAGGAAATTCTCCTCCCCGCCGACAGCAGCATCAGCCTGACGCCCAAGGGTACCGGCGGAACCGTCACCCGGGAATCGACGCTGATGGAGCCCCTTAGCCGGGCCTTCTTCCCCGTGGAGGATACCGTGGCAAACGGGGCCTATACCTACCGCGTTGAGGGCGCCCCCGCCGGTTCGCAGCTGGTGATAGAGCTCATAGAAACCAAGCCCTGGACCAACCTGCAAACCCAATACGAGCCCGAGGAACCCCCCTATGAGATCATCAAGCTGGAGGGCGGCATCCTGCGAGCCAGCAAGACCTTCCCCTAACCGATATGATCAGGAAAGGAGGCGCACCATGACAAGAGCAAAACAGATTTTGAAGGAGACCGGGGGCGCCTCTATGGTTCTGGTGGGCGTTGTGACCCTGATCCTCTTCTTCGTGGGGATCTCCGTCCTCTTTGCCGCTTCCAACACCGCCAGCGCCCAGGCCATGCGCCAGGAAACCGCCAGCTGTGGTATCTTCGCCAAGGATTTTGCCCGGCTCCTTACGGAAGAGGTGGAGGGCAGCGTCTTCGCCGGGGAGAGCAGCCCCTGGAAGGCCATCGCCCAGAGCGCCTACCAAGCCAACAGCAGCGGCGGCGTGGCGAACCCCGCCATCACCGACGCCGCAGTGGAGTTGAATGGCACCGGCGACTTCTGGCTTATGGAGGACGAAAGCCTTACCCTGAAGCTGGTTTGTCAAAAGACAGACGTGCGGATTACCCGGCCCTATGTGGAGCCTGTGCCCGCCGTCTGGGGGGACCTGGACGGGGATGACATAGAGGAAGAGATCGCCCCCGCCATTCCCGAGGTGTTAGAGCAGGCGGAGATCACCATCCTTCTGGCGGCGGAGATTACCGTCTCCAAGGGCGAATCCGCCTACCACCTCCGGGCCACCTACGAATTTTCCGGCACCACCCAGGGGGAAGAAGGCCGGGGCAAGGTGCAAAGCGGGGCCTGGTCCCTCCTGGGCTATGACCAGAAGTGAGGTGATGAGGGTGATTTTGAAAAACAAAAAGGGCGAAATGCTCATCGAAACCGTGGTAAGCTTCATGATCTTAGTGCTGACCCTGGCCATGGTCACCCAGCTTTTGGTGGTCTCCCGGGGCATCATGCAGGACAGCGCCCTGCGCGCCCGGGGCTTTTTAGAGGAGCAACTGGCGGCCCAAAAAAAGGAGCATAGGTCTAACTTTACCCAAACCCAGGTGGATATCGCCCTCTCCTTCCGGCTCCCGGAGGGTACCCAAGCGGCCAGCCTGGAGGAGGTACCCCTGTCCCTTACCCACAGGGGCCTGGTCTTCGTACCCAGCTCTACCGCGCCATAAAGATACCCAGAAACACCGTCCGCAGAAAGGAGGCCAGGCCGTGCAGAACCCGGGAAAAAACCAAAAAGGCATGACCCTGGTGGAGCTCATCACCGGTATGGCCATCCTCACCCTCCTGGCAGCCAGCCTTGTGCTGGTGGTGGGGCCCATGCTGGGCAATTACAGCCGGGCCAAGGAGGACGCCGACGCCGCGATTTTAGTGGGGGGTCTCTGCGATGTCATCACCAACGAGCTCTCCTACGCCCAGGGCCCCGGCACCATCAGCCCCGACGGCCGGGCCATCACCATACGCACCTATGGGGAGGGCGTGGTGACCCTGTCTCTGAAAAACGACGTGTTGGAGAAGAACAACGCCCCTGTTTTCGACCCCGGCTATTACAAGGGCAACACCCTGGGCGGGCATTTCAGCAGTGCAGGGGGCGTGATTTCCGTGGCCCTTAGCCTGGCCGATGGCCGAACCGGCGGGAAGGAGCTGCAAATTTTCAGAGATTTCACCGTGCTGCCCATAGAAGCACCCTAAAAGGCCCAATCAAAAAGAGGACGCCCCCAGGGCATCCTCTTTTTTTCTGCGCAAAAGGCACCGCAGCCCATGACCATAGAGGCCATCATCAGTGGGGCCGGCAGAAAAAACACGGGGGAGGTGATTGGAATCAAGTTTTTTGGAAGAAATTTTTGCCATAGGGTCAGACCCAAAGGCCATGAAAAGGTATAAGCCGAAGACCTTGAAAGCAAGGTCTCCGGCTTATACAGTGGCACCCCCGGCGAGAATCGAACTCACAACTAGCCCTTAGGAGTAGGAGATGAGCAGTATCATGAAGTGTTGCATGGTTATTTGTAGTAGCCTGTAATCCTTGTATAGCAACGTTTTCGGACGTTATAATGATTTTCTCGTGTTGCCCTGTATTATCTTGGTTTATCAAAGTTCTTAGCAAATTATTAGCAAATCCGAGTATATTGCAAAAGCGGATGGAACATCCAGCCCTTTTGGGGGCGGGTGCCAGACATAATTGTTCTGAGCTTCTCAGCTCCGTTTTAGATTCAATTGCATTGATTCAATATATTATCCATATGATTGCAAGAAAAAAAGAAGCGACAGCCGAATAAACGGTGTCGCTTCTTTTTGAGGTTTGTCCTGCATTTGCTGATTGTCAATTCCAACGCTAAGTTTTAAGCCGTTCCTCGTTTTTGCCGTATCTTTCTTGGGATAAACCACATCAAGAACAAAAGAACCGTCGGAATGGTAAGGAGTGGACCCGAAGTCATGAGAGGTAAAAGAATTATCGCAATGACGGCTTCGCCGCCGTGCTCCACAAACGCGCTGAACCCACCCATATGTACCAGTGATGTGGGGATAAATAATAGAAAAAATGCGAGCAAAGACTGCCAAATATATAACTTTCTTTTGCGGAAGGTGAGAATGCTGAAAAATATGAATACACATATAACGCCAATCATAGCTGCGATGGATAAAACACCCTCTAAGTTCATCGACCCTGCGGAAGCCATATCTGCATTTGTGCCGACTCTTTGTATCCATGGAAGGACGAGGCTATAACCCATCAGCCCAAGAACAAGTAACCCCAAAAGCGCTCCGATTATTTTGAGAAGGGTCGGCCCTATCTTGAGTAACACCTTCATGAGACCGTATCCAGCTGCAACTCCCGCAATTGTCCCTAACAGCCCAAGCTTTGCTGGCGGTGGTGGGGCGGCGGGGGTGGTTGATTTTGGCTTCGCAGGCTGGTCATAGGTTTCCTCTTTTATTTCTGTAACATATCCATCTCTTTCTTGATTGCCATAAGCCCTCTTCCCATCTGGTGTAAAGTAATACGTGCCCCCCATGATGTCTGTTCTACCCTGCGTTGCTTTAACCTTCATGTACCCGTCCCCCTACGTTTTTCTTATTCATTTCAAATAGTATAAGTGCTCTGAACTGTTTTGTCACTGGACGAAAATCTGAACCCAATAATAAGTTCCGTTAGCGCCCTGGGCACAGCCGATTCCAGCATCTGTCCACGTACAAGCTACGCTTCCAACGCTCAACTGTCCCAGCATATTCTGCTTATGTCCCGCTGTGGAATTGAGCCAATTGGTAATTGCACCGCTGGGCGTCGATGCAATAGTTAAATTTTCACCGGCATAGGTAGCTCCCTTAAATCCAAATGCACGCATGGACGCATTGCAGTCTCCCGTGCCGGGGATGTTGTGGTCTGGTGGCAAAGAATATAGAGGAGGCGAGCCATGATTGGTGCGCCTCCTCTTTTGATAGTGCTTAATACTCGTATGCGATGTACATGGTCACGCAGGTATTCAACTGAACGACTTGTACGTTTATGACCGTAAATTCAGGATATTCTTTCTCCATTTTCTTGAAGAATTCGTTTGCTAAGCTGTCCAAATAGTTAGTGTGACCATTAATTCTCTCAACCGCGTAATGCATGGTAAATACCTTCCTTTTTTTATAATAATTTAGTTGCTTTTATCTCAGCTCG
>JAVBLH010000012.1:0-25083 GCA_031553635.1 Evtepia sp. | reverse complement strand
CGACTTGCATGTGTTAAGCACGCCGCCAGCGTTCATCCTGAGCCAGGATCAAACTCTCAATAAAATGGTATCTTCATGGCTCGAAAGCCAAAAAAATCTCATCTATCGAAACCATTTAATTCATAGCTTCAAAAGAATTTTCAAGTTCCACAATTCAAGCTGCTTAGCTTTTCTTGTTTCCTTGTACTTGTCATGCTCGGCCTGCTCGCCTCCCGGTTCTAAGTCGCGCCGCCTCTGTTAAAACAGAAAAACTTCGTTTTTCTTGGTTTTCACAGTGGCTCTGCGCCTTAGCCCGCGGGCTCGCGGTCGGCCTCGCACTTCCGTTTCTGGTGCTTTTGTGTCTTGTTCATTGTTTAATTTACAAGGTGCAGACCGCTCCGCCGCTTGCGGTGAAGCTTTATTAGGATACTACAGCCGGAGGGCGTTGTCAAGGCCCTTTTTTGCTTTTTGCGCTTTTTTTATTGGGGCGCAGGGGCGGCCCTTTGGCCCTTTCTCTTTTTCCGGGTGGCGGCCAAGTAGAAAAGCAGGAGCAAAAGCCCTGTGAGGATGCTGCCCAGGGGCAAGATCACCTCCTGGCAGTAGCGCAGAAGGCCCCCCTCCTGGGCCAGCAGGACGCCGCCGATTAAGGACGCGCCCCCGGCAAAGTAGAGAAAGCCCCGGGACTCCTTCTTTCCCGTAATCACCCCGCCCAGGCGCTTGGAGGCGAAGAGGAGAAGGCCCAAAAGGGCAATGTCCCCCAGCATCCAGAGGGTGGAGATGAGGGCCTCCAGCCGCTGAAAGGCCCCGGTGAGGCCCAGGGCGGCCACCATTTGGAAGAAGGGCCCCTGCATACGACCCACTAAGGGCGCCCCAAATGTCCCAAAGATTTGAATCAACAAAACGGACAGGGTGATGAACAGCGCCGCCGACCAGCGGTAGCATCGGGACTGGTCTCCCGGCCGCACCGTCACATCCCCCGCCAAAAAGAGGGCGTAAAGGCCCACGGAGCAGACCCCCAGGATGGAGAGGGCCAAAGACGGCACCGCCTTCACATCCTCCAGGGTCAGGAGCACCAGGTAGGAGGGCTTTAATCGGATGGAGGCCAGAATAATGATGCCCAGAAGCCCCGCCCCCATGGCCAGGTAGAAAATCTCGCAGGCCCGGAGGAAGGCGGGGAGGCGGCCCCTGGCCATCCACACCGCCAGCAGCAGCACCACCGCGGAGAAAAATATGGGGGTGCCCCCCGCCACGGTGAGTCTTCTGGCGCAGCGGGCCACGTTGACCACCAGGAGAAAGAGGCCCCAGAAGAGGAAGATCAGGGCAAAAAGGCGGCCCAAAGCCCGGCCCCAGAGCAGCACCAGGCCCTGGCCCAAATCCAGCCGCCGTTCCTTTTCCGAATGGCGGAAGGTGAGAAACAGCAGCAGCAGCACCGGCAGCAGGGCCAGAAGGGGGGCTAAGATCGCCGCCGGGTTGGCCCCCGCCATCCCCGGGATGGCCTCGGCCCCCAGGGCTAAAAGGGCAATATAGAGCAGGGTCATCACCTGCCGCATGGAGATGTTTTCGTTTTTCACACCGACTGCCTCCTGTTGGGCTATATTTATATAGGTATCGCGCGCCCCCTAAAACCGCTCCGATAGAGTGGCGGTGACCTTGACCGTGACAGGCAAGGTTGGGAAGGCTTCCTGCCATTGGGCGGAGATCTGCGTCCACCACAGGGGCGCACGCCAGCCGCCTTGCCTGCGGAGAGAGACCGCGTCGGCCCCGTAGCCTTGCAGGGCTTTTACCGTTTCTTCTAAGGAGGCCTTGGTGGCCGTCTCTACCTGGCCCTCGATCTCCCGGCTGATCTGGGCGTCCCAGACCTCGGCTATCGTCCCGTCTACGTCGCAGGCGATGCGCAGCTCTTTCAGCCTCTCGTTTTCCAGGACGGGGGAGATGCGCACCCCGCCGCTGTGGAGCTGGGCTGTGGCAGCCTCGCCGGATTGGGTTTGCACTTGGAGGTTCCAGTATCGGGCCTCCCCGGAGAGGAGGGCGGCGTTAGCGGCCTGTTCCCCCTCCAGATAACCCACCAAGTCCTCCCCCCGGAAGAGGGCCAGGCTGTCGCAGACCAGCTCCTCCCCCTGCCAGCGCAGGGCGGGGATTAAAACGGCCCCATTGTCGAAGAATCCGGCGGCGGCGCGGCGCAGGCTGAGAGCAGGCAGGGAGGTCCCCGCCTGGCCACTGGCCTTTAAGGTCCCCAGGCGGCGGGCTAGGTCGAAATCTTCGGTGAAGAGGCTCTCCATGGGGGCCCCCCGCAGGAGCCAGAGGTTACTTTCGATGCTCTGCTCCCCATTTTGAAAGGTGTAGCCCAAAAATTGCGACAGGCGGGGGGCGGCGGCCTCGTCTAAGATCAGGTGCTCCACGTGGGCGTAGTTCACCGTTTGGCTGCCCTGGTCCCGGGTATCCTGAAGGGCGTCGGAGAGGGAAGGGCCCTGGCCCCGGTAGCGGATGGGGCTGCCGCCGTTTCGCCCCTGGGAGGCGGCATAAAGGCCCACGGTTTCGGCCTTCTCCCCGGGAAAGACCCCCAGAACACTGACAATGGTGGTGCTCTTTGGCTCCTGGGGCCGGGGCAGGGCGAAGGGGACTTGGCAGCCCGAAAGACTTCCCATCAGGAGGCCGGTCAGGAGGAGGGCCAAGGGCTTTTTCATCGCCTTTGTCACTTCTGGTTCCTCCTGTTCTGGGTTTTGAGGGCCCGTTCTCGAAACTTTACCCAGGGCAGGGGCCTGCGCAGCACCCCGTCTACCTGGTCGCCTCCCACGGCGGCGAAGGGGGTCAGGTAGGGGACACCGAAGCTCTCCAGGCAGGCTAAGTGGTAGACTAAAATCACCGACACCGCCAGGATGCCGAAGAGACCCGCGATGCTGGCGGCCAGGACCAGGAGAAAGCGCCAGATCCGCAGGGCGGCGGAGAACTCCTGGCTGGGCATGGTGTAGCCCGCGATGCCCGCCACAGCCACAGCGATGAGAACGGCGGGGGAGGTGATTTTCGCCTCCACCGCTGCCGTGCCCACCACCAGGCCCCCTAAAATGGACACCGTGGTGCCTATGGCCGAGGGCAATCGTAATCCCGCCTCCTGGACGATCTCGAAGGCTAAAAGGAGGATTAATACCTCGAAGACCGTGGAGAAGGGCACGTCTACCTTGGCCTCTACGATGCTCCAAGCCAGGGACGCCGGGAGCATTTCGGGATGGAAGCTGACGGCGGCGACGTAAAAGGCCGGCAGATACAGGGTCACCAGCATACACAGGTAGCGCAAAAGGCGCAAAGACGAGGCCTCCAGCCAGTTTTTGGCCCTATCTTCCCCGGTTTGAAAGAACTGGCCCAGGGTCCCGGGGAGCAAAAAGCCCATGGGGATGCCGTCGGCCAAGACCCCCACCCTTCCCTCGGCGATGCCGGCGCAAAATCGGTCGGGCCGTTCGGTATAGGACAGGAGGGGGAAGGGGGTTTTTACCGTGTCCGCCAGGTATTCCTCTAAGTTGGCGGTGGTGAGGAGGGCGTCGATGTCCATTTCCGCCAGGCGCTTGCGGGCCTCCTTAACCAGGTCGGGGTTGGTGAGGCCTTCGATATAGATGAGATCCACCGGGGATTCCGTTTGGCGACCCACGATGACCTCTTGAATCTTCAGCTTCGGGGTGCGCAGGCGGCGGCGGACTAAGCTGGTGTTGGTGCGGATGGCCTCTACAAAGGCGTCCCTCGCGCCCTTTAGCGACGGCTCGTTTTCCGGGGGGCTGATGGCGCGCTTTTCCTCTGTGGGGACGAAGCAGGAGAGAACTTCCCGCCTGCCGGGGATGGTGAAGATGGCGTTGCCCCAGACTAAATCGTTTGCCACCTGGTCCATATCGTCCCGGAGGGTCAGGGCCATGTTGTAAAGGCCGCCCTTTAGCATCCAGTCTAGGGCAGCGTCCATGGACATGCCACGCAGCCGGGCATCTTCCGCCATGGGCTTTAAGACATAGTCGCTGGCCCTTTCGTTTCGCACCATGCCCAGGATGGAGAACATGGTCATGGGCTTATGGGGGTCGCCGCCCAAATGTAGGGCCCGCTCCTGAAAGTCCACGTTTCCGGCGAAGGTTTCGCGTATCTTTTCGGCTGTGGGCGGGCCGGGGATTTTGGGGTCCTCCCGGGGGTGGAAGGGGACGGGGTCCTTATGATTGTCCATAGGAGTCCCTCCTTTTTCATTGGTTCCTATAGTATGGGTATTTTTTTGGGTGGATATACCATCAAATGAATGGGTTTCCCGCTCCCATGGTTTTTGGCTCCGCGCCCATGGTTTTGTGGGGGATTCTTGACTAGGGAAAGTGCGGGGTGGTATACTGTTGAGATAGGCTTCCACTGGGGTTGGTTTTTTGGAGCTTTAGCAAGGCCGGGCCTTGTTCCTTCTTGGTTTTACAGGCAGAAGGCCTATTGATAGTTCGTCCTGAGAGGACGGGGGCTTTTGTTGTGGCTCTCTTTTGGGTGTTTAGTTAACTGACGTAGTCACCACCCCGCCCTTTGGGCACCCCTCCACAGGAGGGGAATTAGGCCGGGGGAGGCGGGTTGGGGGTTGCGGTTAACTGACGTAGTCACCACCCCGCCCTTTGGGCACCCCTCCACAGGAGGGGAATTAGGACGGGGGTTGCGATTTTTGTTTTCCTCTGCCTCACAGGAGCACACCATTCCCCTCCTGTGGAGGGGTGGCACGCAGTGACGGGGTGGTTAACCGCCAACGCAGCGCGCCCTGGGCTTGGTGTTTCTTTACCCGAGAGCCACAGAAAAAAGGTAACGGGCCCTTTGCCTGTCAAATAAAAAACCCCTCAAAGGAGTGTATCCATTTGCGTGCGGTCATCACCCGGGTTTCCTCTGCCTTTGTGGCAGTGGAAACCACCACAGTCGGTGCCATAGACAAAGGACTCTTAGTCCTTCTGGGCGTAGGCCCCCAGGACACAGAAGCCTCTGCCAAGGCCCTGGCCGACAAAGTTCTGGGCCTGCGTATCTTTCCCGATGCCCAGGATAAAATGAACCTGAATTTAGAGGCTGCCGGGGGTGATCTTTTGGTGATCTCCCAGTTTACCCTCTTTGCCGATACCAGAAGCCGCCGTCCGGGCTTTACCCGGGCCGCCCCGCCGGATTTGGCCCAGCGGCTCTATGAGGTTTTTATGGCGGCGTGCAAAAGTCGGGGCTTTCGGGTGGAGGCCGGGGTCTTTGGGGCATCTATGGCGGTCTCCTCCGTCAACGACGGACCGGTGACCATCCTTTTGGATACCGTTGACCCCACATTATAAGTAATCTTACCTTTCTATAAATCCCTAAAATTTTTTTGAGGTGAACACCATGATCGTCAAAAACATCCAAGTGGGCCAAATCGGCACCAACTGCTACCTCTTCGGCGACGAGAACGCCAAGGTCTGCGCCGTGGTAGACCCCGGCGACGAGCCCCGCCGTATCGCCAAAATGGTGCTGGATTCCGGCATGGAGCTGCGCTACATCTTCGTGACCCACGGGCATTTTGACCACTGCCTGGGTGTGCCCGGGCTGTTGGAGATCTACCCCCAGGCCCAGGTGTACATCCACCCCGAGGAGGTGGACCACAGCGGCGCGGCCATGAACTACATGAAGCTGCCCGCCCTGCCCGGCCTGAACTACTACAACGAAGGGGACAGCCTGACCCTGGGTTCTCTTACCATTCAAGTCATGAACACCCCGGGCCACTCCAAGGGCTCCGTGTCCCTCTTAGTGGGGGATCACCTCTTCGCCGGGGACACCCTGTTTCGTGGCTCCTGCGGCCGGACGGACTTTGCCGGGGGCAGCTTTCGGGAGATGCAGCAGTCCTTAAAGCGCCTCTCCCAGCTGCCGGGGAACCCCGCCGTTTACCCCGGTCATGAGGGCACCACCACCTTAGACGCCGAGCGGGCCAGAAACCCCTACGTGCGGGAAGCCCTCAGCGCCCTTCCATGAAGCTCTTTTTCCGGGGTCATCAGGAAAAATACGCCGTGGAGCAGAGCCTTCTTACCCTCTTTCCCCAGGAGCGGCCCACCTATCCCCAAGAGGCGCCCGGCGGGGACGGGGAGCTGGAGCTGACCTTTTTTCCCGGCAGGCGGGTCTATACCGCCACGGCCTTACTGCGGATTGCCGGCAAGACCTATTCCCGGCTGGCCCGGGTCAGGCTGCCGGAGGGGGCCCTTACCGAGGTGGAGGAAACCCGGCTGCGGCGGCGGGTTTTGCAAAAGGCCTTTTACCTGGCGGCTTGCGAGGCAAAGGGATCGGAGCCGCCCTGGGGGATGCTCTCGGGGGTGCGGCCTGTGAAAATCCCCACCAAGGCGATTTTAGAGGGGGCCGGTTTTTCCCAGGCCCGCAGGCTTTTGCGCCGGACCTATCGGGTTTCCGCCCCCCGCTGCGACTTGGCCATGGACTGCGCCGCCGCCTGCTTACAGGTGAAGAAGCGCCTGGGCCCCAAGGAAATCTCCCTCTATGTGGGCATTCCCTTCTGCCCCAGCCGGTGCAGCTACTGCTCCTTTATCTCCGCCGCGGGAAATGCCAACAAGCTCCGGGCACCCTATGTGGAGGCCCTGCTGCTGGAGATCGCGGCGGCGGGTGCGGCGGTTCGAAACGCGGGGCTTACCGTTACCTCCCTGTACCTGGGGGGCGGGACACCCACCACCCTCTCGGCCCAGGAGCTGGAGCGGATACTCTCCGCCCTTCACGAGGCCTTTTCCCTCGCCCCCGGCCTGGAGCTCACCGTGGAGGCCGGGCGGCCTGATACCATCACCGCGGAGAAGCTGGCGGTGTTGCGAGCGGGCGGAACCACCCGGGTTTCTCTCAACCCCCAGACCATGGAGGATGCCGTTTTGCGGGCCATAGGGCGGGGGCACACCGCCCGGGATATTTTGGAGACTTATCCCCTCTTGCGCCAGGCGGGCTTTGAGGCTGTGAACATGGACTTGATCGCCGGGCTGCCGGGGGATAGCCTTCCAGGCTTTCGCCGGACTTTGGATACTGTTTTGTCTCTGGCCCCGGAGAATATCACCGTGCATACCCTGGCCCAAAAGAAGGGGGCGCGGCTCTCCGAAGACCCTGTCCCCCTGCCTGCCGAAGGAGAGGTGGCCGCCATGCTGGACTTTGCCTGGGCCTCTTTGCGCCGGGCCGGGTACAGACCCTATTACCTCTACCGCCAGAAATATATCAGCGGCGGGCTGGAAAATGTGGGCTGGTGCAAGCCCGGGTTTGAAAGCACATATAATATCGTCATGATGGAGGAGCTCCAAAGCATCCTCTCCTTAGGGGCCGGGGGCGTCACCAAGATCATGGGCCCGGGAGGGGGCAGCCTTTGCCGCCACGCTAACCCCAAATATCCCCAGGAGTATTTACGGGAAGCATCTCGTATTTGCGGGGAAAAATCTCTTTTGTTTTCGGCGGCGGCCTCTCAAGACCCCCCGGAGACCTGAATCAGGAGGATTTCTATGTCTTATCAGCTGAAGGAAATCAACGACGCCATTAAAAAAGACCCCAAGGCCTTTTTGGCGGCTTGCGACCTGGGCTTTGAAAACCGGGTGAAGGCCGCGGCCGACGCAGTGATCGACAATCTCGACCAGAGCCCCATTGTGCTCCTCTCGGGCCCCTCGGGCTCGGGCAAGACCACCACGGCCATGAAGGTGGAGGCGGAGCTGCGGAAGAGAGGCGTTTTAACCCATACCGTTTCCATGGACAACTACTTTCGCACTGTCAGCCAGGAGGACGCCCCCCGGACGGAGACGGGGGAGGTGGACTTTGAGTCTCCCCATTACATGGACATGGACTTGCTTTTGGCCCACTTTCAGGCCCTGGAGCGGGGCGAGGAGGTCCGGGTCCCCAAATTTGACTTTACCCGCCAGAAAAGGGACGAGTCCCTGAGCTATCCCCTGGGGCTTGGCCCCCGGGAGGTGGCGATTTTTGAGGGCATCCACGCCCTCAACGACGAAGTCTATGGCCGCCACCCCCACGCCACGGGGATCTACATCTCCGCCCGGTCGGATATTCTAGAGGGGGCCGAGATGCGCTTTAAGGGCCCCTGGATGCGCCTCACCAGACGGGCCATGCGGGACTATCAGTTCCGGGGCACCGGGGTGGTGGAGACTCTTAGAATGTGGAAGAACGTTCGCCGGGGAGAGGCCCTTTATATCGACCCCTATAAGGACAGGGCCACCATTACCATCGACTCCTCCATACCCTATGAGGTGTCTGTGATGCGTAATTTTGCAAAGCCCCTGTTAGACGCGGCCTACGGGGCAGTGCCCTCTGACCACCCCAAGCGGGAGGACCTGGCGATGCTGATTCGGGCCTTTGAGTATTTCGAGCCCGTGGCCCCCTCCCTGCTCCATCCGGATTCTTTGATTCGGGAGTTCATTGGGGGCGGGAGCTATGAATACAAGTGATTTTCCCATGGTTTTTCCAAAGAAAGGATGATCGTGATGTCTCAGAATCCCAACCAACCCACCCATCAGGAACCCACCCCGGAGACCTGTACCCACGACTGTAAAACCTGCGCCGCCTCCTGCGCCGAGAGAGACCCCAACGCCCTGATTCTGCCCCCCAATCCCCAGTCCCGCATTGCCCGGGTGATTCCCGTGATGAGCGGCAAGGGGGGCGTGGGCAAGAGCTCCATGACCGCCTGCCTGGCCTCCCTCATGCGCAAGCGGGGCTATAAGGTGGGGATTCTGGACGGCGACCTGACGGGGCCCTCCATCCCCCAGGCCTTTGGGCTCCACGAAAAGGCCACGGGCACGGAGCGGGGCCTGATTCCCGAGTATACCGGGGACGGAATCGCCGTCATGTCCCTGAACTTGCTCTTAAACCACGAGACGGACCCGGTAATCTGGCGGGGGTCTATCCTGGCCTCTGCGGTGAAGCAGTTTTGGACGGACGTGATCTGGGGGGATTTGGACTACCTCTTTGTGGATATGCCCCCGGGTACCGGCGACGTGCCCCTGACGGTGCTGCAGGCCCTGCCGGTGACGGGGATTTTGGTGGTGACCTCGCCCCAGGACCTGGTTTCCATGATTATTCAGAAGGCTGTGAAGATGGTGAACATGATGGAAAAGCCCATCTTCGGCCTCATTGAAAATTACAGCTATTTCCGCTGCAACAACTGCGGCACGGAGCACCATATTTTTGGGGAGAGCCATTTGGACGCCGTGGCCCAGGAGCTTTCTCTGCCGGTGATCGCCCGGATTCCCATGGACCCTGCGGTGGCCGCCGCGGTGGATGCCGGGGAGATTGAGTCCCTGGAGGCCAATCCCTTGGGGGCTGTTGCGGACTTTTTGGAAGGGATTTCCTGATTGTCTTTGGGAAATCCCTGGTGGGGTTTTGGTCTGCCATACTGGTAGGTGGGTGGTTTTGGCTTTACAGGCAGACTGCCTGTTTTCACCCAGTGAGTGCCACTGTCTTTGGTGGTCCCGTGTTCCTTTTTTCTGTGGTTCTTTGGCGGCGAAACACCAAGCCCTGGGCGCGCTGCGCTGGCGGTTAACCACCCCGTCACTTCGTGCCACCCCTCTACAGGAGGGGAATTAGGACGGGGGATGCGGTTTGGGGTTTTCCGCCGCCTCACAGTAGGACACAATTCCCCTCCTGTGGAGGGGTGCCCGTAGGGCGGGGTGGTGACTGCCTCAGGTAACGACCCACCCGCTACCTGCGCCTCCGCACCCACTTCATTTTAGGGGGTTCCAAGGAGGAATCGCCCCCTTGGCGTTCTTTCCACCCTTTCTTACGAAAGAAAGGGTGTTCCGTCTGAAAAGACAAGCGCCCCCGTCCTGCCAGGGCGGTAAGACACACCCATCGACCAGTATGGCAGCACCCCCCCAAAAAACACAGGTAATAGGCAAAGCCTAATACAAAGGAGACCCCCCAATGAAATTGATCTCTTGGAACGTCAACGGCCTGCGGGCCTGTTTGAACAAGGGCTTTCTGGACTCCTTCCAGGCCCTGGGCCCCGACATCCTCTGCTTGCAGGAGACCAAGCTCCACCCGGAGCAGATCTCCCTGGAATTGCCGGGCTATCAGCTCTTTTGGAACAGCGCCGAGAAGAAGGGCTACTCCAGCACCGCCATCTTCACCCGGGTGCCGCCCCTCTCTGTCACCTACGACTTTGGGGACGAGATCCACCGGAAGGAAGGGCGCATCATCACCGCTGAATTCCCTGATTACTACTTAGTCTGCTGCTACACCCCCAACTCCCAGGACGAGCTGCGCCGCCTGGACTACCGGATGCAGTGGGAGGACGATTTCCGCCATTACCTTTTGGATTTGGACTGCGTGAAGCCCGTGATTTTATGCGGCGACTTAAACGTGGCCCATCAGGAGATCGACCTGAAAAACCCCAAAACCAACCGCAGAAACGCCGGGTTTACCGACGAGGAGCGGGGGAAGATGACGGATTTACTGGCCGCCGGGTTTTCCGATACCTTCCGGGCCCTTTACCCCACCCTTACCGGGGCCTATTCCTGGTGGAGCTACCGGGGCGGGGCCAGAGAGCGCAACGTGGGGTGGAGAATCGACTACTTTATCGTCTCTAACCGCCTGATGGAGAAGGTGAAGGGCGCCCAAATCTACCCGGACATCCACGGCAGCGACCACTGCCCCGTGGGGCTTTTGCTGGAGGATTGAGGAATATAAAACCGCCGCGGGAAGCTACGTTTCCTGCGGCGGGTTTTTTATGGGCTTATCCCTTTTTAATCAGCCGAATATCCTCCCCAAAGAAGGGCAGGGCTTCGTATTCTCCCCTTAGTCTGGAGATGATCTGGGGCGTATACCGCCGCTCTAACTCCTCCATGGTGAAGTTGGTGGAGATGATGGTCCCCAGGCCCTCGGTGAGGCGGGTATTGACGATTTGATACAGGGCCGATTGGATGAAGGGGGTGGCCAGCTCGCTGCCTAAATCGTCAAAAATCAAGAGGTCGCAGCGCAGGTACTTGCGGGTTAGGTCCCGGGCCTCTCGGACATCGTCCTGATCTCGGGAGAACTTTTGCTCCTCGAACCGGGCGAAGATGTTTCCCGCCGTGTCGTACACCACGGAATGCCCCCCCTGGGAGACCTCGCGGGCCATACAGGCGGAGAGAAATGTTTTGCCCAGGCCCGTGCCGCCGTAGAGGAGCAGGTTTTTGACGGGGCCCTTGCCAAAGTTTTTGCCAAAGGCCTTGCAGAAGGCCAGGACCTTTTCCATGTTCTGCCGGGGGGAGCGGCCGTGGAGGGGGGAGGGCTCCGTGCCGTAATACTCCAGGCGGAATTTGTCAAAAGACATGTCCCCCAGGTTTAATAGGTGCGACAGCTCCTTGAACTGCTCCTCCGTACAAAGCTTTTGCAGGCAATCGCACATGGAGGCCCCTTGGTAGCCCCTGTCGCCGCAGTGGGGGCAGAGGGGGCTCTCCTCCAGGGCGGCGGGGTCATAGCCTTTGGATGTTAAGAGGGCGGCGCGCCTCTCTTGCAGGGCTAAGTTCTCCCGGCGCAGGGCCTCCACCGCCTCCTTGGGGTCTTCCCCCTGGCGGAAGGCGGCGGCCAGGACTTTGGGCACCGCGGCTTGGAGGGCCCTGTCCATGGCTCTTATTTCCGGGAGGGTTTCGTAGACCTGGCGGCGCAGGGCCTCTCTCTTGGTCTCGGCCTCCAGGCGTCTAGCCTCTAATCGGGCCCGGGCCCGGGTGAGGACGCTTTCACTGTAAGCCATTAGGGTTCACCTCCGCCACTCTCGCCCAGAAGCTTGTCCAGGCGGTCAAAATCTTTTTGCAGCTGGGCCGGGTTCTGGGCCGATTCGCCCCCGGGCTTCACGGGGATGTTTGGTTTCTTCCACCGGCCCGCGTCTTCGGCCCTTACCTGCTCTATGGTATGCAGGCCCTTTTGGTGCCAGCTTTTCAGAATGGAGTTTAGATAGGGCCAGTTCATAGCCTGCTTTTTCAGGATGGTTTTTTCATAGGCCAGGCGCACCGCCTCTTCCCCAAAGCCCATCTCCCGCCAGGCTTCTAAATAGCGGCGCTCTGCCTCGATGGGAGGGCGGCCCTGGATGCCCACAGCCGCGGCTAAGCCCAAGGACTCCCGGCTCCAGGCTTCCCGCTCCCGCAGGTAGGCTTCGGCCCCCTCCAGGCTGTCTATCCCCAGCCTGTGCCAGCGGAAGGCCTCTTTTTTCAGCTGGGGCAGGGTGGGCTTGCGCCCCGGGCCGCTTTTTCTCGCCACCTCTTCGGTGCAGTGGGCCGTGAGAAGGAGGATCACCTCGGGGGGCAGGGCCAGGTAATCCGTCAGCAGCAGCAGGGTTACCAAGTCATTATGGGAGAGGATTTTCCCCAGGGTGCGCTGGAGCTCCTCCACCAGTCGGGGAAAGCCCCCCTCTTTCAGGGCCTTCGAAACGTCGCCGGGGGTGTAGTTGGGGGCCTCGTCTGGCTCGGGCTTGACGGTTTTGGCGGGGATGCTCTCGGCCTGGGGGTCGGCTAAGGCCAGGGCCACCAGGGTTTCATATGCCTTGCGGCGGCGGTCTTCCGGCAGGTTGGGGCTCTGGCCGGAGAGGAGGGCCAGGTATAGGAGGGCGGCGTCCCCCTCACCTTTTTGCAGGAGGCGGCTGGCGGCCTCCCGGGGGAGGGAGAGGATGCCGCCGGGGAAGAGAAAGTCGGTTGGCAAGGGGACGCCCCCTTTCTATCGTGAGATTTTACCGGGCTGCTAAGGCGGGGTTTTGGTGCCCGGAGGATTTGCGTCCTACTATTTTAACATATCCCCGCTCCCCGCGTAAATAAAAATCGTTTTCCAAAGAGATTTGGTGAATTTTCTTAGATTTCCTCTTTTCCATCCACATTCTTATGATATAATGTGGATAAGACTACATAGCCCTCCGGCCTTGGAGGGTAGAATAGTATCAATTTGGGAGGTTTCACCATGAGTAACCGCGTCAATGTAACCATAGGCAGCCAAACCTATACCCTGGTGGCGGAGGAGGATTCCTCCTATGTCCACCAGCTTGCCGCCCATGTGAACCAGGAGCTGAGCCAGGTGTCCGACGGCGGAAATTTGGCGATGGTGGACGCCGCCGTCCTCACCGCCATGAACATCTGCGACAAGTACTTTAAGGAGCGGGAAGGGGCCGATAACCTCCGCCGCCAGTTGAAGGAATATCTGGACGAGGCCTCCCGGCTGAAAAACGAGCTCTCCGAGGCCAAGCGGGAGATCTTCCTCCTCCAGAAGGATAAGAAGGACAGATAAGCTTGCAAACACCTGAGCTTTTAGCTCCCGCCGGCTCCCCCGAGGCACTTTTGGCAGCACTGCGCGCCGGGGCCGGAGCCATCTACCTGGGCTATGGGGACTTTAACGCCCGGCGTGGGGCGAAAAATTTCACCTGGGAAGACTTGGTGGCGGCGT
The DNA here is from genome assembly GCA_031553635.1 of Evtepia sp. GTDB lineage: Bacteria > Bacillota > Clostridia > Oscillospirales > Oscillospiraceae > Evtepia. Next base: position 11,727 of record JAVBLH010000012.1, on the reverse strand, counting down.
CCGACGCCTGCCGCCTGCGTGGTGTCCCCTTTTTTCTCACCCTGAACACCCTGGTGACAGACAGAGAGCTGCCCGGGGCTATCCAGGCGGCTTCCCAGGCTGTGAACCTAGGGGTCTCCGCCATCATCGTTCAGGATCTGGGGCTTTTGACCCTGTTGAAACAGTGCTTCCCGGACACCCCCCTCCACGCCTCTACCCAGATGACTATCCACAACAGGCCCGGCTTGGAGTTCTGCCGGGATTTGAGCCTTACCCGGGTGGTGCTCTCCCGGGAGCTCTCCCTGGATGCCCTCCGTACCCTTTCCAAAGACGCCCCTGTGGAGCTGGAAGTTTTCCTCCACGGGGCGCTTTGCATGTCTTACAGCGGCCAGTGCTACTTCTCGGCCCTTCTGGGGGGGCGCAGCGGGAACCGGGGGTTATGCGCCCAGCCCTGCCGCTTAGCTTACAGCGGCCAGGCGGGGGAAGCGCCTTCTTACCCCCTGTCCCTCAAGGATTTGTCCCTGGCGGGGCAGCTGGAAACCCTCTCGGACTTGGGGATTTCCTGCCTGAAGCTGGAGGGGCGGATGAAGCGGCCGGAGTATGTTTCCCTGGTGACAAAGATCTACGCCGACGCCCTCCGGGAGGGCCGGGAGCCTACGAAGGACGAGGAGAAAACCCTGGAAGCCGCCTTTTCTCGTGAGGGCTTTACCCAGGGGTATTTTGCAGGAAAAAAAGGGCCCGAAATGCTGGGCCGCCGGGCCGAGGGGGAGCGGATGAGCGAGGCCCTCTTAGAACAGGCCCGGGCCATCTATACCGGGAAGGAAGCCCCCACCGTGCCCCTTTCCTTCCAGCTCACCGCGCGGCTGAATGCCCCCGTTTCCCTTCGGGTTTGGGACGGGGACGGGAATTCCGCCACCCTCCCCGGCCCTGTGCCTGAGATGGCCCGGAACCGTCCTCTCACCCCCGAGGAAGTCCGGGAGCAGCTTTCGAAAACCGGGGGGACGGTGTTTTATGCGGCGGCTGTGGAGGCGGACTTGGACGAAGGGCTTTCCCTGCCCCGGGCTGCCCTCAACGCCCTGCGGCGGGAGGCGGTGGAGAAGATCACCGCCCTGCGCACCATGCCGATTTCTGTGGGGGTGCCTCTCTTTGCGCCCGTAAAGCCTAAGAGCTACGAGGCGCGCACCCCGGAATTCACCGTGTCCCTCTACTGCCTCTCCCAGCTTTCTGATGCCCTTTTGGAACAGAAGCCCGCTGTGCTGTACCTGCCTGCGGGGGAGGCGGCGGAGAATTCTGCCCTCGTGGCGGACTATATGGCCCGGTTTCCCGACACCGTCTTTGCCATCACCCTGCCCCGGATTTTGTGGGATGCCGAGATTGCGGCCCTGGAAGAGGCGGTGCAGATTTGCCGGGGGCTGGGGATAGAAGACGCCCTTGTGGGCAACTGGGGCCTGGTGCCCCTCTGCCGGGATTGGGGGCTTAACATGCGGGGAGACTTTGGCCTCAACCTGTTTAACAGCAGTACTTTAGAGGCCATGGCGGGGCGGGGCTTTGTCTCCGCCGCGTCTTCCTTTGAGCTGAACTTTTCCCAGATTCGGGATTTGGATAAGCCCATCCCCCTGGAGGCCATCCTCTACGGGCGGCTTTCCATGATGCTCACCCAGCAGTGCCTGCCCAAGAACCGGGCCGGGGGCTGTAAGTCCTGCCGGGATTGTAAATCCTCGCGGAGCTGTTCCCCCGGGGCATCCCAGCTGGTGGACAGGCGGGGGGAGGTCTTTCCCGTTTTGCCTGCACCGGGCTGCCGGTCGGAGGTGTTCAACGCCAAGACCCTCTTCTGGGGGGATAAGCTGGAGGAAGCCTCGGCCCTGGGCCTGTGGGCGGGGCGGCTCTCCTTCACCACGGAGACGGCGGAAACCTGCGTCGAGGTTCTGCGGCGGTACAAGGGCATGGGGGATTTTACGCCACCGGACTTTACCCGGGGACTTTATGCCAGAAAGGTGGAATGATTTTGACCCATTTGGTACAGAATAAGGCTATCCCCATCGTATTGGCCTCGGCCTCCCCCCGGCGGCAGGAGCTGTTGGGCCGCATGGGCCTTTCCTTCCAGGTTTTCGTCCCGGATTTAGACGAGAGCGCCTTTCCTATCACGGAGCCCGGGGCTTTGGTGGAGACCCTCTCCCGGGAGAAAGCCGATTTGGCCGCCGGGCAGCTGCCCCCCGAGACCCTGGTGATCGCCTCGGACACCGTGGTCTCCATAGACGGGCGGATTTTAGGCAAGCCCGCCTCCCGGGAAGAGGCCTTCGCTATGCTGCAATCCCTTTCGGGCCGCAGCCACGAGGTGTTTACAGGGCTGACGGTGCGTAGGGGGGAGAAGATGATCACCACCCACGAGATCGCCTCGGTGCGGTTTCGGCCCCTTTCCGACCTGGAGATTCGCCGCTACATCGACACCGGGGAGCCCATGGACAAGGCCGGGGCCTATGGCATCCAGGGCTTTGGGGCCCTTCTGGTCTCGGGGATTTTTGGGGACTACTTTACTGTGATGGGCCTGCCTGTTTGCCGTCTGGGGCTGATTTTGGAGGACTTTGGGGTCTCCTGCCTGGGGCTGGCCTCTGAAACATAAGGAGATACGCATTTGAAAAAACTGCTGCGGCACAAGGGAATATGGATGGTTGGCGCAGCCCTGTCCCTCTGTCTCATGGCCGCGGCATTTTCTGTTTTTTTTGGGTCGCGGGCAGGGCCCTTTCAGGAGGCGGCTATGACCGTGGCCCGGCCCTTTCAGGAGGTGGGCTTCTTCCTGCGGGAGAATGCCGGGCATCTCTACGGCGAGGCCGTCACTTATGAAGCCCTGCGGCTGGAGCGGGAGGCCCTTTTGGTGAAGGTTTCTCAGCTGGAGGGCGAAATCCGGGAGAGTGCCGCGGCCCTGGCGGAAAACGCCCGGCTGCGGGAGCTCTTAGACCTGCGGGCCAAACGGCGGGACTTTCAGTTTGAAGCCGCCACGATCCTCGCCCGCAGCCCCGACCAGTGGCGCGCCTGCCTCACCATAGGAAAAGGGGAGGCGGAGGGGGTTTCCTCCGGGGACTGCGTGGTGTCCTCCACCGGGGTTTTGCTGGGGGTGGTGGAGTCTCTGGGGAGCCACTGGGCCCAGGTAATTTTGGTTTCTGACCCGGGCTTTTCCATGGGTGGCACCTCTGCCGGAGAAGTCAGGGAGCCGGGGCTTTTAACGGGGGATTTTTCCCTTTTGCCCAAGGGCCAATTAAAACTTTCCTTTCTGCCTCTGGACACCCAGGCCGGGCCGGGGGACGAGGTGCTGACCCTCTCCGGGGAGGGGCTTTACCCCTCGGGCCTTCTGGTGGGGACACTCACCCGGGTGGACAAAGACCCCGGGGGTATGGAGGCCTTTGGGGTGGTGCGCCCGGCGGCGGAGGTGGCGGATTTGTCCCAGGTGTTTGTGATTACGGATTTTTCTGTCCATGAGTGAGGAGGTCGTTTTATGAATCAGCCTAACACCTGGCGGCTGTTTTTCTATCATGGCCTCCTCCTTCTATTTTTGGCCTTTTTTGAGGGGTTTTTCTTGGGGGGCCTGGCCTTTCGCGGGCTGCCCCTGCCCACCCCCCTCTTGCTGCCCCTTGGGGTTTTGCTTTTGGGCTTTTTCCTGGGGGACTATTTGGGGGCGGGCTTGGGCCTTTGGGCCGGGGTGCTGATGCTGGTTTTGAACCCTGCTGCCGGTGGATTTTTGCCCTTTTTCCTGGCCCTGTTGGGCTTTTTGGCCGGGGTGCTGCCGGCGCGTTTTGGCCTGCCGCGAGATCTTTCCGGGGCCTTTTTTATGGTGCTGGGGGGGCTCTTGCTCCTCTTTCTCCTTAAGCTGCCCGGCGCCCTGGCCCGGGGGGAGGGCGGGGCCCTTTCCCTGGCCCTCATCGCCGGGCGGGAGGGGTTTATCACCCTGCTTTTCCTGCCCCCTGCCTACTTTTTATGCCGCTTTTGGGTGGCAAAATGGGGCGGCGGCCTTTTTCTCAGGAGGGCGTATCCATGACGGAAACAGGACGAAAACGGCGCTACCGCATGCTGCTGGTGCTTTTTTTTGCGGTGATGCTGGTATTTATTGGAAGGCTTTTTCTCCTCCAGGTGGTCCACGGCCAGGACTATTTGGCCCAGTCTATGCGTAATCTCTTAAAAACCCAAAAGGTGGAGGCTGTCCGGGGGGAGATCGTGGACAGGAACGGGGCCCTTTTGGTGGGAAACGCCGTTTCCTACACCGTGACCCTGGACTTACATGAGATGGGGGCTTCTAAGGAGGAGACCATTCTCGCCCTTTTGGAGCTCTGTCGGGAGCTGGGCCTTAGTTGGACAGATACCCTGCCCGTCTCCCCCGCTGCGCCCTACGGGTACACCCTGGAGGGGGCCTCTCCCCCGGCCCGGGCCCGGTTTGAGGACTATTTGGCCCGGCTGGATATAGACGCCCCCCAGAAGGCCGGGGATCTTTTGGCCCTTTTGGGGGAGGAATATGGCCTTACGCCCCAGCTGCCCCCCCAAACCCGGCGGCAGGTGGTGGGGGTGTTGTATGAGTGCGCCCTTAGAACCAAGGAAATCACCTACAGCCCCTACCTCTTTTTAGAGGGGGCGGAGATAGACTTCATCACCCGGGTGAAGGAGCGGGGGCTGCCCGGTATTATCCTGACCCCTTCTGCCAAGCGGCAGTATGAAACCGCCGCCGCCGCCCATATTTTAGGCCGGGTGGGGCAGATGGACGAGGGAGAGTGGGCGGCCTATGGGCCCCTGGGCTACGCCATGGACGCCCGGATTGGGAAGGACGGCATCGAGCAGGTCTTTGAGGCGCAGCTCCACGGGGTGCCCGGCGTCCGCACCCAGGAGAGAGACAAAGAGGGCCGGGTGGTGGGGGAGACCTATGAGACCCTGCCAAAGCCCGGAGATCAGGTTTGCCTCACCCTGGATTTGGCCTTGCAGGAGCAGGCGGAAGTCGTTTTGGCGGAGGCTATGGGCTCACTGCCCCAGGCCCAGGGGGCGGCCTTTGCCCTTTTGGACGTCAGGGACGGGGGGGTGCTGGCCCTGGGCTCTTACCCCAGCTTTTCCCTGGCCAGCTTTTCGGCGGATTATACTGCCCTGGACGCCGACCCCAAAAAGCCCCTCTTAAACCGGGCCTTACAGGGGACTTACGCCCCGGGCTCCACCTTTAAGATGGTCACGGCGGCGGCCTCCTTAGAGGAGGGAATCATCACCCCGGAGACACAGATTCTGGACACCGGGCGCTACCGCTATTACAAGAGCCCCCAGCCCCTCTGCTGGCTCACCCGCCAGGAGGGCCGCACCCACGGCTTGGAGAACGTCACCGAGGCCATTGCCGATTCCTGCAACGTGTTTTTCTACGATGTGGGCCGCCGCCTGGGGATAGAGAAGCTGGAGGAGTATGCCCGGCGCTTTGGCCTGGGGGAGAAGACGGGCATAGAGCTGCCCGGGGAGGAAAAAGGGGTGGTGGCGGGGCCCGCCTATACCAAGTCCCTGGGCCAAACCTGGTACGAGGGCAGCGTCCTTTCCGCCGCCATCGGCCAGGAGAACAACCGCTTTACCCCCCTGCAATTGGCCGCCTTTACCGCCACCCTGGCCAGTGACGGCACCCGGCTGGAAACCCACCTTTTGAAGGAAATCCGCTCCCACGACGGCGAAACCCTTTTGAAGACCTACAGCCCCCGCACCCTGGATACCCTCTCCCTGGCCCCGGAGAGCTGGGATGCGGTGAAGGCGGGGATGCTGGCGGTGACCACCGAGGGGTCTGTGGCACCCTACTTCGCCGATTTACGAGCGGCGGGGATTTTGGTGGGGGCCAAGACGGGGTCTGCCCAGGTTTCTAAGGAGGATGAGGCCAACGCGGTGTTTGTCTGCTTCGCGCCCTATGAAAATCCCCAGGTGGCTTTGGCCATTGTGGTGGAAAAGGGGGGCGCAGGGTCGGAATTGGGTGGGGTTGCTTCCCAAATATTGGAGTGTTATTTTGGGGTGAACCAACCCGGTCAGGGTGGGGAGTAGAGGCAAGGCCGGGCCTGGTTCCCTTTTGATCTTACAGGCAGGCTGCCTGTGGGGGGGTGAGTCTGCCACATGGGAGTACGCGGCTAACTGACGTGGTCACCACCCCGCCCTTTGGGCACCCCTCCACAGGAGGGGAATTAGGACGGGGGATGCGATTTTGGTTTTCCTCTGCTTCACAGTAGGACACAATTCCCCTCCTGTGGAGGTCAAATTGGCCAGTGGACAATTTGATAAGATCATGGGAAGCCACATGGAAGAAGGGCACGCAGTGACGGGGTGGTTAACCTTCCAGCACAGCGCGCCCAGGGCTTGGTGTTTCTTGCCTGTATAAAACAAAACCAACTGCCTGCCAAGATGGCAGAACCAAAATCCCCAAGCCTTGCACATCCCCAAAAAATACCTTATAATAGATGCATCCCAACCAGAAATAGGAGATCTCTATGGAACTTCGTATCCTAGCCGTGGGGGACGTGGTCTCGGAGGGGGGCCTGGTCTTCCTCTCTAAGCACCTGCGTACCCTGCAAAAACTCCATCAAATCCACTTCACCGTGGTCAACGGCGAAAACGCCGCCGGGGTGGGCCTTTTTCCCCATCATGCCGAGGAGCTTTTCGACGCCGGGGCCGATGTCATCACCCTGGGGAACCACACCTGGGACAAAATTCAGATCGCCGACTACCTGGAGGATCAGCCCAATATCCTCCGGCCCGCCAACTTCGCCCCCCAATTGCCCGGCCGGGGCCTGGGGGTCTATGAAGGGCCGGGGGGCCTTTCCATCGGGGTGCTGAACCTTTGCGGGCGGCTGGAGCTGAACTCGAATTTAGACTCCCCCTTCCTGACGGCGGATAAGCTTTTGGACAGCTGCCGGGCCGATGTGATTTTAGTGGACTTTCACGCCGAGGCCACCAGCGAAAAGGGGGCCATGGCCTGGCACTTAGACGGGCGCATTCAGGCCCTTTGGGGCACCCACACCCACGTGCCCACGGCAGACTGCCAGGTGCTGCCCGCAGGCTGCGGCTTTGTTACCGATCTGGGCATGACGGGGCCCATTCAGTCCGTGCTGGGCATCCATCCCAAGCAGTCCATTAACCGCTTTTTAGGGGGGCTGCCCCAGCGCTACCAGCCCGCCCCGGGGCCGGTGAAGATGGACTGCGTGCTCTTTACCATTGATACCCAGACCAGGCGGTGTTTGGATGTCCAGCGTTTGGATATTCGCGACTAGAAGGGCCCAGGCCCCGGTGGGCGGAAAACCACCCCGTCACTGCGTGCCACCCCTCCACGGAGGGGAATTGGACGAGGGATGCGGTTGGAGATTTTCCTCTGCCATACAGGAGAACACAATTCCCCTCCTGTGGAGGGGTGCCCATAGGGCGGGGTGGTTTCTCCGCCACGGACAATTTCTATGAAACATGGGGTGAACCCTTATGCTTTTACGCTTTTTACACGGGGGCGACTTTCATTTGGATTCCCCCTTTCTCTCCCTTTCTCCCACCCAGGCCGCCAAGGCCCGGGGCGAGCAGAGGGAGCTTTTAGACCGCTTTTCCCTCCTGGCCCGGGAGGAGGGCGCAGACCTGGTCTTCCTCACCGGAGACCTCTTCGACGGCAGGCGCGTCTATCCCGAGACCCTGCGGGCCTTTCGCCGTATGCTGGAGGAGATCCCCGCCGAGATCTTCATCGCCCCGGGAAACCACGACCCCTATACCGACGATTCCCCCTACGCCCGGCTCACCTGGCCCCATCACGTACATATTTTCCGCTCCCATCGAGTTACGGCCATCCCTCTGCCCCACTTGGGCTGTACTGTTTACGGCAGCGCCTTTACCGGGAGCCACAGGGGGGACTCTCCCCTGGCCGGCCACAGCCCCACCCTGGGGGGCGGGCTCCACTTCGGCTGCTTCCACGGGGAGGTAGGCACCGCGCCCTCCCCCTACGGGTCCATCGCCCCCAAGGAAATAGAGGCCTCGGGCTTTCATTACCTGGCCTTGGGTCATGTCCACAGCGCCTCGGGTCTACAGAAGGCGGGGCGGACTTACTGGGCCTATCCCGGCTGTCCCCAGGGGCGGGGTTTTGACGAGCTGGGGGAGAAAGGGGTTTTATTGGGCACCACAGACGGGCGGACTCTGGGCCTTAGCTTTCAGCCCCTTTACCTGCGGCAGTACAGGGAGCTTACCGTCCCCCTAAAGGCCGGGGAGGCCGAGGTTTCTGCCCTGCGCCGGGTGCTGCCCTCTACCCCCAGCCCGGACATTGTGCGCATTGCCTTCACCGGGGAGCGGGACGGGGAGGGGGCCCTGCCCACCGAGGCACTACTAAAGCTGGCCGCCCCCTATTTTTACCAGGTGACCCTGGAGGACCGCACCCACCCCTCCCGTGATCTCTGGGCCCGGCGGGAGGAGGAGGGGCTTACGGGCCTCTTTTTGCGCAATCTGCACCACCGCATGGTGGGCGCCGGCCCCGAGGAGCGGGAGAAGCTGGAGCTGGCCCTGCGCTTTGGCCTGGGCGCCCTGGAAGGAGGGGAGGAGCCTCTATGATTCTGCATTCCATGACTGCCACCTTCGGCAAGCTGCGCAACGAGACCCTGACCCTCGCCCCGGGGCTGAACCTGTTTTCCGGGCCCAACGAGGCGGGCAAGTCTACCTGGTGCGCCTTTTTGGTGGCCATGCTTTACGGCTTTCCCTCTCGGGAGCGGGATAAGAAGGGGGCCCCGGCGGAGAGGACCCGCTACCGCCCCTGGAACGGCGCCCCCATGGAGGGGGCCATTACCTGTACTTTTGACGATAGGCCCATGACCCTGCGGCGCAGCTGGGCCGACGGCAGCCCCGGAGGTAAATTTGTGGCCCTCTACGACGACACGGGTCAGGAAGTCCCCGGCCTCACCGGCGATAATGTAGGCAGGCGGCTGTTGGGGGTGGGCCGGGAGGTTTTTGCCCGCTCCCTCCTCATCCGCCAGAGCCAGCTGGCCGTTTCGGAAAATCCCGAGCTGGAGGAGCGGATTGCCGCCCTACTGTCTTCCGGGGAGGAGGGGGTCTCCTGGACCCAGGCCGACGGCAGGCTGCGGGAATGGCTCCGGGCCAGGCGCTTTCAGAAGAGCGGCCGCATCCCCCAGCTGGAGGCCCAGTGCCAGGCCCTGGAGGAGCAGCTCTCCCAGGTTTCGGGCCTGTGGCAGCAGCGGCTCTTTTTGGAGGAGACCATAGACCAGGAGGAAAACCGCAGCAAGACCCTCTGGGAGGAGGACGCCCGGGCCACCGATGCCCACAGGGCCGACATCGACAGGCGCTGGGCCGAGGCCGCCGCGGAATTGGACGCCGCCCAGCTGCAAATCGACGCCCTGGAGACCCGCATTGCCGACCGGGGCCAGGAGACCATCTGGGCCCTGGAGGACGAGATGGCGGGCTTTGCGTCTGAAATCCGGCTGCGGCGGCGGTGGTTTTTATCCCTGTCCCTCTTCGGCACCTTTCTTTCTGTCATCCTGGTGATGGGCTCCTTCCAGCCCAAGCTTCATGAATATTTGTCCCTGCCCACCCTCTCGGCGGCCCTGTGCCTCTTTGTGGTGGTTTTTGTGGTGGGGAATATCTGGCGGGTCCGCTCCGACCGGCGGGACAGGGAACAGATCGACGCCCTCTCCCAGGAGCTGGCCCAGATGCAGGAGCCCTTAGAGCGGCAGGACGCCGTGGTGGAGGCCGCCCTGGCCCGGGAGAAGGCGGCCCGGCAGCTCTTTGACCTCCTTTCCGACCAGCTCTCCGACGTGTCCTTCCGCTCCACCGAGACCCGGGACACCGAGGCGGATTTACAGACCCACAGGCAGCAATTGGCCCTCCTCCAGGGCCGCTTGCAGGAGCTGGGAGACCCCACGAAGCTGGAGGCGGCTTTGTTAGAAACCCGCCAAAAGCTTGCGCGGCTGAACCTGGAATACGAGGCCCTCACCCTGGCCATTCAAGTCCTCAGCGATGCGGAGCAGGCTCTTCGGGCGGGCTTTTCCCCCCGGCTTTCGGCCCGCTGCGCCCAGTATTTCACCCGGCTCACCGGCGGGGCTTACGGGGGCGTGATCTTAGACAGAGACTTTTCCGCCCGGGTGGAGGCGGCGGGGAGCGTTTCCCTCCGGGACTCCGCCGTGTTGAGCCAGGGCACCACAGATCAGCTCTATCTGGCCCTGCGTCTTGCCATCTGCGATTTGGTGCTGCCCGATCCCCTGGGGGCTCCCCTCTTGCTGGACGATGTGCTGGCGGCCTTTGACGACAGGCGGGCGGCCATGGCCCTGGGGCTGTTGCGGGAGTTAGGCCAGGAGCGGCAGATCTTGCTTTTTTCCTGCCATGGGCGGGAGGCGAAGATGCTCTCTGGAGTGGAGGGGGTTGCCCTCCATCGGCTGAAGGGGTAGGCCCATTGCTTGGGCTTTGGCAAGGTCATGCCTTGTGGCGCGCCCGTTTTCACCCAGTGAGTGCCACTGTTTTTGGTGGTGCCGTTTTCCTTTTTTTCTGTGGGTCTTGGGTAAAGAAACACCAAGCCCTGGGCGCGCTGCGCTGGAAGGTTAACCACCCCGTCACTGCGTGCCACCCCTCCACAGGAGGGGAATTAGGACGGGGGATACGGGTTGAGTTTTCCGCTGCCTCACAGTAGTACACAATTCCCCTCCTGTGGAGGGGTGCCCATAGGGCGGGGTGGTGACAACGTCAATTAACCGCATACCCACTATCCCCACCCTTGCATATTCCAAATATTCAGAGTATACTATGTAAAGTTTGAATCCCCCCCGAAAGGAGGCCCTTGCGGTGCCTGAACAAAACACAACTACTGAGGAGATAAAGGAAAAACTTCCTTTCTATCTATCCTTAAAAAACGACCTCTTCTCCTGGCTCCAAGCCTTAACCTTCGCCCTGGTGATCCTCATTGTGGCCTTCACCTTCTTCGGGCGTATCATCTCTGTAGACGGCTCCTCCATGGTGCCCTCCCTCCACCACCAGGACAGGCTCCTCCTCCAGAGCGCCTTCTTCACCCCCAGCCAGGGTGATGTGGTGGTCTTAACCAAACCCTTTGGCAATACCACGGAGCCCATCGTGAAGCGCATCATCGCCACCGGGGGCCAGACCGTGGACATCGACTACAGCCAGGGCCTGGTCTATGTAGACGGCGAGGTCCTTCCCGAGCCCTACCTGGGTGAGATGATGCTGGAGCCCGGCAGCTCCTATTTGAACATCACCCACTGCGAGGTGCCCCAGGGCAGCGTTTTTGTCATGGGGGATAACCGCAACGCCTCGGACGACAGCCGGGACGAGCGCCTGGGCCCTGTGGATACCCGCTATATTTTGGGGAAGGCCGTGCTGATTATGCTGCCCTTCCAGAGCTTTGGGGCCGTGCCCGGTCCCGCCTGAGAAAGAAGGTTTGCCCATGCGTTTGGATAAATGGTTAAAGGTTTCCCGCATCATCAAGCGGCGCACCCTGGCCAACGAGGCCTGCGACAAGGACAAGGTCTCCGTCAACGGCCGGGTAGCCAGAGCCTCCTACGAGGTGAAGGTGGGGGACCTCATCGAAATGCAGTTCGGCCCCCGCAGCCTGAAGGTGGAGGTACTCACCGTTTCAGAGCACGCCTCGAAAGAGGCGGCGGTGGGAATGTATAGGGAAATGTAGAAGCGCGCAGAGGGCGGAGCAGGTCAATAAGGCAGTCCGCAGAGGGTGAACGGGGAAAGTCGCAGACTTTTGCCGGGCAACCTTGGAGGGCAGAC
>JAVBLH010000026.1:0-36237 GCA_031553635.1 Evtepia sp. | reverse complement strand
CGATGGGTCGGCCGACGTACTGTTCCGGCTGGGCAGGGTCAGGCACCTGCTCCCCTTTGTAGCAAAAGGTGATCTGGTGGTCTTCTCTCAGCTCGAAAATCCAGTCGCCAGCCAGCTCGAAGACGTAGCGCAACTGATGGGCCGATTCCCCCTGGAACCGCTCTTTTAAAAAGCTGCTCATCTTAAAACACCCAATTTCTTTCAGAATTCAGACTGAGTTCCTATGATTTTAGCATATATTTCCCGGAAAGGAAAGTAGATGTGCGGAAAAAGTATCATACGGAAACTTTTTCCGTTAAATGGTCGCCTCTTAGGCGCTCTCCAAACAGAAGGGAGGCACCGTGATGACCACGATGCCCCCGTTTTCTTTTACTTATGAGACAGTCTCGACTTATTTGGAAAGCTTCAAGCTGCCGGTTTCCTTAAGGGTGTCCAGGTCGAAGCTGCGCAGGAGGCTGCCCTGGGCGTAATAGAGTGTGTCGCCGATATAGACCAGCCGCTGGCCGAAGTAGTAGCCGTCGGTGGCGTCATAGTAGGCGTTCTCCGCTCCTTCAATGCGGCCCTTTTCCACCAGCTTGTTGCTTTGATAGCTCACCAGAAGGGCGCCGTTAAAGGATTCTTCCTTGCTATTGCTGTAAAGGTCGGCGGGGAAGGCCACAAAGCTCTCGCTGTTTTTGAACATGGCCACCTTGTGGTTATACAGCAGCTCGGAATAACCCTGGTCGCCAAGAATCAGGCTGTCGATCTCCTTGGGCTTACCCATGTCGGACACGTCGAAGAGGGAGAGTTTTAGTCCGCCTGTGCGCTGGCCCACCACCACTTCCTTGCCGCTGCCGTCCTTGATATACAGATCCTGCACATCGTTACCCACGCCTAAGAGGATATTCTCCGTCACAGGATGGAGGTAGGAGGAGAAGCCGGGCACCTTCAGCTCCCCAGTGATCTTGGGGGCTGTGGGGTCGGAAAGGTCGAAGACGAAGAGGGGGTCCGTCTGGCGGAAGGTGACCACATAGCCCCTGTCCCCCATGAAGCGCACGGAGTAGATACGCTCTGTGGGGGCAAAGCCTAAAACAGAGCCGCAGACATTCATGTTTTCGTCCAGCACGTAGAGGTTATTTTTGCTCTCGTTATCCCAAACGGTGGTGGCCACCCGGAGGAAGCCATCCTGCTCATCCATGGAGAACTGGTTATTAAGAGAGCCCTTCACCTGGCCTGTGCCGGCATAGCCAATCTTCCCCTCGTCCACGGCGAACTTGGCGATTTTTAGAATCTCGCCGCCCTTTTCCGTGTACTCGGGCATTCCGATATACATGGCTTGGGTGGACATATAGGTGGTGTAGCCGCCCCCTGCGATGGTTTCGCTGGCCACGGCCTCATCTTCGTCACGGATATCCATGGCGGAGAGGGTGAGATACTGCTCGGCCACCTGACCGGGGCAGATCATGATATCGTCCACAGGCATGGGAAGGCGCTTGCCGTTCTCGCCCATGAGGGGTCTGGGGTCGCTGCCGTCTAAATTCCAAAGGGAGAGGTTGGTGAGAAGATAAAGGTCGTCCCCCACCTTTCTGGTGGCGGTGATATAGCCCTCGATCTCGAAGCTGCGCAGGATCTCCAGGTTTTGGATATCGCTGGTGTCGTACACGCTGACGAAGGAGAAGGTTTTTCCGTAATAGGGCATGATGGATGCTCTGTCAACCGTGGCACCGTCCTCGGCGTAGGGGATGGGATAGCCACCGCCAGAACCCTCTTCATGGCGGGTACCCACCACCACCAGCCTGTCCTTATCCACGTACATTTCCTGGACATAGCTGTTTTCCTCAAAGGGCAGGTCATTCACCAGGGCCATCTTGCTCCCAGCCTCTACGATCTTGAGGCGGCTGCCGCCCAAAAGGTAGATATAGGTGCCGTCTGTCTTGATGATGTCGGCCTCGTCTACCCCCTCCACCTGGGTGTTGGTGGCGGAGTAGTCGCCCTCGGAGGAGCCTCTGCCGTCTTCCGCCACGCCGCCTGCGTTGGCCTGTTCTGTTGTGGGAGGCGTGGGTGCTGCGGTGGGTGCATCGGCAGGAACCGCTTCATCGGCAGTTGCCACTGCCGTAGCACCGGGGGCAAACTTATCGCCGCCGAACACGTAGCCGTATTGTCCCACGGTAACGTATTCCTTCAAGGCGGCCAGGCTGGTCACCTTGACATAGGAGCCGATCTGGCCCTTAACGGCGTCTAGGGTGGCCTGGTCTAAGGTGATGCCCGCGCCTATGGCAATGACGCTGTCCTTATAGTCGATGGTAAGGCCCAGGGCCTCTTCGCAAAGGGCCCGCAGGGGCAGGAAAATGCGCCCGGCGATGTTCATAGCCTCGGTGTCCAGGGTCACCTTTTCTCCGTTCAGGAGAAAGTAGCTCTCCCCCACGGGGAATTCCAGGGACTTACCGTCCACCTCTACCAGGCCGGATTTGGTCTCGGCCCTATAGTCGACCTTGGCACCGAAGAATTCGCTGATAAAGCGCAGGGGTACTAAGGTGCGATCCTTATGGATCAGGGGGACCAGATCAGGGTTTTCCTTGTCTATGGGCAGAATGGCTCCGTCCGAGAGGGCAATGGGGCTGCCCACATGGAGGAAAAGCTTTTCCGTGCCTGCTGCCGCGGCATTGCTGGCCGGGAAGCAAAGCAAGCTGAACCCCAGGGCGAAAACCAGGGCAAGTGAAAGCAGCTTTTTCATATGAATTCCTCCTAAAATATCTTAGTTAACTCAAAAGACGCAGAGGATGAAAAAAAGTTCCCGTTTTTCCAGTAACCGGAATAAATTTCTAACGCTTGCAGGTCTTGCGGATCTGTTCCCGGGCTAAATGGCTCACTTCTTTGAACTGATAATCGGGCCGGCCCAAGAAGTAGCCCTGGGCATAGTCTAGGCCCAGCTCCATCACGCAGGCCAGCTCCTGGGCGTTTTCCACCCCTTCGGCGATGAGGGCGATGCCCTTCTTATGGCAGGCTTCCACTAAGCCGGACACCAGCTTTCTCTTGTCGGGGCTTTCGTGTATCCCCTGGATCAGCTCCATATCCACTTTGATAATATCCGGCTCCATGGCCAGAAGCCGGGGGCCGCTAAACTGCCCCTGCCCGAAGCGATCGAAGGCGATGGCGATGCCGTGATTCCGCAAAAACTCCAGATAGGCACCCAAATCCTTCGTGGAGCCGTCCTCCCCGCCCGTCATCTCCATGACCACGCTGCGAAAGGCCTTTTGATAGCTGCGGCGCAGGAGGTTCATATCCTCCTGGGTAATGGCGTGGCTGGGAATACTGTTGAGAAAAAGTTTTCTTTCTTTTAGGGCATCGGCACTGTCGGAGGCGATCTGGAAGGCCATGAAGACCACCATGCGCTCCAACTGCCCTAATTTCGACTGGGCCGCCACCACATTCAGCACCTCTCTGGGGGTCTTAAAGTTGCTGATGAGGGGGCGCATCAGAGCCTCGTAGCCGAAAATCTCGCCGGTTTTCAGGTTCACGATGGGCTGATAGGCAAAGCGAATCAGCTCCTCGTCCAAGAGGCGGCCGATGACCTCGCGGTTTTCCAGGAGATAAGCGTTCTCCTGATAGGATTGACGGTTAAACTCCACCACGGAGCCCTTTTCCTTGTGCTTGGCCTCGTACATGGCAAAGTCAGAGAGTTTAAGAAGGTCGGTGACATTATCGGAGTCCTCGGGGTACCAGGCATAGCCGGAGGAAAAACGCACGGGGCAGGATTTGCCATCGGGGGTTTCCACGGTTTGCTCCCGGCGACGGCTCAGGCCCTCCGCTATAAGCTCTCTGGCCTCTTCCCTGGTGCCGAAGCCGTGGAGATAGATGGCAAATTCGTCGCCGGAGATACGGGACACGATGCCGCCATGGCGGGAGAACTCCCTAAAAATCTCGCTGGCGCTGATAATCAGCTTGTCGCCCATCTCGTGGCCGTAGTTATCGTTCATATACTTGAGGTTATCCAGATCGGAGAAGATCATGATGCCGATCTTGTCCTGCTCCACCTTGATCCTGCTGTTGACCTCCCGCTTAAAGGCGTTACGGTTATAGAGGTTTGTCAGCCCGTCGTGATCCAACTCGAAGGCCAAGCGGCGGTTCTCCTCGATATCACGGGTCACGTCTAAGATCACGCCTAGGGTCTCTGTTCCGGTTCTGGTCTCCACAATGCGCAGCCAGAGATTTTCTCCGCTGACCTCGTCGTAGTATTGATACACATTGTCATGCTCGTCTATAGGGCGCCGCTTGAGCATGCGGTAATAGTCCCGCCATTCGCTCCTGGTTACCTGCTTGCCCTGGTCCAAACGCAAGAGACGGTAGATAAAGCCCGTTAGCACCACGTTTCTGTCCTCTTCCGGAACCTCGAAGCCGCCTATGGGCAGCAGGGTCAGGTCTAAGATGCGGGAAGTGGTCTTAGATGCATTCATCACCCGCTGATTCAGCTTTTCCACGGCGGAGGTCAGCTCGTCGATCTCCTGCATCCCCGTGCGCTTAAAGGATATCTGGTCGTAGGGCGACAGGCTCTGGAGGTGCTGGGAAAGGCCGGAGATCTTTCGGGTAGAGAGATAGACTAAGACGAAAATGGCCCCGAAGGAAACCAGGGAGGTGGCGACGATGCTGGCGGCCAACTGCTGGCGCACGCTGGCCGAGCCCTCGTGGATTACATTCTGAGGCACAAAGCACAGCAGGTTCCAGGTTTCTCCCGCAAAGGGTGAGTTGTCGCTGTATACCTTGATGGGTCTTGTGGCGCAGTACATCTCTCCCAGGCCGTCCAGGGTGACTTCGTATAGGGACTCCCCTCTGACCTTGTTCAGGACAACCGGCAGCTTTTCCTGAAGGTACACCTGGGCCAGGGCGCCGCCGGGAAGAAAGCCCTCGGCCGAGAGCGTCTCGTTTTCCAAGGTGCCCACGGCATAAAAGCTGTTGCGGTAGAGCAGCTCGTCTCCGGGGAGATATATCTGGGTAAAGTGGGAGAGGGTCATCTCCACCCCCAAAACGCCATAGGCATTCCCCGCCGCGTCCAGAAGGGGCATGGTGTAAGAGACCATGTGCTGCCGGTCGCCCACGAAATTCATGGGTCTGCCCCAGTAGCCATAGCGCTCCATTTCCACATTGGGCGTCTGGCGGCTGGCCCAGATGGGCTTGTGGTAATAATCGGTGTTGGCGTCCGCCTGGAACTGCATGTCCAGGTCCCAGTGTATCCCAGTGGTGATCTGATAGGCCTTGGATACCGCCGTGGGGCCCAGCTCTAACAGAAGGTTCTTGTTATTCTCCGCCGGAATGCCCGGGGTGGTATTGTGAATATGCACGGTGGAGTGAGCCATTTGGCTGGACTTGTTGGAGTTGGAACCGTTGAGAATGAAAAAGGCCCCGGTGACATTATTGTCCCGCAAAAGGGCGATGAGGGTTTTGGTCCCCTCCACGCAGGCTGCCTCATAGGCTTTGTTATTGAGGTAGAATTCACTGGGGAAAATATCATAGGAGCTGGCCACAGCCGCTAAGTCTGCATTGATGGCCTCGGTCCTCTTCGCCATGTCACCCACCAGCTGCCCGATGGAGCGGTTGATGGAGGCGCTGCGGGCCTCGGTGGTATTCCCGAAGAGACGGTAGGCCTCTGCATCCAGCATGAAATAGACCCTGGACAGTGACAGAGCCATGACCAAAGCGACGCTCTGCAATAACACAATGAGCGCCATTAATAGGATAAGTTGTGTTCGAAGGGTAAAGGTCTTTTTCATGAAGCCATCCTAACACATACCTGTTTTCCAGGCTTTCTAAATCAGCTCTCCTGAAGGTTTATCCCCCGGCTGACCAGGGCTTCCTTCACCGCGGTGATCCAGGCCGAAAACGCACTGTCTAAGTCTAGGGCCACAAGGACCGCCTCTTCCGTCAGGCCCTGAGCCTTCAGGCCGGCGGCCTGCTGGGCCCCGGCGGCGGCGGCATCCATCAGGGTAGACTGCAGCACCGTTCTGATATCGTAGCTGCCGTCGAAGGGGGTGACGGCGTAAATCCCGCCGTCGAGGATTTGATCCAGGGCGATCTGATAGACGCTGGCCACGTTTTTCTTGGCAAGCTCCCCCTGGGAGAGCTGCCCTAAGGCCTCGCTGAAGGCCGGGCTTTCAAAGGTGGCCGCCTCCACTGGCAGGTAGCCCGTGGTCATGGCAAAGGCCATGTTTTGTTCCATTTGGGTGAACCACTTCAAAAATACGGCGCTGCCCTCCTGTTTTTCGGGGGTGGAAGCGGAAACGCTCATGCCCGCGCCCTGCTGAATGGCATAGGCCTCTCCATTTTGGAAGGTGGGAAAGGGCAGAGCCAAGAGGGTGATGGGTACCTTGGCGTTGTCTTTTTCGATCCAGCTGGGGAAATAGGCCGCGCCGGAGGAGGAGCCCACATAGGCCACCAGCTCCCCGGACTTGATATCGTCGGAGCGGAATTTTCCCACGGCGTTATAATATCCCATGGCCATACCGCCATAATAAGCATCAAACACAGGCCGAAGGGCCGCCTGGTTTAAGTCTGCGATCCCCTCTGCCCCGGAGCAAACCTCAACCCCCAGCTGGCGGCTGCCGATAATGGCAAAGTTCGCCACAGAGTCGAAGCCCAAAAAGCTCTTGCCGTCCCAGGGGGTGCCGGGAGTCTTCGCATCCGTCCACTGGTAATAGGCCCGGGCGGCATCATAGACCCCCTCCCAGGTGGTAAGACTGTGGGAGCGGATTCCTGTGGCGGCGGAAAAGTCGCTCCAGGCGGTTTCGTTCACGTAGAGGAGCTCCGTGCTTTTTACAATAGGCACGATGAGAAATTTACCCTCAGAGAAGAGACCGTCCGCCAAGAAGCCGGGGACATAAAGATCTTTTTCCTCCTGGGTAAAATAGGCGTTCAGATCGCAAAGCTTACCCAGCTTATCGATTTCATAGGCTTTGTCGGGATAGGCGGAGAAAATATCGGGCATGGGCGCCGCGTTCATCACGCCCATGGCGGAGTTGGTGACAGCCTCCTCCAGCTCGGCGATGCTGCCCATGGGTACTAAGGAGACCACCACGCCCTTTTCTATACCCACGCTCTGGTTGAATTGATCCACAGCATCCTCTAATGCAAGCTTATTCTCCCCGGTGTAATAATGCCACAGGGTAATGGTAACGGGATTCTGCGGGTCCAGGGCCGATTTTACGCCCCCCTCTTGACCGCAGCTGGAAAGCAGCAGAACCAGGGCAAACAGCAGTAATGTGATACAGATTGTTTTTCTCAAAAGGTTCACTCCCCTTTCGGCATATTTCTTATAATTATACAATAATTAGGGACAAAAGGCAACCTTGAATATGAAAGAATTCCATCAGATATCGCTTGATTACATGCAAAGATTTAACTTAATCTTTACGGTAATCGGGTAACATTTTTAACCATAGGCGCTTAAACTAAGGGCATCGCTTTGGAATAAGCTGCAAATATTTTGAATTTTATTTAGGAGGAATTATGATGAAAAGAACCCTATCCATCGTCGCCCTCTCTGCCCTTTTTCTGGTGGCCTTAACCGCTTGCGGCGGCGAAGCACACATCACCGTTATTTCCCGGGAAGACGGCTCCGGCACCCGGGGCGCCTTTGTGGAGATCTTGGGCATTGAGGAAAAGAACGAAGCCGGAGAGAAAATCGACCGCACCATAGACACCACGGAGATCACCAACAGCACCTCCGTCATGATAGGCTCCGTGTCCGGCGACCCCAACGCCATAGGCTATATCTCTCTGGGCTCCCTCAGCGACGTGGTAAACGCCCTGGCCATAGACGGCGTTGCCCCCTCTGCCGCCACGGTGAAGGATGGCAGCTACCCCGTCTCCCGCCCCTTCAATCTGGCAACGGGCGATGCCCTCAGCCCCTTGGCCCAGGACTTTATCGCCTTTATCCTCAGCGCCGAAGGACAGGCCGTGGTGGAGGAGAGCGGCTACGTTTCTACAGAAAACAGCGGCCCCTTCGCCGGCAGCAATCCCGCAGGCAAGATCGTCGTGGCCGGCTCCTCCTCTGTCACCCCGGTGATGAGCGCCCTGAGAGAGGCCTATCTCCTCCTGAATCCCGGGGCGGAGATTGAGGTGCAGCAGAGCGATTCTACCACAGGGGTCAACGCTGTGCTGGACGGCATCGCGGAGATCGGCATGGCCTCCCGCAGCTTGAAAGACAGCGAATTGGAAGCAGGTCTCATGGAGACTACCATTGCCATGGACGGCATCGCGGTGATCGTCAACACGGAAAACCCTGTCAGCGCCCTTTCCAGTGAAGAAGTGCGGGACATTTATCTGGGCGGCGTCACCAACTGGCCCGCGCCCTAATCAAGTTATTCCAACACCAGCCAAGACAGGAGTGGTATTCCATGAACCGCCGTAAAGAGAGGGCCATGCATTTGGTTTTCCTGCTATTTGCCTGCGTTTCTATTCTATGCGTTTTACTCATCTGCCTTTTCCTCTTTGCCAGCGGTCTGCCCGGCATTTTGGAGATCGGCCCCCTAAACTTCCTGTTGGGCAGTCAGTGGAAGCCGTCTCAGCAGATCTTCGGCATCGCCCCCATGATCGTGGGCAGCCTTTATGTCACGGCGGGGGCCATCCTGGTGGGGGTGCCCCTGGGGGTGCTGACGGCTGTGTATCTCGCCCGCTTTGCCTCCCCTCGGGTCTGCAAGGTTTTGAATCCCGCCGTGGCCCTCATGGCCGGAATCCCCTCCATTGTTTACGGCTTTTTCGGCCTTATGGTGCTGGTGCCTCTCATGCGGGAGCTCTTCGGCAATGGCAAGGGCATCCTCACCGCTTCCGTTCTCCTGGGCATTATGATCCTGCCCACCATCATCAGCGTATCGGAAACTGCCCTACGCGCCGTGCCCCAGCCCTACTACGAGGGCGCCCTAGCCCTGGGGGCTACCCATGAGCGCAGCGTGTTTTTCATCCTTCTCCCTGCGGCCAAATCCGGCATTATGGCGGCCATCGTCTTAGGGGTCGGCCGGGCGGTGGGAGAAACCATGGCGGTAATCATGATTGCGGGGAACCAGGCCATCTTCCCCGACAGCATCACCAGCGGCGTGCGAACCCTCACCGCCAACATTGTTTTGGAGATGGGCTACGCGGCGGATTTACACAGGGAGGCCCTCTTCGGGACGGCGGTGGTGCTCTTTGTCTTCATCCTCCTCATCAATCTGTCCCTCTCCCTCTTGCGGAGAAAGGAGGCCTAGGATATGAAGCGGCATCACGATCCCCTCTCCCTGGCTTTGCGCGTCCTCACAAGGGGCGCAGGCCTCCTCACCGGCCTTATCATCCTCCTTCTCATCGGCTACATTCTGGTTCAGGGTGTGCCCCATCTAAAGCCCTCTCTCTTCGCCTTCAAATACACCTCGGAAAACGTGTCTCTCCTGCCTGCCCTTATCAACACCCTGATCATGACCTTCTACTCCCTTCTCCTTGCCGGGCCTGTGGGCATCTTCTCGGCCATCTACCTTCAGGAATACGCCAGAGGCGGCAACAAACTGGTGCGCCTGGTCAGGATAGCGGCGGAGGTGCTCTCGGGCATCCCCTCCATCGTCTACGGCCTTTTTGGCATGATCTTCTTCCTGGTGACCCTGGGCTGGGGCTACTCCCTCATCGCCGGGGTATGCACCCTCTCCATCATGGTGCTGCCCCTCATCATGCGCACCACAGAGGAGGCCTTGGCCGCCGTGCCCCTTTCCTACCGGGAGGGCAGCTTTGGTCTGGGGGCAGGCAAGCTGCGCACGGTGTTTTCCATCGTCCTCCCTGCCGCCGCCCCGGGGATTTTGGCGGGGGTCATCCTCTCGGTGGGCCGTATCGTGGGGGAAACCGCCGCCCTGATCTTCACGGCGGGCACCCTGGCCCAGGCCTCGGGCAAGCTATTCGACTCGGCCCGGACCTTATCGGTCCATATGTACAGCCTCTCCAGCGAGGGGCTTTATATGGAGGAGTCCTACGCCACGGCTGTGGTGCTGCTCCTCCTGGTGGTTCTCATTAACGCCGGCTCACGATGGGCGGCGCGGAAAATGGCGGGAGGCGCACATGGATAAAATTTGTGTTTCGGATCTCAATCTCTACTACGGCAGCTTTCAGGCCTTGAAGAATGTGAATCTTCACATTCCCGGCGGGGAGGTCACGGCCTTCATCGGCCCCTCGGGCTGCGGAAAATCCACTCTTCTGAAAACCTTTAACCGGATGAACGACTTAGTGGAGGGCTGCCGGGTTACGGGTGAAGTCCGCTTAGACGGCGCGCCCATTCCCTCTATGGACGTGAACCTTTTGCGCAAGCGGGTGGGCATGGTGTTTCAAAAGCCTAACCCCTTCCCCATGAGCATCTATGACAACATCGCCTACGGGCCCCGGACCCACGGCATGCGGGCTAAAGCCCAGCTGGACGAGATCGTGGAGAAATCCCTCCGATCCGCCGCCATCTGGGATGAGACTAAGGACAGGCTGAAAAAAAGCGCCCTGGGCCTATCCGGCGGACAGCAGCAGCGCCTTTGCATCGCCCGGGCCTTGGCCGTGGAGCCCGAGGTCCTTCTCATGGACGAGCCCACCTCGGCCCTTGACCCCATTTCCACCATGAAAATCGAGGAGCTTGTCAGCGATCTGCGGATGGAGTATACTATTGTTATCGTCACCCATAATATGCAGCAGGCGGTGCGCATCTCGGACAAAACGGCTTTCTTCCTCTTGGGTGAGATGGTGGAGTTTTCCGCCACGGATGAGATCTTTTCCCTGCCGAAGGATCAGCGCACCGAGGACTACATTACCGGGAGGTTTGGCTAATGCGACAGCGATTTGACGAGCAGCTTGCCCTCTTGCAAACCACGCTCACCAACATGGGCGCCCTCTGCGAAGACGCCATAGCCTGCGCCACCAAGGCCCTTTTGGACAGCAACCGGGAGTTGCGGCAAAAGGCCATCGAAATCGAGCATGAAATCAACCTGATAGAGAGCGATATCGAGCAGCTTTGCGTCCGGCTCCTTCTGCGGCAGCAGCCTGTGGCCGGTGACCTGCGCCGCATCACCGCCGCCCAGAAGATGATCATCGACATGGAGCGCATCGGCGACCAGGCGGCGGACATTGCGGAAATTTCCGTGTTCATGGAAAAAAGCACGGTAAAGAGCGACGTACACATCGCCGACATGGCAAGAGCCACCATTAAAATGGTGACAGACAGCATAGACTCCTTCGTGCGCCAGGATGTGGAAGGGGCAAGAGCCGCCATCGCCTATGACGATGTGGTGGACGATCTTTTCTCCAAGGTAAAGTGCGAGCTCATCGCCCTTTTGCAGGAAAACGGTGCTCTGGCCAGCGACTGCCTGGACCTTCTCATGATTGCCAAATATTTTGAGCGCATCGGCGACCATGCCCAGAACATCGCCGAGTGGGTGCTCTACTCCATCACAGGCAACAGAGAGGCCGCCCAGGAGCAGTATGAGCTGCCTCCCCTTCCCTAAGGACGCGAATGATAGAAAAACCCGTCTCCGGTTCACTGCCGGACACGGGTTTTCTTTCGCGCTTTGTCGACCGTTAGAGGGTTTTTAGCCCTCTAGGGGTCATATCAGCACCAGCAGGGGCAGGGACGCCGGCAGCCGCAGCCAAAGTTATTGCAGCCCATGACGCCGCCGCAGCCGCAGCCAAAATTGCTGCAGCCCATGACGCCGCCACATCCGCAGCCGTTATTACAGCCGCAGCCGCTGTTACAGCCCATGACGCCGCCGCAGCCGCAGCAGCTATTACTGTTGCAGCCGCAGTTGTTGCACTGCTCGCGGTAGTCCTTGGGCAACTGCTGGAGGCACTGGTAAAGGGCGTCCAGCTCTTCCTCCTCGTGTATCTTGCAGCGCAGGCAGTCCCAGTCGCGGTGATGATGGCAGCCCCCAAAGGTCTCCCCGGCAACGCCCTGCATGGCGCCGAATCCATTGGAATTACAAGGTATCATAATATTACTCCTCATGTTGTTTCGTTGGCATGACGCCGCCCCCTTGGTTTGATCCTCCGGGGGCTATTTACAAAAGGACTGGGGCTGGGCTTACTCCCGGCCCGCCTCCTTCGCGCGGGCTTTCCACGGGAAAACCCTTTGCAACTCATCTTATGCCAAAGGCCGTCGAAAGGTGTGCCGGATCGCCCTTGGTGTGAGAGGGGTTGCAGGAGGCGGCTCCGGGCAAAACTTGACAAGCCCCCCTTTCGCTTTTATAATTTCTTTTGTTTCATTTTTTAAGGAGGCGGATAGAATGGGCGGCGGACAGGTTTTTGGTTCACGGCTTTTGGGGTATTTACTGACCATTTCCGGCGGGCTTCTATGGGCGGTGGGCGGCTCCTGCGGGCAAAAGATTTTTGAAGACTACGCCCTGACGGCCAATTGGCTGGTGCCGGTGCGCATCCTCATCGCCGGGTTTTTGCTCCTGGGTTTTTCCCTCATCCGCTTGGGCCCAAAGGCTGTTTTCGCCGTGTTTCAAAACAAAAAGGACACCCGTGACCTGCTGCTTTTCTCAGCCCTGGGGGCGGGGGCCTCGCAGCTGACCTACTATACCTGCATCCAGTATTCCAACGCGGCTTTTGCCACGGTGATCTCCTACATGTTCCCCGCCATTATCCTGCTGTACGGCATCTTTCGCTCCCGGCGGCTGCCCCTTCTTTACGAAGTGACAGCCGTGATTCTGGTGACGGTGGGAGCCTTTACCTGCACCACCCACTGGGATATAAGCGCCATGGAGATCTCGGGCCCCGCCATCCTCTTCGGCGTGCTCTCCGCCATCGCCTCGGCTTATAACACCGTAAAGCCCCAGCGGCTTTTGAAAACCTATCCCCTTTTAGCCATCATGGCCCTCAGCATGATCTTGGGCGGTCTTTTCATGTCGGTGATTTGCAGACCCTGGACGGTTCCTGTGGAGACGGACAGCAGCCTCATTCTCCTGATGGCCGTCATCATCATAGGCGGGACGATTTTTGCCTTTTCCCTCTTCCAGGCCGGCGTGCGCATTGTGGGCAGCCTGGCGGGCAGCGTCCTGGCGGCCATAGAGCCTGTGGGGGCCGTGGTGATTGCCGTGCTCTTCCTGAACGTTTCCTTCACGGCCATGGACCTTCTGGGCTTTGTTCTGATTCTAGCCACCGTTCCCCTCATCGCCCTGGGGCAGAGCCGGGAGGAGGCCAGGGCCCGGATTATTGCCGCAGAGCTCCTGCCGGAAGCGGAGGGCGCAGACACGGAAAACTGAACGCAGAAAACCGGCAGAGAAACGTACTCTCTGCCGGTTTCGTATTTATGGGTCGATTTATTCTTATTCCACGGGGTTCTTGACGGTTTCTGTCAGGGCGCCAACGAGACCGGCAAGCCCTTGAATCTCCGAGGGGATGATGAGCTTGGTAGCCTTGCCGTCGGCCATTTTTCCGAAGGCTTCCAGTGCCTTCAGCTTTACCACCTGGTCGTTGGGGGCGCTTTCGTTCAGAATGCGAAGGGCGTAAGCCGTTGCGTCGTTCACCTGGCGGATGGCTTCGGCCTCGCCCTGTGCAGACAGAATGGCGGCCTGCTTTTCCGCGTCGGCCCGGAGAATGCGGGATTCCTTTTCGCCTTCGGCCACCAGGATCTGGCTCTGCTTCTGGCCTTCCGCCTGGAGGATGGCCTCACGGCGTTCACGCTCGGCGCGCATCTGCTTTTCCATGGCGTTCTGGATATCACGAGGCGGCACGATGTTCTTCAGCTCAACGCGGTTCACCTTGATGCCCCAGGGGTCTGTGGCTTCGTCCAGGATACTTCTCATCTTGGCGTTGATGATATCGCGAGAGGTGAGGGACTGGTCCAGCTCCAAGTCGCCGATGATGTTACGCAGGGTGGTGGCGGTAAGGTTTTCGATGGCGTTCATGGGGTTTTCCACGCCGTAGGCATAGAGCTTGGGGTCTGTGATCTGAAAGTACAGCACCGTGTCGATCTGGATGGTGACGTTATCCTTGGTGATGACAGGCTGGGGCAGGAAGTCTGCCACCTGTTCTTTCAGGGAGACCACTTTTAGCACTCTCTCGAAGAAGGGAATCTTAAAGTGGAGGCCCACGGCCCAAACCGTGTGAAATGCGCCCAAACGCTCGATGACAAAGGCCTTAGACTGCTGGACGATAACGATGTTTTTGACCACCAGGACCAGGACAAAAATGGCGATGACAGACCAGATAATAATGCTGAAAAGATGATCCATGCTTAATCCTTCCTTTCTTCCGAGGCGGCGGCCACGATGACCTTGACGCCTTCGATTCGCAGAACACGCACCACGGTGTTCACAGGGATTTCTTCCTGCTTTTCCGTCCGTGCGGTCCAATACTCGCTGAGAACCCGAATTTGCCCGGAGGCCGCCAAATTATTGATGACCTCAGTGACCACGCCCTCCGCGCCTAGGATGCGGTCGGCATTGGTCTTCGTTTCGCCCTTTACCAAAAACCGCCGGGCAAAGGGGCGGATGATGGCCATGGCGATGAGAGATACCACGGTGAAGGCGCCAATCTGCCAGCCCAGGGACCCGCCCAGAGAGGCTATCAGCAGGGATACCGCCGCGCCGATGCAGAACCAAATGGAAACCAAGGTGGCAGTCAGGGCCTCCAGCACCGCAAAAGCAATGAGCAGCACCACCCAGGCAATAATTTCTACGTACACCCTATTATCTCCTCCTTCGTTACTCAGTGGGGAAGGGCTCCCCTATCTACCTACTTATCTTGCTTTTTTCATTGTATCATAGATTTCTCCCAATCACAACTTTTTTACCAGGACTTTTTTCCCGTCTTTGGCTAAGCTTGCCTCCCCCGCTTCCTTTTGTTATACTCTATGAGTCAGTAAGACGCTGAAAAGGGGGCTTTGTTCCATGACGCAAACATTTCGCCTGGTGCGCTCCAAACGGAAAACCATTTCCCTGGAAATAACCCGCGAATTGGAAATCTTGGTGCGGGCCCCCCTCCGCGCCCCCCAGTCTTACATCGAGGATTTCGTGGCCTCCAAGGCAGGCTGGATAGAGGCCCATCTTCCCATCATGGAGGCGCGGCTTAAAAGCCACCCGGAGCCCAGCACCCAGGAGGCTGCGGCCCTTCAAAAAGCCGCACGGGCGATCATTCCGAGGAGGGTGACCCACTTTGCCGCTCTCATGGGGCTTACACCTGCGGGCATCACCATCACCGGGGCCAAAACCCGCTTTGGCAGCTGCAGCGGCAAAAACCGCCTCTCCTTCTCCTGGCGGCTCATGGCCTATCCCCCTGAGGCTGTGGACTATGTGGTGGTCCATGAACTGGCCCATATCCGCCATAAGAACCACGGAGGGGACTTTTACGCCCTGGTGGAGGCGACTCTCCCTGACTATAAAAGCCGGCGAAAGCTGCTGAAATAGGGCGAGGGGAACAACTTTTTGCGGCATTCGTCAGAAATGGCGGATGCGTTTTCTTGGGCTGACATGAAACTGTAACAGTTTTTTCTCCCCTTCCGGTAGAAAAGCACGGGCGCCTCCTGTATACTGAAAAGAAGACAAGATAAGACAAATTGCGCCCTTTTCCCCCAATTATGACGAAGCAAGAGGTATTGCCATGAAAAGAAAACTGACCGCCCTCCTGTGCCTTTTGGCTCTGTTTCTCTCCCTGGGCGCCCCTGCCCTGGCTGTGGAGGAGACTGGGGCCATGGACCTCAGCGACCAGGGTCTTGCCTTTATCCAGGGCTACGAGACCTTTAAAGACAAGGCCTATCAGACCGGCGGCAAGTGGTATATTGGCTACGGCACCGCCTGCCAGGATGGGCAGTATCCCCAGGGTATTACCAAGGAGGAGGCCGCGGCACTTTTGAAAGCCGCCCTGTCTGCCCCTGTTCAGAAGGTGAACCAGCTGGCGGCGGCCCAGGATTTAGCCCTCTCCCAGCATCAGTTTGACGCTCTGGTGAGTTTTACTTACAGCTTGGGCTCCGGCTGGATGAATTCTTCCTACCGCCTCTATGCCTACCTTTTGGATGGGCTGGAAAACTATGACGAGGCGGAGGTCGTAGACGCCATGGCTGTCTGGTGCCATCTGGGCGGCGAGGTCAATGTGGAATTTTTGGAGCGGCGCATAGCCGAGGGCCGTCTACTCCTGTACGGCGATTACACCGGGGAGTCTGCCCCCCTTTTCCACTACCTAATCTTAGACCCCAAGGGCGGCACGGTGGAAAACGACACCGTCTGCTACCTGGCGGGGGAGCCCTACGAAAACCTTCCCGCCGCCACCTTACCGGGCTACACCCTGGAGGGCTGGTACAATGAAAAGGGCGAAAAGCTCTCTGCGACCAATGCGGCCAGCCAAAGCCAGAAGGTTACTGCCAAGTGGACGCCGGATAACGTCCTTAGCTTCAGCGATGTGAAGCCCACGGACTGGTTTTTCCCCTATGTTTACGATCTCTACCACAAGGGTATCATCAGCGGACACTCCGAAGCCGTGTTCGCCCCCCAGGACAGCCTCACCCGGGGCCAGGCCCTAAAGCTGGTGCTCTTGGCGGCGGATTACCCCGCCAAAAATGCCACCAACACCCACTGGGCCAGCGGTTACATGGATTTTGCCGTGAAGGAGGGCTTTCTTCCTTCCGGGCGCCTTCCCGACGAGGCCATCACCCGCCTTGAGATCGCCCAAGTGGCTTCTAAGGCCCTAAAACTTCCCGCGCCCGCCGCTGCCAGCCCCTTTGCCGACAGCAGCGACGCCGCCGTTCTATCTCTCTACGAGGCCGGGGTGCTGGAGGGCAGCTTGGAAAACGAGAAGCGGGTGTTTAAGCCCAACAGCAACATCACCAGGGCTGAGATCAGCGCCATCATTTGGCGGATGGAGCAGCTGGAGACAGCGGCCCCCACCCCCGTAACGCCGCCTGTAACCCCGCCTGTGACTCCCACCCAGCCTGTGGATCGCTCTAACCAGTTCCAATATAAGGACAAGTGGCTGGATATTCTCCCCGGGGTGGAAAAGAACCCCTATAACAATGACAGATTTTATAAGGAAAACGGCCGCACCCTCTACAATTCCACCGTGTACAGCTGCGAAACGGGCATAGACGTTTCCGTCTACCAGGGCAGCATTGACTGGGCTAAGGTCAAAGCGGCCGGCATAGACTTTGCCATCATCCGGGTAGGCGGCCGGGGCTGGGGCACTGAGGGCAATGTGTTTGCCGATAAGAATTTCAAGGCCAATGTAGAGGGAGCTATCCAGGCGGGCGTAGGCGTTGGGGTCTATTTTTTCTCACAGGCCATCACCGAGGAGGAGGCCATAGAGGAGGCGCAGTTTACCCTCCGGCAGATCAAGGGTTACGACATTACCTACCCCGTGGTCTTCGACTGGGAGTGGCTGGGCAGCAGCCAGCATCGCACCTACACCCTCTCCACCGATGTCCTCTGCGACGCGGCCAACGCCTTTTGCGAAACCGTGGCGGCGGCGGGCTACGACCCCATGATCTATTTCACCTCCCACGCAGGCTATATGAAGTACGACTTGAGCCGGGTGGACGACTACCAGTTCTGGTTCGCCCAGTATACGGATAAGCCCAGCTTTTACTACCACTTCGACATGTGGCAGTACAGCTCCTCGGGCTCTGTTCCCGGCATAGGGGGCAAGGTGGACATGAACCTGTATTTCCATAAGAATTAAGGGCCGCCATCCGGCAAGATACAAAATCCTCTCACAGCCAACCAGAAAAACAGTACGGCGAAAGGAGCTGCTCCTCATGGCAAAAAGACCACCCATCACCATAGAAGTAGTAGACCGCAAGGGAGAATATCACTGCCACAGAGGTCATAAAATCGGCGATACCTTTGACTATGATACGGAGCGGGGCAAGCTGTGCCCCATGGCCATGCACGTGGCCTTCCCCTTTGTGGATATTCTGCGCTACGGCGGCACGCTGCCTCCTACCCGCAGCGGAGAATTCCGCTTTTGCTGCCCCGACGCCGAGGTGATTACCGTATTCCGCCTTCGGGTGGAGGAGGGGGAAAAGGGCTGAATCCCCTGCTGGTTCAAAGAATTTCAAGCGAATCCTCCAAAATTTTACCGGCAGCCTGTGAGATTTTCTTGCAGGCTGCCGTTCTTTTGGCGAGAAAAATGTCATAAAGTTACTTTCTAAATGATATTTTCCTTGCCCTTATCATATTAAAATGATATTCTAATATATATGCCCTTCCGCGCCCCCTGCATTGTGCAAAGCCACGGATAGATACACCCTTCGCGCCGGTTGATCCCGACCCTGAATGTTCCTATTCTTGGAGGTGCTGCGCCTTGAAGCGGTTTCTTAGAAGTCAATTTATCCTGTTTGTATTTTTTATGTCTGTGGCAGCGGTTCTTGTCACGTCCATTGTTGCCACCCAGATCATCCGGCAGTCTGCCCAGATGATTCAGGACACCTCATCTTTTAAAATGCTTGCCCTCAGCCGTGCCGCCGCCCTCCTTGCCACGGCGGATGAGCTGGATGAATATATGACGCCCCAGGACATGGACAAAGAGGGATACCTGGACCTAAAGGAAAAACTCATCGCCTTTACCAAGGAGAGCGGTCACGCCTACACCTACTACCTTCGCCTGGATACGGAAACCAATATGATGCAGTTCATCATCGACAATGTAGAAACCGATTATACAGGCCTCAATGAGCCCCAGGTGGCCCGGGAAGAGACCCCGGACATCGCCCTTTCCGGCACGGCCTGCGCCGTTCCCTTCGGCTCCTACTCCACGGGCTGGAACGACTATCTTACCGCCTTTGCTCCTGTCTATTACGAGGACGGCACCCTTTCCAACATCGTGGCCGGGGTGGATATGGAAGACAGCACCATTAAGGACACCCAGAATAACCTTTTGCGCATTTCTCTCGTGTTCGTCTTTTCCCTCTTCTTTGTGCTGGCCTCCTGCCTGGCCTCCCTCCTTCTCTACCGGGCCAAGGCCAGACAGGCCCAGGTTGCCAGCGTTTCCAAGAGCTCCTTCCTCTCCAACATGAGCCATGAGATGCGCACCCCCCTAAACGCCATTATCGGCATGACGGAGATCGCCAAAAGCAGCGAGGACCCCCAGCGGATGCAGTATTGCCTCACTAAGATCGACGACGCCGCCGCCCATCTTTTGGGTGTCATCAACGACGTGCTGGATATCTCTAAGATCGAAGCGGGTAAGTTCACCCTCTCCCCCTCGGAATTCTCCGTGGAGGAGATGATCTCCCGGGTGGTGAATGTGATCCACTTTAAGCTGGATGAAAAGCATCAGAACTTTGTCATTAAGCTGGACCCCCATGTGCCGGACTACATCCTCTCCGACCAGCAACGGCTGGCCCAGGTTATCACCAACCTGCTGTCCAATGCCGTGAAATTCACCCCCAACGAGGGCACCATCACCCTGGATATCAAAAAGCTCTCGGAAGCGGGCAGCGAGGTTACCCTGCGGGTGGAGGTCTCAGACACGGGCATAGGCATCAATCCCGAGCAGCAGGCCCGCCTTTTCTCCTCCTTTGAGCAGGCGGACAACAGCATCTCCCGCCGCTTTGGCGGCACCGGTCTGGGCCTTGCCATCTCCAAGAGCATCGTAGAAATGATGGGCGGCAGCATAGGCGTTACCTCTACCCTTGGCCAGGGCGCCTGCTTCGCCTTTACCGTGCGGGTCAAGGGCTGTGTGGCCCCCGCCCAGAGCCGTTATGTCTTAAAGCCGGGCATCGAGCCCCATGACCTGCATCTGATGATTGTGGACGACGCCCCCGATGTGCTGGAGTACTTTTCCGAGATTGCGGCGCGCTTCGGCTTCTCCTGCCTCTGCGCTTCCGGTGGAGAGGAGGCCCTGGCTCTGTTGCGGGAGCGCAGCGAGCCCTGCCACCTCTACTTCGTGGATTACCAGATGCCCGGCATGAACGGCGTTGACTTTGTAAGGCAGCTGAATGCCCTTTACGACACGCCCCCCACGGTAATCATGGTCTCCGCCTATCAGTGGGGGCAGATCGAGGAAGACGCCAAGGCCGCAGGCATCAGCCGCTACCTGGCAAAGCCACTTTTGCCCTCGTCCATTGTCAACTGCATTAACGAGTGCTTAGGCGCCGATGCTTACGGCGGCCTCACCGCCCGGGATGCCGACAGTAAGGCGGGCATCTTCCAGGGTAAGCGCATCCTTCTGGCGGAGGATATTGAGATCAACAGAGAGATCGCCGGGGCCCTTTTGGCCGACACCGGGGTTTTACTCACCTACGCGGAAAACGGCGCCCGGGCTGTGGAGCTCTTCGCTTCCGATCCCGGCGGCTTCGACCTGATCTTTATGGACATCCACATGCCCGACATGGACGGCTATCAGGCCACCCAGGCCATTCGCGCCCTGCCCGTTTCGGAGGCCAGCACCATCCCCATCATCGCCATGACTGCCAATGTCTTCCGGGAGGACGTGGAGCGCTGCCTCTCTGTGGGGATGAATGACCATGTGGGCAAGCCCATAGATATAGACGAAATGATAGAAAAAATCTCCGCCTATCTCCTGCTGCCCCTGGCTTAAGGCTGCCGCCATGCTCACGATCCGTACTCATTTGGAGGCGTATATTGTATGATGAAACGACTGAAAACATCTATAGGTGCGCTGTCTCAGCGGCTCTCTGCGCAGGGTGTGGGCCTGAGAGGAAAGCTCATCACTGTTTTTTTGCTGGTGATGGTAATCCCTCTGGTGATTCTGACCATGTTTGCCTGGAATCAGCTGACGGAGCTGGGCACCCTCCTGCAAAAAATCGCCGTGGACGACGCCTCCCTCTCCCTGAATGCCAGCGCCGTGGAAAACATCGAGCGCATGTCCACCGACACCGCCGACGACGTGGCCGACTTTCTCTATGCCAGAGACGCAGACCTGCGCTATCTGGCCACACTGGCCCCCTCTTGGGATGCCTATCACCGCTTTGGCGAGAGCATCCAGGGCCGCCTGATGGACCCGGGCAGCTGGGACCTTTCGGCAGACGGTACCACCTGGATGCGCACGGACCCGCCCAAGGCCTCCCCCGGGGCCATACGCTCCTCCAACACGGAAAATAACGACAGGCACGGCTTTAGCTACCGTGCCCCGGACAATTACACCTATTCCTCCGTACCCCTTTACGATGAGATCGCCTTTATCGGCCTGGACGGCAGGGAGCTGGTAAAATATGTGACCCCCAACAGCACCAAGACCCACTACCCCTTCTCCTCAGCTCTTCTGGATGTTTCCAAAAAGGAAAACACCTATGTGAAGGCGGAGAGCTATTTTGAAGCCCTTAAGGAGCTTGAGCCCGGCGAGATCTACGTTTCCGACGTGATCGGCGCCTATGTGCCCTCCAACTTTACCGGGATGTACACCCCCACCGCTGTGGAAACCGCCGCTTCTGATCGGGGCTATGACATCCCCTACGCCCCGGAGAACCAGGCCTATGCCGGGGTGGAAAACCCCAACGGCCGGCGCTTCGAGGGCATCGTCCGCTGGGCCATGCCTGTTACCGATGGCAGCGGGGCCATTATCGGCTACGTTACCTTTGCCCTTAACCACGACCATATCATGGAGTTTGTGGATCATCAGAACCCCACCAACAGCCGCTACCAGGACGTGCCCAGCGCCAACCAGGGCAACTATGCCTTTATCTGGGACTATCAGTGCCGCAGCATTTGCCACCCCAGGCACCAGTCCATCGTGGGCTATGACCCCGCCACGGGCGAGCCACAAATCCCCTGGCTGGAAACCTCTATCTACGACGGCTGGCAGGAAAGCGGCATAGAAAAGTGGACGGATTACGTAAAAACCATTCCCGCCTTCGACAGGCAGACCCGGGAGAAAAAGCCCTCTCCCCTTCTCACCAAGGAGGGCCTTGTGGGCCTGGACGGGCGCTATCTCAACAACGCACCCCAGTGCATCGGCTGGATGGACCTCACCCGCTCCGGCGGCTCCGGCTCCTTCTACATTCTCTGGAGCGGCATTTATAAGCTGAACACCGCCGCCGCCATACGCTATTACACAGGCCAATACGCCCCCAGCGCGGAAAACGGCTATTCCCAGCGGGGCTTCGGCTTTGTGGCTATAGGCTCCGGCCTGGACGACTTTACCAAGCCCGCCACAGAAACGGGCAAACGCCTCAGCGCCGCCTCTGCCACCAAATTGAACGACACCTCCAAGCAGCTAATCGCCGGCACCGCCTTTTTGGTTACCCTGGTGATCCTCATCGCCATCCTCCTGGCCACCTACCTCACAGGGAATATCCACAACCTGATTCGCGGCATCTCCCGGTTTAGAGCCGGTGAGCGGCAGTTCCGCTTTCACAGCCGAGCTAAGGACGAATTCGGCA
Source organism: Evtepia sp. (assembly GCA_031553635.1). GTDB lineage: Bacteria > Bacillota > Clostridia > Oscillospirales > Oscillospiraceae > Evtepia. Next base: position 13,949 of record JAVBLH010000026.1, on the reverse strand, counting down.
CCCTGGCAAACTCCTTTGACGGCATGGCCGACAGCATTGTAGACAGTGTAAACCACGCCCAGTGCATCGTGAGCCCCGCCCTGGAAGTGATCTACATGAACGATGCCTGCCAGGCTCTCTGCGGCCTGACCCTGGAGGAGGCCGTGGGCAGCAATTACAGCGACATCAGCGTTTACCCCCATGGAACGGTTTACGACCCCATCCTGGCCCTAGTGGAAGAACGGGAGACGGATATCTATCTGAACCCCCAATCGGGCCGCTACGTAAAGGCCGCCGCCAACCACTTCTTAGGCCGCGACGGCGAGATGCTGGGCTATATCATTGAGACCCGCGACCTCACCGATATGGTGCTGGAGCAGAAGGAGACCGAGGAGCAAAGAGCCCTTTTGGACGAAATCTTTGCTGTTTCTCCCGACCTGATCTGGTATGTCGATGCCCAGGGCCATTTTATCACCGTGAATCCCCGCTTTGCCTCCATCCTAGGGATAGCCCCCGGCGACTTCATCGGCAAGAGCGCCCGGGAGCTCTTCTCCCCTAAGGAAGCCAAATACCTTGACGAGTATTTCAAAAAGACAGTTGCCTCCGGAACCTCTTTCTATTCGGAAGACAAAGTAGACTTTGCCGACGGGCACCAGGAGACCTTAGACGCCGTCCGCACCCCCATTTACGATGCCGACGGGGCCCTGGTGGGGATTCTGGGCTTTGCCAGAGACGTTTCTGTCCGCGTAAGGATGGAAAACGCCCTGCGCGATACCCAATTGGAGCTGGAGGCCGCCGTTGCCGAGGCAAATCAGGCCAATGAGCATAAGGGCAGCTTCTTAGCCCGCATGAGCCACGAGATCCGCACCCCCATGAACGCCATTATCGGCCTGACCGCCCTTGTGCAGAAAAAGCTGCCCACCCTCTCCGGCCCCACGGATCTGGCCGAGGTAGAGATGCAGATGGATAGGATAGCCACCTCCTCCCAGCACCTTCTGGGTCTTCTCAACGACATTTTGGATTTGACCAAGATAGACGCCGGAAAGATAGAGCTGACCACCGAAACCACAAACCTTTCCCAGCTGGCCAGCATGGTGGTGAACATTGTTAAGCCCCGCTGCGAGGAAAAGGGCATCCGCTTTGTCACCCAGTTTGACCCCGCCACCCAGTGCAGCTTCCTGGCCGATGCCCTGCGGCTGCGGCAGATCCTCATTAACCTTTTGGGTAATGCGGTAAAATTCACGCCCCAGGGCGGCGAGATCGTCTTTGCCATTCGCCTCTTAGCGCAAAGGGACGGCAGGACCCACTTTGAGTTTTCCGTGCAGGATACGGGCATAGGCATTGCCAAGGAGAACCTGGGCGCCATCTTCCAGGCCTTTGAGCAGGCGGGCAACCACATCTCCAAGGAGCACGGCGGCACCGGCTTGGGCCTTTCCATCAGCCAGCGCATCGTGTCCCTTATGGGCGGCGAAATCCAGGTGGAAAGCGAGGTTTCCAAGGGCAGCCGCTTCTTCTTCCGGCTCTGGCTGGAGGAGAAGGTGCAGGTCGATTCCGTAGATGCCGCCTCTCACCTGGCAGGTGATAAGCTGGCGGGTAAGCGCATCCTGGTGGTAGACGATGTGGAGATTAACCGGGTGGTGGTGCTCTCCATGCTGGAGGATCTCTCTCTGGACATGGAGGAAGCCGCAAACGGCCGGGAGGCCCTGGAGCTGGTGGCCCGCAGCCCCCAGAACCACTTCGACGCCATCCTCATGGACGTGCAGATGCCGGTGATGGACGGCTACGAGTCCGCCGCCGCCATTCGCGCCCTGGGTCGGGCCGACACTGACAGGGTCCCCATCATCGCCCTCACAGCCAACGCCTTTACCGATGACATCCAAAAGGCCATCGCCCACGGCATGAATGCCCATGTGGCAAAGCCCGTGGAATATGAGCAGCTGCTGACAGAGCTGCTGCGGTTCTTAGACTAGCCCCCTCAAAACAGAGCGCCGGACGTTTGCTTCGTCCGGCGCTTTTCGTGTTGCAATCAGCCTGTCACAGGCCGTATTTTTTCTCCACTCTGTCCAAGGAGTCCAGCATCACCCCACTGAAAAGAAGTAGGAAAACAACCGTTGCCGCGGCGTGAATCAGGTTAAAGGGCAGACCCCCCAGGTAGATGGGAACGGCCAGAGAAACGGTGGGCTCCGGCACCATCATGAGCAGGCTATTGGTGTCCATAATCCCGCCGTAGACCAAGAGGGTGGAAAGGCCGCCGAATAGGGCAATGGGTATCGGCCTATGCGGGATTCTCCCCTTTTGAAAGGCCAGCCCCGCCAAAAGGCCCAAAAGCCCAAAGGCCAGCATCTGCCAGGGCGTCCAGGGCCCCTGCATAAAGTAGAAATTAGAGAGAAAGGCCGAAAGCACCCCCACCAAAAAGCCCGCCTCTGCCCCCAAAGAAACGCCGCAGAGGATGATGATGGCCGTCATGGGCTTGCACTGGGGCAGCCAGGCAAAGGCGATGCGGCTCCCCACCGCCAGGGCGCAGAGGGTGGCCAGAAGGATCAGGCGGCGTGGGGCGCTGGCCCGCTCTTCTAAGTAAAGAAACAGGGGCACCGCGGCCTCGGCCATGACCAATAGGCAGATGAAGTAGTACTTTCTATCCTCCCAGAAGTAAAAACCAAATAGGATGGTCAGGGGGATCAGCACCGCCGCCAGAAGAAGGGCGATTTTCACCCTACCCGAGGACTTTGCCTCCGCTGCCACACTTCGCGCCGCCTTAGGCCCTCCCTGAAACAGCAGGGCGGCCCCCAGCAAAACGCCCCCCAAAAGGAAAATCACCAAAAGGGAGTGCTGCCAAGCGGCGTCCATCTGCCGCAGTCTGTTCAGGAGATGCTCCTCTCCCAAGCTTGCCGGAACGTGATAGAGAAGGTAGGAGCCTATGAGGGAAAAAAGCAGCAGGAGGGCTCCCAGCCCCCGGAGCCAAATGGGTTTTGTTTTTGTCATGTTGCACTTCCTTTTCAAGCTTATCTAAATCGTTACCATGAACTTGCAGCAGAGAGCCCCTTACTCCTCCTCGGGCCAGGCCTCTATGACCTCCTCTACGGTAATGGCCAGGGGCAGAAGGTGCCGCGCCATACGGTTGGCCGCTGTGGTGTAAAAGCGGTTGCCGGAGAAAAAGGCTCGGCGGGGCGCCTGGGTCATCACCTGCCCCTGGAAAAGAAGGGCCGCCGTCTTGGCGTATTGGGCGCAGAACTCCACGTCGTGACTCACCAGGAGAATGGTAAGCCCCTCCTGGGCAAGCCCCTCTAACAGCCTGCCTAAGCTCTCTTTATATCCAGCGTCCATGCCCTTGGTTGGTTCGTCCAAGAGGAGAATCTGAGGCCTTCTCAGCAGCACCTTACACAGGGCCGCCTTTTGTAGCTGGCCGCCGGAGAGGTCAAAGGGGTGACGCAAAAGCAGGTCCTCTATGGCAAAGCGGCGGGCCATTTCCGTAATAGCCGCCTGTTTTTCCGATTGACTTTCGGGGCTGTGGGCCAGCATATCCAAAAAATCCAGCTCCAGGGTTTTGTGCAGGAAGAGGGCCTGGGGGGATTGGGGCAGCAGGGCTATGTGGCCCGGCTCCGGCTTCTGCCTTTTCCCCTCCCCCTGAAGGGGATAGTGAATGCGGCCGCTCTGGGGGCGATGAAGGCCCATGGTAAGGCTAAGGAGGGTGGTTTTCCCCGCGCCGTTCCCCCCCAAAAGGGCCGTGATCTCGCCCTGGGCCACGGTGAAATTAAGCCCCTGCAGCACCTGGGGCCCGTCCTTTTCGTAGCGGAAGCGCACCTGGCGAAAGCTAATAGCCGGGGGCTTTTCTGAGGGCTTTTCTTCCCTAATTTCCCTGGGCGGGCGGGTTTTTGCCAGGTCCGTCAGCAGCTGACGTCCTTCTCCCATGGTGAGGGGGCAGGGCGCTTTTAAGGAAAGGCCTGCCCAAATCCGCACCGGACTGGGCATGGCGGCCACCATGGGGTGCTTTTTCGAGGCCAGAGCCTGGAATACCTCCCCCACTTCGCCTGCGGCCTGTATTCTGCCCCCCTCTATCATGGCCAGGGTTTGGGTGTATTGCAGGGCCTCCTCCAGGCGATGCTCCGTCAATAGGATGGTGACCCCCATCTCTCGGTGAAGCCGCCCCAGGGCCGCGAAAAAGCTGCCGGCCGCCATGGGGTCAAGCTGGCTGGTGGGCTCGTCCAGCAGGAGGATCTCCGGCTCCATGGCCATAACGCCGGCTAGATTCAAAAGCTGCTTTTGCCCGCCGGAGAGGGCTGCCGTGTCCTTGTAAAACCAGTCTTCTATGCCAAAAAAGCTGGCCATCTCCGCCACGCGCAGGCGAATTTTGTGGCTCTCTACCCCCAAGTTTTCCAGGCCGAAGGCCAGTTCGTGCCAAACCTTGTCGGTGACGATTTGATTCTCCGGGGATTGGAGGACAAAGCCGATTCGTTCCGCCTGGTCCCGGGCCGTGAGCGCTTCCAGTGGGCCCCCGTCAAAGAGGATTTCGCCGTTTTTTTCCCCGTGGGGCGACAGGGCGGGCTTTAACAGGCGCAGCAGGGTGGTCTTTCCGCCCCCTGATGGGCCACAGAGGGTGACGAAAGCGCCTTTTTCAATGAAGAGGCTCAGGTCCTCCAGGGCAAAGCTTTCCTCCTCCGGATAGCGAAAGCTTAGATTTTGGATGCGGATCAGTTCCATCGTCTCTCCTCCCACTTCCGGTCAAGCAGCGGCATAAAGGCAAATAGAGCGTAAAGCCCAAAGGCAGCGGCATCAAGGGGCGTGAGCTGCTGCCAACTCAGGCGCGGGTAAACCTGCAAGCTATAGCGCCCGGCGGCAAAAAAAAGCACGATACCCAGGGCCGAGGCGCCCAGGACCAACAGGGCCAGAATGTCCTTCTTCTCCAGGGTATAGAGGGAGAACTGGCTGCGTGGGCCGCTGCCGTAGCCTCTGCTCCGCATACTGTCGCCTGTTTGAATGGCGTTTTCCAAGGACCAGGGCAGCATCACTGCCAGGATGCCCAGGCCGTTGCGAAACCGGGCGGGGAGGCTGCCCTCCCTATGGCCTCTGCCTATGCTCTCCTGGGCCTGGGAAACCTCTAAAAATTGCCGGGAAAGGCGGGGGACGAAGCTGAGGGCCATGGAAAGCAGCAGGGCCAGGGTGGGCGATCCCTTCCCGAAGAGGTAGAGAAGCTGGTCGGAGCTGACTGCCCTGTTGTAGCAGGAGAACCACAGGATTACCGAGGCTAAAAGAATGGCCATGGAAAAACCGTAGAAGAGGGACTCCAGGGTCAAAACCCGTCCAAAGGGCAAAGCGGCCAACACCGTCTCCCCCGCCTGGCCGAAGAGGGGGTTTAAAAGGCTTGCCAAAAGCACCATGGGCAAGAGAAGCTTCAGGGTGAACCCCAGCTTCCCCTTCATGGTAATGAGCAGGCCCAGTGCGCCCAGCAGGGAAATCATGCGGCAGAGGGGGTGCTGGGCTATCATGGAAAAGACCAAAATCAGCCCGAAATAGAAAAATACCACCAGGGGGTGATACTGCGTCATGCGCGCCTGCAAGCCTTTCCCTCCCCAAACATAAAAAACGAGCATATCCTCAGATATGCCCGTTCCCATGCTATTCCTAACAAAAAACGACACCATCACTCAGAGGTAATCTGAAAAAACCTATGAAACAGCGCCGCGTTCCCGACTTGGGCCTTTTGGCCCTTTACGGTTGCTGAGTACAGTGCCGGAGTTTCACCGGAGGGGCTTCATTGGCCCCCGCATCTTCATGCCTTCCGCTTGTTGCCGCTTTTTTCTCATGATACCATCATTTTTCTTTCCTGTAAAGCCCAGGTAGGCGCCACGAGAGCAATGTTCATAATTGTTCCCCGGGTTTCAGGCGTGGAGCACCAGACCGCCCATGGCGTCTTCATAGCTTGCGCCCCGGCTCTTGGCCTTAAATATCGCCTGTCCGCCATGGGTGAGGGAGATTTCGGCCGGGGTGGAAAGGCTTTCTGTCACCGTTTTCTCCATACGGCCCAGTTTCGGCGCCCGCAGGGGCTCTCCGCCCTCCCCCTCCACCCGGATGGTAAGGCGTAGGCTTCCCTGGGCTAAGTCTATCACGCCCCCGCCGCAGTGAAGGATTTTAGCTCCTCGGTAAGTGGCCAGGCGATAGGCGCACCCCTTGAGCCAGACCACGGCAATGCAGCCCCAAAACTGTCCGCCCCAGAAGGGTATCTTCGCCACGGAGGCCATGACACAGGCGGGTGCTTCAAAGTCGCCAACGTGAACCCAGCAGTAGTGGGAGGGGAAGGAGCGGCCCCTGTCCCACTCCGTATAGCCCAGGCCGCCGGTAAAATCCAGCCCCTGGCCGTTGAGGGTGACCTGCCCCATGACATCATGGCGCAGGCTGGTGACCCCGTGGCGGCACTCCATGGGCAGGAAGCGAAAGGGGCCCATAATGTCGCCCTTGAGGGGCGTTGGCCTGTGGTAGGTGAGCTCTCCCCAAAGGCCTACGCCCTCGCCCTGGGCCCGCAGGCTGATCCCCTGGGGTGAAAAACGGCTTTCTCCCAGGCGTATGGTGTCCCCTTCCCGTTTATATTGAGACAGGGGGTAGGAGAGCTGGTAGGAGGCCTTCTTGGTCAGCACCTGCAAAAAGGCCTCCTCCTCCCCTCTTCCGGGAATCAGGGCCAGGGCATGCTCCCCCGCCCACTGCTTATAATAGACCCCTTCGAAGCGGCCCCTCATGATCTGATACCCCTTTTCGCTGGGTTGTCGATTAGCTCTCCCCCTTTGGAAAAGCGGGAGCCGTGGCAGGCGCAGTCCCAGGTGCCCTCGGTGCTGTTCCAATGGAGCTTGCAGCCCATGTGGGCGCAGCGGGGACCGCCCGGGGACAGCAGCCCCACCGTGGCCGCCCCCAGGTTAGCCAAAAGCTGCCCCACCGCCATGGGCCGCCGGGGGGAGTATAGGGCCTCTAAGTCGCTGCGGCCCTCTGTCACCAGGTCGCAGAGGATACGAGCGGCCACCATGGAGCCGGACATCCCCCACTTGTGAAAGCCTGAGGCCACATAGAGCCTGCTTCTGCCGCTGCTGTGCCGCCCTACATAGGGAAGGCCGTCTAAAGACATGCAGTCCTGGGTGGCCCAATGAAAGCGCTCTGTGGCCTGAGGATAGGCCTTTTGCGCAAGGCCGCGCAGCTCCGTAAAGCCACCGCCGGGCTTTCCCGTCCTGTGGTCGCCGCCGCCCACCAAGAGAAGGTTTTCGTAGCTGCGGAAGGAGTGCCCATCCTCCCTTTCATCCAGATACATGCCGTCTAAAAGGGGCGCGCCCTCCAGGGCCAGAACGTAGCTGCGGTGCTGGTAGAGCTTCATGAAATAAAAGCCGGGAACGTTCACCATGGGGTAGTGGGTGGCCAGGATGATGTGCTTTGCCGTGACGCTGCCCTCCTTGGTATAGGCCGTGTCACCCTCGATGCGCTCCACAAAGCTGTCCTCATAAACCTTCAAGCCTTGAGACAGGGCGTAAAGCAGCTTCAGCGGGTTAAACTGCCGCTGGCCCTCCATGGAAAGGCCTCCGCAGGTCTCTAAGGGCAGGGGCAGGCTTTCGCTGAAACCCACGGGAATGTCCAGCTTGTCACAGGCCTTGGCCTCCTCCTCCAGAACGCTTCTGCTCTCCACGGAGTAGACCCAGGCCGTCTTTTCCTCCAGGTCGCAGGGGTGAACCTCGGCTAAGTCGTCGTAGGCCCCCTGGGCCCAGGTGTTGGCATCGTAATAGAGCCTCGCCTTCTGGCTTCCGCAGCGGCGCAGCAGCTTGGCGTAGATAAGGCCCTGCTGGGCGGTGATCTTCCCTGTGGTGTTCCCTGTAATGCCGCCGCCGATTTTTTTCGCCTCCAGCACCAGGGAGGGCACCCCCGCCTCCCGTAGCCTGTGGGCGGTGAGGATGCCCGCCAGGCCGCCGCCTATGATCAGTGCCTCAGTTTTCTTCACGCCACGCAGGGTTTCTCTTGGTTTTTCCAGGCCCTTGACGCTATGAGTCCAAACAGATTCCATAAGCCCCCTCCTTTTTCCTTATTATGGGAAGCTGGGACAGATTCTATACCCGGGGATAAAAGGGCCGCTACCTTTTGACAGGGGCCGCCCTCTTGGTGTATAATATCTCTTACTATCTGCGCATTTCTCCAAAGGCCGGAATGCGCGCACAAAGGAGAGAGACGATGAACCCTTTTCAAGCAGTTGTGGTTAAAGAGCGCGATGGTGACATCACCTTCGCCCTGGAAGAGATCACCCTAGACCAGCTTTCCCCCGGCGAAGTGATTATCAAGGTTTCTTATTCCTCCGTCAACTTTAAGGACTCCCTGGCAGTAAAGCGCCATGGCGGCGTCATTCGCGACTATCCCATGATCCCCGGCATTGATCTCAGCGGTACCGTGGTTTCCTCCACTGACCCCGCCTTTACGGAGGGCCAGGAGGTGCTGGCCACGGGCTTTCAGATCGGCATGAGCCACACCGGGGGCTATTCGGAATACGCCCGCCTTCCCGCAGGCTTTGTAGTCCCCCTGCCCGAGGGTCTCTCCCTGCGTGACGCCATGATCATCGGCACCGCGGGCTTTACCGCCGCCCTTTCCATCACCGCCCTGGAAAAAGCGGGGATGAACCCGGAGAGCGACCCTGAAATTCTGGTGACGGGCGCATCCGGCGGCGTGGGCAGCACCGCCATCCAGCTTTTGACCAAAAAGGGCTACAAAAACATCAACGCCCTCTACCGCAGACCCGATGAGGAGAACGTGCTTTTGGGCCTGGGCGCCTCTACACTGGTGCCCCTTAACGAGCTGGTCACCGGCAGCGGCAGACCCCTGGAAAAGCAGCGCTTCCACTTCGTGCTGGATACCGTAGGCGGCGATGTGGCGGCAGCGGCCCTGGGGCAGATCCACTACGGCGGCAGCATCAGCATGTGCGGCAACGCCGGCGGGGTGAAGCTGAGCACCAACGTGCTTCCCTTCATCCTGCGGGGCGTGAATATTCTGGGCATAGACTCTGTGAACGTGCCCCTCTCCGAGCGCCCAGCCATTTGGGCCCGCTTTGCCAAGGAGTGGAACATCATGGGGGACTCTATTGTCAACGTCATCGGCCTGGACGGGCTGGGCGAGGTGTTTGAAGCCCTGCAGCAGGGCACCCACCAGGGCAGAAGCATCGTGCGCATCGGCTGAGGGTAAAAATCGAAAGAGCATGGGAGTTTTTTCTCCCATGCTCTTTAATTTTACGCTGTTTTCTTAAACGGGAATGGCTCTTATCATTAATTCGTTGGAAATGGCATCTATGTTTCCTTCGTGCACGCCGTAGGCCTCCATCATCCCCTTGAGACGGCTGGTGGTGAGGGGGTTCTTCAGTTCCGCCATTTGGGACAGCATACCGATGCGTCTGCCGAAACGGTAAATAGTCTGCTCCTCCGGCGAGAGGGCGAAGAAGGCGTCTATGGTTCCCAGCATCCGCTCCTTGTCTCGGGGCATTTGGCCCCGGAGCTCTAGGAGGATATTCAGGATGTGATCGCTTTCTACCACGCTGTCTATCCCCTCTAAGTTCTCAATAAAGGTGCGGATTTCCCGCAGATCGTCTAAATCGTTGGTTCTGGTAAAGATGCCCGCCTCATAATCCTCATAGAGCTCCAGCTTTTCTGAAAGGGCCATGGAGCGGATGCGGATAAAGTCGGGATTGATGCGGTTCATGGCGTCTGCCGTGTCTAGGGCGCTGGCCTGGGAATATTCCCTGCCCCCCAGGCCCGGCATATAGAACTCCGAAACCTCTATCCCGGCGGCCTTGGCCTTTTGCCCGGCCTTGATCTGGGTCTCTTTATCCACGCCCTTTTTCACCAGGGTCAAAAGCTGGTCATTCCCCGTCTCCATGCCGATGTGGAAGCGGTTGAGCCCCAGCTGGGCGTATTTTTCCAGGAAAGCATCGTCTATGCGGGCGATGGTGTCTGACCGGGCGTAGGTGGTGATGCGCCCCAAGTTGGGAAAGACGCTGTTGAGATATTCCAGCAGCTCCACCATTTGATCCGGCTTCATCAGCAGGCTGTTGGCGTCCTGGAAAAAGACGGACTCCATGCCGCTCTGGTACCAGTTGGCCGCCATGTAGTAGGACTCCATTTCGGCTTCGTTGGCCGGATTCTGGGATTTTTTGCCCTGGAATACGTCTATCCAGTTTTTAATGGCGTCTATATCCTGCTTAATGTGCTCCAGGGGCCGCACGGCAAACTTTTCACCCCGGTAAAAGCCGCAGAACTTGCAACGGTTCCAGGCGCAGCCCCGCACCACCCGGATCAAAAGGCTGTAGGCCTCACTGGGGGGGCGGATGGGGCCCAATTCATATCGATAGTCTTGCTGCTTCAAATAAATCCTCCTTATCGTCTACCATGAGACGGCAGTACAATCTTATGGTGGTACTCTACCAGAAGTGCCAAAAAAAATCAAGTAAGCCTTATTTCCAGGGGTTTTATGGACATTTCTTTCATTTACATTTTATCAAGAATGTGACAAAATATCTTGATTTTCCCTTCTGTTAATGACATAATCTAGGATACAGTGATGTCTGATTTCCACAGCTTATTTTTTTTGCCATCTCACGATGTATCCCCTGCCCTTTTCCTACCTATTTATCGCTGACTTAAGGCTTTGTTTTAACCTGCCCCTTCCTTGCCCCCGTCGCCGACGAGGCAAATGCGCTGTTTTTTCTCCCACGCCCCCATCCTAAACAAATTGGAGTCGATGTTATGAAAGCAGGTAACCACTCTCTCGCCGGCAGAATCTCCCTCATCGTGACTATAGTTGTCATCCTCTCATCCCTGTTGATCGGTAGTATCAGCTACATGATCTACCGAGAAAACTTGGTATCGGGCAACGCAGATAAGGTTCGCATGGTGGCGGAGTCTGTTTCCGCTGCCATAGACCCTGCGCTGATGACTGCCATTTTGGAAAAAGGGGAGCCTGATGAAAACTGGGACACCATGAAAACTTTCATCGATAAGGCCAAGACCAACACCGGGGTTTCCTTTCTTTATGTCCTCTCTGGCTACGACAGCAAGAGCGTCATCTACTTTTTAGACGGCAAAATGCCTTCAGAGGGCACAGGCATTCCCTTAGGCGGTACTGATCCAATCAAAGCCTATGCCGACGAAGCCTTCGCCGTGTTCAAATCCGGTAAAGCCCAGGAGTCGGATATCTATTATTCCGAGGGCTACGGCGACATCATCTCCGGCTTTTCACCCATCGTCTCCTCCAGCGGCCAGGTGATTGGCGTGGTGGGGGTCGACCTTTGGGTCAGCGAGGCCATGGCCGCCGCCAATACCTACCTGATGAATATGGGGCTCATCATCCTGGCCTCTATCGTCCTCTCCACTCTGTTCTTCCGGATTTACGTTTCCAGAAAAGTCGGCGCGCCTATCAAGACCCTGGCCGTCGCCTCAGTGGAGCTGGCTAAGGGCGACTTAAACGTCACCCTGCCCCGGGGCTCCAAGGACGAGATCGGGCAGCTGGTAGAGGCCTTTACCGATATGATAGATGGCACCAAGGGGCAGGCCGCCGTGATGGAGTCCCTGGCGGCAGGGGATCTCACCGTGAATGTGACCCCCAGAGGCCCCAAGGACACCATGGGTATCGCCATGTCTAAGATGGCCGTAAGCCTTTGCGACATGTTTACGGAGATCAACAGCGCCGCCACCCAGGTGTCCTCCGGCGCCTCTCAGGTGGCCCACGCCGCCCAATCCCTGGCAACGGGCTCCACAGAGCAGGCCTCGGCTGTGGAGGAGTTCTCCCACGCCCTGACCAACATGATGCAAAAAGTGGAGCAGAACGCCGGCAACGCCAAGGAGTCTCTCACCGTTACCAATCAAGCAGGCCAGCTCATGGGCCAGGGCATGGCCTCAATGAACGATATGCTTACCGCCATGCAGGAGATCGACGTCAGCTCCCAGCGCATTAAGAGCGTTATTAAGGTCATAGACGACATCGCCTTCCAGACCAATATCCTGGCCCTCAACGCTGCCGTGGAGGCTGCCAGAGCGGGGCAGCATGGTAAAGGCTTTGCCGTGGTGGCCGACGAGGTGCGCAACTTAGCTTCTAAATCCGCCGCTGCCGCCAAGGAGACCACAGGTCTCATCGAAGACAGCTCCAGCCGGGTGGCAGAGGGCAATCAGATCGTGGCTACCACCAACGAAAGCTTAGACGCCGTTGCGAAGATTGCCCAAACCAACCTGGAAACTACCCAGCGCATTGCCGATGCCTCTCATGAGCAGATTCGCGCCATCGGCGACTTGAACGTCAGCATAGGCCAAATCTCCGCCGTGGTTCAGGCCAACTCCGCCACCGCCGAACAGTCTGCCGCCGCCGCCCAGGAGATGTCCGCCCAGGCCATGCTCCTCCAGCAGCTGATCTCCCGCTTTAAGCTGCCGGGCGCCGCCGCTCTTTATGAGGCCCAATCTACCCCCGATTCTTATCAGGCCCCTATTTCTTATTCTGCGCCCGCCTATCCGGCCTATGAACCGGATTCTTACGAAGAGTCGGACTGCCACGATGTTCCGCGCTATGCCTTTCCCCAAAACTAGGACGTCTTTTCGATAGTATCTTCTGTTTTATCACCGTTTGATGGAAATAATCCAGGAATTTTCCGGGTATTTTGACAATTCCTCCGATATCCCTTGATTTTCTTCCTAAAATATGATAAAAATAAGTTTAATTTTTCTCATACAAATCAAATGGAGACGATGACTATGACCGTACGCTACCATTCACTTTCTACAAAAATCTCTGCTATCGTGTTGGCTGTTATTGCACTGACCTCTCTGGCCATAGGCTGCGTCAGCTATATCATTTATCGGAACAACCTGATAGAGAGCAATGCTGCCACCGCCTCTATGATTGCGGAATCCGTGGCTGCCGGGATAGACCCCGCTCAGATGGAAACTATTATCGAGGGCGGCGAGAAGGACGCAAACTACGAAGTGATGCAGACCTTTATTAACGAGGCAAAAATTCGCACAGGGGTCACCTATCTCTATGTGCTTTGCGATTACACGGCCTCGGAGGTGATTTATTTCCTGGACGGTCACGCCCCCGGGGACGATGCACCCCTGGATTTCATGGCTCATGAGGACAAGGCCACTACAGCCGACGAGGCCTTTATCGTCTTTGACAATGGCAAATCCATGCCCACAGGTATTTATGAATCCCAGGGCTTCGGCACCATGATCTCCGGCTTTGCCCCCATCGTCTCTGCCAGCGGGCAGGTCCTCGGCGTGGTGGGCACCGACCTTTTGGTGGAAGAGGCCATGAAGGGCGCACAAACTTTCTTAATCGAGATGCTGGCCATCGTCTTAGGCGCCATCGTGGTTTCCGGCGTGTTCTTCCGCATTTACATCGGCCGCAAGGTCGGCGCCCCTATTAAGACCCTTGCCCAGGCCTCCCAGGTGATGGCCAAAGGCGAACTGGACCTCTCCCTTCCCCAGGGCTTCCGGGATGAGATCGGCCAGCTGGTGGACGCCTTTAACGAAATGGTGGAAAGCTCCAAGCATCAGGCCGCCATTATGGAGGCCTTGGCAGCGGGCGATCTCACCGTGAACGTGACCCCCAGAGGCCCCAGTGATACCATGGGCATCGCCATGTCCAATATGGCTTCCAACCTGGGTGAAATGTTTGTGGAGATCAACAACGCCTCGGCCCAGGTTTCCTCCGGCGCCTCTCAGGTGGCCCAGGCAGCCCAGATGCTGGCAACGGGCTCCACCCAGCAGGCGGCCTCTGTAGAGCAGTTCTCCCTGGCCCTCACCGACATGATGGAAAAGGTGGAGCAAAACGCCGGCAATGCCAAGGACTCCCTGGTCATCACCAACCAGGCAGGTCAGCTCATGGGCCAAGGTATGGCCTCTATGAACGACATGCTCACCGCCATGCAGGAGATTGATGTCAGCTCCCAGCGCATTAAAAACGTCATTAAAGTCATAGAC
>JAVBLH010000031.1:0-28849 GCA_031553635.1 Evtepia sp. | reverse complement strand
CCTGGACAGGGTGCTGCATCACTGTTCCGTCATCCACATCAAGGGCGAGAGCTATAGACTGAAGGAGCGAAAAGAGTACATGAAGCAGAAGGTTCAGGCTAACAACACCCTGTTTGACAAGCCATTCCCCTGACGCCCCTTCTGTACATTTTTTCCCCGACTTTTTGGTGCATTTTTAGATTGCCATTGACAGATGGCCCGGGACAGATTAATTCATAATTGTTCCATTGCGTATACCCATAAATTCTGTATGGATGCATCACTACCTTTCATCACTGGAGCGGCCTTGATTTGTTATAATGGTGTTAGAGTATCTACGATTAGGAGGGGCCACTATGTCAACTGAATTAAGAACCCTCTGGGGTGATCATCTGCTAGATTTCTTTCTGGATATCTCCAAGGAGAACGGAAATTTCCCAAAGCATGTCCTGCGCATGATTTCCCAGCATTTTGGCTATAACCGCATGCTGTTCTTTCTCTATGCCTATGCGGATATCGACATTGAAAAGCGCAGCCGCAGGGATGCCTTGAGTAATTTTGTGGCGCTGAATCTGGATTCTGATGTGATGAATGATTATGGCAGTCACGTCAGTGAGCTGGACATTTTTGCGCCCAAATATCTTCCCAATCAGCTCAAGAAGAAAACGGTCCTCTTCACCAGCGATGTAATGCCGAGAGCGGACTATCTTCAAACAGAATATTATTCCTATATGTCGCAAAAGAAGATGGAAAAGCAAGCCTGTATCTACTTGTACCATCAGAATGAAAGCATCGGAAACATCTGTGTATTCAGATCAGATAAAGAACCTGATTTCACTGCAGAAGACCGCATGCTCATGAATTATTTGAGCGATCTGCTCTCTATTCAGTATGTCACTTGGCTTCGGCTCACCAAGGATGTGCTGAGTCAGCGGGGCTTTGAGTTATTTTTCCGGAGTGGAAAAACCGGCGCTGTGCTGCTGAATTCGCGGCTTACCGTACTCATGGCAAACCCGCTGGCTCAGGAACTCTGTGCTGATTTTGTCCGTCACTTTCAAAATGGTAGCGGGTCTGTGACACGAAGCAGCTACCAACGCAGTTCCCGGCATCAAAGCATCCAGCAGACCATTGATTGGATCGGCCTTGATCTTATGGGATCAGAGCAGATGAGCTATCCAACCCTTCAGGAGGTGTTTTACTTTTATACCTGGCCGCTGATCATCACCAATGTATTTGGGGACGTGGAGACCAGGCATATGATTCTCATCACGCGGAAAACAAAACAACGCAACGAGGCGTTTGAGCAGCATTTTGAAGCTCTGACTCACAGGGAGCGGGAGGTGCTGGCCTTGGTGTTATCCGGCAAAGGCAATCACGACATTGCCCAGCAGCTTCACATCAGTGCCTATACGGTACGCACGCACATCTCAAAGATCTACCAAAAATTTGAGGTGAGCGGCAGAACAGAGCTTTTGCTGAACATAGGCACGACCGAATAGATGCCGGATCACAGTATACTGAGACGTTCGCAATACGACAACACCGGATCCATCCCCCTGCGTGAGCGGAGACGGATCCGGTGTTGTCGTAGGCACATTTTATGCTGATTGGGAGGAGTTTTTCACATAAATTCCTGCTAACACTAAATGAAATGAGTTGAATGCATTTGTGACAAATGATGAGA
Organism: Evtepia sp.; assembly: GCA_031553635.1. Taxonomy (GTDB): domain Bacteria; phylum Bacillota; class Clostridia; order Oscillospirales; family Oscillospiraceae; genus Evtepia. The sequence continues at coordinate 27,186 of JAVBLH010000031.1, read as the reverse complement.
GAAAGACACGGCTCAATGACAAATTGAAAAATGAATTGCTAAAATGTGCCCGTTAAAAAGGATACACGCAAATCTTATATCAGGAGGTAAGGGCCTGTACAGTTCGCGGGTACGTTCAGCACAGAGCGCAAGCCGGGAGTTCCGACCAGGCTCCTTTCTGATAGTCCAATTATACAACAGGTCGTGTCCGTTGTATAATTCATATTTCTATTGGAGGTCAGAAAATCGTCATCCCTCACTTTACTTGTCGAGATATAGTATTTTCCTGTTCAAGTTCCTTGCTTGTGGACAGCGCAAATTCGGCTGCTTCACAGCAGTGCTGTCCGGTTACGAGAAGATATCAATGAAGACAGCAAGATATGGTGCTTCCCCTCTTAGCCGCTATCGAGCAATTAAACCTCTAGGTCGATATGCAAAATATTGCTTAGATCAGCCCACCACTCAGGTGGAGCGCTGATGTGAAATTCCCAGAGAAAACAAAGGGACTTGGGACGCTGAGCTGAATCAGCGCCTCAAGTCCCTTTCCATATTAGCTCCGCCGGCAATTCCTTCTTCTTGCCATGGTAGTTCGATTGTGATATACTGTGCTAACCAATCATGATACAACGAAACTTGGAGGCCTTTTCATGGACCTATTCACCGTGCGCCAGGAGCTGAAGCGAAAGAACATCTACGATATTCCCTTACGGGTGGCCTATTACGCCCGGGTATCCAGCGAGAGCGATGAACAGCTGAACTCCCTGGGAAACCAGGTTTCCTACTACCAGAACTTCATCGTGAAAAATCCCGCCTGGACCCTGGTGGATGGTTACATTGACGAGGGACTCTCCGGCATCTCCACCCTAAAGCGGGAGAATTTTCACCGCATGGTGCAGGACGGAAAGGCCGGGAAATTCGACTTTGTCATCACCAAGGAAATTTCCCGTTTCGCCCGTAACACCCTGGACAGCATCCTCTACACCCGGGAACTGCTAAACGCCGGGGTGGGGGTCTTTTTCCAGAACGACGGCATCAACACCTTCGACGAGGACGCAGAACTGCGCCTTGGCATCATGTCCAGCATCGCCCAGGATGAGCTGCGAAAGCTCTCCTCCCGGGTGAAATTCGGTCACCAGCAGGCCATCAAAAACGGGGTGGTGCTGGGGAACAACCGAATCTTCGGCTATCGCAAGGATCAAAAGCGCCTGGTAATCGATGAGGAGCAGGCACCCATGGTGCGGGAGCTTTTTGCCCTCTACGCCACCGGGCAATACAGCTTAAAGGAACTGGAGCGTCTCTTCTGGGACAAGGGCTATCGCAACTATAATGGGAACAAGATCGCCCACTCCACCATGTCGGGCATCCTGTCCAACCCAAAATATAAGGGCTATTATGTGGGGAACAAGGTGAAGGTAGTGGATATGTTCACCAAGAAGCAAAAATTCCTCCCCCCGGACGAGTGGGTGATGTTTAAGGACGAGACGGGGGAAATCGTCCCTGCCATCGTCTCGGAAGAGCTTTGGGATCTAGCCAACACACACCTGGCCCGCCGCAGCGAGGATGTGAAGGGTCGAAAAGGCATCTGCAACCATGATAATCTCCTCACGGGCAAGCTTTTCTGCACCCACTGCGGTGCGCCCTATTACCGGCGGGAGTCCCGTGATCGGGCGGGGAACAAAAACAGCAAGTGGGTATGCAGCGGGAAAATCAAAAACGGCAGCGATTCCTGCCCTTCCTTCGCTGTCTACGAGGAAGAACTGAAACCGCTGCTGTTTGAAGTCTTTCGGGAGACCGAGGCCGATGCCAACGCCCTCATTGAAGAGTATATCGATATGTACAAGTCGCTGGAGGATAACGGCGACATTCCCAAGCGCATTGCCGCCTGTGAACGGCAGATCGACCTGGCTCGGAAAAAGCAATTAAAACTCTTGGAGCACAATGCGGCGGGGGCTCTCTCCGACCGGGACTTTCTGGACATGAACAAGGCTTGCGGTCAGGAAATGGAAGAGGCCAACCGCACCATCGCCGAATTAGAAGAACAGCAGACCAAGGCAGGCAGCTATAAGGCCCATATTGAGACCATACGAAGGGTGCTCCGGGAGGCCCAGGAGAACGCCGCCCAAGGCATCATCGGCAAGGAGTTCGTGGACAAGTATATAGACAGGATTTTCCTCACCCCGGAAGAAGGGGCCATGTCACTGGAAATCAAGGTGTTCACCGGGGAGGTCACGCAAAAATACCTGGCAGATTTGCGCGGTCGTACGGGTCACATGTCTAAGAAGATGATCGAGTCCTACGAGAGCGGCCTGAAGGGTTAATCCAGGCTTCTAAAAACGCTCTTATCCCAGTCAATATGACGGGACTTCGAACCCTTGCCTCTTCGCGGTGGGAAGCATCGTAGTTGGTGAGTGAAAAAACAAAGTGAATGAATCTTGTTCCTTTGAAACAAAAAAGGGGAGGGCTGCAAATGCGGCTCTCCTCTTTTTATTCCCTTGACAAGGCCGGGCAAGGCTTTACAGCACCGCCCGTAAAAATTCCTGGGTACGGGCCTCCTTGGGGCTACCGAAGAGCTCCTCGGGGGTGCCCTCCTCCACAATCTGCCCGTCGGCCATAAGGATCACTCGGTCGGCCACGTCTCGGGCAAAGCCCATCTCGTGGGTCACCACCACCATGGTCATGCCCTCAGAGGCCAACTCCTTCATGACCTGCAGCACCTCACCCACCATTTCCGGGTCTAAGGCCGAGGTGGGCTCGTCGAAGAGCATCACGTCGGGCTCCATGGCAAGGGCTCTGGCAATGGCCACCCGCTGCTGCTGGCCGCCGGAGAGCTCGTGGGGGTAGCTTCCGGCCTTTTCCTTCAGGCCCACCCGGCCCAAAAGCTCCAGGGCTTTTTTCTCCGCGTCGGCCTTGGAGAATTTTTGAAGCTCCACCGGGGCCATCATAATGTTCTGCTTGGCGGTTAAGTGAGGGAACAGGTTAAAGCTTTGGAACACCATGCCGATGTTCTCTCTGACTTTATTGAGGTCCACCCGCTTGTCCGTTAAGGGGAAATCGTCGACGATGACCTCGCCGCTGGAGACCTTTTCCAGCTGGTTTAGGCAGCGCAAAAAGGTGGACTTGCCGCCGCCGGAGGGGCCGATGATGCAGACCACCTCGCCCTCCTGCACCCGAAGGTCTACGCCTTTGATGACCTCTAAGCTGCCAAAGTTTTTTCGGAGGTCGGTGACTTTAATTTTTTCTATCATAGCTCATCCAGGCCTCCATTTTCTTAGAAATCACCATGAGGATAGACAGGATCGCCAGGAACCACAGGGCTAAGTAGAGATAGCTTTCGAAGTATAAGTAGTTGGCGCCCACGGCAACCTTGGTCTTGTTCATCATCTCACCCAGGCCGATGACGGAGAGGATGGTGCTGTCCTTAATGGTGATGATGAACTGGTTGACGAGAGAAGGGGTGACGATGCGCACCGCCTGGGGCAGGACTACCTTGCGCATGGTTTTGCCGCTACTAAGGCCCAGGCTCCGGGCGGCCTCGGTCTGGCCCTTGGGTACGGCGTTGATGCCGCCCCGGAAGATCTCCGTTAAGTAAGCGCCGGCGTTGAGACTCAGAACGATAATACTGGCAGGCACCACATTAATACGAAAACCGTCAAAAATGGCCGAAACCATCTGATTGATGCCCACAAAGAAGAACACGCCCTGCACCATCATAGGGGTACCGCGTATCACCCAAACATAGGCATTGGAAATCCATCGGAGCAGGGCAACATTCGACCGGCCCATAAAGCAGGCGATGAGCCCCACGAAGGTTCCAATGAATATGGAGGAGAGCGAGACGATGAGGGTCAGCTGCAAGCCCTGGAGTATCCAGGGTGTGCATTCTGTGACCGCCCGCGAAAAACGCTCTATCATGACAGGCAAAGTGTAGTTCATAACATCGATCCCAACCCAATGAATTTCTTCTCTCTTGCGAGATATGCGCCCCCACTTTCACGGGGAAGAAAAGTTTTCAGCATGACACCATTTATGCCATGCTGAAAACCTTGTTTCAACCTATCGCGCACAAAGGATGTGCCCTTTTCTTAATAGCCGTACTTTGCCAGGATTTCGTCGTAGGCACCGCTGGCCTGGATGTTGGCAAGGCCGGTGTTGAACATGGTGACAAGGTCGGCGTTCTGGCCCTTCTGGACAGCGAAGCCATATTCCTTGGGGTTGATGACATCGCCTACGGTCTGAAGGCCGAGGCCCTCGGACTTGATGGCCCATTCCACCACGGAGCGGTCTTCGAAGCAAGCGTCGTTAATGCCGCTGGTGATGGCGGTGTACATGGCGGGGGAGTCTTCGTAGTACTGAACGGTGAGGTTATACTCTTCCTTGATGCTCTCCACATACTCGGTGCCCATGGTGCCGATCTTGGCGGCCACGGTCTTGCCCCGCAGGTCTTCTAAGGTGGCGATGGCACTGTCCTTGGCTACCACCATAATCTGGCCGTCTTCAAAGTAGCCGTCGGAGAAGTCGAAGGTTTCCATGCGCTTTTCGGTGATGGTCATACCGGCGATCATGCCGTCAGCCTGGCCTGCCTGGACGGCTGCCATGGCGGGGTCAAAGCCCTCGTTCTTTACTTCATAGGCAAAGCCCTGGTCGGCAGCCACGGCGGCTAAGATATCCATATCCACGCCGATATAGGCACCGGAGGCAGTGTCTAAAAACTCAAAAGGAGCAAAGGCATTATCGGAATAAATCACATAGGTCTTATCCCCTGCGGTGTTGGCGTTGGGGTCCACGGGGGGATTGGGGTCGGCAGGCTTATTGCAGGCCACGAGAGCAAAAGCCAGGGCAGCCACGGTGCCCAAAATAGCAAGAGAACGCAAAGTTTTCTTCACAGGTATTCCTCCATTCAAATCAGTAACATACATCAATTCGTGTATAAAACAATAAAATTATATAGGGTTTCTTGCTTCCTGTCAAGTAATCATGGTGTTTCAGTAAAATTTTTGCAAAGGGGCGGCACCTCTTTTTCCCCTGCTTTTCCCCGCAAAGAGCAAGAGACGCCCGCCCGCCTTGCAAAAAACAGGGCCGGGTGGGCGTTTCTCTTTTTACATATCAGCTGGCCTAGACCACCAGATTTTGTGATTTTTACTCAGATTTCCATGATGACGGGCAGTATCATGGGGTTGCGCTTGGTCTTCTTGTAGAGGTAGCCCGAAAGGTCGCCCTTCACGGCGGACTTAATGGCGGCCCAGTCCAGCACGTTCTTATTCTGGCAGCTTTCCAGGGCCTGGAGGACCACACCCCGCAGCTCGCTGATGAGATCGTCGGACTCCTTCACGTAGACGAAGCCGCGGGTGATGATATCGGGGCCGGAAATCAGGCCGCCGTCTTCCGTGGAGAGGGACATGACCACCACGATCATGCCGTCTTGGGCTAAGTGCTTACGGTCACGCAGCACCACGCTGCCCACGTCGCCCACCCCGTAGCCGTCCACAAAGACCCGGCCGGAGGGGACGGTGCCATTGAGCTTCGCCTCGTCCTTGGTGAGCTCGATGACCTTGCCGATTTCGCTGATGATGATGTTTTCGGCGGGTGTGCCCATCTCCTTGGCCAGCTTGGCGTGGCTTTGGAGATGCCGCTGCTCGCCGTGGACAGGGATGACGAACTTGGGGCGGGTCAGGGCGTGGATGATTTTTAATTCCTCCTGGCAGGCGTGGCCGGAAACGTGGAGCTCGGCGGCCCGCTCGTTGATGACCTCGGCGTGCTTGCGGAAGAGCTCGTTGATCACATTGCCCACGGCGCTCTCGTTGCCGGGAATGGCCGAGGCGGAGATGATCACTCGGTCCCCCGCCTGGATGTCCACCTGTCTGTGGGTGGAAAAAGCCATGCGGGTGAGGGCGGACATGGTCTCCCCCTGGCTACCGGTGGTGATGATGCAGATCTTGTTCTTAGGCAGGGATTTGATGTGGTTGATATCCACCAAAATCCCCTTGGGGATCTCAGTGTAGCCTAATTCCGATGCCACCTTCAGGGTGTTTTCCATGCTGCGGCCGGTGATGGCCACCTTGCGCCCGTAGCGCTCCGCCACGTTGATCACCTGCTGAATGCGGTCTACGTTGGAGGCGAAGGTGGTGACGATGATGCGCTCTTCGCAGCCTTTGAATAAAGCGTCGAAGCTGGCGCCCACGGCCCGCTCGCTGCGGGTGTAGCCGGGGCGCTCCACGTTGGTGGAATCCGCCAGGAGCGCCAGAACGCCCTCCTTGCCCAGCTGGCCCAGACGGGCTAAGTCCATCATCTTGCCCTTGATGGGGGTGGTGTCGATCTTAAAGTCCCCGGTGTGGATCACGGTGCCCACGGGAGACTTGATGGCAAAGGACACGGCGTCGGCAATGGAATGGTTGGCGTGGATGAACTCCACGGTGAATTTCCCCGCCTTGATGATCTCCCCCGCCTCGCAGGTGATCATCTTCACCTTGTCCAGAAGCCTATGCTCCTCCAGCTTGATCTTTACCAGGCCGGCGGTCATCCGGGTGGCGTAGATGGGGGCGTTGATGCTGCGCAGGACGTAGGGGATGGCGCCGATGTGGTCCTCGTGGCCGTGGGTGAGGAAGATGGCCCGGATCTTATCCTGATTTTTGATCAGGTAGCTGATGTCGGGGATCACCACGTCGATGCCGTACATGTCGTCGTCGGGGAAGCCCATGCCCACGTCTACCAGGACGATGTCCTTGCCGAATTCGTAAACGGTGAGATTCTTTCCGATCTCGTTGAGGCCGCCCAGGGATATAATTTTCAGTTTTTCTGCCATAAATACTCCTTAATTTGGGCAGCACCTCATAGGGTGCAGCCCTTAGTTTTCTTAATTATTTCGGCAGAGAACGGCAATTTTAGGCCACGCGAAAGTAAGGCGATGGCAAAGCATAAACCCCGCCCTGTCCCGCGGGGGAGTAGCCTTGCCGTCACCAAATGCGGCTTTTTTGTCGCTGTGTCTGCCTGTATGTTCATGCGTATTATTTACGCAGGTTCATCAAATGCACGGGCGAAGGAATGAAAACCCCGCCCCATTACAGTATTTCTAGTATAGCACGCTTACCTAAAAAAGTATACGTCATTTCCACGAAAATTCTTGGGGGTTTTTCGCTTTTGTGGTATAATTTTAAGGGCGCAGGCGGCGGAGCAGGTCAATACGGCAGTCCGCCGGAGCGTGACATTTCCGGGAGGATTGTTTATGAACGTACAAATCTTTGGCAAATCCAAGTGCTTTGATACCAAAAAGGCCCAGCGGTATTTTAAGGAGCGCAACATCAAGTTTCAGGATATCGACCTGGGGAAAAAGGCCATGAGCCGTGGAGAATTAGAAGCCGTCCTCCGGGCTGTGGGCGGGCTGGAGGCTGTCATCGACCACAATCACCCCGACGCCGCCCTTCTGCGCTATCTGGCCTACGACGCCGACAAGCTGGAAAAGCTTTTGGAAAACCCCAAGCTTTTGCGCACCCCCATCGTCCGCAACGGCAAGGAGGCCACGGTGGGCTTTGCGGCGGAGGTTTGGAAGGGCTGGACATAACAAAAACGCCGGGAAGTCTCCACTTTCCGGCGTTGTCTTTTTCTCTTACCCCTCCGCTGACTGGCTCGCTAGGGCCTCGTGGAGCCGCTTTTCATACTCCGCCGCCGCCCACTGGGGCGCTAGGAGCTTTACCCCGGGGCCTAAGCCGAAGAGCCAGCCCCAAAACTGCGGGCTGATGGCAACCTCGGCCTGGGCCAAAACGCCATCCTCCCCCACGGGGCTTAGGTTTACCTCCTGGCCGAAGCGGTCTACCAGCACCCCGGAGAGCTCTGCCGGGCAGCGCAGCTTTACCGCCGTCTCCACCCCGCGGAACATGCCAAAGTGGCGCTTTCCATAGCCCACAGGGTCGAAATCTGCCACGGGCTCCCCCTTGGTGGGCGGCTTTTCTACCCGAACCTCCTGCATTTTATCCACCCGGAAGTGGCGCAGCTCCGCCATGTCATGGTCGTAGGCCGCCAGGTAGTAGTTCTCCCTGTCCCAAAGGAGGGCCTTGGGGCTGACGAGATACTGGGCCCCCTCCCGCCGCAGCTCCTTTTCCTTTCGGGCGTTGTAACGGAAGTAGCGGAAGCTGAGAGGCCTATCCTCCCGCAGGGCTCTTTGGATTTGATCTACGTTCCAAAAGATGCTCTCGTTCATGGTCTTCACCCGGCCCTGGATGAAGACCTGGCGGCGCAGCTCCTCGGCCTGGTGGACGCTGCCTAGGGCCATGACCTTTTTGATCAGCTCCCGGCTCTTTTTGGGGGAGAGGAAGGGGGAGGCCTGGAGGATGTCCACCAGCATTTTCAGCTCCGCCAGCTGGAAGGGGCGCTTGCCCACGAACCAGCCCTCGTTCCGGGGGTCGTTTTTGTGGCGGACGTCGTCCCCCATCTGGCGCAGGGCTTGGATGTCGTTATATAGGCCCTTGCGCTCCGAGGTGATCTCCGCGTCTAGGAGGCGCTCTTGGATGTCCACCAGGGGCAAGGGGTTCTTTTCGTCGGTTTCCTCCAGGAGGATTTCCCGCAGGAGCAGGAGCCGCAGCTTGCTTTTACTGGGGGCGCTCATGACATCGCCTGCCTTTCTCTATCTGGGGATAGTATAGCAGAGGCGGGGATTTTTGGCAAGGTGGAGGGGCGGGAAAGGGGCGGCGGAAGGGGCCGGGTTGGGGTTGGGGGTATAAAAAAGACCTCCCCTAGTGGGGAGGTCTTTTTGTTGTGCTTTGGGTTAGTCTTGGACTAACTTATACATCAGGTGGGAAGCTTCCAATCGCCAGCAACATCAACAACGATCAACTCGATCTCGTTATCGCCATTCGCCAAAATGTAGGCGTTGGGACGATAGCTAGTTGCGTCTGCCTTGCTAGCTGCCTTGATTGCGCCAGTTTCATAGCCTTCAACTTCATGTGTGTCAATATAGATTACGACAGTGTCGCTAGTCTTATATCTCTCCACCACGGTTCCACCTGTGGTGGGGAATCCGGCACCGGTCTGGAAGTAGATGGTATCGGCATCAATCTTGGTGATAGCGCCAACGGTGCCACCAGCCAGCACGACGTCATCAACTTCCTTATCTGCAAGGGCAGTGTAGTTAACGATATTACCCTTGGCAATATTAGTGTTGGCATCAGCAAAGGCGCCTTCAACCAGGCCATTGGCGGTCCACATATTAAAGGTGTAGATGGTGTCGCCGTTTGCATCTTCAGTCTCGGTGTAGGCGGTCAGGATATAGCCATAGTTGTCCTTGCTACCCTGAGCGCTAGGAATCTTGTCCAGAGCGGGTGCAACCAGAGCAACCACTTTGGCGGTACTGCCGGTCAGAATGACCTCTGCTTTAGCAGGAGCAACAATAGCTGCACCGGAAGTAATCACATTGCCAGCTGCATTCTTGCCTTCTGCAAGCTTCTTCGCAGTAGCGCCGGTCAGAACCTTGGTGCCGTCAGCATACTGAACAAAGACAACTGCATCGTCGCCGATGACATAGCTGGTGGGAGAAGTGTTGGTGCCGTTGCCCATAACCAGCTTACCAACCTTATTGGTCTCAGCCTTGGTAATCATGCCAGCGTCGTCAGGAGTAGCACCTGCATCCGCTGCGCCGACCTTAATAGAGTCATAACCCTGGAGGTTAGCTTCATTAGTATTCGCGGTCGATGTGTCGTCATTAGTGATACGAGTCAGCTTATATTCGCCACCGGAAACGGTGAAGGAGTAGAGATGTCCAGCGATTTCAGCAACGGTATCAACCTCGCCGGTCTTATCGGTGTAGCTGTCAACGATAACCTTTGCGCTTGTGCCGTCAGCAAAGTGCACTCTTGCCTCAATGTCAAGGACATTAGTTGCATTAGACACATACAGGATCTTGTCAGCGGAAGCATTGCTGGAGCTGTCGACATAGAAGAGGAAGGAACCAACTACAGCAAAGGTATAGGTGCTGCCAATCTTTACATCGCTGGGAACAAGATCAGCGTCACCGGCAATGGGATGCATGGTGCCATCAATGCCAATCTTAGTGGGCTGAACGCCAGTTACCTTGCCATTGACGGTGTCCATCTTGGCGACAGTAACCTCATCATAGGGGTTGTTAGCAGCAGCCAGGATCATCACGACGTCGTCTTCTGCGATATCTTCATAGATATTGGCATCTTCGAACTTAATGCTGGTGTAAGCTGCAATCAAATTCACTCCGATGTCAGCCATGGTGACATTCTTGGTGTTGACGCTGTCAACCTGTGCATAAACGAAGGGCAGGTAAACCACCCAGTCAACCTTGCCGTTGTCATCGTTGTCGATGAGTCTTGCTTCATAGTAGAAGGGGGTTGTGGAGGTGAACTTAGCAGGAGCGCCAGCCTTTTCAAAAGGCACGCCAGCAGCAATGCCCGCATTTTCAGCTACGATGGGCAGGCTGTACAGGGCATCGTTAGCCTTAATACCATCTGCAGCGCCAACGATATCAGTAACGGTATAGTCAAGGGCATACTTCACACCGTCAAACTCAATGTGGGTGGTGTCAACGGTATCGAGATCGTTAAAGGTGCCGGAAGCCAAAACCTTGCTGTCCTCGGCAAACATGCCGTACATGGAGGTCTTGCCAGACTTCACGATCATCTTAACGTTCATGCCGAAAAGGCCGGTGTAGTCATTGGCACTGGTGTACTTCACGGTGTTGTAGACATCATTGTCGTCGCTGTCCTTAGTGGTGCCGGTGTAAACAGTGTATCTGAAAACCTTGTCCTTGGAAACCCACTCAGTGTTCACGAGGGTACCAACGATCTCGGCGGTCTTGTACTCTTCACCAAGGAGAGTAACAAGCTTGTTTACGCGCTCCTGGATGTTCTTGAGCACGCCATCCTCGGTGGTGAGGCTGTACTTGTACTCAACCATGGTAGCCTCAAGGGCATTCCACATCATCTGAGCTGCGTCGTCACGGGAGAGGGGAGCGTTGGGGTCCAGGCTGGCCAGCTCTTCATAGAGCTTCTTGGCGCTGGCCTGTGCGTTGATGTTCACAGCCCACTTCACGCCGTTGAAGCCTTCGAACTCAGCGTCGAAGCCCAGAGCAACCAGCAGCATCTTAGCAGCCTGGGTGCCGGTAACGCCTGCGTTGGGGTTGAAGGTGCCGTCGCCCATGCCGGCTACGATCTCTTCAGCTGCGCAGAAGTCGATATACTTCTCTGCCCAGTGGCCCACGGTGTCGACAAAGCCGATGCCGGAGGTGCCCAGAACGGGGTCGTTACCGCCGTTTAAGATGATGCAGATCATCTTAGCCATTTCGGCGCGGGTTACCACGTCTTCGGGGTCGAAGTTGCCGGTTTCACGGCCCTGGATGATGTTGAGGGCGACACACATGTTGACGGCCTCGGTGTTCACGATGTCTTCCTGATCGGGGAAGATCGCGCTGGCACTGGTAGCGATGAAGCCAAGCATAAATGCAAAGACAACAAGAACGCTCAGTACCTTCTTGAGATTTCTCATAGAGGTTTCCTCCTAAATAAATTTAGAAAAGCTTATGGTTTCCAGGCATCCGGCACACATACAGCGGCATGCCTTGGCGGTATCTACGCCGGGCAAAAAGCCAGAAACTTTTCCATGGGTACACTATACCAGTTTTTTATTCTTTGTAAAGTCATTTGGGCCCGATGTAATTTAACTGTAATATTAGGGCCAGGTTTTGCCTCGGGAGGAAGGGTCAGGAGCCCCTGGCAAGCCAAGGACTCCTAAGAATTGCCGGGGACTCTTCCAGGATTTTACCCCTGGCCCCCGTCGGTTTTCGCCATGTGGCAGATGAGGTCCACGGTCTTGCTGGAGTAGCCCATTTCGTTATCGTACCAGGCCACCAGCTTCACGAAGGTCTCGTTTAAGGAGATACCCGCCTTGGCGTCGAAAATGCAGGTGCGGGTGTCACCCAAGAAGTCGGAGGAGACCACCTCGTCCTCGGTGTAGCCCATGATGCCTTTGAGTTCGTTCTCCGAGGCGCGCTTCATGGCGGCGCAGATTTCCTCGTAGGTGGCGGGTTTTAATAAGGAGGCGGTGAGGTCTACCACGGAGACGTCCAGGGTGGGGACGCGAAGAGACATGCCGGTGAGTTTGCCGTTGAGGGCGGGGATTACCTTGCCCACGGCCTTGGCGGCCCCGGTGGTGGAGGGGATGATGTTGCCCGAGGCGGCGCGGCCACCCCGCCAGTCTTTCTTCGAGGCGCTGTCCACGGTGCGCTGGGTGCCGGTGATGGCGTGAACGGTGGTCATAAGGCCTTCCTTAATGCCGAAGGTGTCGTGGAGGACCTTGGCCAGGGGGGCCAGGCAGTTGGTAGTGCAGGAGGCGTTGGACACCACAGTCATGGTGCTATTGTAATCGGTGTGGTTCACGCCCATGACGAAGATGGGGGTATCGTCCTTGGGGGGGGCGGAGAGGACGACCTTTTTTGCGCCGCCTTCCAGGTGGCCCGCCATTTTTTCCTTGTCGGTGAACTGGCCCGTGGACTCCACCACGTAGTCGGCCCCCACCTGGCCCCAGGGGATCTCAGCGGGGTTGGCCTTTTGGAACACCTGGATTTTTTGGCCGTTGACGATGAGAAAGTCCCCCTCGGCGCGAACTTCTCCGGGGAATCTGCCGTGCATGGTGTCGTATTGTAATAGGTAAGCCATGTACTCGGGGTCTGCGCCGAAGTCGTTAATGGCCACGAACTCCACGTCGGGGCGGGAGATGCCCTGGCGGAGTACCAGCCTTCCGATGCGGCCGAAGCCGTTGATGCCGATTTTTACCTTCATAGTCCTTCGTCCTTTCTGTTGGGAGCGTTACAAGCGCGGGGAGGGGGTTCCCTCTTCGGGTTACAATAGTATTATTATACTCCAAACTGTCGCAAGAAAAAAGGGGGCGGATAAAATTCTCTCCTTCGACTTTTTTCGACAAACGATTTGCATTTTTTATGAGATTTTGATATGATTTAATTGATTACTGAAATGGTTCACCACTTGCGAAACGAGGACGGCCCCATGGACTTTAGCCAGCTCTGCGCCCTTTTCGACCAGTTCCCCCAGCCCGTTTACTTCCACCGGGACGGGGCGATTCTTTACCGCAACCCCCAGGGCGCCGCCTTGGAAGAGGAGCTGCGGCCGGTTTTGCACGTTCTTTTTGCCCAGGAGGGCCAGGCCCAAGGGGCGGAGAACTTTGTCCTTTCGGCCCTGGGGTACCGGGTGTCCATGGCCCCCCTGCTCTCGGGCCGGGTTTTGGTTTTGTATCCCGAGGAGGGGGAAAAACCCGCGCCGGACGTCTCCCGGCTGCCCACCCAGCTGCGGCAGTATCTGGCGGGACTCACGGCCGCCACGGAGCAGTTTACCCAGCTCTGGGCCCAGGGTGAGCTGCCGGAGCGGGCGGACCAGTTTTTGGCCATTCAGAACCAGGCGGCCCTGCGGATCTTGCGGCTGGTGCGGCAGCTGGAGTTTTCTCAGGAGGACTGGGGGGCCCTTTATCCCCTGGGCGTTCTGCGACTGGACAGATTGTGCGACGATCTGGCCGGGGAGGTTTCCTTCCGGGCCGACGGCGATTGGTTCCAGTACCAGTGTAAGGCGGAGCCCGGCGGCCTTTTTGTCAACGGAAACCCGTCCCTTTTGCGCCATTTGATCCTGGGCCTTCTTTCCAACGCCCGCAAGGCCGCAGGGGCCGGTGGGCGGGCGGGCCTTACCCTTACCAGCCAAGGCGGCAGAGCCCGGCTGACGGTTTGGGACAGCGGGCCCGGCATTACGCCCCAGCAGCTCTCCCTGCTCTTTCTCCGGCCCGAGCCCAAGGAGATGCCCCTGCCCGGCGAAGGCCTGGGCCTGGATCTTTGGCAGTCTAACCGGATCGCGGGCTACCACGGCGGGGTGATTATGGCGGGGAATCTGCCCGAGGGCGGCGCAGCCTTTACCCTGTCCCTGCCCCTGGAGAGCCCCAAAAATCTCAGCCTGCGCAGCCCGGAAGTGAGCCTGGACGGCGAGGGGATCTCCCCCGTGCTCCTGGGCCTTTCCGACGCCCTGCCCTGGCAGTGCTTCCGGCCTTCCCGGGAGGAGTAGGAGCGCAGGGTTTTCGACTTTTTGGCGGGGTGAAAAGCGCCCCGCCTTTTCTTGCATCTTTTTAGGGGTCTGCTATAATGTGAAGAGAACATCGCTGATTGGCCGGACAAAAAAAGAATCCATACCCGGTTGATGCATTTCAGGGTACACTTCCCGTCAGGCCAACCGGTGTATGGTTCCGGGATAACACAACATGTTCGAAGGACCACGTCAAGAAGGAGGCTGTTTTTTGAATCGCAAGGATTTACTCTGGGGCATAGGCAGCATCGCCGCCGCCACCATTATCTTCAGCACCATGGAGGTGCTCTTAAAAATGCCCGCGGTGGCCGGGGTGTTTCATCCCATGCAGATCACCGTGGAGCGTTTTCTCATCGGCGGCCTGGCCCTGATCCCCTTCGCCCTGGCGGCCCTGAAGAAAAAGGGGCTGCGGCTGGAGCGCGCGCACCTTCCCTACTTTGCCTTAACGGGGCTGATGTGCGTGCCCCTGAGCATGGTGCTCTTCCAGCTGGCGGTGAGCTACGGCAAGGCCAGCGTGGTGGCGGTGCTCTTTTCCGGGAATCCCATTTTTGTCACTTTTTTGGCCTTTCTCATCCTGCGGGAGGCCATTCACTGGAACAATATCGCCGCTCTGGCCCTTAGCGTGGGGGGCATTCTAGCCATCGTGAATCCCTTCGCAGCCGACAGCGGGGTAAACACCCTCAGCGTAATCCTAATCATTTTGGCGGCTCTGCTGTTTTCCACCTATAGCGTGTTAGGCAAGCGCATGACCAAGACCTACGGGGGACTGGTGGTCACCTGCCTCAGCTTTTTGTTTGGCGGCGCAGAGCTTTTGCTCCTGCTGCTTTTGGGGCACTGGGGGCCTGTGGCGGGCTTTTACCAAACGGTGGGGCTCTCCATCTTTTGTGACGTGCCCTTCTTTGCCGGGCTTGGCGCCGCCACCCTGCCCTATTTTCTGTGCATCTGCCTTGTGAACTCCGCGGCGGGTTATGTGTTCCACATGATGGCCCTGGAGAAGATGGGGGCGGGGATGACCAATCTGATCTTCTTCTTCAAGCCCATCATCGCCCCTCTTATCGCCCTCTTTGTCCTGGGGGAGGCCATCACCGCCAATATGATGGTGGGCATCCTCTTCTTCCTGGCGGGGAGCCTGATGGGGATTATTCCCACCCTGATACGGGGGAAAAAGGAGGCTGCCCTTCTTGCAGCCCAGGCAGCGGAAAAGGCGGAGAGTTAGCGCCTTACCCGAAATCAAAAAAACGCAAAAAAGACCCCGCTGCAGATGTGCATATCGGCAGCGGGGTTTTGATATAAGCCTTCACCAAGGGCTATCCTCGCAGCACCCAGCCGAAGAGAGCCAGGGCATAGATGTGCAGCGGATAGTAAGCATAGAAGAAATATTTGATCCTCGGCCCCCGGGCGCCGCTGTAAAGGGCCATAAAGGGCAGGGCCAGAATCATCCAGAACTGCTCGTACTCGAAAAAGTCTGTCATGGGCCAAAGGGCGCTACGCTCCACGTAATGAGAGCCCAGATAGGAGAGGGCGCAGAAAAGGGCAAAGATCAGAAGCTGCCATTTCCTCTTAGGCCAAAAATACCAGCAAAGCCCCAAGAGGATAAAGACGAAGGAATACTCCATGGTGATCACGTTGGGTACCACTGTGAGCAGCCCTAAAAAGGCCTCAACCAGGATGACGCTGGTATCTGAGTCTATGGCGGCCAACATCGGAAGGAGGGGCGTACCCTCGTAAAGTCCGTAGAAAAGGAGGATGGGGAGAAGGATTGCCGCCATGGTAAGGATGCTATATTTGGCAAAGCCCCGATGGTTTTTTGCCCGCAAGCTCTCCACCATTTTCTCCACCAGAGCCAGGAAGAGGGCCACCAAAAAGAGCGTGCCGAATATTTTTGGCGTGCCCAGATGGAAAGGGCACTCTAACCCGTAAAGCAGCAGGTTAAACAAAGCCGTGAGGGGCACCATCAGGACATTGGCCAGAAACAGCCGTAAGAGGAAGGCCTTTTTGCTTCGGGTGTGGCGAAAGCTCTCCACCAGCAGGAAGAGAAACAGTACCGCCGCTATCCGGCCAATGGTACGAAACCCCGGCCCATCCCAAACGTAAACGGCAAAGTGATCCAGTGTCATGGTGGCCAGGGCGATGATTTTTAGCTGAAAGGCGCTTAGCTTCATCTTTGGGTCTCCTTATGGCTTGGGGATATTTCGCTTCGGTTCTTCATAAGACACCCCGCACTCAGTCAGTTGGCAGCGTGAATCGGCGTGAAAGAGTCCTTGCGTTGCGAGAATTAAAACACCGGCAAACGTATCAGCGCCATATACAGCACTGTGCCCCCTATAATAGACAACACCATATTCTTCCGCCAGAGCTGGAGGGCAATGACCCCCGCCCCCGCCAAAAGGGCCGGAATGCCGTGGTCAGACGCGGTAAAATCTAAGGTCTTGTAGCAGTAGATCACCAGCATACCCAGCACCGCCGGGGGCAGCACCCGCCCTAAGTAGTCCACAAAGGCCGGGGTTTTGCGCCCCTCGGGGAAGAGGAGAAAGGGCAGGTAGCGGGTGAGCATGGTGGCAGCGATCACCAGGGCTACGGTAATCAGCACCTGCTGTAGGTTCATGGTCATCCCTTGGCCACCTCCTCCCGGGGTTTTTCGTCCAGCTTGGGGCGCAGAGCGGTGAGAAGGAGGAGTATCCCCACCATGGCCGCCACAATAAAGCGCTCCGGCCCGAAGATCAAAAGGCACAAGAGCGAAATAGCCAGCCCCGCCAGGGAGGACACATGGCTCTCCTCCTTAGACCACTGGTTGGCGAAGATGGAGAGGAACAGGGCCGTCATCACAAAGTCTATCCCCGTGATATCCAGGGTGATGAGGCTACCGCATAGGGCCCCTAGGGCCACGCCGATCTGCCAGTAAAAGTAATCGAAAAAGGTGACGAAAAAGTAAAACCAACCCCTGTCTACCTCTTCGGGAATTTCCACGGTGCAGTTGATGGAAAAGGTCTCGTCGCAGAGGGCGAAGACCATGAGCCACTTTTTAGGCCCTAAGGCCCCGTATTTGGGCAGCAGGGCCAGACCGTAAAAGATATGCCTGGCGTTGACCAGAAGGGTCAGGACGAAGGCCGTTAAGGGGGCAAAGGGCATCAGCAGCAGGCTGGCCAGCACAAACTGCATGGCCCCGGCAAAGACCGTAATGCTCAGCAAAATGGGATAGTAAACCGGAAAGCCCAAAGAGCGCATGAGGATGCCGTAGGCCATTCCTGTAAAGAGAAAGCCCGCCATAATGGATGCCGTATAGGGAAAGGCAGCCTTAGCCGCCTGGGTGATGGTGCCCCTTGCCACAGTACCCCTCCTCGGGTGAAAAAGTCGGTGAAAAAGTCATTGTTCCATTCTACGACAACTTTTGCTCCCTGGCAAGGAGAAGTTAGCCCCCCCGCTCCCCCAAAGGCAGGGCGGGGGCTCCTTTCAGGCCTTTTCCCTGGCGCTTTTTTGTTCAAAAAACCAAAAACCGGGGGGGAAGATTGTCATTCACAGGCGTTTTTTGGTTGTTCATAGAAATTACCCCCATTTTTCGCATGTTTATTCTATACTACCTCTACTAACTGCTGCCCTTTGGGGCAAGAAATGAGGAGTGTTAAAGAGATGAAAAAATTAGTTCTGTTAGCCCTTACCCTAACCCTTTGCTTGGGCCTTACCGCCTGCGATTCTGTTTCCAACGCCGTGGCAGGCGTGGGCCAGGGTCTTGTGCAGGAAATTACCGGCCATGCCACAGGGGAAGTGGGCAAGTCCTATAAAACCCAGTGGTTCACCTTCTCCGTGAATTCCCTGGACGCCGTCACAGAGTTCGAAGGCTCCACCGCCCCCGACGGTTATGTTTTCCTGGTGGCCGACGTCACCGAGAAAAACACCTGGGAAGCAGATGAGTCCATTCCCATGTACGCCTCCGACTTTGAGCTGGTGGTGGGCGATGAGACCTTCTTTGCCGAGATTCCCTGGAGCGAGAACATGATGCCCGAAGAGTTTGAGCTGGCCCCCGACGAGGAGATCACCGCACCCGTGGCCTTCCTGATCCCCGCCGACACCAAGGACGTGAAGTTCATCTACGTGGAGATCGACGAAAACAACGACGTGGGCGTCACCTTTACCATTAACCACACCCTGTAACCCCCTCCCTTACCTCCCTCTTAAAATCCCTCTCAAAAAAACGGCCCGGAAGCGTGATGGCTCCCGGGTCGTTTTGTGTTTTTTGCCTGTTTGTGAAAGGCTAATAGGCCTCCCGCAGAAGGGCCTCCAGCTCGTCGTGGGTCATGCGTCTGTAGCCTCCCCGCAGCTGGCGACAGGAGCGGGCGATTTCCCCTAGGTGGGTATCCTCCGTCATGCCCAGCGCCCGGAGGTTGGTGGGTGCGCCGATTTCCCGGAAGAAGTTTTCCAGGGCGTCGATGCCCAATGCGCCCAATTGCGCCTGGGTCTTCCCCTGGGGGTCAATATCCCACACATTTTGGGCAAAGCGGGCGAAGCGGCGGGGGGCGTCGGGGAGCATGCGCCTATAGTAATGGGCGGAGACGGCGGCCAGGCCTAAGCCGTGGGGGCAGTTGGTATAGGCCCCGATCTGGTGCTCGATCTGATGCACCATCCAGTCCTCCTTCTTGGCCCCCTCTAAAATCCCGTTGAGGCCCAGGGTCGCCCCCCACATGAGATTGCTGCGGGCGGTGTAATCCCGGGGGTCAAGAACAGCCCGGCGGGCCGAGCGGATGACGCTTTTCAGGATGGCCTCGGCTAGGTCGTCGGAGAGGTTATCCTCATCGGAGGGACTCATATAGGTCTCCAGAATGTGGCTGATGATATCGCAGATGCCGCTGACCATTTGCTCTTTGGGCACCGTGTAGGTCAGCTCGGGGTTTAAGATGGAAAACACGGGGTAAAGTAGGCCGCTGCCCATGCCGTTTTTCAGCTTTTGGGCCTCGTTTGTCACCACAGCCCCGCCGTTCATCTCCGAGCCTGTGCCCGCCATAGTGAGGACTGTTCCGATGGGGATGGCGTCCTCCAATTTCTGGTGGCGGATGAAAAAGGCCTCCCAGAAGTCACCGTCGTAGAGGGCCCCGGCGGAGACGGCCTTGGCGCAGTCGATAACAGAGCCGCCCCCTACGGCTAAGATGAGATCCGGCTCATGGGCCCGGGCGATTTGGATGCCCTCGTAGACCTTAGACGCCGTGGGGTTAGAGGGCACACCGGAGAGCTCCGCCACCTCTTTTCCCGCCTGGCTTAAAATTTGCATGATCTCATCGTAAAGGCCGCTGCGTTTTACTGACCCGCCGCCTGTCACCAGCAGGACACGGGGGCCAAAGTCGGAGAGCTCACCGGCTAACTGGTTCAGGGCCCCCCGGCCGAAGTGGATGCGGGTGGGGTTCTGGAAAGAAAAATCGAATTCCATGGATGTCCGCCTCCTTTTGGTTTTCTTTTGGGTTTTTTCTTAGTATGCGCCTTTGGAGGGGTTTCGTCAAGGTGGAGGGTTTTCAACTCATTTGACAAACCCGCCCGGAGGCAGGCTATCCTGTTTCCGGGCGGGTTTGTGTTGAGGGGCGTTGAGGGCTCCCCCGTTTTTCTCTGTTTCTAGCCCTCCACCAGGCCCAATTCCAGGAAGATGGCCTCTACAAAGGCTTTGTCGTCCCAGAGGCCTACGTTGGTCAGGGGCCCCTGCTCCGGGCGGGCCTCCTCGGGGCTATCCCCCTGGCCCTTGCCGCTGCAGTACCAGTCGGCGATGACCATGCGGTCCCCCGCTGCGGTCACCAGGAACTCGTGGGCTTCGGAAAAGCCGCCTGTGGTGCCATCGGCATTGCGGGTGGTCACGGTTACCTCCATAGTTTGGGAGATACCCACGGGGTCGAATTGCCACTGCTGCTGGCTGGTGGATACAGAGACGCTGTCATAGTCTCCGTCCTGGGGGGGCGCGCGGTGAGCGATCTTCGCGTAAATGTAGCGCATCAGATTTTCGTTTGCCATATACTGGCCCAGGTCTATGGCTTCGATGTCTCGAAGAGCATGATAGAAATCATTGACAAAGTTGCCGCAAATGGCTTGCACGGCGTCCAGATCCGCTGTGGTAAGGCCCGCTTCCGAGTCTTTCAGGTTATAGGTCACCGGCTCCGGGGGCTCCACTTTGTAAACGCCCAAGGAGATAATTTCGCCCGTTTCTCCGTCTAGGGTAATCGAGACGCAGAGGGTGGCCTCAGCGTTGTCGGGCAGACTTTTCCCCTGGGCATCGTAGCTGTATTCGTACAGGCGATAGTGCCTGCCGTCTTGGGATACCTGGTCAAATATGGGTTCTCTCTCCCCAATGGCCGCCTGGATGGCCTCATCTCCTTGGCCGTAACCCACGCCGCCTCTCAGGCACCAGTTAAAGGGAGCAAGGTCCCGCTGGGCAAAGATGTGGTTGGTTGTCATGCTGATCACCAGGTCGTCCCTGTAGGTGACCACCAGAAAATCGGCGTCTTTTCCGTAGCTGTACTCCTTCTCTGGCCGCTGGCCTATGATGCCCCGGGCCGCATTTTCATAGCCAGTGTCCCCCTCCTGTTCCCACTGGGCCGCATAGTAGGCTTCCGGGTCTAGGTAGGTGGCTT
Organism: Evtepia sp.; assembly: GCA_031553635.1. Lineage (GTDB taxonomy): Bacteria > Bacillota > Clostridia > Oscillospirales > Oscillospiraceae > Evtepia. Next base: position 6,518 of record JAVBLH010000031.1, on the reverse strand, counting down.
CTCCCAAAAGGGTATCCACCTGGGTTTTCGTCATTCCCAGCTCCACCACCGCGTCGGTTTGCGGGTTTCCCATGGCGGTGAGGGGCAGGGTCTCAAGGTTCTGAGGCTGCGTCTTTGTCCCGCAGGCGCTCAGGGCCAGCACTAGGACAAAAAGGCAGATTCCAAAGGTTTTTTTCACGGTTAACACCTCCGTTCTTCTTTTACCCTACGCCTTTTGAGGGGAATTGTCAATGTGTCCCCTAGGATTTTGGCGAATTGACAAAACGCAAAAAGGCCCCCGCCGAAAAACGACGGAGGCCAAAATTTTGCCATTATCTCTTGGAGAACTGGGGTGCGCGGCGGGCAGCCTTGAGGCCGTACTTCTTACGCTCCTTCATTCTGGGGTCGCGGGTTAAGAACCCGGCGGCCTTCAGAGTGGGGCGGCACTCGGGGTCTAAAAGCAGCAGGGCGCGGCTGATGCCGTGACGCAGGGCGCCGGCCTGACCGGTAACGCCGCCGCCGGTGACAGTGGCCACGATGTCTACCTTAGAGACGGTGTCGGTGGTGACCAGGGGCTGACGGGTGATGAGCTTCAAGGTCTCCAGGCCGAAGTAATCGTCGATGTCGCGGCCGTTGATGGTGATGGCGCCGGTGCCGCCGGGGAACAGATGGACGCGGGCCACGGAAGACTTGCGGCGGCCTGTTCCATAATGATAGGGCTTCTTGCTCTTATACATAGTTCTCTTCCTCCTTACACTACGGTCCAGGCTTCGGGCTTCTGGGCGGCATGCTTGTGCTCTGCGCCGCGGAAGATCTTCAGGCGGGTCAGAGAATCCTTGGTGATGATGTTGCGGGGCATCATGCCGCGGACAGCCAGCATCATGGCAAGCTCAGGCTTGTTCTGCATGAGGATGCGATACTTGGTTTCCTTCAGGCCGCCCACATAGCCGGAGTGGGTGCGGTAATACTTCTGCTCCAGCTTCTTGCCGGTGAGGACGGCGTCTTTGGCGTTGACGATGATGACGAAATCGCCGCAGTCGACGTGGGGGGTGTATTCGGGCTTATGCTTGCCGCGCAGCAGGGTGGCGGCTTGGGCAGCGGTTTTGCCCAGGGGCTTGCCGGCTGCGTCAAGGATATACCACTTGCGCACCACGTTGCCCTTGTTTGCCATAAAAGTGGACATGTGTAACCTCCAAAAGTTCATTATCTCAAAGATTTATTGAAAACAGTAAGACAGCTCCGCTAGACAAGCAGGAGCGTTTTGTATTATAATACGTGGAAGCCTCCGGTGTCAACGCTTTTTCCGATTTTTTTAATTTACTATGTTATAATCTCTCGATATCTCTCATTTGCGCGTTTATGCTCTCATATTCTCGATTTCGATTTTACTATTTAGGAGCCTTTTCATGAAGAAGATTTTAAGCTATACCCGCCGCTGCCTGGAAGATTACGAGATGATAAGCTCCGGCGACCGCATTGCCGTGGGGGTCTCGGGGGGCAAGGATTCCCTCACCCTCCTGGCTGCAATGGCAGCTCTCCGGCGCTTTTACCCCGTCCCCTTTACCCTGGAGGCGGTGACGGTGGACATGGGCATGGCGGGGGTGGATTTTGGCGCAGTCCGGGCCTTTTGCGAAAAGATAGAGGTGCCCTACCACATCATCCCCACCCAGATCGCCCACGTGATCTTCGATCTGCGAAAGGAAAAGAATCCCTGCGCCCTCTGCGCCAAGATGCGAAGGGGCTCTCTCCACGAGGCCTTACAGGAACGAGGCCTGAATAAAATCGCCCTGGGGCACCACTTTGACGACGCGGTGGAAACCTTTTTCCTCTCCCTCTTCTACGAGGGCCGCCTCTCCTGCTTCCAGCCTGTGACCTATCTGGACAGGACGGAGATCACCCAGATCCGCCCCCTTCTGTACTGCACGGAGGGGATGGTCCGGGGGGCGGCGGGGCGTTTGGAGCTGCCCGTGGTCCACAATCCCTGCCCCGCCAACGGCCATACGAAACGGCAGGAGGTGAAGGAGCTGGTGGCCAGCCTGTCTAAGACCTACCCTCACTTAAAGGAGTACGTCTTCCACGCCATGCAGCGGCAGCCCTTTCCCAATTGGGAGCCCATAGAGCGGCCGGGGAGAGGGCTGCCTCTTAACCCCAGAGACTAGCTTCACGCTGTTGTGTGACTAGCAAGACAATTGAATCGCGCCGCCGTGTTATGTCTCGGCGGCGCGTTTTTGTTGCAGTTTTAGGTTGCGCAATATAGGCCCCGGCCCCCGCCAGGTGAAGGCCCGGCCTGGGTATTTTTCTTTGAATTGGCGGTTGGTGCAGCCTTCCACGTCCTCCAAGGTCAGGGACGTAAGCCGGTTCTCCTGGAATTCCGAAATGGCAGTGGGGGGCACCTCCTGATTCTGTGGGCAGGCCCGCTGGCAGAGGTCGCAGCCCCAGACGGTGGGGCATTTTGCTACCCACTCTGCCTCTTCCTGCGTCAGTGCCCCCTTCCTCTGGGTCAGGTGGGAGAGGCAGGACGCCCGGCGAAAGCCCCCCGTCAGGGCCCCCGTGGGGCAGGCCTTTTGGCAGCGGCCGCAATGGGTACAGGCCCTCTCCCCTTCCTCCCCGCCTGTGGTTTCCAGGGGTAGGTCCGTGAGGATGGTGCCCAGGAAGATATAGGAGCCGTGGGGCGGGGCTATCAGCAGACCGTGGTTTCCTCTCGTGCCCAGGCCCGCCAGAATGGCCGCCCGCTGCTCGGGGATGGGGGAATTGTCCGCCCCGGGGAGGAACACGTGGCCGGGATAGGCTTCCCGCAGCTTTTCCGCCGCCGTCTCCAGGCGACGCAAGAGGACGCGGTGGTAGTCCTCGCCCCGGCAGTAAAGGGAGAGGTTTCCCGGTTCAGACCCGGCGTAGTAGGGAAAGGCGGCGATGTAAACCCCGCCGGGGTTGGGGCAAAGTTTGTGTATTTCCCCCTCCCCTTCCGGGGATAAAAAAGGGCGGAGGCCGTCGAAGTTGACGGCACCGAATGCCGCCGCCCCGACGGCGCTCCACATTGTTTTCATATGAGATTAGGTGTTCTTCTCTCTCTGCTCCAGGGCCTGGATCTCGCGAAGGGCGTCCTTCAGGGAGAGGTTTACCCGGCCCTTTTCGTCGATCTCCGTTACCTTGACCCAGATCATGTCGCCCAGGTTGATGACGTCTTCCACCTTCTCCACCCGCTTTTCAGCCAGCTTGGAGATGTGGACCATGCCGTCCTTGCCGGGGGCCAGCTCTACGAAGGCGCCGAAGGTGAGGATGCGGACGACTTTGCCGTAGTACAGTCTGCCCACCTCGGGGACGAAGATGATCTCGTCTATCATGCGCTTGGCGGCGTCGCAGCACTCGGCGTTGGCGGCGGAGATATAGATGGTGCCGTCGTCCTCAATGTCGATCTTGGCGCCGGACTCGGCGGTGATCTTCTGGATGACCTTGCCGCCGGAGCCAATCACCTCGCGGATTCTGTCCACGGCGATCTTCATCTTCAGCATCTTGGGGGCGTACTTAGACACCTCGGCACGGGGGGTGGCGATGCAGGGCAGCATGATCTCGTCCAGGATGGCGAAGCGGGCGTCCTTGGTGGTTTCGATGGCCTCGGTGACGATGGCGTGGGAGAGGCCGTCGTTCTTAATGTCCATCTGGATGGCGGTGATGCCCTTCTTGGTGCCTGCCACCTTAAAGTCCATCTCGCCGTGGAAGTCTTCCACGCCCTGGATGTCGATGAAGGTGGTGAACTTCTCCCCGTCCTGAATCAGGCCGCAGGAGATGCCGGCCACAGGGGCGGTGATGGGCACGCCGGCATCCATGAGGGCCAGGGTGGAGCCGCAGATGGAGCCCTGGGAAGTGGAGCCGTTGGAGGACACCACTTCAGAGACCACGCGAATGGAGTAGGGGAACTCTTCCACGGGGGGGATGACGGGCTCCAGGGCGCGTTCGGCCAGGGCACCGTGGCCCTTTTCCCGGCGGTTGGTGGAGCGTGCGCCGCGCGCCTCGCCCACGGAGTAGGCGGGGAAGTTATAGTGGTGCATATATCTCTTTTCCGTGTCCTCCCAGATGGTGTCCAGCTTCTGGTTGGCGGAGAGGGTGTTGAGGGTACAGACGGAGAGAACCTGGGTCTGGCCACGGGTGAAGAGGCCGGAGCCGTGGACACGGGGCAGCACGGAGACTTCCGCGTCCAGGGGTCTGATCTGGCTGTTGGTACGGCCGTCGACCCGGTGGCCCTCCAGGAGCCAGGCCTTTACGATCTTCTTCTGGAACTTGTAGGTGATTTCCCCCAGGTACTGGTCCATGTCGGGGTATTCGCCCAGGAAGAGCTCGTGCCACTTGTCGATGAGGACGTTCCAGCGCTCTTCGCGGATGTTCTTGTCGTCGGTGTCCATGGCGGCTTTTGCCTCTGTCATGGTGGCGGCTACGATCTTGTCAAAGAGCTCGTAGTTAAAGTCGGCCTGGTCGTAGCTCATCTTAGCCTGTCCGATCTCGGTGACCATCTGATTGATGAGGTCTAACTGGGGGGCGATCTCGGCGTGGGCCTTAAAGATGGCCTCCAGGACAATGTTGTCGGGCAGCTCCTTGGCCCCGGCTTCGATCATGATGATCTTTTCCTTGGAGGCGGCCACGGTGAGGTCAAGAAGGGAAGCGTGCTTCTGTTCTTGATTGGGGTTCATGACGATCTGGCCGTCCACATAGCCCACTTCCAGGCAGCCTAAGGGGCCGTTCCAGGGAATGTCGGAAAAAGCCAGGCAGGCAGAAACGCCTATCATGGCGGTGACTTCGGGAGAGCAGTCGTAATCCACGCTCATCACGGTGCAGGTGACCACCACGTCGTTGCGGAAGTCGTCGGGGAAGAGGGGGCGGATGGCACGGTCGATGACGCGGCCTGCCAGCACGGCGGGGAGGGAGGGCTGGCCTTCTCTTCTCATGAAGGAGCCGGGGATGCGGCCCACGGCGTAGAGCTTTTCTTCAAAGTCTACGGACAGAGGGAAGAAGTCCACGCCGTCACGGGGACGGGCTGCGGCGGTGATGGCCACCAGGACGCAGGTGTCGCCATAGCGCACCATGGCGGAGGCGTTGGCCAGTTCGGCGATTTTGCCCACCTCGATGGTGAGGGGACGGCCGGCCACTTCGGTCTTGTAGATCTTATGCTTGGCGAAGGTCTTGCGGTTGATGACTGTTGACATGGAGTTGCTCCTTTCACATCGTCGACCCAAGGCCCCTGGCACTTTTTAGCATTTGAACAAGAGTCCAGCCCCTGGGCAAATGTTCAACTGCTAAAAAAGCTGCTGGGCCACTGCGTCTTTTTGGAAAAGGGCGGTGCGTCACACACCGCCCTTTTTTTCCTTAGTTGATTGGTTTGCTGATTATTTACGGATGCCTAACTTCGCAATGATCGCACGGTAACGCTCGACGTCCTTCTTCATGAGGTAGTCCAGCATCTTACGGCGCTTACCGACCATCTTTAAAAGGCCGCGGCGGCTGTGGTTGTCGTGCTTATGGATTTTCAGGTGCTCGGTGAGCTCCACGATACGGGCGGTGAGGATGGCGATCTGCACCTCAGGGGAGCCGGTATCGGTGGCGTGTGTGCGGTTGGATTCGATGACTGCTGCCTTTTCTTCCTTACGGATCATGGAAATTTCCACCTTTCATTTCGATTTGCCTTGTACCTAGTTCCAGGCAGGTGGCAACTTCATGGAGTAAACCCCTGGGACCAAGTGTAAGGTCAAGTATGCGCGCAAAAAAGCGCACAGGTATGCACATTCGTGCAGAGTGTAGTATATCAGAGCTTTTGTCATCTGTAAAGAAGAAAATCACGCCCCGGGGTAACTATCTGTGAAAGAGGGGCCTTCACAGGGAGTATTCCCACTTTTGGGCGTGAAATTCTTGGTATGAGGAATATGGTAGAAGGGGGAGTTGGTTTTTAAAGAAAGAGGAACTGCACCGCGGCGCAGAGGGCCAGGATGCACACCGTGGCGCAGACCCCCGCCTCCAGCAGGAGACAAAGGGTTTCCAGGCGACGGCGTTTGCGGCGGGCTTCTTCCAAATAGTCCCGGGCGGGGTTCCAAGGGGCCTCAACCCGCTCCCGGGCCTTTTGGCGGCGCTGGTGGGCATTGAAATCGATCACCTCGGCCCCGGGGGCACACAGGGTGGCTGTGGTGGTGTAATACACTGTTTTCATGGGTCAACCCTCCAAAACTCTCAAAAACAGAACTAATGTTCTATTAGAATATACAACACCTGTTCTAGTTTGTCAAGGGGGTTTTTTTGTCGAAGGAGTCCTTTTTTGGGGACTCTATCATGCTGGTAGGTTTGTGGTTTTCATGTTTACAGGCAAAGGGGCTGCCAGCATGGTAGCGCAAAAACCTCACTGCCAGCATGGTAGACCCAGTCATGACCACCCCTCTAAGGGGTGGCATGCACAAAGCCTGAAAGGCTATTTTCTAGCTAAGCCTAAAGGCTTACTGAAAGATTTGCCAACCGCATTGTGTTTACAGGCGGCCCCCTTCCGGGGGCTGCTATTTTTTGCC
>JAVBLH010000041.1:0-39544 GCA_031553635.1 Evtepia sp. | reverse complement strand
CGTTTTCATTAATCTGCGATAGTGTTACCCTATAGTATACGCCGATTTTTCCCAAAACACAAGCCGGAGAAGGGTTTCTTAAAGAAGGATGGGAACCCGTTGGCGAATTTCCAAAGCGTCGGGCCTTACCCTGCAATCCATGGCGTAAATGTCTACTCCGGCCTGTTGGGCCAGACGCAAGACCGCGCCAAAGGCCGGGTGGGTCTCTTGGTTTGGGGAAAAATGAGTAGCCCCCTCCAGCTGCACCACAAAAAACACCGCCGCCTCAAAGCCCGTCTCACGGCAGGCTATCAGCTCCTCCACATGGCGCACCCCGCGCTGCGTGGGGGCATCGGGGAAGTAAACGGCCCCGTCCCGCTCCAGGGTAACGCCCTTCACCTCTACAAAGCCACGTCGCTCGCCCGCCTCCCAGTAAAAGTCGAAACGGGAATGGCCAAAGGTCTGCTCGCCTTTCAACAAGGAAAGCCCCGGAACAAAGTGCCCTGCCCCGGCCCATTCCCGAAAACAGGCATTGGGGGCCTGGGAGTCTAAATTGACGAGGCGCGCGCCCTTCTGCACTGTTACTAGGTCGTAGGCTGTCTTGCGCTGGGGATTTTCGCTTTTGGTCAGCCAAACCGGGGTGCCGGGCAGAAGCAACTCCCGGCAGCGCCCCGTGTTTTTCACATGACAGCGGAGGGGTTCGCCCCCCAACTCCACCTCTGCCACAAAGCGGTTGGGCCTGGCCAGAAAGGTGGCGGGGATGATGTTAGGATAGGTCATCTTTGGCCTCCAGCACCCCTGTGAGAAAGTCTAACACGTCCCCATAAACATCCTGGGCGTTGGTTTCGTTGAGCATCTCGTGGCGGCCCTCGGGGTAAAGCTTTAGGGTGACCTTTTGGCAGCCGGCCTCCAAAAACCGCTCATGGACACGCCGCACCCCAAAGCCCCGCTCTCCCACAGGATCATGCTCCCCGGAGAAGATGAAAACGGGGATATCCGGGTCTATCCGGGCGATATATTTGGGATTACCGATAAAATTCAGGCCGTCCAGCAAATCACGAAAAAGGCTCACCGTGGGCAAAAAGCCGCAGAGGGGGTCGGCCTCGTAGCGGTCTGCCACCTGGGGGTCCCGGCTGAGCCAATCGTGGTCTGTTCGGGCGGGGTGGAAGGCCAGGTTATAGGAGCCCATGGTGAGATCGGAGACCCACTGCCGCCGGGAGCGGACCCCGTGGATTACCCGGGCAAATTTGGTCATCCCCAGGCCCGAGCGCAGGGCGGCGGCGGGGGGTTGTCCCGTGCCGGAGAGGAGGTAGCCCGCCGCTAGGTCGGGCCAGCGTATCATCATGGTGCGCACTAAGAAGGAGCCCATGCTGTGGCCCAGGAGGAAGAAGGGGAGGCCCTCGTAGGTGTTTTTGGTATATTGGGCCAGGTCATAAAGGGCGTCGGTGACCTTTTGCCAGCCCTTGGAGGGGGCAAAAAAGCCCATTTCGTCCGGGCCCTGGGCGGTTTTGCCATGGCCTGGCAGGTCGCAGCCGGTGACCAGAAAGCCCTGGGCGGTTAAGAAAAGGGCAAAGTCGTGGTAACGCTCGATATGCTCGCTGATGCCGTGAACGATCTGCACCACGCCCTTGGGCGCTGTATCCTCCGGCTCCCAGGTGACCACGGAGAGGGTGTAGAGGCCGGAGGGGAGGGAAAACTCTTTTTTCATGACAAAACTGCCTTTCTTGTGGTACAATGGCAAAAATATTTCTTTTTTTAGTCTACCCATTTCGCCCCCTTCCGTCAAGGGGCAGGTGCGTATAGGAGGTTACCATGAAAGGATACTTACTGGCTTTTGACCAGGGCACCACCAGCTCCCGCGCCCTGCTTTTCGACGCCCGGGGCAGGGTAGTCTCCTCCGCCCAGCTCCCCTTCCGCCAGATCTACCCAAAGCCCGGCTATGTGGAGCATGACCCCCTGGAGATTCTGGCCACCCAGTTCCGGGCGGCGGAGGACTGCGTGGCGGCCTCGGGGGTTTCGCCCAAGGAGATAGTAGCCCTAGGCATCACCAACCAGCGGGAGACGGTGGTGGTCTGGGAAAAGGAAACAGGCAATCCCATCGCCCCCGCCATTGTCTGGCAGTGCCGCCGCACCGCGGCCATTTGCGACGAGCTAAAAGCCCGTGGTCTAGAAAAAACCGTGCAGGAAAAAACGGGCCTGCGCATAGACGCCTATTTCTCCGGGACGAAAATCGCCTGGATTTTAGACAATGTCCCCGGCGCCAGGGAGAGAGCCGAAAAAGGAGAGCTCCTCTGCGGCACCATAGACAGCTGGCTGATTTGGCACCTCACGGGGAAAGACATCCACATTTCGGACTATTCCAACTGCGCCCGCACCATGCTCTTTGATATCCACCGCCTTGCCTGGGATGAGGCCCTTTGTGGTCTTCTGAATATACCCATGGCCATGCTGCCCCGGCCTGTGGAGAACAGCATGGTCTACGGCAAGGTGGCCGCCGATCTGCCGGGCCTCTCCTCCTTGGCGGGCATCCCCATCAGCGGCGCGGCGGGCGACCAGCAGGCGGCCCTGTTTGGCCAGGCCTGCTTTGCCGCCGGCCAGGTGAAAAACACCTACGGCACAGGCTGCTTCGCCCTGATGAACACGGGCAGTACCCCCATCCTGTCCCACAACGGTCTGCTCACCTCCGTGGGCTGGCATTTGGAGGGCGAGACCACCTACATTCTGGAGGGCAGCGTGTTTAACGCCGGGTCTACCATCCAGTGGCTTCGGGACGAATTGGGCCTGATCCAATCCTCCCGTGAGTGCGACCTGCTAGCTGAGAGCGTGCCCGACAGCGGCGGGGTTTTCTTGGTCCCCGCCTTTACCGGCCTGGGGGCCCCTCACTGGGATATGTACGCCAGAGGCGCGATTTTAGGCCTCACCCGGGGCGCAGGAAAAGCCCACCTCTGCCGGGCCGCCCTGGAGGGCATCGCCTACCAAACGGCGGACCTGCTCCTGGCTATGGAGGGTGACTTTGGCGGAAAAATCCCCAGCCTGCGGGTAGACGGCGGGGCAAGCGTCAGTGATCTCATGATGCAGTTCCAGGCGGATTTGTTGGAAATTCCCGTGGAGCGCCCCCCCATGGTGGAGACCACGGCCTGGGGCGCGGCCTGCCTGGCGGGTCTGGCGGTGGGTCTTTGGCCCGATTTGACAGCTCTTGGCGCCGGCGGGGCAGAGCCAAGGGTATTCACCCCGGCGCGAAGCCGCAAGGACTCCTTCGCCGCCTGGCACAGGGCGGTGGAGCGGGCCAAGGCCTGGGAAGAAGCCTGACAAAGGGAAAGGGCGCGCCGAAGTTTTCCCGACGCGCCATTTCTTGGTAACGCCTGTTTTTAAGGGCTTGCCCTAAGCTTCCGCCGCCGCATCCACCACAATCACCTCATGGCCCAGCTTTCTGGCCTGGACGATGGCGTCGCCCACGTCACTGGCCCGCCCGTTCCAGAGGGCCAGAAGCAGCTGGGCCTTAGACAGCAGGTAGCGGTGGCTCTCCTGGTAGCAGTCGATGGAAAAGGGGCGCTTCATCATATGTTCCCTATGGCAGCGCTCCAGGATGGAAAAGTAGCGGTTTCGCTCCGCCTCGGGCCACTGGGCGTGCTGCTCCTCGTAGGGGATGATGCAAATGAGCTGTATCGGGACGCCACTCTCTTTTTGCCGCAGAACCTCCTCCGCCACCAGGAAGGAGGGGCCCGATTCCAAGATCAGGTAAAACTCCCTGCGCTCTTTTTGGGACAGCAGGGCCCGAAGCTTCGGGATCAGCTGCGCCTCAGGAGAAAAAGGAGAGGGCAGCTCCCAGGCGTGGGGGCCTAAAAAGCCGCAAATGGTCGTATTCAAAGCCTTAGCGCTCCTTTGGTTCCGAATGGTTTTCTCTCATGGCATACTATGACCGATGGGGTATCACTTGATACGCCAAAGAGAGTGTCAGTCCTTGGAAGCCGTGGCAATCCGCGCCTTTTTGCGGGGAGCGGCGAAGGAAATCAAAGGAAAACCGGGGTTTATCTTGTGGTGGGACAAGAAGTGGGCTATAGTAGAAACAATCTTTCGAGGAAAAAGGAGGGAAGGCGACATGGGGAAGAGAGTGCGGTATCCATCCCTTGATTTTGTGCGGGTGGCCTCTATGCTCAGCGTCATTTTGCTCCATACCACCAGCGGTTATCTATTCGCCGAGTCCCAGTTTACGCTACGGGGGGTGAATCTGGGCTTCATACTGAACCAGGGCGTGCGCTACTGCGTGCCCCTTTTCATCCTGCTCTCCGGCCTGTCTCTTTCACTGTCCGGGCGGGAGGAGAAATACGGCGATTTCATCTGGGCCAGAGGAAAGAAGATACTCATTCCGTATCTGATTTGGACGACGCTTTACTTTTGGGTTCAAACGGATAGCCTTAACGTGGCGGCTCTTCTGAAAGCTCTATTTTATGGCTCTGCTGCGCCGCATTTGTATTTTATTGTGGCCCTTATCCAGCTTTACCTATTCTATGTTCCCCTGCGAAGGCTCCTGAAAAAGCACCCGGTTTCTACCCTCTTGACGGCCTTCTTCCTCACCTTGGCCCTACAGTGGATCATCTACCTTTCCGTATTCGATATCCATTTAGTGCCCGAAGTGCTGCGGGTATTTCAGGTGCGTTTTTTCGGTACTTGGCTGTTTCTCTTCGTCTTAGGCATGTTTTTAGCGAAGTATTGGGATAGGCTGCGCGGCTTTTCCAAAAGATATGCCCTGGGCCTTAGTTGCGCCTTCCTTCTCTTTGCGGGGCTCTATATTTTAGACAGCTACGGAACAGATTCCTATGAACTTTCCATCAAGCCCATCTTGTTTTTCTACGTTCCTCTGGCTCTGTGTACCTTTGTGGGGATGGGGGAACAGCTGGCCAAAAGCAAAGCCTGTATCACGGTGTTAGCCTTCCTGTCCAAACACTCTATGACGGTGTTTTTCTGCCACATTTTCGTGTTGGAAAAGCTGCGGGAGCACGGAGAATACTTCCTAGGTATGTCGGGGATGCTCTTTTTGTCCCTCCTGGTGATTGTGATTTCCATCATAGCCGCCTTCCTCATCGACAGCGCCGTGGGGATACTCAAACGTGCCCTGCCTAAGTCCGGGCAAAAGGGAAGTGCCGGCCGCTGATTCTTAACATTTCGCCGAAAGGGGCCCTTTCATGAAAGCCTTTACCATAGAAAAAAACGACGCGGGGCAGCGGCTGGATCGCTGGCTCTCCAAAACCCTGCCCCTCTTACCCACGCCCCTGGCCCAGAAATATATTCGTCTCAAGCGGGTGAAGCTCAACGGCAAGGGAGCCAAGCAGGACACCCGCCTCCAGTTGGGGGACAAGCTGGAGCTCTACATCAATGACGAGTTTTTCGACGCACCCAACCCGGAAAATGCCTTCCTCTCTGTCTTCAAGCCCCAGATCGACATTGTCTACGAGGACGAAAATCTCATCCTGGTGAACAAACGCCCGGGGATGGTGGTGCATCCCGACGAGACCGAGCGGGTGAACACCCTCATCACCCACATCCAGGCCCACCTTTACCAAAAGAAAGAGTGGAGCCCCTACACCGAGCGCAGCTTCGCCCCGGCTCTCTGTAACCGCATCGACAGGAACACCGGGGGCATTGTCATCGCCGCCAAAAACGCTGAGGCCCTGCGCATGGTAAATCAGAAGATTCAAAACCGGGAAATTGAGAAATACTATCTCTGCATCATCCACGGGAAGATCGGCCCGCCGGAGGGCAGCCTGGAGCATATTTTGCTCAAGGATGAGGAGAAAAAGCAGGTTTTTGTCCAAAAGCATCCAGTTCCCGGCGGACGCACCGCCATCACCCAATACCGCACTCTCAAAACACGGGGCGACCTCTCCCTGGTGGAATGCCGTCTGGTGACGGGCCGTACCCATCAGATTAGGGCCCAGTTTGCCGCCGCGGGACATCCGCTTCTAGGCGACGGCAAATACGGCAGGGAGCAGGAGAACAAGCGGTACGGCCGCAGCTTCCAGGCCCTTTCCTCCTACCGGCTCCACTTCGATTTTCAGGAGGACGCGGGGATCTTAAACTATCTGAAGGATAAACGCTTTGGCCTTTGCAGCGTGGACTTTGTGGGGGAATATTTCCCTGAAATGGCAGAAATGCTTGAGGGGATTTCCCCCTGGCCCCTCCCCTGAAAAAAAGAGGGAGGAATTAGGCCGTTTTTGTTGACTTTTCCGCTATTCTTGCTTATAGTGGTATCCGTTATCTTTTGCGCTTTTTTGCGCGATTATCGGGAGTGCCGTCCTTTGTTTGGCGCTGCCGCAAAGAAATGGGGGAGGATACATGTCAAAAGAGCTTATCCGCTTGACGGATTGCGTCATGCAGTTTGACGACGAGATCGTGCTCGATCATTTGAATCTTTACATCAACGACCAGGAGTTCCTCACGCTTTTGGGTCCTTCGGGCTGCGGAAAAACCACCACCCTGCGCATCATCGGCGGCTTTCAAAAGCCCACCTCAGGCACCGTTTCCTTTGAAGGAAAGGTGATGAACGACATTCCGCCCCACCAGCGAAGGATCAATACGGTCTTTCAGCGCTACGCCCTCTTTCCACATTTAGACGTGTATGAAAACGTGGCCTTCGGTCTGCGCCTTCAGAAAACCTTTACAGAGGAAGAGATCGCAAGCCAGGTGGGGGAGATGCTGGAGCTGGTAAGCCTGCGTGGCTTCGACGCCAGAAAGGTCACCTCCCTCTCCGGCGGGCAGCAGCAGCGAGTGGCCATCGCCAGGGCGCTGGTGAATAAACCCCAGGTGCTCCTTTTAGACGAGCCTCTGGGGGCTTTGGATTTGCGCCTGCGAAAGGATATGCAAAGTGAACTCAAGCGCATTCAGCAGCAGCTTGGCATCACCTTCATTTACGTGACCCACGATCAGGAAGAGGCCCTTGCCATGAGCGACACCGTGGTGGTGATGGACCAGGGCCGCATCCAGCAGATCGGAACTCCGGAAGATATTTATAACGAACCGAAAAACGCCTTTGTGGCCGACTTTATCGGCGAATCCAACATCTTAGACGGCATCATGATAGAAGACCACTTAGTGGAGTTCTTCGGCCGCCGCTTCCCCTGTGTAGACGCAGGCTTTTCCCCCCGGGAATCGGTGGACGTGGTCATCCGCCCCGAGGATATCGACATCGTAGAGCCCGACGGGGGCCACCTCTGCGGGACTGTCACCGCCGTGACCTTTAAGGGAGTTCATTATGATATTATCGTGGATTTTAAGGGCTTTAAGTGGCTCATCCAAACCACAGACTTTCAGCCTGTGGGGGCCTATATTGGTATAAGATTAAACCCTGAGGACATCCACATCATGAAAAAGAGCGACTACTCCGGCGCCTTTGGCGACTATAGCTCCTACTCCGCCGAGTATGACGAGATTGGAGACCCCGACGCGGAAAACACCGAGGGCGATGCCGATGAAGAGTAAATTCCTCTCCATCCCCTACCTGGTGTGGATGGCCTTCTTCGCCGTGGCCCCTTTGGCCGTGGTGGTGTATTTTGCCTTTACCAACCGGGCCGGGGCCTTTACCACGGAGAATCTTTTCGCCATCCAGGGCTTTCTGCCCATATTTATCAACTCCGTACTATTGGCTCTCATCTCCTCCCTCATTTGCCTGCTCATCGGCTACCCCGTGGCCTACTACATGTCCAGGGCATCCCAGGGCCAGCAGCGCATTCTCATGATGCTGGTGATGCTGCCCATGTGCATGAGCTTTCTTCTGCGGACTATGGCCCTGGTGTCCCTGTTAGGCGACACGGGCATCATCAACAACGCCTTTGGCCTCATAGGCATAGGCCCCCTGCCGCTGATCCGCAACAACGGCGCAGTGGTTTTGGGCATGGTCTATAACTTCCTGCCCTATCTGATCCTGCCCCTCTATTCCGTGATGATGAAGATAGACCCCAGGCTGATTGAAGCGGCCCAGGATCTAGGCTGCGACACCCGCCAGGTGTTTATGCGGGTGATTTTGCCTCTCAGCCGTCCGGGTATCATCTCGGGCCTTACCATGGTCTTTGTCCCGGCGGTGAGTACCTTTTATATCTCCAAAAAGCTGGGCGGCACGGAAACGGCCCTCATCGGCGACGTAATCGAGTCACTGTTCAAAAACTCCGACACCGCCAATATGGGCGCCGCCATGTCCCTGGCCCTGCTGCTTCTGGTGCTGTTCTGCGTCTTTGTCATGAACCACTTCACCGATAGAGACGAGGAGGGAGGGGTGATGACCTTATGAAGGGAACCGTGCGGGTGTTTACCATCCTGATCTTCGCCTTTCTCTATATCCCCATTTTGCTCTTGGTGTTCTCCTCCTTCACCGTGGGGAGCAATATGTCTGTCTTTAAGGGCTTCACCCTCTATAATTACATGGAGCTCTTTGCCGACCAGCATCTTCTGGCCCTTTTATCCAACTCCTTGATCTTAGCCATCACCTCCTCGATTTTGGCAACGATTTTGGGCACCGTGGCGGCCATAGGCATCACGGCCCTGTCCCCCCGGGTGCGCTCCCTGGTGATGTCCGTCACCAATATTCCCCTTACTAATCCGGACATCGTCACCGGCGTGTCCCTGGCCCTTCTTTTCGCCTTTTGCGGGCAGCTGATGAAAACCGGGGTGACCCTCAGCTTCTTCACCCTCCTCATCGCCCACGTGACGTTTAACCTGCCCTATGTGATCCTCTCCGTTTTGCCCAAGCTGCGGCAGATGGACCCGGCGCTGTGGGACGCGGCCTTAGACTTAGGCTGCCGGCCCTCCCAGGCGTTTTTCAAGGTGACCATACACGAGATTCTCCCGGGCATCATCTCCGGCTTTATCATGGCCTTTACCATGTCTCTGGACGATTTCGTCATCTCCTACTTTGTCTGCGGAACGAAATTCGTTACCCTGCCGGTGGAGATTTACAGCATCGTGAAAAAACCCCTGCCCCCGAAGATTTACGCCCTCTTTACCCTGATGTTCTTCGCCATCCTGCTCCTCATCATCACCATGAATCTACTGCAGAGCAGGGAAGAGAAGAAAAGACGCGGCAGACTGCCTGCCACTTTTTAGCCCTTCGCGGCTGAATCAAGATTTTGGAGGTTACAAATGAAAGGTACTAAAGTATTTGCCGGGGCTCTGGCCCTCTTCCTGGTGCTGGGGCTTCTGCCTCTCTCCGCCGCCGCCACGGTTTCTACCTATGAAAAGTTCCCCGAAGGTACGGAAATTAACGTCTACAACTGGGGCATGTATATCGCAGACGGCAGCGACGACAGCCTGGATATCAACAAAGCCTTTGAAGAGGCCACAGGCATCAAGGTGAACTACACCACCTATGAGAGCAACGAGGCCATGTTCGCCAAGCTGAAAACCGGCGGCTCCAGCTACGACGTGATCATCCCCTCGGACTATATGATCGCCCGGCTTATTCAGGAAGACATGCTGGCCCCCCTGGACTTTGCCAACATCCCCAACTATGGGTATATCGACTCCGCCTTCCGGGACCAGGCCTACGACCCGGCCAACCGCTACTCCGTTCCCTACACCTGGGGCACCGTGGGCCTCATCTATAACACCAAGTATGTCACAGAAGAGGTCACCAGCTGGGATGTGATGTGGAACGAGGCCTATAAGGGCGAGATCCTCATGTTCGATAACCCCCGGGACTCCTTTGCCATCGCCCAGTTCCTCTTAGGCCACGACATCAACACCGAGGAAGAGGCCCAGCTGCAAACCGAGGCCGACCTGCTCAAGACCCAGAAGCCTCTGGTTCAGTCCTACGTGATGGATCAGATCTTCGACGCCATGGAGGCCGAAGAGGCCTGGATCGGCGCCTACTACGCCGGCGACTACCTCCTGATGGCGGAAACGAACCCCGACCTTTCTTTCTGCTTCCCCGAAGAGGGCTTTAACATGTTCATCGACGCCATGTGCATCCCCAAGGACGCCGCCAACAAGGAAGCGGCCGAGGCCTATATCAACTTCCTGTGCGACCCCGAGATCTCCGGCCAGAACATGGAATATTTGGGCTACTCCACCCCCATCAGCGCCGCTAAGGCCTTCATGGACCCTGACCTTGCCAGCAACGAGATCGCCTATCCCAGCGAAGCGGTCTTAGCCCGGGCCGACAGCTTCCGCAACCTTTCTCCCGAGACCACGGAGCTGATGGAGACCCTCTGGCTGGACGTAAAGGCCGAGGGCAGCAACCTGACCCTCATCATTGTGGGGGCCGTGGTGGTGATTGGCCTGGCCGGTGGCCTTTTGGTGATGAACCAGAGCAAGAAGAAGAAGATGGCCGCCAGAAAGAGCATGGGCAGCCGCTGAGGATAGCGCAAGACTTCTCCGGCAGTCAAACAGCAAGCCGCCGCGTCTGTATAGAATAGACGCGGCGGTTTTTTGTGCTTGCGGGAGGCGGGGCCTCACTTGCCTCTGGTCATGGATGGGGATGCTGTGTTATAATTTCAACATTACGAATCGGGAAGGTGATGAGATGTTTCGGCAGGGTAAGGGCTTTTTCTTGGGCGTCATTTCCACCCTTCTGCTTTTGGGCTTGGTAACTTCGGCATTTGCCCTCTCATCCCAGGGGCAGATCACCGTCACCCAGGGGGTGAAGCTCTTCCTCCATGGGGCGGCGCTGGACTTAAAGGATGCCCGGGGAGAGCCGGTCAGCACCTTTCTTCACCAGGGCACCACCTATGTCCCCGTGCGTGGCCTTTCCGAGGCCTTAGGCAAGAGCGTTTTCTGGGAGGATGGGGCAGTATACATAGATGAGCCTTTGTCTCGGGAGGCGCGGCTGGGGCTGTCGAAGGTGGTTTTCACCAGCTATTACTTCGGGGACATTTGGCCGCGCTATACCTTTGACTTTGAAAACTGCCAGCTGGGTGTTTACAGCGAAGATGGGGAAAAAGTGACGGAAAGCAGCTACTATATGCCCAGCGAGAGGCAGACCGACTTCTTCTATGCCGTAAAGCAGTATGATTTTCTCCGGTGGAACAGCCCTGATTGGAAGCGAAACGGAGTAGGAACGGAATATGAAATTCTAGACGGCTTCCCCTATACCATAGAAGTGTTTTTTGACGATGGGTCAAGCTGGAAAATAGCAGGCCACGACAGCTTTCCCCAAAACTGGAATGAGATGAGCGCCGCCGCCGGGGCTCTTACAGGAGGGAAGGCCGACTTTATTTGTGAGGCGCCCTATTTAATCAGCGATGAGCGCCTTGGTATGAAACAATTAAACGTAGAGGTCTTTTGCGATGGGCGCATGACGGATACCTATAATATTCTGTTTGACGATAACTGTGTGAGCCATTCCTATCAGGACCCGGTAAGCAGCAAGCGCCGCGCCTTATCCAAGGAGGAGCAGCTTTCCTTGGTACAAAGCCTAGAAAAAACCCAAGTGCTTTCCTGGGATGCGCTGCCCTGGGACAAAGGGACAAAAACACCGGAGGCGGCAGAAATCACCTATCACGTAAAAGTGATCTACCACACCGACACTAGGCTTTATCACGGAATGCTGGACTGGGAAAGCCAAAAAGTGAGCAGCTTCACCATAGACGGCAATGAGGGCTACCCGCCCAATTGGCAGCAATTTTTAGACTGCCTCGACACCATCAAAGACAAAGTAGAAAACGGAGGCACCACATGAAACGCATCCTACTCCTCACCACAGGCGGCACCATCGCCTCCCAGGGGACCGGGCAAGGTCTCTCCCCGGCCCTCCACGGGAAGGACCTGGTGTCTCACCTGGAGTCCGGCTACAGCGATTTGACCTTTGCCTATGAAGACCTCATGGACTTAGACAGCTCCAACATCCAGCCCGAGGAGTGGCGCACCATGGCCGGGCGCATCTACGAGGCCCTGGACAACTATGATGGCGTGATACTCACCCACGGCACAGACACCATGGCCTACACCGCCGCCGCCCTGAGCTTCATGCTGGAAAACCTTCATAAAAGCGTGGTGCTCACCGGCTCCCAGCTGCCCATAGAAAACCCCCTTACCGACGGGGTGACCAACCTGTTTACCGCGGTGGAGGCCATCAAACACGGCATCCCCGGGGTCTCTGTGGCCTTTGATCGAAAGATTATCGCCGGCACCCGGGCGGTGAAGGTCAGCACCATGGGCTTTAACGCCTTTGAGAGCGTTAACGCCCCCTACCTAGGCCAGATTTTCGCCGATGAGACCCGCATTGTCCGCAAGGCCAGGGAAAGCTGCGACCCCACGACCCCCACCGTTCTGCGGGATCAGATCTGCACGGAGGTTTTCGTCTTGAAGCTTTTGCCCGGCACCAGACCCGAGGTGTTCGACGCCCTGGCCGACATGGGCTACCGGGGCATCGTTCTGGAGGCCTTTGGGGCGGGCGGCCTTCATTACATCAACCGGGATCTACTCAGCCGCCTGGCTATGCTGTCAGCGCGCAATATCGCTGTGGTGGTGTGCAGCCAGTGCCTTTACGAGCGCTGCGACCTCTCCATCTACGAGGTGGGCAACCGGATCTTGGAGCGGGGCGTGATTCCCGGGCGGGACATGACCACCGAGGCCGCCGCC
Organism: Evtepia sp.; assembly: GCA_031553635.1. Classification (GTDB taxonomy): domain Bacteria; phylum Bacillota; class Clostridia; order Oscillospirales; family Oscillospiraceae; genus Evtepia. The sequence goes on along the minus strand of JAVBLH010000041.1, from coordinate 26,998 downwards.
ACCAAGCTGATGTGGGCCCTGGGCCAGACAGAGAGCGTGGAGGAGGTGCGGCGGATGTTCCACACCTGCTATGCCGATGAGGTGACCTTACTCTGAGGTAAAAGAAAAAACAAAACCCCCGCCGTAATGAAAAAAACGGCGGGGGATTATGATGCAGACATCATCAAAGCAAGGAGGCGGAGAAAAGGGTGGGAAGAAACTGTTAAGCCGACAAAAAAGCATACCGCCCATAAAAGAACGGTATGCGATGCGGTTGTGGCTTACAGGTTCACACAACGGAGGAGAATTGTTCCAGCTGACTGCATTTTAGAATCAGCTCAGGCAGGCTATGGCAGTCTAAGGTTTTGTAAATGCGGTTGCAGCTGGTGTTCACGGAGCCGAAGGGCATTTCCAACTGCTCTGCGATCATACTGCGGCTTTTTGCCTGTAGCAGTAATTCCAAAACAGCCCTGTCCTGCCACAAGAGGCCCAGGTCGTCTCGTGATTTGTTGTAGCGAAGCTCCATAGCACGTTCACATCCCTTCTTTAGGTGCCTTGGTTTTCGGCGGGCTCCCTGAGGCCGGGAATGAAAAAAGGAAGCCCTTACACTTCCTTTTTATCACATTTGATTCAATTTGTCTTGTCGTTATTTCCAATGACAAAAAAGGAAAATCGTTGAAAATCAAGGCTTGTAAAAATTCCCTGTCAATCTTTTTCCTCAGGGGCCATGCCGAATAGATGCATCAGCTCGGCAAGGCTCCCCACCTGGGTTTTCTTATAGATGCGGCTGCAATAGGTGTTTACGGTGCCCATGCCCAGGTCCAGGGCGTGGGCGATCTCCTTGCGGGTCTTGCCCTCCATCAGGAGCCAAGAAACATTGCGCTCCTGCTCTGAAAGGCCGAAATCGGCCATGGTGGCCCGGCGGGGCTTTTGGCTCTCGGCGGCCTCCAGGGCCTGATACCGGGCCTCGATCTCCTTGATTTTCCGGCCGGTCTCCTCAATGGCCTTGTCACGCTCTGCGGTTTCGATGGCCAGAACCACGGTATAGCAGCAGACCAAAAACACCATGCCTATGGGCGCGGTAAACTTCTGACCGACCATATCGCCCAAAAACCGGACGCCCTGGCGCATCAAAATGTCGTTGATGGCCAAAACGCTCACCACCAGAATGCCGGAAAAGGACAGCAGGTTTTGAATGCGGCCCTCCCTCAAGGTGCGGGCCAGCTGAATAAGGATGTAAAGGATGGTTATGATGGACACCACCTCGAAGCCCAAAAGCAGCTTAGTAAACACCGTGGAGTCTAAAAAGAGGGTGAGGGCGTAGAAAACGGCAAAGGAATAGTAGGCTTTGGTAATCTTGCCGTGAAAAACCCCGGTGTGAAGGGTGTCTAAAAAGTAAAAGAGCAGGGCAAAGGTGGCAAAGTGGGTCAAATACTCCAGCCGTATGGCCCAGAACCAGGGCAGGAAGGGGAAGAGGTAGACAATGGTTTTGTCGCTGACGAAAATCAAGAGCAGGCAGCAAAGGGAGAAGATCAGGCTGATGCGCCGCCCCTGGCTAAAGAGGTAAAGAGCCAGATGGTGGATGGCGGCGGCGGAGAGGCAGCCCACGATGGTAAAGGCCACCACCAGGTCCCGGGTGGCCAGGGCGTCCACCACGGTGAAGAGCCCCAGCTTAATAGGCGGGGGATTGGCGCCCTCATGGTGGACAAAATTGGCGCACTGCAAAACCAGGGTGGTCTCCTCCCCCTGGGGGATAAAGGCATAGAGCCGCTCTCGCACCATGGGAAGGGTTTCCGCCCTGGTGGTGCCGGGGCTGCCCACGCAGTCGAGCTCTTTTCCGTTTACAAAAAGGCGCATGGAATAGTCCGCCGTCCGCAGAGAGAGGCCATAGGTCTCACCGGGGGGCAGCAATAGCCGCATCACATGGGTGGCATACTCCACCTGGCGGTAGTCTAAATCGCCGGAGGGCCGGGGCGCTTCTAAGCCGCCGCGGTCCAAGTCTGCCGGGGTGTAAAGGTGCTCCGGATAGCTCTCCCAAAAGACGGGGACGTAAACCGTTTGGGTAAAGTCGGCCCCCATAAGATCGCAGGGGCCGGTTCCGGATAGCTCGCGGGTTTGGGGGGCCGGCAGGGTGGAGAACCAGAACCATAGGGGCAGGATGAGAATAAAGTAGAGGATGGCTGCGGTTTTTCTAGAAAATTTCACGGGATCACCCGCTTTCTTCCGAGGATTCTTTGGCCGTTTCTCTATACTTGTCCTTATTATAGCATAAAAAATATTTTTTTGAAGAAAAGCATTTGACTTTTTGAAAAGATTTCATTATAATATCCAGGTACCATTGTGAGGGAGTATGCTATGCGACTGAATCTTGAGCCTATCATCCACGTGCCCGGCGCGTCCATTCCTTTTGGCTTTTCCATGGACTTAAGTGACCTGGAGCTGGGAGGGGAATACCCGGCAAAAGCGCCGCTTCTGGTTTCCGGAAGGGTGCGCAATATGGCGGGTGCCCTGGTGCTGGAGGGAGAGGCAAAGACCACCCTTTCTCTCTCCTGCGACAGATGCCGCAAGGAGTTTGAGCGAGAAAAAGGCGTGATATTACACTCCCTTTTGGCCAAAGAGCTGTCCGGCGAGGATGCGGAAGAAATCATTCTCCTGGATGGCAATGAGCTGGATCTGGGTGATCTGGCCTACACAGCATTTGTCCTGGATATGGACATGAAAAATCTATGCTCAGAAGACTGCAAGGGCCTATGCTCCGGCTGCGGCGCTGATCTAAACCTGGACGATTGCCGGTGCAAGCCGGAAATGGACCCCAGGTGGGCGGCACTGGCGCAGTTTCTTGATAAACCTGAGTAAGCAAAACGTGCCCTCTGGGCATCACCAAGGAGGTGTCTGAACATGGCGGTTCCAAAGAGTAAGGTCTCCAAGGCAAGACGGGACAAGCGGCGCAGCTCCCACTGGAAGCTGGAAACTCCCGCGGTCACCACATGCCCCAAATGCGGCGCGTATCGTCTGCCCCATCGGCTCTGCAAGGCTTGCATGACCTATGACGGCAAGGTATTCGGCGAGGCGACTGAGCAGTAAATTGGGAAGAAGAGGAGAGGGCATAAACCCTCTCTTTCTTTTTACCCTGTGACAAAAAAATCCACTTGTGGAAACATCGGATTTCCTGTGGCCCGGTGTGACCCATTTAAGAATCAGGAGGCGGCAGGTTTGGGGAAAAATATGATACAGACAGTGTCGCCCAAAAGCCCGGCCGACAGAGCGGGGGTAAGACCGGGAGAGATCCTATTAAAGGTTGGGCAGCACCCCATCGTAGATGTGCTGGATTACCAGTTCTACTCCTATGACCCCAGTATACTTCTCACCCTGTCAGACGAGGCGGGCAATACCCGTGAGGTATCCATCCGGAAAGAAGCCGGGGAGGATTTGGGCCTTAATTTTGAAACCTATCTCATGGACAAGCAGCGGCCCTGCGCCAACAAATGCCTTTTTTGCTTTGTAGACCAGCTGCCCCAGGGTATGCGGGAGAGCCTCTATTTTAAGGATGACGACGCCCGGCTCTCCTTCCTCTTAGGCAACTATATCACCCTAACCAACCTCTCGGAGCGGGAGATCCAGCGCATCATAGACCTGCACATCTCTCCCATCAACATCTCCATCCATGCCACCAACCCGGCCCTTCGGGAAAAGCTTTTGGGCAACCGCCGGGCAGGGAAGGGCCTGGAGATTATCCGAAGGCTCACAGGGGCGAAGATTACCGTCAACGGTCAAATCGTGGCCTGCCCCGGCCTTAACGACGGGGTGGCCCTGAAAGAGAGCATGGAGGATTTAGCGCCCCTTTACCCCTACCTTAACAGTATTTCAGTGGTCCCTGTGGGCCTCACGAAATGGCGGGAGGAGCTCTACCCCCTGCGGCCCTATACCCGGGAGGAAGCGGCGGCAGTGGTGCGCCAGGTGGAGGAATTCGGGGTCCATTGCAAGAAGACTTACGGTTCTACCATTTTCTGGTGCGCCGATGAGTTTTACCTCAAAGGGGAATGTTCTCTCCCAGAGGACGAATACTATGAAGAGTACACCCAGCTGGAAAACGGCGTGGGTATGCTGCGGCTGTTGTCTGTGGAGATGAGGGGTGCCACCCTGGGGGTAGAAGGCCCCCTGGATATTAGGCCCTTCGCCCTGGCCACAGGGGTTGCGGCGGCGCCCTTCCTGCGAGAAATCATTGACAGGGCGGCAGAGGCATGCCATACTAAGCTGGATTATAGGGTTTACCCCATAAAAAACACCTTTTTTGGCGAAACCATAGACGTGGCGGGCCTCATTACAGGGGGCGATTTAATTGCCCAGCTTTCTGGAAAGGCCTTGGGAGAGCGGGTTCTCATCGCCAAAAACATGCTGCGCCATGGGGAAACGGTCTTTTTAGACGACGTGACCCTGGAAGAAGTGGAAAGGGCCCTGGGCGTCCCCGTTGTGCCCATAGGCCAGGACGGATTTGAATTATTTGAGGCGGTTTTTGGCCTATAAAAGCCGCTGTGATGTGAAGGAGGCGAGGGTCCATGTCAAAACCTTTGGTGGCCATCGTAGGCAGACCCAATGTGGGAAAATCCATGCTATTCAATCGGCTGGTGGGGCAGCGCCTCTCCATCGTGGAAGACACGCCGGGGGTGACCCGTGACCGGCTCTATGCGGAATGCGAATGGGGCGGCCGGGTCTTCGACCTGGTGGACACCGGTGGCATTGAACCGGGAACGGACAGCGAAATCCTCCTCTTCATGCGCCGCCAGGCGGAGATCGCCATCGAAAACGCCACGGTGATCGTGTTCCTCTGCGACGTGAAAACGGGAATTACCGCCTCGGATCAGGACGTGTCCAACATGCTCCTGCGCTCGGGTAAGCCCGTGATCCTGGCGGTGAACAAGGTGGACCAGGTGGGCCGGGAAAACCCCGATATCTATGAGTTTTATAACCTGGGCCTAGGTGACCCGGTGGCGGTTTCCGCTGTCCACGGTCACGGCACAGGCGACCTCTTAGACGCCTGCCTTTCCTACTTCCCCGAGGGCGGGGAGGAGGAGGAAGACGACGATATCGTCAAGGTGGCGGTAATCGGCAAGCCCAACGTGGGCAAATCCTCCCTGGTGAACCGCATCCTGGGGGAAGAGCGGGTCATCGTCAGCGACGTAGCCGGAACCACCAGAGACGCCGTGGACAGCTATTACGAAAACGAGGCGGGGAAATTTCTCATCATCGACACCGCCGGTATGCGCAAGCGCTCTAAAGTGGAGGAGAGAATCGAAAAGTTTTCCGTCCTTCGGGCTGTGATGGCCATAGAGAGGGCCGATGTGTGCCTCATTATGATAGACGCCATGGAAGGGGTCACAGAGCAGGATACTAAGGTAGCGGGCCTTGCCCACGAGGCGGGCAAAGCCTGCATCATTGTGGTGAATAAGTGGGACTTGGTGGAAAAAGACGGCAAGACCATGGACCACATGCGGGAGGAGATCAGAAGGGACTTGGCCTATATGACTTACGCCCCCGTTCTCTTCATCTCCGCCCTCACCGGCCAGCGGGTGCCCCGGCTTTTCGAGCTGATCCACTACGTGTGGGAGCAGTCCTCCATGCGCATTACCACGGGGATGCTCAACAGCCTCCTGGCCGATGCCACTGCCCGGGTGCAGCCCCCCTCGGACAAGGGCCGCCGCCTGAAGATCTACTATATGACCCAAACGGGGATACGCCCGCCTCACTTCGTTTGCTTCTGCAACGATGCCAGGCTCTTTCACTTTTCCTACCAGCGTTACCTGGAAAACCAGATCAGAGCCACCTTCGGCCTGGAGGGAACCCCCGTCCGCATGACCATACGCCAAAAGGGCGACAAGGAGGACTAACCATGAATCACGGGATTTCTGCCTTAATGGCAGACCTGCCCAACGGCCTCATCTGGATGCTGCTGGCCTTTGCCGCCGTGGAGTCTTATCTTTTAGGCTGCATCAACGGTGCGGTGGTGGTATCGAAGCACATCCTCCAGGACGATGTGCGTAACCACGGCAGCGGCAATGCGGGGCTCACCAATTTTTACCGTACCTTTGGGGGGAAGCTGTCTTTTGCGGTGATTGCCGCCGATGTGCTGAAAACCATGGTGGCGGTACTGTTGGCTGTGGTGCCATTTCTCACCGTTATGCCTGTGGTGCCAGTTTTCGTCCGCTTCTGGGCGGGACTCTTCTGCTGCGTCGGGCATATGTTCCCCTGTATGTTCCAGTTTCGGGGCGGAAAAGGGATTCTCTCCGGTGGTGCCCTGGTACTGCTCTTAGATTGGCGCATCGCCCTGGCTACAATCGGCATCTTCATCCTGGTAGTGTTTTTTACCCGGCTGGTGTCACTGGCATCCTGCACCGCTGCTGTGGTTCTGCCTATCGTCAGCGTGGTGGTCTACCGGGCACCATCCATCTTTTTCACAGCATTACTTATGGGCCTTCTCATCCTCTGGCAGCACAGAGGGAACCTGATTCGCATCTCCCAGGGAAAAGAGCGGCAATTTACTTTTAAACGAGAGAAGCAGGTGAAGTCATGAAAGTGGCGGTACTGGGAAGCGGCGGCTGGGGAACGGCCCTGGCCATGCTTTTACTGGAAAACGGTCATGAAGTTAGTCTCTGGTCCTATACCAAGGAGGAATCCACCCACTTGCGTCTTACCCATGAGAACCCCCTCCTGCCCGAGATCCACCTGCCTGCAGGCCTGGATTACACGGCGGATTTGTCCTGCGTCCGGGGCTGCGGCTTGGTAGTCGTGGCCACGCCCTCCTTTGCTGTGAGAAGTACGGCCCAAAGCATCAAGGACCTATTAGACCCCGAGACTATCCTGGTCTCCGTGTCCAAGGGCATAGAAAAGGAGCGCTCCCTGCGCCTTTCCCAGGTGGTGAAAGAGGCCACAGGGGGGCGCTTCCCCGTGGCGGTGCTCACCGGCCCCACCCACGCCGAAGAGGTGGCCCGCCGCCTGCCCACAGCCATTGTGGCGGCCTGCGAGGAGCGGGCCGTGGCGGAGCGGGTGCAGGATGTCTTCCTAAACGAATATTTTCGGGTTTACGGCTCCCCCGATGTGGTGGGTGTGGAGCTGGGGGGCGCGCTGAAAAACGTGATGGCCCTCTGCTCCGGCTGCTGCGCGGGCTTTGGTTATGGAGACAACACCAAGGCCATGCTCATGACCCGGGGCTTAGCGGAAATCGCCCGTTTAGGCGAGGCCTTAGGGGGCAAGCGGGAGACCTTTTTGGGCCTGGCCGGGGTGGGGGACCTCATCGTAACCTGCACCTCGCTCAACTCCCGGAACTACCGGGCGGGAATGCTCATCGGGAAAGGGGTTCCCGTGGCGGAGGCCATTGCCAGCATAGGCGCTGTGGTGGAGGGGTACTTCGCTGTGGATTCCGCCTGTATTTTGGCCCGGAAGGTGGGGGTGGAAATGCCCATCATGGAGGCAGCCTACCGTATGCTATACGGCGGGGAGGATATGAAGGCCCTCACTCGAGAGCTGATGCAGCGGAAGAAGAATCATGAGAATGAGGAAAAGTGGGGCTAGAGGCGCGTAGGCCCCGGTCGCGTGACAGCGCTACTTAAAAAACAACAAAAAGCGGCGTGGCAACCAAGCCGCGCCGCTTTTATACAAACGGAAAGAAGAGAAACATCATGAATGTCAAAACCATCAAACAAAACGGAGTCACCGTTGCCATCGTGAGCAGCCCCGCGTCCATCATCACAGAGACCCAAGACGCCCTGGACCTGATGTCCACCCTGCGCTACGACACGGACTGCGACGCCATCATCCTCCCCAAAGGGGCCCTTTGTGAGGCGTTTTTCGACCTGAAAACGCGCCTGGCGGGAGACATCCTGCAAAAATTCACCACCTATCAGTGCCGCCTTGCCATCGTGGGGGACTTTTCCGGCTATGAAAGCCGCGCCCTGCGTGATTTTATCTACGAGAGCAACCAGGGCAGACAGATCAACTTTCTCCCCACGGAGGAAGAGGCCGTGGCCCGTCTGTGCGCCCGATAACCGCACTGAAAAATAAACATGAAAAAAGCCCCGTGCCTTTCGGTACGGGACTTTTTATTAGACAGCACGAGTAACTTTGCCGGAACGGAGGCAACGGGTGCACACGTGCACGTGCTTGGGTGTACCGCTGACGATCGCCTTCACCCGCTTAACGTTGGGCTTCCAGGGACGATTGCTGCGACGGTGGGAGTGAGACACTCGGATACCAAACACAACGCCCTTATCACAAAAATCACATTTAGCCATTTGCTGAACCTCCTTGCTGGCAAGATACACACCTTTGGGAAAAAGGTGGGGGATGACTAAAAAGCATCGTCCATCATGATAGCAGAAATTCACCATAAATGCAAGAGTTATTTTCAAAAAATCTTTCTTTCGGCGCAGATTTCTGGGGGCTCCCACCCGAGGCAGACCCCTGGTCTCAGAGCAGCTTTTGGATATTGTACTGGGTGCTGAGAAAGGCCCAGTTTTGGTTAAAGGGCCGCATGATGTTCCAATAGCCCGCCCCTCGGAGCTGGAATTCGTCCAGGAGCTGAAATTTTGCCTGGATGCTGCGCACGTCCTCAAACCAGACCACGTGCTCCACCCCATCCTGGGTATAATAGAAGTAAGGCGCTTGGGCCACAGGATCGTAGAGGATCTCCGCCCCCGCGGAGACGGCTAACTCTATGGCCTCCTGATTGCCGAGGCTTTGGGCTCTGGTGACCCCCTGGCGGTAGGGAAGGGGCCAGTTGTAGCCGTAGTTGGGGATGCCCATAAAGATCTTCTCCGGCGGAATCTCCGTCACGGCATATTGCAGCACCGCCTGGACTTGATCGATGGGCGCCACAGCCATAGGCGGTCCGAAGGCATAGCCCCACTCGTAGGTCATAATCAGCACCGCGTCGCTGACGGCGCCGATCTGCCGGTAATCGTGGCCTTCGTAGAGAATGCCCGGCTGGTCGGCCCTGTATTTGGGGGCCAGGGCGGTATGGAGAAAGTAGCCCCTGGCCTCCAGACGCTTTTTGGCGTTGGCCAGGAAGGAGACGTAGGCCGTGGCAAACTCCCCCGGTATGTATTCAAAGTCGCAGTCCAGGCCCCGGTAGCCCTTTTGGGCCATCACTTCCAGCACCTGGTCCAAAACCCTGTTTTGAAAGGCCATGTCAGAGAGCAGCTTCACGCCGGTGGAGGGGACAAAGTTACCGCTCTCGTCTATGGTGGTCAGTACCATCACCGGGAGGGTCTGATAGGTTTTGGTGTAGGAGAGGATCTCCTCATCATCGGGGATCAGTAAGCTGCCGTCGGCCCGGATGCCATAGGAGAAGACGGAGAGATAGGTTAAAAAGGGGAGGGTTCTGCGCAAAAGCTGCCTGTCCACAAAGGGGTAGGCGTAGCCGTTGATGGCCAGGGTGCGTATCTTCTCGCCCCAAAAGCGTATGGTGAGGACCTGCCCGGGGTAGAGGGCGGCCTCCAGGCTCAGCTCGGGGTTGTTCTGATAAAGCTCCTGGACTGTAATGCCATAGCTGCTGGCGATGGTAAAGAGGGTGTCACCCGCCTGGACGGTATAGATCTCGGCGGGCTGGGTGATGATAAGGGCCTGGCCCACCACCAGGTTATAGGGATACATCAGGCCGTTGTCGCTGATGATGCGCTGGGTGGAGGTGCTGTAAGTGCTGGCCAGGAGATAGAGGGTCTCTCCCGGGGCGACCACGTGAATAATCATAAAAAACCTTCCTTTCCGGCGTTTGGGCAAAGGGGCTTGGAGCCGCGTCTCACCCATACTATGAAAAGGGGGCCCGGGCAGTGAAAAAAACCCAATAGATTTGCCCTAAGGCTTGTTAGGGGCGGAAAAACTGTGGTAAACTAAAAAAGAGTCACAATTTGACAGGCGGAGGGTATCATCATGATCTATCTCATCGAGGACGACAGCAGCATACGCGAACTGGTCACTTACACCTTCAACCACTCGGGGCTGGAGGCTGAGGGCTTCTCCCGGCCCTCGCAGTTTTGGGAGGCCCTCTCCCGCCGCACCCCCACTCTAATCCTCCTGGATATCATGCTGCCGGAGGAAGACGGCCTGACCATCCTGCGCAAGCTCCGGGCCATGCCCCAGACCAAAGAGCTGCCCATTATGATGCTCACCGCCAAGGACGCGGAGTACGACGCCGTGATGGGCCTGGACTCCGGCGCCGACGACTATGTGCAAAAGCCCTTTCGCATGATGGAGCTCCTCTCTCGGGTAAAAGCCCTCCTGCGCCGCACCCACGGTAAGGACGAGCCGGAAGACTATCGCTTAGGCAGCCTCTTTGTGTCGCCCTCCCGCCACTTGGTGGAGGTGGAGGGGGCCCCGGTGACCCTGACACTGAAGGAATTCGAGGTACTTTGCCTCCTGCTGCAAAATATGGACATGGTCTTAACCCGGGACCAGCTTTTAGACCGGGTCTGGGGCATTGTGGCAGCCCGGGAGAGCAGAACCGTGGACGTGCATATCCGAACCCTGCGGCAAAAGCTGGGGCCGGCTGGGGCCTATATAGAGACTATACGAGGTATGGGATACAAAATAAGCCGCCGGGAGCGCTAGAGGAACTTAGACTTTACAGGGATTTAACAAAAAAATGATGATACATTTAACAAGAAAATGTTAAATTTACGTAAAACATAAGAGAAGAGTAGGGGAGTATACATGAACATCTTTTCGTTCATCACGCTGTTTGGCGGCCTGGCCTTTTTCCTATATGGCATGACAGTGCTGTCTGCCGGCCTGGAGAAAATTGCTGGGGGCAAGCTGGAGAGCATCCTGAAGAAAATGACCTCCAGCAAGCTCAACGGGCTCCTGCTAGGCGCCGGCATCACCATCGCCATCCAGTCTTCCTCCGCCATGACGGTGATGCTGGTGGGCCTTGTCAACTCCGGCATCATGGAATTAAGCCAGACCATAGGCCTTATCATGGGTTCCAACATAGGCACCACCCTCACCGCCTGGATTTTGGCCCTCCAGGGCATAGACAGCGAAATTGCCTGGATGCAGCTCTTAAAACCCGAAAACTTCTCTCTCATTTTTGCCCTGGTGGGCGCGGCCATGATTATGATGGCCAAGAGCAAAAAGCGAAAAGACATCGGCAGCATCCTGGTGGGCTTTGCCATTCTCATGTACGGCATGAAGCTCATGAGCCAGGCGGTGAGCCCCCTGGCCGATATGCCCGAATTTTCCAGCATCCTCACCGCCTTCCAAAATCCCCTCCTGGGCGTTTTGGTGGGTACGGTCTTCACCGGCATCATCCAGAGCTCGGCGGCCTCGGTGGGCGTTTTAATGGCCCTGTCCATGACAGGCGGCATCACCTTTGGCATGGGCGTTCCCATTATCATGGGCCAGAATATTGGCACCTGCGTCACCGCCCTGCTCTCCAGCGTGGGCGCCAACAAAAACGGCAGACGGGTGGCCGTGATCCATGTTTCCTTCAATATGATAGGCACCATGCTTTGCCTTGCCGTGCTATTCATCCTAAACGCCGTTTTCCACCCCGCCATTGTGAACATGCCCATCAGTCCCGTGGGCATCGCCGCAGCCCACAGTATCTTTAACGTTACCACCACTCTGCTGCTCCTGCCTGCGGCGAAGCTCTTAGAGCGCATCGCCTACAAGGTGGTCAAGGGCGAAACGGAAACCAAGGAGATCATCCACATCGACGAAAACCTCTTCAATACCCCCTCTCTGGCCGTTGCCGAATGCGCCAACTTTACCGTGAACATGGCCTTCATCGCCTATAGCGCCGCAAACACCGCCATCTCCTTGATGAAGGACTACAACAAGAAAAGCGTAGACGAGGTGCTGGAAGCGGAGGATCACCTGGATATCTATGAGGACAAGCTGGCCAGCTACCTAGTGCAGCTTTCCGGCCGGGACCTCTCCGACGCCGACAACAGAAAGGCTGCGGAGCTCCTGCGTGGTATAGGCGACTTTGAACGCATCGGCGACCATGCCATCAACGTGCTGGAATCCGCCCAGGAGATGCAGGATAAGGGCGTTTCCTTCTCCCCGGAGGGCCAGAAGGAAGTGGAAATCCTCTCCGCCGCCTTAAACGAAGTGATGGGCCTCACCGTCAACGCCTTTGCCACCAGCGATGTGGCCGCTGCCCTGCGGGTTGAACCCTTGGAGCAGGTGGTGGACGATTTGGTTTTCGAGATCCGCAAGAACCATATCCACAGGCTCCAAACGGGCATCTGCACCATAGAGCTGGGCTTCATCCTCTCGGACCTCCTTACCAACCTAGAGCGCATCTCCGACCACTGCGCCAATATTGCCGGCACCCTGGTGGAGGGCAGCCGCAGCGGCTATGCCAACCACGAGTATGCCAGCAATATGAAGCTGGTAGACAGCGAGGCCTTTGACAGGGAATACCGCCAGTTTAAGACAAAATACAGCTTAGGCGCCTAAAAGCATCAAAAGAAGGCCTCGGGGTAACCCGGGGCCTTTTGGCTTGTCCGCCGCCCTGGGCGCTCATGTTAAGGAGCCCAGGCGCATAAGGTTACCCTTGAGGTGGTCATGATGGACATAGGTCAAATCTCCGGCGCACTTTGGAGCCCGTGGCTCTTGGGGCTTTTTTTTCTGGTGGGGGGCTATTTTTCCCTCCGCACTGGCTTCTTCCAGTTCTTTGGCCTGAAAGACTGGCTGGGAAAAACCCTCCTGCCCCTGTTGCGCGGGCAGAAAAAGCAAACGCCCCGGGGCAGGCTCAGCCAGTTTCAGGCTATGGCAACGGCCCTGGGCTCCACCGTGGGCACCAGCAGCATTGCCGGGGTGTCTACCGCTATTTATTTTGGTGGCCCGGGTGCGGTGTTTTGGATGTGGGTCTCGGCTCTTTTGGGGATGATGACGGGCTATGCCGAAAAGGTTCTGGCTATCCGCTACCGCAGCCAGGGGAAGGACGGCCTCTGGAAGGGTGGCCCCACCGCCTACATGACCAAGGGTCTTCGCGCCCCGGCCCTGGCAAAGTTCTTCTGCCTGGCCTGCATCCTCACCTCCTTTTCCGGTGGCAATATGGTCCAGGCCAACTCCATTGCCTCGGGGGTGCAGTCGGCCTTTGGAGTATCCCCTCACATAACAGGGATGATAATCGCGGCCTTCACCGCCCTGGTGATCGTAGGGGGCATAGGGCGCATCGCCAAGGTCAGTACCGCCCTGGTGCCCTTTATGGCCCTGCTCTTTGTAGGGGGCGGCCTGGTGACCCTCTTGGTCAACCGCGCCGCCATCCCCGCCGCTCTGGGAGAGATCATCGCCGGCGCCTTTTCTCTGGACGCCCTGGCAGGGGGCGGCGCAGGCTATGGCATTGCCGCTGCCCTGCGTTATGGGGTGGCCCGTGGGGTCTTTACCAACGAGGCCGGAATGGGCTCCTCTGCCATGGCCCATGCCACCGCCGATGTGGAGAGCCCCCACCACCAAGGCTTATGGGGGATGCTGGAGGTCTTTTTGGCCACATTGGTGATCGCCACCACCACGGCCCTGGTGATTCTCACCGGGGGCATCTATCGGGGCGCAGATGTGTTGCGGGCCTTAGAGAGCGGCATGGGCGACCCCGAGCTCCTGGGGGTACCCCTGGCGGTGCGCTCCTTTGAAACGGTGCTGGGGGGCTTGGCGGGCCCCTTTATCGCCCTGTCTCTGGCCCTCTTTGCCGTCTCCTCCATCTTAGGCTGGTGCTATTATGGCGAGCGCAGTCTGGAGGAGCTCACCGGTTCTCAAAGGGGGCGGCCATTTTACCGCCTGATATTCGTAGGGCTGCTTCTGGTGGGCAGCGTCTCCCAAGTGGGCACGGTTTGGGAGATCGCCGACCTCTGCAACGGCCTTATGGCTATCCCCAATCTCTTAGCACTGTTGCTTTTGTCTCCCCAGGTGCTGCAAACCTGGCGGCAGGCGATGGGGATACCCGGGCACGGAAGGCCTACGGGAAGAAAGAAAAAAACCTGGCCCGAAAGCTAAGCCTTCGAGCCAGGTAGAAAAGGGTCCTTACTGCGTTGCGGGGTGCAGGATATCTAGGGTATAGGCGTCCAGGATGGCGGAGCCCTCCCCGGCGGCGGCCTTGATGTTCACGCTGTCCCCCACGTTGAGGATCACCACAGACTGGTTGGTGGCGGCGGACACGGAGTAGAACACGGCCTCGCCCTCCAGGCGGACGAAGTAGTAGGAGGTGCCGTCCAGCACGGCGCTGCGGATCTCCGCCACGGTGCCGGAAACGTTTTGTTGAGAGGCGGGGGGCTCCTGGCTGTCGCTGTGGGTCTCTATTCCGCTTTGAGCCAAGAGGTTCAGGTAATTGCTCTCGCACTGGGCCACGGTTTGGGCCGTGGACACCAGCTGATATTGGCTGACATTGACCATGGCGTACATCTTCACCAGGTCGGAGCTGTCCTTTAAGGACATAAAGTAGGTGGGTTCCCCGGCGATGTTCAGCAGCAGGGGGAAGGTGGCGGTGTAGCCCAAGTCCTGCACCACGCCCATGGCGGAATCCATGGCGGAGTATTCAATGGCACCGGGGGCGGAGTAGAAGGTAGTCTCCTTAGTGCGCTGGTTAGACAAAAGAAAGCCAATGTTGGATTGGTCACTGCTCACCGAGGTGATGCCCGTGTACATATACACATCGTCGTTCATGGCGATGTAGTTGTAGCCATCGGTGGTAACGGTGACGTTTTTCTGCCCGATGAGGGAGTTGATAAAGCCGTTGACATAAGTGCCGTGGTAGTCATACTGCTGGCAGATGAGGCCCGCGGTGTATACCCTGTCCACCCAGGTGGGAATGTCGGCCACGTCGTAATATTGGCATTCCCCGGTGGCGGCGTTCATGAGAACTGCCCCGATGATGTCCGGACCGCCGAAGAGGCCTATGGTGCGGGTTTCCCGTGGGGCGACCCAGTAGGGATTGCCCTCCTCATCGATTTCCAGGTGGGGGGAGCGGAACATGTAGGTGGGGTAATTGAAACGCAGGGCCCGGGTCAGGTCACGGGAGAAGTACTCCGAGGGGGAGTAGCGGATGCCCTCCAGCCCTAAGTTGGCGGTGCGGACCACCTGGACCTCTTGGGTCACCATGTCCACCAGCACATAGGCAGGCAGGCCTGCCGCCTTGTTGTTCATCCACTTAAAGAAGTCGCCATATTCTAAGCAAGCCACCCGAACAGGGCGGTTTTGATAGTTGATCTGAACATAATCGTTGGAAACCTCAAACTGGCTTACCATGTCCGCCAGCTCTCCCAGCTTGCGGTTGCCCAGCCGTTGGGCGGAGGTCTCGTCCAGCATGGGGATCTCGTTGAAGGAGACCTGCTTCACGTCGGTCTGGAAGTTGCCTGTGTCCAGCTCCAACAGGTTATGGTAGGCGCCGGCCCGGAAAATGGGCATGGAAATCACCTGGCCCAGAACAAAGACAGCGGCCAGAGCCAGCAAAACCAGCACCACAGCCTTACACTGGGACTTGGCGAAGGAAATGTAGTCCTTAAAGGTGATGGAGGAGGTGCCTGTGTCGTAGCCCATGAGGATCATGGCCACCACGATATACAGCAGGAAGCAGATGGCGATAAAGCTGTACAGGCTGGTATTGTGCAGGTTGAGGGCAGGGAGTGTGGCGTAAAAATAGACGGCGGCAAAGGCCAAAGTCAGCAGGATGCTGAGCAGAACCCGTTTTTTACTCTTTTTGGTGAGTTTATGTTCCATGGAAAGCTCCTTTCATCAGAAAAGGCCACAGCCTTTACGATATGAAGCAGTATACCCCATTCCAGCAGAAAAAGCAACAGTCGTAAAGGACACGCCCTCGGAAAGAATCCCTTGAAAATGCCGCAAAGTTTAGAGAAAAAAGGGGGAAGGGTTTGACAATGCAGCCCAAATGAGGAATAATAGAGAGGAAGGAAAGAGGGAGGGAGCTTTTATGATAGCAGCCTTTGACGTACTGCGGGACTTGAGTTTCTTGTCCATGCTGTTTCGTTTTCTCATGGCCTGCCTTTTTGGCGGCATCATCGGCTTAGAGCGGGGCCGTCGGCAGCAGGCGGCAGGCTTGCGCACCCATATGATGGTCTGCATCGGCGCGGCCTCCACCATGATCGTGGGGGAATACATGGTGCTTCACGCCGGGCGGGGCGACTTGCTTCGCTTGGGCGCCCAGGTCATCAGCGGGATCGGCTTTTTGGGGGCGGGCTCCATCATCGTCACCAAGCAGAATAGAATCAAGGGTCTCACCACCGCAGCCAGCCTTTGGGCCTCGGCCTGTATGGGCCTTGCCATAGGCAGCGGCTTTTACGAATGCGCCCTGGCTATGATGTTTGTCATGCTCTTTGTCTTGTTGGTCATGGGCGTACTGGATTCGAAATACGTCAAGGCCACCGCCCATGTGTCACTCTATATCGAAATGGAGAAGGGCTTTCCCTTTGGCCTCATCATCGAAGACTTGCGAAACCAGGGCTGGAGCGTGCAAGAGGTGCGCCAATTGGACTACCTGGTCCAGGAGCAATTGGCACTGCGGGTGGATTTAATGTCGGAGGACATGGTGACTAAGCCAGTTTTATCCCTGGATGCCCTCATGGCCAATGAAGGAATTCATGTAATCGAGACCATGTAGGAAAATCATTTGATGGTGAAGTGAGAGTGTGAAAAAAACCTTTCAGCGCGCTTACGATATTGCTTTCTTCGGCGGTGTACTTTTGGCTGTTTTGGGCTGGTTTTTTGGCTGGGATGTTAGGATACTTTCCGTCCTCTTGCTGCCTTTTTCCGCCCTGTTGGTCTATGCCATGGTGCTCCACAGCAGGCTGCCCAAAAAGGAGCGGGAGCCCATCGTTTTTCCCGCTCGGTACATTTTGTTGATGCACCCCTATGTGACTTGCGCGACCTTTCTTTTCCTCCACGCACTGTTGAGTTATTCCGCCTTTTTCCCATAGGGGAAGGAAACCATACGAAAAGCAGCCGGGACCACGTCTCGGCTGCTTTTAATGCCTATCGGTAGGGCGTCATTTCCTCGTCGAAGATGGCGGCGCGGTGGCACCTGCTATAGCTGGGGGCCAGGTGGGGGTATTCCGTTCCCAGGGCCAGAAGCACCAGATCAGGATTCAGCCCCGGATTCTGGGCCTGCAATAAAATCTCCATCTGTAGGGTATTTCCTTGGGCGGTAATGCCTTCCAGGGCCTTCACCAGGGGTATGATATCCAGCTGGGTCTGGCCGCTCTTGGCCTTTTTGCTCCGCTTGGTGATGACTAAGCTCTCCCGGCACAAGAGCTCTTTCAGCGCCTCAGCCGCCTCCAATGCCACCGCCGTCTGAAACTCCAGGGCAATCTCATAGCGCACGAAGGTCAGATGACGAAAGGCCCTGCCCCCCTCGTAGCATTGCTCCACGGCGATGCCCTGGGGAAGGGCGGCGGTTAAGATCTCAGGCAGAGTCTCCGTGCTGGCCCCGGAGAGAAGACCGAACTCCAGCACCTCGCACCCGCTGGAAAAGCCCAGGGGCAGGGGCAGGGGAATGGAGATGTAGGGGTGGGGATGAAAGCCCTCGGTGTGGCGTATTGTAATCCCCGCACGGAAAAAGGCCCGCTGCATGGTACGCATCAGGTCTAGGTGGGAGATGAACCGGGCGGTATCTCCCTTAGAAAAGAGGATACGATGACTAGCCATGGCAGAGACTCCCTTCGCAAAGACGATTCACGCCGCAGCCTGTGCACTTGGCGCGGCAGTCGGGGGTAATGGTGCCCTCCAGAGAAAGGCTGCGCTCCCGCTTTAGAAAAGCTGTGGTCACCCCGTCGGAAAGGTGCTGCCAGGGGAGGACTTCCTCCAAATCCCGCTGGCGGTTGGCGTAAAAGGCGGGGTCTATGCCGCAGTCTGAAAGGGCCTCTAACCAGAGGGGGAGGCTGAAATACTCGCTCCAGGCGTCGAACTTGGCGCCCTTTTGGTGGGCCGCCTCCAGAACCGGGGCCAAGCGCCTGTCCCCCCGGGAGAAGACCGCCTCTAAAAAGCTGGTTTCCGGGTCGTGCCAGTTATAGGTGATGGAGCGGTTTTTCATGTTGTCCCGCAGAAGGGTCACCCGGCGGAGGTATTCCTCCTTGGTCACCTGGGCCTCCCACTGGAAGGGGGTATGGGTCTTGGGGACAAAGCAGGAGGTGGAAACGGTGATGCGCACCCCCCGGGCCCGGTTGGAGGAATGTTCCCGCCAGGTGTAATAAACCTTGTTGGCTAGGGCGGCGATGCCCAAAATGTCCTCGTCGGTCTCCGTGGGTAGGCCCAGCATAAAGTAGAGCTTCACGCTGTTCCACCCGCCGGAAAAGGCCGTGCGGCAGGCGTTTAGGAGATCATCCTCCGTTAAATTCTTATTGATGGCGTCCCGCAGGCGCTGGGAACCGGCCTCAGGGGCAAAGGTCAGGCCGCTTTTTCGCCCGCCCTTGGCGAGACGATCCATCAGCTGCATGGAAAAGTTATCGGCCCGGAGGGAGGGCAGGGAAATGCTCACATCCTTGGGGTTGCACCAGGTGAGAAGCCCGTCGCAGAGGCCCAACAGGTCGGGGTAGTCGCTGGAGGAAAGGCTGGCCAGGGTCATTTCCTGGTAGCCGGAATTCTGGCAGGCCTTAATGCCTTGCGCCTCCAAAAGGCCACGGTCGCGGCCCCGCACAGGCCGATAGATAAAGCCCGCCTGGCAGAAGCGGCAGCCCCGGATGCAGCCGCGAAACAGCTCCAGCATCACCCTGTCGTGAACGATCTCCGTGGAGGGGATTACCGTGTCCAGGGGGTAAAAGGCCCGATTCATATCGGAGATCACCCGCTTTTCCACCTGAGCCGGCGCGCCCTCTTCCGGGGTAATGGCCGCTATGGTGCCGTCGGGCTTGTAGCTCACCGTGTAAAGGGCCGGGACGTAGAGGCCGGGGATCTTTGCCGCCTCCCGGAGGAGTACTCCTCGGGAAAGGCCGCGGACTTTGGCGGAGCTCAGCAGGTCCAGTAGCTCGGAGATTACTTCCTCGCCTTCTCCCAGGGCAAAGATGTCGATAAAGGGGGCCACGGGCTCCGGGTTAAAGGCGCAGGTGCCCCCGGCGATGACCAGGGGCATGGTCTCGTCACGATTTTCGCTGCGAAGGGGCAGTCCCGCCAGCTTAAGGAGGCTCAACACATTGCTGTAAGAGAGCTCATAGCCCAGGGTAAAGGCCAAAAGGTCAAAATCCTTCACCGGGTCGCCGCTTTCCAGGCCGTAGAGGGGGAGGCCGGCCTTTTGCATCTCCCCCTCCATGTCGGCCCAGGGGGCAAAGACCCGCTCGCACCAGGTATCTTCCCGGCTGTTCATAATGCCGTAGAGGATGTGCAGGCCCAGGTTGGACATGCCGATTTCATAGGTGTCGGGAAAACAAAAGGCGGCCCGCAGGCTGACTTTTTCCTTATCCTTCACCACGGCCCTATATTCGCCCCCCGTGTACCGGGCAGGCTTTTGGACTTTAGGCAGGATTTTTTCTAAGGTATGATTCATGGAAACCTCCAACAAAAGAGCGGCAGGAAGACCGCCGCTTCAAGACCTCTTCAAAGAGAGGGTTACGATACACTGAAAAATATTATACCCGAGGGCCTTCAGTTTCGCAATGGAAATGAAAGAAAGAGTTCAATTTGTTCACAAAAGCTTCGATTCTCCTTCATAAAATTGTCATAACTTTCCCATAGAATAAGCCCATGGAACGAGGCGCCGGAGCCTCCTCACCAGAACACTACTGCCATCAGCCGCCGGTGCAAAGCCAGCGCCGGCGGCGGCAGACCAAAAAATATCCCGCACGGGTTTTCATAGAAAAGGCGCGCTGCAGAGTGTTTCTGCGGCGCGCCTTTTGCGTTGCGCAAGCTTTCTTTTGCGGCCTTTTACCAAAATGCCGCCTAGTCATTCTGAAAAACTTCTTTGAAATAGTAGCGCCCCTTCTTCTGGGTGTGCTTGCCGTAATTGATGGCTACCTTAGGGCAGCGGTTGATGCAGGCCATGCACTGGTAGCACCTGGCCGCCCACTTTGGCCTGCCCTCCGTCATACAGATAGCCTTTGCGGGGCAGATTTTTTCACACATGCCGCAGCCATTGCAGGCCTCATTGACGGAAAAAGGCTTGGCGCTGCAGGCAAAACGCTGGAAGATCTTCCCCGAGGATTTGCCGAAAAAGCGCCCAAAGCCCTTGTGTACATCAAAGACCCGTCGCCTGTTTTTGATGTCCTCGCAGATTTGCGGCAGGCGCAGGCGGGCGGCCTCCAGCTTCCCCTCCGCTTCCTCGGGGCTGTCCACATCGAAGAGAATGAGATAGTTATTGGGCATGGCAAGGCCGTAAGCCGCATCCAGGGGAACCGCCTTACCCAAAACATCCATGGCGTTTCCCGCCTCGTCCCCGTAGGTACAAAGGGAGAAGACAAAGGCGCCCCTCGGCTCCAGCTTCTGCGCAAAGTCCGTCACCACAGGCGGCGGCGCCCAGGCATAGACGGGGTAAACGATGCCCACGGTATCCTCAGGCCCAAAGGAAAAGCACCCATTCCCGGCAACAGCCAGATCCACAGCCCGATCACCGATTCCGGCGGCGATCTCCTCCGCCACCCAACGGGAATTCCCTGTGCCGGAAAAATAAAAAATCATAAAGACCCCTCCTGGCTATCATCATACTGGAGGCGCTGGATTTCTGCAAGGAAATTTTTGTCTTTGGCAGGAATATATGGTTGGACGGAATCCATGAGAAATGAAGGATTGTGTGCAAATTGCATAAAGAAAAGTGATGAGCAATTGGGTAAAATGTAAAAATTATCTATTTTAACGAAAAAAGCTAGGAATAAGGAGAATCATGTGATATCATTTTTTATACAAGTATTAACGTCCAATGTAATACGTATCGCGAGTTAAATGTGAGGAGTGGTGGGCAGTGAAGGGGTTTGAAAGTCTGGCGGAAAAGGACTGTTATATCGAATCCTTCGAGAACTCCCTGGAAATCGGCGTCTATGTGACAGACCTGGAAACATTCGAAGTTTTGTATATGAATCCAAAATTGAGGTCCTTTTATGGCACGCCGGAAAATGTTGCTGAGCTGGGGATGAAATGCTACGAGGTGTTTAGCCCCGGGCGCACTGAAACCTGCCCGGTTTGCCGGTGCAAGGAGTTGCGGGAAACGCCCGATATGCCCTTGACTATGGAGGCCTATAACCCCAAATACAACCTCTTCGTCCAGGTAACCAGCCACTTGATTCAGTGGACGGACGGGCGGGATGCCGTGTTTCATAACGTGCAGGATATTACGGAGCACAAGCTGGTGGAAATGTTCTTGGAGAAAAAGGTGAACCAGCAGGCGGCCATCTCCGAAATTTCCCGCATCTTCACTGTTCTGAGCCAAGAGAACGACATGTTCCGGGCCGCCTTGGAAAAGATGGTGGCCAGCCTGGAGCTAAACGCCGCCTACATCATGAAGGCCGACTACGCCCTGTGCCACTTCACCCTTTTTGAGTCCGCCACCAAAAAAGGCCATGCAGCGACCCTGCGCAAGCATGAAACCCTGCCTCTGGATGAAAACAGCCCCGTCTTAAAGGGTCTCCTGCGGGGCATCCCCTGGATCGTGGACGACTTTAACCGGGTCTCCAACGAACATGCCCAGGTGTTTAGCCGCTCTCAATCTGTCACCTTCATCGCCCTGCCTATTTTGTATAACGGAAAAATCTGGTCTCTGCTTTGCTGCACCTCGGGAATCCACAATTACCGCTGGAGTGAAGACGACATCACTTTTTTGCGCATGGTGTCCAATATTTTCTCCACAGGGGTGGAGCGCATCCAGCGGGAAAAGCTTCTGGCAGAGGCCCAGGAGCGGCTGGACATCGCCCTGACCATCTCCTCCTCCGGAGTGTGGGAATACGTCAATGAGACCCAGCAGTTCACCTTCGACGAC
Source organism: Evtepia sp. (assembly GCA_031553635.1). Classification (GTDB taxonomy): domain Bacteria; phylum Bacillota; class Clostridia; order Oscillospirales; family Oscillospiraceae; genus Evtepia. Next base: position 5,121 of record JAVBLH010000041.1, on the reverse strand, counting down.
AGATTGGCCCGTATCCTGGAGCTGGAAAAGCCCTCGCCCTTAACGGCTCAAGAAGCGGTTGCCCATCTCAATATGAAGGACCCTGTGAAGAAGGGAGCAGATGATTTTTACTTCTACCTGGACTCCACCGCCACCGACGCGGTAATCGCCAAGGATATGCATTACATCAGAAAAGACGGGTCCGACCTTTATTTGAAAAACGATACCAAGACCATCTATGGCGCTGGCGGCATGCCCATTCGCACTATAGGCCTTATTACTGATATCACCCGCAGTGTCTTGGCGGAAAAGCAGCTGACAGAGCGGATGGCAAGGCTGAAAGAGGCGGCGGAGCAGGTCAACGCGGCCAAGAGCGATTATCTGTCCAACATGAGCCATGAAATTAGAACCCCATTGAACGCAGTGATCGGCATGGCAACTCTGACCCAGCGGGAAGCCCTGCCTCTCAGAGCGCAAAAATACCTCCAGCAAATCGAATCCTCCTCCCGCCAACTTCTGGGCACCATCAACGACATTTTGGACATCTCCCGCATCGAGTCTGATAAAATGGCCTTGGCCAAGGAGCCCTTCCACCTGGACAGCTTCATTGCCCAAGTTCGTGAAAATGTGAAAAAGCAGCTGAAAAAGAGGGAGCGTACCCTGGTGGTCAGAGTGGGCGACCAGGTGCCCCAAAACCTGGTGGGCGATCATCTGCGCCTGGCCCAGGTGATGACCAGCATTTTAGAGAGCGCCATGAAGCTCAGTAAGCCTGGGGCCGCCCTTGTCCTTGCCATCAACCTGGAGCGCAATCAGTTCCGAACCGCCATCCTGCGCTTTGACATCACCGACAGTGGCCTGGACCAGAGCGAGGATGAGGTATATAAGCTCTTTAACCCCTTCGAGAGCGACCAGCGCAACAAGCTGCGGCAGGAGGGAAGTATAGGCCTGGGTCTTGCCGTTCCCCAAAGGATCATCGGCCTGATGGGCGGAATGCTGACCTTTTCCAATACCAAGGACGGCGGTGTGTTCTCCTTTTCCCTGGAGATGCAAAAGGGCGAGGCCCAGCCGGCTGCCGAGCAGCGGCATGAGAGCCTGGGTGAGAGCTTGCCCGATTTTTCCGGCAAGCGCATTTTGTTGGTGGAGGATATCCCGATCAACAGCGAAATCCTCCTGGCCTTCTTAGAGCCCACCAGGGCGCAGGTAGACCTGGCGGAAAACGGGCTGGAAGCAGTGGAGATCCTCCAGGAAAGGGGCGGCATTTACGACCTGGTGCTTATGGACGTGCAAATGCCTGTGATGGATGGCTTTAGCGCCACCAAGGTGATCCGCAAAACCGATACCGCCATCCCCATCATTGCCATGGCCGCCAATGTGTTCCGTGAAGACGTGGAAGAGATCGCCATCGTGGGGATGAACGGCTATATCCCCAAGCCCATAGACGAGAAGGTGCTGTTCAAAACCCTGTCTCGCTATCTTTTGCAGGAAGAATAACCAAAACGCCAAAGGGCGGCACTTTTTCGGTGCCGCCCTATATTTATGTCCATTGATTCTTGGTAGGCTTTTACACCAGGAGCTCCCGCAGCACCTCCTGGGTGCGTGCGTAGCACTTGCCCAAATCGGCCAGGTACATGGCGGCGTATTTATAGTCGCCCCGGGTGAGAGTAAGCTGCACATTGCCGGCGTAGGATGCCAGGGAGTTCAGGCAGTAGGCATGGGCATAGGAGAGAAGCTGGGAGACGATGTCCCCCGCGGCGGTAAAGGCCCCTGTGTCCATGGCGTCCTTTAGCTTGCCGTATAGGTCCTCCTGGAGAAAGTCGTGGCAAAGGGAGGCCAGGTGGAAGGCGTCGCCGTGATGATGCTTTAGGGCGGCGGGGTAGTTAAAATAGCCCAGATCTGCGGCAGGGACAAAAGCGCCGGGGCGAAAGCGGATCAGGGCGCGGTGCTTTTCACTGTCTGCCTCGCCGGCGCCGTCCTTGTAAAAGATCTTGCCCAAGGCTTCCATCAGCTCGTCCAGGTTAATGGGCTTGCCCACGTGGCCATCCATCCCGATTGCCAGGCTGCGCTCCATGTCCTCCCGGAAGACGTTGGCGCTCATGGCAACAATGGGAACATGGCAGTAGGGCTCGGGGCCCTTGCGGATTTGCTGGGTGGCGCTGTAGCCGTCTAGGAAGGGCATTTGAATATCCATGAGGATTAGGTCGTAAGGATGCGCCAAAGCCTTTGCAATGGCCTCCAAGCCGTCGGAGGCCTCGTCGAAGATCATCCTGGTGTCGGCCAGGAGCTCCATGGTAATCAGGCGGTTGATCTCCATATCGTCCACGATGAGGACACGGCGATCGGAAAGCAGCTCCGGGGAGATGGTGACCGCAGGCTTTCTGCGCTCCTCCTCCTGGGAAATAGGGAGGGTAAGAGAAAAGGAAAAGGTGGCGCCCTGGTTCGGGATGCTCTCTACCAGGATATCTGACCCCATGAGGCCGATAATGCGTTTGCTGATGACCAGGCCCAGGCCCGTGCCGCCGTAATTGCGGGCAATGGAGCCGTCTGCCTGCACAAAGGGCTGGAAAAGGCGATCCATCTGCTCCCGGGTCATACCTATGCCCTGGTCTGCCACGTCGAACTGCAGGGTGACCTGGTCGGCGTCCTGGGAATCCAGACGAATCCGCAGGAAGACCCGCTTGTCCTCCGGGGTGAATTTGACGGCGTTGGAAAGAAGGTTCAGCAGTACCTGGGAAAGCCGCAGGGAGTCGCCCACCAAATAGGGGGGGATGCCGGCGCTCATGTCTAAGTAGACGCCGATGCGCTTTTCCTCTGCCCGGGCTCTGATGAGGGCCAGGGTTTTATCCACCAGGGAGGAGAGGGAGAAGGTATCGGGGGCCAGCTCCAGCTTGCCCTCCTCGATTTTGGAAAGATCCAGGATATCGTTGATGAGATTCAGCAAATGGTTGGAGGAAAGGTGTATGGTCTCCAGGCAGTCCTTCAGCTTTTTCACATCACGGGTCTTTTCGGCAATTTGGCTCATGCCGATAACGGCGGTGAGGGGGGTGCGCATTTCGTGGCTCATGCGGGAGAGGAATTCACTTTTGGAATTATTGGCGGCCTCTGCCTGGAGCTTGGCTTCCTTCAGGTTTTCCTCCAGCTCCTTTTGGATGCTGATGTCCACCAGGGTATCCACCAGATAATCCCGGCCCTCGATGGTGATCCAAGTGCCGGTTTTGATGATGGGGAGGGAGGTGCCGTCTTTTCGGGCAAGGTAACGCTCTCCCAGGAGGACTCTTTGATCCCGCTCGTTGATGTGGGGGCAGAGAGCCAGGGAGTTGTGGCATAGAATGTCGTAGCACTTTTGGCCTATGATGTCTTCCAGCTCGATCTGCAGCAGCTCGGCGGTGCGCTTATTGGCCATTTCGATCTGGTTGGTCTCCATGTTGATGAGGATGATGCCTATCATCACGGAGTCCAGCACCTCTTGAAACAGGGCACTGCTTTTTTGCAGGCTTAGGTTTAGCTTGGTCAGCTCGTTTACGTCACGCATGACGGCCACGGTGCCATATTCCTCCCCTGCGTCGTCGTAGAGGGGGAAGACGGTCATGTCTACCATGATGGTGCTGCCGTCTTTATGGCGGATGGCGGAAAGACCGTTCCAGGAGCCGTTTTTGAAAACGGCGGGCTGAATCTCCCTGGCGGCGAAGGCATCAAAGCCCTCGGCATGAAGCTGGGCTGTGGAGGTGATCTCCGGCCTTTCGTGGGGAGCGTAACCCATCATTCGATAGGCCGCCGGGTTACAATAGATGATTTCTCTGTCTTTGTTGGCAATGGAGATAAAGTCAGTGAAATGATCTACCACGGAGGCTTTGATTCGGCTGAATTTAGGGTCGTTTTTCTGTAATGACAAAGGGCATCGCTCCCATCCTGTGAGGATTCTATACTATGATTTCGATGCAAAGGAACAAAGACCGGGGGTCAAGTAAATTATATCTTATATTTCATTATTTTCAATCTGAAATTTGCGAGAAAACGGAAAATTTCCTAGAAAAGCCCAGGGAAAAAGGCGGAAGGATGGGGAGATGTGGATTGCCCAAGGCACCCTTTGTTTCTGCTACCATATAATGTGGTGGGAGTGAGAACCCTGGTGTCATCCTGCTTTCCCAGGGTGACGCGAACGATACTTGAAAGGAATGGTCACAACTATATGAATTGCAATAGATTCAATGACGGCTGCTGCTATCCCATCTACTGTCCCGGTCCTGTAGGACCCATTGGCGCCACGGGGCCGTGTATAATAGGAAAACCGCCACAGCCCTTGCAAATTGGGCAAATATCAAAATTTTATAACCATTACATTACGCAAAACACCACTCGAAGGGATGCATCGGGTGGTGTTTTAGCATATCTGGACAAATCACAGCACCTGCGCAATGATGAAAGCAACTCAAGATTGCACAGTTTCATACCTTTGATAAAACAGTCAAGCCCGCGTATAATTGAAACATGACAGGAGGTGTGCTTTATGAAACAGATAAAGATATGGCTGGATTTGAACGAAGCCGAATATCGCTACATCGTATATAGTCTGAATACACTTAGAACCAAATTGATTCAGGCAGGACGATACACGGATGTAGTGGACGATGCCTTAGCAAAGATCATGGGTGCACCCATCCGAAAGGTCAAAGTCAGTTAACCGCAAATACAGGGAAGACCGCTTATTTTCAATGAATGAGCGGTCTTTTTTTGTGCCTTTTTTTGCGTACATAGCTGTTGACCGCGATCTGACTGGGCGTGACAAATCAAGTAAGCAGTAAAGTGGGTGAAAATATGCCTATGCGCATGGCAAGTGTCAGTTTTGGAAAGGACAGCCTTGCAACCGTAATTCTTGCAATTCGAAACAACGAGCTTCTTGACGAAGCTTTGTATTGCGAAGCTATGTTCGACAATGAAATCAGTGGCGAGATACCAGAACACAGGGCGTTCATTTATGACACCGCATTACCGAAGCTCCAGTCATGGGGCATCAACACAGTAATCTTACGCTCAAAAGATAACTATGTGTCCAACTTCAAGCGCATAATCACCAGGGGGACGGGCAAAGGGAAAATCCGCAGCTTCCCGTTGTGTGGCAAATGCAGCATACAGCGAGATTGTAAG